>JBCBZB010000086.1:0-21048 GCA_039815565.1 Planctomycetota bacterium
CTGAGCGATCCGGGGACGCCGCTGACGCTGGACTGGGGCGCCCGGGGCCTCGACCTGGAGCGGTTTCTCACTGGCCGAGGCCATCTTCGAGGAAGGCCTCAAGAACGTCACCGCCGGCGCCAACCCGGTCGCCCTCAAGCGCGGCATCGACGGCGCGGTGAAGGCGTCGACGGCCCAGCTCGCAAAGATCTCGACCCCGATCAAGGGTCACCAGGAGATCGCGCAGGTCGGCTCGATCGCGTCGAACAACGACCCCGAGATCGGCGAGATGATCGCCCAGGCGATGGACCGCGTCGGCAAGGACGGCGTGATCACCTTCGAGGACGGCCGCGGCGTCGAGACCGAGGTCGAGTGGGTCGAGGGCATGCAGTTCGACAAGGGCTTCCTGTCGCCGCACTTCGTCACCAACCCGGACCGCATGGAGTGCGTGCTCGAGGATCCCTACATCCTCGTCCACGAGAAGAAGATCGGCTCGATCAAGGACATGCTGCCGCTGCTCGAGAAGATCGCGCAGTCGGGCAAGCCGCTGCTGATCATCGCCGAGGACATCGATGGCGAAGCGCTGGCGACTCTGGTCGTCAACAAGCTGCGTGGCATCTTCAAGTGCGCCGCCGTCAAGGCTCCGGGCTTCGGTGACCGCCGCAAGGCCATGCTGGAGGACCTCGCTATCCTCACCGGCGCGAACGCGATCTTCGAAGATCTCGGCGTCACGCTCGAGAGCGTCGGCGTGGCCGAACTCGGCACGGCGAAGAAGGTCGTCATCACCAAGGACGACACGACGATCATCGAAGGCGCTGGCAAGAAGGGCGAGGTCCAGGCGCGGATCCAGACGATCCGCAACGAGATGGACAACACCAGCTCCGACTACGACCGCGAGAAGCTCCAAGAGCGTCTGGCCAAGCTGTCGGGTGGTGTCGCTCAGATCCTCGTCGGCGCGGCGACCGAAGCCGAGATGAAGGAGAAGAAGGCCCGCGTCGAAGACGCGCTGCACGCGACCCGCGCAGCCGTCGAGTCCGGCATCCTCCCGGGTGGCGGCGTCGGTCTCCTCAAGAGCCAGAGCGTCATCGACGGCCTCGAGCTGACCGATGACGAGCGCATCGGTGCGAACATCGTTCGCCGCGCCCTCGAAGCTCCGATCCGCCAGATCGCCGCGAACGCCGGTGTTGACGGCTCGATCGTCGTCCAGACGATCCTGGCCCAGAAGGGCAAGAACCACGGCTACAACGCCGCGACGGGCGACTACGTCGACCTGGTGGCTGCCGGTGTCATCGACCCGGCCAAGGTCACCTGCACCGCACTGCAGAACGCCGCTTCGGTCGCAACCCTGCTCCTGACCACCGAGGCGCTCGTCTCAGTCGTCCCGGAGAAGAAGACCGGTGGCGCCCCGGGCGGCGGCATGGACGACATGGACTTCTGAGAAGTCCAAACAGACCCGACCGCGGCGTCCCCAACGGGTGACGCCGCCTTGCGGCCGTGTCCGACCGAGTGTCGGGCGCGGCCGTTGTCGTTGGGGCACTCCTCCGTAGACATCAGCCGCCAGCAGCAGCCGCGCGTCGTCGCCGCCAGTGAACTGCGACGACGATCGCGAACACGAGATCTTCGATCGGTCGATTGTCCGGCCACTTGCCTTCACCGGAGAGCTTTGGGAACGAGCGGATACGCATCTCGCCGAACTTCCGCTCGCCCTTGAAGAACCCGTACTGCGCCCGACGAAGCCCCTGTGTGACCATGTCGAAGACATCGTCGTCAACGCCTTCGATCCGTCGCCTTGAACTGAAAGCCCGTTGGCGCTTCCCGACCGCTAGGACGCGCCCCTCGCGCGACATCTCATAGCGGCCCTTCATGAACACGAGTCGAATCGTGTAGTCCTCGCCACCGAGACTCGCCCCGCACTTGCCGTGGAACCGCGAGAACTCGAGGTTTGCCTTCACCCGACCGTCCAAGCGAACCGCTGCCCGAAGAGTGCGCAGGGAACCGGAGCGCGACTCGATCTCGAACGGGATCTGCATCCGATCAACATCGATGTCTACGTCGCCCATGTCGAACGCTAACCTTCAGAACGCAGGCTCGCTCAGCGCCAGCCGCTGACGGGCTCGCCGAAGGCGAAGAGCTCGCCATCACGGAGCTCGAGCACACCTCTCCGGTCTCCCCCTAGCGCGATGCGCACCAGATCCTGCGTCCCGGCATCCAACGGCCGTCGCTTGAACGACGCGACGCCCAACCGTGAATCATCTCGTTCACCGTAAGTGAACAGCTCTACACGCGGCTGCCCAAGCCTCTCGTCGCGCTCGGTCGTGCGAGGAACAGCGGACCAGGAGATCGAGTCGTGCGCCCTCGATCGAGCAAACAGCACGTGCAGTTTCTCACCGTCCACGACCACTCCGAGCAGCATGTCCAGTGAGAACGTCACGCGAACCGGTCGTGGAATCTGCGGTCGAGTCGTGAGGTTCAGCAGGATCTCCATCTCGCCGCTCTCCCGATCCGTCTGCACCAGGAGATGGCCAGTGGCGGACTGAATCACGTGAACCGAGACCTTCTCGGTCTGCATCAGGAGCTCGACCGCGTCCATCCCGTCGAACTGCCGTGAACGAGCCGGATCTGAACTGGGCGGGTCTGTCCTCGGATCCACACCGGACTCGACGGGATTCCCGAGCCAGACGAGGAGCAATGGGGCGGAAAGGAGAGCGTGCGCGATCAGCTTGTTCATGAGGAATCCGTCGTGGTCGACGAGTGTCACGCCACGCCCGAACGCGCAACGAGACGATCCGAGCCCCGGTTCACTCACGATTCTTCGCGACGAACTCAGCCCCCGCCGAGCAGTGCGAGCATCCGATCCCGGACTTCGAGCGCCGACACCGACGGTGCCTCGGCGCCTGAGGAAGCGACATAGACCGCTCCATCCTCGGGCGCCATGTCGATCCGCCCGTGACTTCCGCCGACCAGACTCGCGTCGGTCGAAATCACGTCCATCAGGTAGCGGAACCCGAGCTTCTTCTTCAGCAGCGTCTTCACGACGCGGAGGATCGGGAAGCTGAGCTTCGGATCGACGAACAACTCGGTCGGGTCGTAGCCCGGCTTACGGTGGATGTCGACGGTCGGCGCGAAGTCCGGGCGGTTCGCCTCGTCGAGCCAGTAGTGGTAGGCGAACCAGGTGCCCGGCTCGGACACGAGCACGAGGTCACCGCTGTTGTCGTGATCGATGCCGAGCTGCGACTGCTCGTTACGATCCAAGATGCGGCCAACGCCGTCGAGTTGCGCGAGCGCTGTGCGCACTTCGGCGACGTCGTTGTCGTTCGCGACGTAGACGTGTGCGCACTGATGATCACAGACTGCAAAGGCCCGACAGGCACCCGTGTCGAGCAACTCGCCGTGACTGGTCTTCTGCACGCGCAGGTAGCCACGCTCGTTGAGGAAGCGATTGATGTAGATCGGCCGATCGACCTTCTCGATCCCATACTCCGACAGAACGATCACCTCAGCCCCACGCTCGTTCGCGAAGTCGATCAGTCGCCCGGCCTCCCGGTCGAGCTCCGGAATCCGCTCGAGGCTCCGCTCGTCGTCGGGCCCGAAACGCTGCGCGTCGTAGTCGAGGTGCGGAAGGTAGACGAAGCCAAGCTCTGGGTCGGTTTGCCGGAAGACCTCAAGACTCGCACTCGTGATCCACTCGGTGCTCGGCAGGCCGGCCTTCGGCCCCCAGAAGCCTGGGAACGGGAAGGTCCCACACTTCTCCTCGAGCTCGTGCCAGAGGTTCTCCGGCTCGCTGTAAAGCCCGAACTTCTTCAGACCGTCGGCGTGGTACTCCGGCCTCGGCGTGACCGAGGTGTGCACCGGCGCGTACATGTTGAACCACCAGAACATCTTCGAGCACCGGAACTCCGGGTCCTCTCGCAGGAGCTTCTGGTAGATGGTCTCGGCGCCTATCAATCGGTTGGACTGCCGCCAGAACATCACCTGGGTGATGTCCCGGAAGTACCAGCCATTCCCGACCACTCCGTGTCCGCTGGCCGGCACACCGGTCAGGAAGCTCGCCTGAGCCGTGCAGGTCACCGCGGGGAACACCGGCTCGAGCGGTGCAGCGAATCCGCGTTCGGCAACCGCCTGGATGTTCGGGCAGTGCGAGAGGTCCTTCGGTCGAAGGCCGACGGCGTCGATGACGAGGAGCTTCATCGGAGAAGGTCGAACGATCCGAGCACGAGCAAGTAGAGTCTCGCGCCAGATCCGAATCGAAATCATGACGAGCGACGCCAAGCAGAGCACTATCGATCACGAAGAAGCCGTCCGCGAGCGCTACAGCGGTGGAGCCCAGGTCTGCGAGACCTCGCTCTGCTGCCCCGTCTCCTATGACGCGAAATACCCTGAGGTCCTGCCCGACGAGATTCTCGAGCGCGACTACGGCTGCGGTGACCCGACCCCGTACGTAAAGGAGGGCGACACCGTCGTCGACCTGGGTTCGGGTGGCGGCAAGGCCTGCTGGATCGCCGCGCAGATCGCCGGCCCCAACGGTCGCGTGATCGGCGTCGACATGAACACCGAGATGCTCGGCCTCGCCCGTGAGCATCACGACTCGATTGCTCAGAAGGTCGGCTTCGACACCGTGAGCTACCACCGCGGGATGATCCAGGACCTGAAGCTCGACTTCGACCTCCTCGAGGAACAGCTTCGCGCCCACCCGATCGACAACGCGGCCTCGTGGCTCGAGCTCCGCGGCATCGAAGATCGACTTCGAGGCGAACAACCGATGATCGCGGACGAGAGCGTCGACGTGATCCTGTCGAACTGCGTGCTCAACCTCGTCCGCCCCGAGGACAAGGCACAACTGTTCGACGAGATGTACCGCGTCCTCAAAAACGACGGTCGCGTCGCGATTAGCGACATCGTCTGCGATGAGGACGTCCCGCTCGACATGCAGAACGACCCGACGCTGTGGTCCGGCTGCATCTCCGGCGCCTACCGCGAAGACCTGTTCCTCAAGGCGTTCACGGATGCCGGATTCCACGGCGTCGAGCTCGTGCACCGCGAGGAAGAGCCCTGGCAGACCGTCAACGGCATCGAGTTCCGCTCGGTCACCGTGCAAGCCTTCAAAGGCAAGGCCGGCCCCTGCCTGGAGCGCCACCAGGCGGTCGTCTACCGCGGCCCGTTCAGCAAGGTCTTCGACGACGACGGCCACGTGTTCGTCCGTGGTGAGCGGATGGCTGTCTGCGACAAGACCCGCAACCTTCTGATGCGGGAGCCGTTCGCCGGACAGTTCTTTGCCGTCGATCCGCGGGTCGAGGTGCCGATGGACGAGGCCACCAACTTCGACTGCGCGCCGAGCGGCCGCCGTGATCCGCGCGTCACGAAGGGTCAGGACTTCGACCTGACCACCGAACCGGGCTCGTCCTGCGGCCCGGATTCGACCGGCTGCTGCTGAACCGATCGGATCAAGTGCCGGCTCAGGCCGGCACGAGCAGGCTCTCGACGTCGTCGAGGATCCGCATTTCGCGCCCGATGTCCGAGCCCTTCGACTCCAGGATCTTGCGCGCCGCATCGACGGTCGCCCAGTGCAACGGCACGCCGTTCGGCGACAGCACCGAGTTGCCGTCCGCCCGCTCGAACTTGCGCACCTGCATCAAGTAGAGGCCCGACTCCGAGGAGTTGCAGGCATACCAACGCGGTAGGGGCGAGATGATGCGGGCCTTCACGCCGAGCTGCTCCTCGACATGACGAGAAGCGGCGTCTCGGGAGTCCTCGGCCTTCTCGGGGAAGCCCTGAGACGACAGGCAGACCACTGGTCCACCGGGCTGCTTCTTCGCATGAAGCATGACCTCGCCCCGCGCCTCGTCGACGACGACGCCACCGAACGCGGCAGGAATCGCCCGGGCGGCACCACGGGCCGGGAAGTCGACCGCATGACCCTTCGACAAGACGTTCCAGGCCTTCTTGTAGTCCGGAGTCCCCGACTTGCTCAGCGACTGGGCGACCTGGTCCAGGCTCGCGTAGTTGATCTCGCAGACGAGATGAAGCATTGCCGCCGCGAACGACTGACGAGGGCAGCGAGCGACAGGAACCAACGTCCCGTCCACCCGCACGATCTCGGTGGGCCGAAGGTCCGAGACATGAGAGCGAAGCGCTTCCAGCTCCTCCTCGGTCCGAGCCCGAACGGTGAGCAGGTCCAGGCCGTCCGCCTGCTCAACACTGAATGACCCGATTGCTGTGACGATCCACATGTCCTCGGAGTCGACGCGGAAGGATTCAGCAGTTGAGGACTCGCCGAGGGCCTTCGAGCTACGTCCAAGCCCTGCGCCGGCCGGCCCGGTACCACCGCGCAGGCGCAACCCGCCCGCTTCGCCCCATCCCGAGACACGACGCCGCATGCCTCGACTCCCACGCCGTCTCGCCGCCCTGCTGGTCGGCCTCGCCTCGCTCCACCAACCCGTCGCAGCCCAAGATCAGGGGCAGGCCCAGGGCCCGCTCGACGTTCGCCTCTGGGCCGGAATGCGGGCCCGCTCGATCGGCCCGGCCGGCATGTCGGGGCGCGTCGCGGCCCTCTGCGTCGACCCGTCCGATAAGAGGCGGGTCTTCGTCGGTGCGGCGACGGGAGGCCTCTGGCGCTCGGAAGACCAGGGCACGACCTTCGAGCCGATCTTCGACGAGCAGCGAGTCGCCTCGATCGGGGCGGTCGCCGTTCATCCCGCCAGGCGAGACCAGATCTGGGTCGGCACCGGCGAAGGCAACCCGCGGAACTCCGCCTCGGTCGGCGACGGCATGTTCCGGTCCAAGGACGGCGGCGATACCTGGGAGCGCGCCGGACTCGAGAACACCGAGCGTATCCACCGCATCCTCCTCCACCCCGAAGACCCGAACACGGCCTGGGCCGGGGTACTCGGCCCGGCGTGGTCCGAGAGCGACCAACGCGGGGTGTGGAAGACGACGGACGGCGGCAACACCTGGGAGCAAGTCCTCCCCGGCGGATCGCCTCGCACCGGCTGCGCTGACCTGATCGTCAACCCGCAGAACCCCGATCATCTGATCGCGGCGATGTGGGAACACGCACGCACGCCATGGATCTTCGAATCCGGTGGCGAACACTCGGGGCTATTCGTCTCGTACGACGGTGGTGCGAACTGGGAACGACGCACCGAAGACGACGGCCTGCCAAAGGGCGACCTCGGTCGCATCGGCCTCGGCTGGTCGCAGAGTGATCCGAACGTCGTCTACGCCCTCGTCGAAGCTGAGGGCTCCGCGATGTGCCGCTCGAACGACGGTGGTCGAACGTTCGGCCAGGTGAACACCGACAAGAACGTGAACCCGCGTCCGTTCTACTTCTCCGACATCCGCGTGGCGCCGGACGACCCGAACACGATCTACCGACTACAGACCGTGATCGACGTGTCCCGCGATGGCGGGCGAACCTTCGACGAACTCGTCCCCTGGGTTCTCGCGCACCCCGATCACCACGACATGTGGATCGATCCGGACGACGGTCGACACATCTGGATCGGCAACGACGGCGGCGTCTATCGCACGGTCAACGGTGGCGAGACCTGGGACTTCTGTGAGAACCTGCCGCTCGCGCAGTTCTATCACATCCGTGTCGACATGGACCGGCCGTACAACATCTACGGCGGCATGCAGGACAACGGTTCGTGGCGTGGGCCCGCATGGCTTCCGGAAAACGGAGGCATCCGCAACCTGCACTGGGCCGAGATCGGTTTCGGTGACGGCTTCGACGCGGCACCGTTCCCCGAGGACTCGATGCAGGGCTACGCGATGAGCCAACAGGGTTACCTGTCGCGATGGAACTTGCGGACCGGCGAGCGGAGGAGCATTCGTCCCTTCGGACCCGCGGACGAGAAGCTCCGCTTCAACTGGGATGCTGCGTTCGCGCAAGACCCGCACGACACCGGCACGATCTACTACGGCAGCCAGTTCGTGCACCGCTCGATCGATCGTGGCGAGAGCTGGGAGATCGTGTCGGCCGACCTGACGACCGATGACCCCGAGAAGCAGAATCAGGACGAGAGCGGCGGTCTGACACCGGATGCGACCGGTGCTGAGAACTACACGACGATCACGGCGATCGCTCCGAGCCCGGCGCAAGAAGGCGTCGTCTGGGCCGGCACCGACGACGGACGCTTGCACGTGACGACGGACGGCTGCGCCACCTGGACCTCGGTCGAGGGCAACCTGCCGGGACCCGCAGGTCTCTGGTGCCAGCAGATCGTCTGCGATCAGCGAGATCCGGACGTCGCGTTCGCGGTTTTCGACGGCCACCGCAGCGGTGACTGGGATTGCCACGTCTTTCGGACCGACGATGCCGGCCTGACCTGGTCCCGCGTCGCCTCGAAGGAACAGGGCGTCGACGGCTACGCGCTGAGCATCGCGCAGGATCCGGTCGTCCCCGAGCTCTTGTTCGTCGGCACCGAGTTCGGTCTCTACGTGTCACTGGACGCGGGCGACTCTTGGCAACGGTTCGACCACGGCGTGCCGACCGTTGCGTGCCGCGACCTGGTCATTCACCCGCGCGAGTTCGACCTGGTGATCGGGACCCATGGCCGTGCGGCCTACGTGCTCGACGACATCCGACCGCTGCGTGAACTCGCGGAGGTCAGCGACAAGAGCGTGCACCTGTTCGAGCCGCCGCCGGCCGAGATCCTTCGCATCCGCCAGACTCCCGCCTCGCGCTTCCCGGCGAACACCGAGTTCCGAGGCGACAACCGCCCCTACGGCGCGCGCCTGAGCTACTGGGTCGACGCTGAGGGCCTGCCCGGTGAGGACGAGCCGATCGGCAACGAAGAGGACAACCGCGTCGCGATCACGATCTATGCGGGTGAGGACGATGTCATGGGGAACCTACAGAGCCTGCTGGACAGCCAAACAGACCCCAACGCTCTCAAGCCGGTCGAGCTCGTGGCTCGTTTCGAAGTTCAGGCGCGCCGCGGCCTCAACCGCACGCAGTGGAATCTCCGCCAGGGTCGCGTTCGCTCGCCGGGCCGCTCGACGGCGAAGCCGACCGACCGGCCGAACGCGTATGAGATCCTCCCGGGCGACTACATCGTCGAGATCGCGTTCCGTGGCGAGCGACACGCTCGTGCGCTGCGCGTCACGCCGGACCATCGCGAGCTCGTCGCGGCCAGCTCCTTGAGACGCCGACAGGAAGTCCTGCGCGACCTCACCCGACTCGCAAGCCAGTCCGCCGACGTCGTCGACGAGCTGCGTGCGCGTTCGAGTGAACTTCGCGAGACAGAGCACGCCGAGGGATACCGGGCGCTTCGCCTGGCCGCGTACGGCTTGTCCGACGAGCTCACGATCCTGCTCCCAGACGGCGAACGGGTCTCGACCCTCAACGGCCAGGTCATCCGAGAGTTCCCCGCCGATCGTGCCGGCGACTGGTCGATGCCGGTCTCGACCGAAGTCGACGAGTCCGGCGTATCGTGGTACCGCTGCGCCGACGGATCCCGCTGGACGACCGTCGAGGGTAAGGTCCAGATCGAAGCTGCGCCGGAAGACCAAGACTCCGACGACGATTCTGAGTCGACCTCGGCCGCCCTCGACCGCATCGCCGACGCGATCGCCGGCCCGAAGGACCCCAAGGGCATCCCCGGTGGGACCCCAGCCCTCTCGCTCCTCGGTGAGGTACGCGGCGCGGTCAGCTCGAGCTACAACGCGCCGTCTTCGTCGGTCATGCGCCGCGTCGAGTTGGCGACGGACCGCACTCAGGCACTGCTGAACGAGGCAACCGAAGCTCTCCTCCGAGCGGCTTCGGAGCAACTCCAAGAGGGCCGCTGAAGCCCGGGGGGTCGCCAATCGCGAATCAGTCAGCCTTCACTCGTCGCACAAACACGTTCTTGAACCAGGCGTAGTCGTGTGGCTCGTCGCGCTGCACGGCGTGGCGCTGCAGGCCGATGAAGCCGGTGCGCGCGCGCTCGGCGAAGGCAGCGCCCTGCGCCGGCTCCAGCGAGTGGGTGTCGACGTCGTAGAGGACGACGCCGTTCAAGCGCGCGCGCAGCTGCGAACCGACGTAGCGCACCTCGAGCGTGTTCCAGCGACCGTTCGGGTAGAGGATCGTTCCGGCGTTCGCCGGCACCGCGCCGTAGAGGCTCGCGGTCTTCTGCCAGTCCTGCAGCGTGTAGTTGTGATCCTTCTCGAAGAACCAATCGTCGAGGATCTGCAGTTCGCAACCACTGTATGCCGGGTTCGACCCGTCGCGTGCCGCGCGTAGGAACAGGCCCGAATTCGCACCGCGAGCGGTCCGGAACTCCATCCGATACTCGAAGTCCTGGAAGTCCTCGCGCGTCTCCAGCTGCGGCGCGGTGCCCTTGCTACTGACACGGAGGATTCCGTCCTCCATCCGGTAACCCGACGATTCCATCGCTGGGTCGCCCGCGGACTGCCACTTCGAGAGCTCGGGGTCGAGCAGCGGCATCCAACCGGTGTCCGGCTTCGCTGCGAGGAAGCCCTCGTCACTCATCTCGAACTCCCGCGTGTCGAACACCGGCAGCTCGCGCAGTCGCAGGTTCCGGAACCGCACCGCGTCGTCTTCCGATCCGACGTCGGGGTGCACCTGCACACCGAGCAGACCAGTCGCCGCGTAGCCCTCGGTGCCGGGCGGCAGCTGGAAGTCCGTCAGCTTCTCCTCGCCGATCCAGAACTCGAGGTGCAGGTCGTCGCCGGTGCAACGCACGCGACACTCGTTCCACGCGTCGCGGCCGAACTTCGACGCACCCTCAGGCCGGTGCTCCAGCCAACCGTCCGAGTAGATCCCGCCGATCTCACCGTTCGGTCGCCAGTCGAGCGTGACCTGCGCACCCTTGCCGTCCGGCGACATGCGAACAAACACACCCGAGTCGAACGGCCAATCGATCTTCGTCTCGAAGGTGAAGTCGAAGCTGTGCCAGCGCTGCTCGGTGTAGAGCAGGCCTCCTGCACGGTTGTCGCCCGGACGCCCGACGATCAGACCGTCTTCGACGCTCCACTTCGCGGTCCCGTCGTAGCGGCCGCCGGTTTCGGTGAAGCCGTTGAGCGTCTCTCCGTCGAAGAGGTCGATCCACGGCGAGAGATCGGTCGGGGGATGCTCGGGCTTGTCGTCCTGCGCAGGGAGGCCGGAGGCGAACAAGCCAGTCACCAACGAGACGGAGGCGAGGGAGCCGAGGAGAGGAGCGGAGCTATTCACGGTCCGCGTAGAATACGGGCCAACCTGCTGCACAGTCTCTCGATCGCTCAATTGAACATGCCCCCAGAGACCCAGCGAACGCCAAGGATGCCCAAGAAGCGCGATGTGCGACGCCCTAGGCCCGAGAGCCGAGCGGGAAACTCAGCGATCGGCGCTCTGCTCGGCGTGTTCGCCGCGGGTTTTCCGGCGCTGATCTATCTCGACGGTTCGCAGGCAATCACCGTGACGGTCGTCGCCGCGTTCCTCGGCGGGCTGCTGAGCTTCATCGCTGGCCCGAAGATCTGGAAAGGCGCCGAGATGCTGTGGCAGTTCTGGCTGTGAATCGCGACCGCCCGAAACTCTCTCACCTCGACCCGAGGTCCCGCACCCGCTCCGGACTCTTCTTCATCGCCCGGTAGAGCTCCGGTTCGACGGACTTGCGGAACTCGCGCTGCACCAACCCCTCGCCATCGCAGGCCCAGGCCTTCGCGAACTTCGGGCGGACGTCCGGCCTCCCGAGCATGCGCGATCCCGGCCGCAGCGACGGCTCGATGCTGCGCGACGCACAGACGAACGAGTAGGGCAACGACCGCAGATCCACTCCGAGCTCTCGCGCCAACTTCACGACGTCGCCGTCCGTGAACATCGTCGGGTCCGGCTCGGCGAAGAAGTGGCACCAATCACGCTCCGAGTGTGCGAGAGCCGAACACGGCTCTTGATGCGGACACGGAGCGAGCAGGTTGTGGGTCGCGCGGATCGCATCGCGAAACCCCGAGAGCTTGCGGCCGGTCACCTTGGTCCCGGACTCGACCCAGATCAGGTGCTCCCAATCCGCGATCACCGAGAATCGATCCTCCAGGTGTGCGTCAGGCAACTCGTTGAGCAGGTGACTCGTGAGGAGCAGCGCCCCAGGTTCTGACACCGGCGCCTTGCCTTGCGCGACAACGACATCGACGCCCGGCCACTCCTCGAGCAATCGCTCACGCGCGAACTGCATCGCCCGTTCGGACCGATCGAACAGAATCACCCGTCCGGCCTTCGAGTGCTTGAGCGTGCGACGAGCGGCGATTCCGGTCCCACAGGCCCAATCGACGAGCACCTCGACCTGGAGAACCTCGGGTGCACGCCATGCGACCTCGTCGAGCACCGCATCCCACTTCTGACCGATGCGCTCGGCGAAGAACGCGTCGTAGAGCTCGAGATCCCGACGCTCGCCCCAGTAGTCGGCGAGCGCCGTCTTGGTCTCCGCCGCCTGCAAGAACCCACGACGCATGTTCTCGAGGCGTTCGAGATCGCCGGGTTGCAGCCATTCGGATCGGAAACCGTGGAGAGACATTCGACCGTTCTTGTATCAGTCCGACTCCGCGGAGAACCCTGAACGAAGCGCGAGCAGCCCGAACAGCGGCCCGACCGCCAGGAACGAAAACGCCAACGTCGGCTCGATCGCGCCGCTCAGCGCCGCGAGCCCCTGGATCGACAGGACCGTGCAGAGGAAGCCCGCGCCGTTCTGCACCGTGAGCGCCGTGCCGGTGTACTCGGCCGGACAGGTCTGGGCCGCGAGCGTGCTGAACTGCGGAGAGTCCGCTAGCACCGCCAGTCCCCAGAGCCCGAGCAGCGGCAGCATCAGCGAGTCGGGGAGTCGCGCGAGTCCCGGAGAGCAGAGGCAGCAGGCACCGGACACGACCAGTGCTCCGCGAGCGACCGCCAGCGACCCACGCGAAATCGGTTCGGTCCGCTCGAAATCGATGCGCTGTTGGATCACGCCACCGAGCAGGCAGCCGATGGCGCCGCAGCCGACGACCACGGCCGCGACCATCTGCACGTCGGCCTCGATCCAATCGGGCCGCGCCGAACGGAGCCAAAGCGGGAGGAGGCCCCAAAACGCGTAGAGCTCGACCATGTGACCGAAGTAGCCGAACGCGTTGCGCCGAAAGGCCCGGCTCCGGAACGGCGCCCAAACCTGCTTCGGATCGAAGACCGCTCGCGCGCGCAGCCGGGGCCCTTCCGCCGCCAGGAAGACGATCAGCGCCCCCAGAACCCCGGCCGCACTCGCGACGACGACCGCCGTCGACCCAACCGCCGAGGCGCGATTCTCGCTCGACTCGAGGATCGCACGGATCGCGAAGGGGAAGGCCGTTCCGAGGCTCAGGGCTCCAACCAATACGGACAACCGCAGGCCGAGTCCCCGAGGAGACCATGCCGCCACCAGCCGCATCCCGACCGGATAGACGCCAGCCATCGCGAACCCGGTCAGAAAGCGCAGCCCGAGAGCCAACGGCAGCGACGAGGCATTCGCGAATCCCAACGTCGTGCCCGCTCCGAGCAACGCGGAGAGAGCGAACACGCGGCGGGGCGGAAACCGATCCGCGAGGTTGAGGACCGCGAAGACCAGGGTGCCGACGACGAACCCGACCTGCGTGATCGTCGTGAACCAGGCAGCCGCCGACGCGCCATGCCCGAGTCCGCGCGCGATCTCGTCACCCGCTGCCGCACCGGCGAACCAGGTCGAAGAGGCGCAGAGCACGGCGAGCGAAATGACAACGGTCGCGCGTCGCGCCTCGCCTTGGCCGGGCAGGCGAGGAGCAGGATCTTCGGACCGGTCGACGACCACGGCCAAACGATGGCCACGTGGTGGTCGGCTTTCCAACCTGCGCCGCTTCGGACCCCACCGGAATTCGAACGATTCGATCGCGAACTCCGACCGACCGACGCCGTCTCGCTTCTACCCACCCGCCTGATCCGTTAGCGTCCTCCACTCGCCCGATGGACGACAAGAAGACCGCCGACTCGATGCCTCAACCGCTCCCGCCGCCTTGGGATCGGCTGTTTTCGCTCGGCACCAGACTCTTCGTCTGGGGCATCCTGTTCGGCATCCTCTGGGTCCTCCAGCCGTTCTTCTTGCTGGTCTTCCTGACTTTCGTGTTCGCCTACGTGCTCGAGCACGCGAGCCAGCGCACGAAGCACATCATCCGGCCGAGGACCTGGCGGATCGTCACCCTGGCGCTGCTCTTCGTCGCAGCCTTCAGCATGACCGCGGTCTGGCTGGCACCGGCGATCCAGAAACAGGCCGGCAAGATCGGACGGGAGTATCCGTCGTACGTACGCGAACTCGATGCGCTGCTCGATGGCGCGCGAGAGAAGGTCCCGGGCATGGCCAATCTCCTGCCGAAGGAGGTCACGGCCGAACAGCTGATCGAGTCCGCGGTCGGTTTCGTCATCCGCGAGGACGAGGAGCCGCAGCCGAAGCCGCGCCGCTATGTGCCGGTCGATCCGAACTTCATCGGACCGCCGGTCCCGCCCGGCATGGGGCGGCCGGACACCGAGGTCCAGGAGTCTGGCGACGACGTCCCAGCCGTCGTCCCCCCAGAGAAGATCTCCGAGAAGATCGAGAACCTCCGCGACATCGCGACACCGCTGCTGTCGATCGCGGGTGCGTTCCTGCTGTCGATCCTGTTCTCGTTCCTGATCGTGCTCGACCTGCCGCGCCTGCACCGCGGGGTGCGTGGCTTGCGACATACCAAGATCGGGTTCATCTACCGCGAGGTCGGCGGCAACGTCTACAACCTCGGCAAGATGCTCGGCCGCGCCCTCGAAGCGCAGCTGATGATCGCGCTCTGCAACACGTTCCTGACCGTGCTCGGCCTCTGGGCTCTCGGCCTGGCCGACAACCTGATCTTCCTCAGCGCGGTCGTGTTCTTCTTCAGCTTCATCCCGGTGTTCGGAGTCTTCATCAGCTCGACTCCGATCTGCCTGGATGCGTTGTCTGCCGGTGGTGTGCAGCTGTTCCTAGCCGCGATCTTGGTCATCACCTTCGTGCACATCGTCGAGGCCTACATCCTCAACCCGCGCATCTTCGGTCACCACCTGCACATGAACCCGGTGTTCGTGCTGATTGTGCTGACCGTCGCCGGAAAGCTATTCGGCTTGTGGGGGCTGATCCTCGGACTACCGATCGTCAACTACATCTTCCGTGAGGCGATCCGCTATCGAGAACAGCGGCGGGTTCCTGCGAAGGCCACCTGACCCCGCGAACGATGATCGAAGTCGGCAAGAAAGCGCCAGCGTTCACCCTCCCCGACCAGGACGACAACAAGGTCAAGTTGAAGGACTACGAGGGCCAGTGGGTGGTTCTCTACTTCTACCCGCGCGACGACACGCCCGGTTGCACGGTTCAGGCCTGTGGCTTCACCGCGACCATCGCGGACTTCGAAGACATCGGTGCCACCGTGCTTGGTTGCTCGCCAGACACGACCGAGAAGCACCGGAAGTTCATCGAGAAGCACGACCTAGGCATCACGCTGCTCTCCGACCCCGATCACAAGGTGCTCGAGAAGTACGGCGCTTGGGGCGAGAAGAACATGTACGGCAAGGTCACTCTCGGAGTGATCCGCTCGACTGTGCTCATCGACCCCAGAGGCAGAGTCGCCCATCACTGGCCGAAGGTCCGAGCCAAGGGCCACGTCGACAAGGTCAAGGAAACGCTGGCCGAACTGCGGGGCTGAGCGGCCCGGCCCCGAAGCCGAACTCGAAGTCCAATCTCAGCGGGCCGATCTCAGCGTGCCTGCAGGTCGTGCTCGACCAAGCGCAGCGTGAGCACCAGGCGATCGTCGACCAGCGTGTGTGGCCGGATCGAGTCGTATTCGAACGCGATCGTCTGCACTTGGATCCGTGCTTCGATCCGGCTCGACTTCAGATCGCTGAACGAACCATCCGACACTTCTCCGCCTCGCCCGGACAACTGCTCGTAGTCCGGAGCCGGCGCGACGCGCAGCACGGCATCCTCAACGCTGGGCTCGTCTTCCTCGTCCGCGATCACCACGCCGGCGACGAGCGTCACCGAGCGATGCAAGGTCGTCCACGGCTCGCCCGTCGGACTGACTCCGAGATCTTGACCCTGAAGCGTCTCGCCGAGTCGGTAGCGCAAGATGCCATCGTCATCGACCGCGTTGGTCAAGAAGTCGACACGCCGTTCCATCGCTCCGGACTCAGCGATCAGGTCCTCGGAGGGCAGGACCGGCGTCGTCAGCCGACCGTTCTCGATCCAAATCTCCGCGCCGACTGGAAGGATCGTGACCGTGCCCGAGGACGAGCGCGTGTCGACAACCTCCCAGAGACCGTCGTAAGACGCACAGCCCTCGAGGTCGCCGGCCTCGGAGAACGACGGCACCTGCCGAATCCGCCCGACCTCGCCGGCACGATCGAAGCAGCCTCCCATCACGAGGAGTAACGCGGCGAGCGCCGGCAGCGGGAGGATCGGAAGCAGCGAGCGCAGTGGCATCAGATACCTGCTGATCGGCTGGGGATGACCTCGACGCAAGGTCGCGGCATCTCCGGGGGGGAGTTCAGAGCCGACTACGCCCGAGCCGGCTTGGGGGGCCGGACTGGTCGGAATCGACCCGGAACCGATCAGGAAGCTCCTGCGCTGACCACGCTGACGCGATCAGGGTGCAAGTGCCGCTGAGCGGCTCCTTGAACTTCGTCGACCGAAATCGCCCGAACCTTGTCCGGATACCGTCGGATTTCGTCGAAAGGCAGGTCGAATCGGCAGCAGCGGATCGCGTATTGGACCAGCTGCGAATTGCGCTCCAGGCCGAAGACGTAGCTCCCGGTCAGGTAGTCTTGGACGTCCTTCAGCTCGGTCGCCGTGACCTCGGTGTCCCGCATCCGGCGCATCTCTTCGAGGAACCCGGTCAACGCTTCTTCGCGGTGCTCGGGCGAGGTGCCGATGTAGGCGCTGAACATCCCCGGCTGGAGACCCGCGCTCGAGCTGATCGAGGCGTGGACCGTGTAGCAGAGGCCGCGCTCGTCGCGCAATCGCTTGGTGATGCGCGAAGTGAATCCCGGACCCGACCCGAGCACATGGTCCATAACGAGCAAGGTCAGGTAGTCCGGGTCCTTCCGACGGATGCCGAGGTGCCCGCAGAGCACGTGGACCTGCTCGCGGTCCATCGGGAGGTGCTGATCACTCGACTCCGCAGGAAGCTCCAACTGCGGCGGATCCTTGCGCTCGGCGGCTTCGCCATCGAAGTCGCGGAACTCCGCTTCCAGTTGATCGAGAGCCTCCTTCGGGTCGAGGGGACCAGAGGTCGCGATGATGCCCCCGGGTGCCACGAACTGGCGCTCATGGAACGTCTTCAGCCGATCCGGCGAACACGCCTGGACCGACGCCTCACTCCCCCAACTGGGACGTGCGAACGGGTGTTCGCCGTAGATCGATTGGCGGAAGCGCCGACGCGCGACGGTGGCCGGGTCGTTCTTCTCGGCGGTGATCTCGGCGAGCACTTCGTCCCGCACGCGCTGCACCTCGGCCGGCGGAAACGACGGGTCGAGGACCAACTCACGAAGGAACGGCAAGCTCTTGCCAAACTGCTCGGCCGGACCCTGGATCGCACCGCCCGCCCCGGAGCCGTCCATGGAGCAGCCGATCGACTCGACTTCGCGGGCGAGGTCGTCCGCGGAACGCTTGGTGGAACCTTCGTCGAGGCACGCACCGGTCAGGTAGGCGAGGCCCTCCTCCCCCGGGCGCTCATCGAGCGACGAGACCTTCAACTGCACCATCGTCGACGTCGTGCGCGACGGCGGGTTGTGCACGGCGACGAGACGGAGACCCGAGGGCAGAACCCGGTCCTCGATGCGAACAGAGATCTCACTCATGCAGGCTGACGCTCCTCGGTGCCGACGTCTCCGGGACGCGAAACCGCGCTGTCCTCGGGAAGGGACCACACGACGGTCCAGCTCTCGGGCCGGAACAGTCGAGCGGCAACCTCTCGCAGCTGCTCGGTCGTGAAGGCGTCGTAGCGCTCCAGAAGGGTGTCGATCAATCCTCGACCACCGATCGCATTCGCCTCGAAGCGACCGAGCTTCAGCGCATGGTTGAGCGCGGTCTCGTCCTCGAACAGAAACGACGAACTGATCTGCGTGCGGGCGCGATCGACCTCTTCTTGGGTCGGGCCCTCAGAAGCCATGCGCTCGAGCTCCTGACGGGCGAAGGCCTCGCATTCCTCGGCCTGTCGATCCGGACGACACTCGATCGTGATCCAGAACAGGCCCTCCTCACTCCGCGCATCGTTGTGAGTCCCTGCGTGCGTCGCGCACTGCTCCTTCAACACCAGGCGTTGCACGGGCCGTGCATTCCGACCGCTGCCGAGGATGTGACCGATGATGTCGAGTGCGAAGTCGTCGTCCTCCCCCATCTTCGCCCCGCGACACGCCATCGCCAGTCGTGGGGTCTCACCGGGGAAGCGGATGATCGAACGACGTTCGTCCCGGCTCTTGGGCTCCGCCGGAAGCTCCGCTCGTTCTTCGACCGGCTTCAGCGGACCGAACAACTCCTTGATCTTCGCCGTCGTCTCCTCGACGTCGAGGTCACCGACCGCGACGAGGAAAGCCCGGTTCGGACCGTAGTTGCGCTCGTAGTAGGCGCGCATCGACTCCGGCGACGAGTTGGCGACGTCGTGGTGGTAGCCGATGACCGGGTGGTGATACGGGTGAACCTGGAACGCCAGTCCTTCGGTGGCGTGCCAAAGACGGCGCCAGGGGTCGTCCTCCCCCATCGACATCTCCTCGAGAACGACGCGCTTCTCGGACTCGAACTCGCCGGGCTCGAACGAACAGCTCTGCATCCGCGAGGCTTCGATCTCGAGTGCGCTGTGCCAGCGATCACTGGCGAGCGCGAAGTAGTAGGCCGTCGAATCGTTGTCGGTGAACGCGTTGTTGCTGCCACCGAGTTTGCTCGTCAGAGCGTCGATCTCCCCGACCTTGTACTGATCGGTTCCCTTGAACATCATGTGCTCGAGGAAGTGGCTGAGCCCGGTCTCGCCGGTCCGCTCGTCGCGGGCGCCGACCTGGTAGTAGACGACGCTGGCGACCAGAGGTAGATGCGGACGACGAACGAGCAACGCTCGGAAGCCGTTGTCGAGCCGAACCTCGTGGACCGCGTCGAGCGCGTTCGAGTCAGAAGTCATTGGGTTGATTCCCGAGTTCCATCAGCTGAGCGACCTCGCCCGGCTTGATGAACCGCCACTTGCCTGGGCCGAGTCCGTGCAGGCTCAAGGGCCCGATCCGGATTCGTTTCAGCGAGAGGACGTTGTACCCCAGTCGGGCGAAGACACGACGAACCTCGCGATTCTTGCCCTCGCGCACCGAAACACGCAGGTAGGTCCGGTCACGACTCTTGCGGTCGATGCGGACCTTGAAGCCCGCGGTCTTGCCCTCGGAGAGCCAGACGCCCGACTGCGCTTTCTCGACCGCCGCGAGGTCGACCGTGCCCTTCACGATGACCGAGTAGGTCTTGGCAATGCCATGGCGAGGGTGCGCCATGTGTTGGGCGAGCTCGCCGTCATTGGTCACGACGATCAGTCCCTCGGAGTCGACGTCGAGACGACCGACAGTGAACAGTCGGCCCTTCAGCATCGGCAGGTGATCGATGACCCGCTTGCGCTGCTCGTTCTTCGCGTTGGTGCAGACGATTCCCTTCGGCTTGTTGAACAGCACGTAGGTCGGTCGCTCCTTCTGGAGCTTCTGATCATCGAAACGCACGTCGTCGACCGTCGGGTCCACCCGTCGCCCGAGCTCGGTCACGATCTCGCCGTTGATCGTCACGCGACCCTGCTGGATCAGCTCATCCGCGTGACGTCGCGACGCGACGCCAGCCTCGGCGAGGAACTTGTTGAGGCGAATCGACGAATCGACCGGCGACTCGCCAACCGGCGCGAGATCGAGGTCTGCACCGAGCGACTCGTCGAGCCCTTCGAGCAACGGATCGTCACCGAGTGGCGTGACCTTCAGCGGCTTCGCGTTCTTCGGAAGACGCCGCGGCCCCGCAGGGCGCGATCCGCTCGTCTTCTTCCTCGTTCCGACCTTCTTGCCGGCCGGACGCCGCTGGGCAGCCTTCTTCCGGATCTTGCCCTTGTTCGGCTTGCGGGTGCCAGGTCGCTGCTCGCCGGGTTTGCGTCTTGTCGCCATCAGCTCTTGCCGCCGGCATCCGTCCAAAAGAGACAGACGGCGCCGATCGGCGATACGAATACGTCCTCGCAAAGAGCCGGCACGACGACCGATTCGCCCTTGGCGACCGGAACGGCGTCCGCGCCCTCTCCTCGCCAGCCGAGCATGCACGCGCCTTCGACCACCGTGAGGACCTTGAACGAACCTTCGACCGGCAGAGAACTCGGCTGATCGAAGTCGAATCGGCGAACGCTATAGAACGGCGAGCGTACGAGCCACTGCGAAGATTCATCGATCCGCACCGGATCGACGAGGGCCGGCGAATCATCCTCGACCGTCATCGCCCGCACGGCGTCGTCGAGGTGCAACTCCCGACCCCGGCCCCAGTCGTACATCCGGTAGGTGATGTCACTGTTCTGCTGGACCTCGAACACGACGACGCCCGGCCCCATCGCATGAACGCAGCCGGCATCGATCCGCAGCGTGTCGCCCTTCTTCGGCTCCACCGTACGCATCAGCCCTTCGAGCGCAGGCGTGTCCAGCGCCTCGACGACCTGCTCACGAGACACACCATCACGGAATCCTCGGATCACCCGCGCGTCCGAACGCGCGTCGAGAACGACCCAGGCCTCGTTCTTCGGCCCATCTCCCTGCTCCGCGGCCTGTGCGTGGTCCGGGTGCACCTGAACCGAAAGCGCCTCGTTGGCATCGATGAACTTCAGAAGCAGCGGAAACGTGTCTCCGGGTCCCGGCACGACGCCTGGCCCGAGGATCCCAGTCATGTCCTGCCGCAACCAGTCGCGCAGCGTGCCGCCACCCCTCAAGGCGTTGGACCCATCGGGGCGGTCGTAGACCTCCCAGGTCTCTCCCAGGGGCTCCTCCCCCTCGACGGAGACCCCGAGCCAGCCGGCCAGGGCGGTGCCGCCCCAGGGTTTGGCGACGAGGCGGCGTTCCAGAACGACAGGGTGGTGGGC
>JBCBZB010000085.1:0-21083 GCA_039815565.1 Planctomycetota bacterium
AGCTTCGGGCGGAAGATGTCGGATTTGGCTTCGGCGAAGACTTCCACTTGTCGGTGCCCGAGCTACGGATCGCGACAGGCGAATCCGCGGTTCTCGTCGGCCCGAGTGGTTCCGGGAAGTCGACACTCACGCGATTGCTTGTAGGCATCCTTCTCGCCGACTCTGGTTGCGTGGAGTTCGGTGGGGTCGACTGGGCGTCACTCTCGGAGCGGGAGCGAAGGTTGCGGCGAATCTCCAACGTCGGGTTGGTGTTCCAAGAGTTCGAGTTGCTCCACCATCTGTCGGCTCTCGAGAACATCCTCCTGCCCTATCATGTTCAGCGAGATCTCTCTCTGGATCCGGAGGTCTTCGAGCGTGCGGAGGCATTGGCGCGAACGGCTGGTGTCGAGCGACTGCTCCGGCGGAAGCCAGCCAACCTGTCACAGGGAGAGCGCCAGCGGGTCGCGATCTGTCGTGCCTTGGTCGCCGAGCCGCGGTTGGTCGTCGCCGACGAGCCGACGGGTAACCTTGATCCTCGTACGAGTATGGCTGTGTTCGAACTTCTGACTTCCCAGGTTCGTGACCGTGGCGCAACTCTCGTCATGGTGACTCACGACCATTCGCTGGTTGACGCGTTTGATCGGGTCATCGAGTTTCATTCCAGTGCAGCGGGCAGTGTGGCTCGCGATCTTTCTGAGTAGGTGATGAGAGTTTGGATCGGGGTGTTGCTGTTCCTCGGCGCGTGCGGCGACGAGGTGTCCGATGAAAGCGCCAATCGCTTACGTGAGCGGCCTCTTGTTCTGACAACGAACTATCCACTCCAGTATTGCGTCGAACGGATCGTGGGCGGTCTGGGTGACGTGCAGTGCGTCGTACCCACCGGTGAGGACCCACTCCACTGGCATCCGAGCCGAGGTGATGTGAGCCGGATGCAGGGCGCTGACCTCGTGGTCCTGAACGGTGCGAGTGCCGAGCCCTGGGTCTTCCAGGCGTCCCTGCCCCTGTCTCGACTGGTCGATACTTCGTCCGATTTCTCGGCGCGATTCCTTGAGCGGGAAGGTGCCGTCACGCACAGCCACGGTGGTGGCGAAGCCCATACCCATGCGGCCACCGATCCGCACACATGGCTCGATCCGCGGCAGCTCGAGGAGCAAGCCGGCATCGCTCTCTCTGCTTTGATTCGTCGGCTTCCGGGCAGGGAGCCTCAGCTTCGTGAGAACTACGGGGCTCTGGCAGAAGATCTCCGAGAGATCGATCGGCTACTCCTCGACCTGGAGCGACGAACGAGCGGCGAAGCGGTTGCGGCTCCAGACGACGTCTACGGCTACCTCTTCCGGCGAACTGGCTGGACGATGGTTGATCTCAACATCGATCCCGAGGCGCCGGCGTCGGACGCGATGCTCGCGTCCGTGCGTGAGCTCTTGAGTCAGAGCGGAGTCCGAGTCGTCCTCTGGCCCTCTGTGCCGGACGAAGCGATCGTCGAGCGGCTCGAGCGCGAGTTCTCGGTCCGCAGCGAGTCCTTCCCGCTGCTGGTGGCCGCTCCGGGTTCGTCAGGCGCTGACTTCCTGTCGGAGATGCGCCAGAACCTCGAGCGGCTGGCGCAAGCGTTCGCCGACTGACGCCCGAGACTCAGCGGCCGCGGTCGGGACCCTGGAACTGGAATCGTCCGGGCTGTTGGGCAGCGGCGAAGGCGATCTTGTGGAACAGGTAGATCGTGTGCACGGCATCAACGTTGTTGATCTTCGAAGTCACGTCGTCGGGTGTGTGGTAGTCGTTGTGGAAGTCCTTGATGATTGCGAATAGCCATGGGACGCCCTTCGACATGAACGGGATGTGATCACTGCCACCCGGCCCGTTGATGTCCTTGGCCACATCGATCGGTGACGCTTCGAAGATCGGGTCTAGCCAGTCGATCATGCCGGTCGCACTTGTCGTTCCGCTCACGCTGAGCCTCTTGTTCACGATACGCCCGATCATATCGAAGTTGATCATTAGCGCGTGATCCTCGATCGGAGCGATCGGATTCTCGACGTAGTAGCGCGATCCGTGAAGTCCGGCCTCCTCCGCATCGAAGCCGACCAGCAGAATCGACCGGGCGGACGCATCCTCAGGGAGTTGTTCGTAGGCCTCACGGAGGCTCTCAGCGAGCATCAGAACTGCGGCCGAGCCAGAGGCGTTGTCGTCCGCGCCCGGGTGAATCTTGCCGATCCGGCTCCGGTCGCGTGCGCCGTAGAGGCCGACACCGAGGTGGTCGAGATGCGCGCCGATAACGATCCACTCATCCTTCATCTCACCGCGGCCGGCGACCACGCCGCCGACGTTCTCCGCCAGGATCTCTTGCTGCTCGAGTTTGGCTGCGATCGTCGCCTCGGCGTCGAACGAGCTCGTCGAGCCTCCCTGATCGGCTGCTTCGCGCATCGCGGCGAGCGAAGTGCTGTCGTTCGAAAGCAGGGCGACCAGTCGCGCAGCGGCGTCGTTGCTGACGTGGATGACCGGCACCGACTCATCCATGGTGCGGCCGCCAGCACCCTTGGCCATGATACGGGCGGCTCTGGGGTCGGCACAGCCAGGAGGGTTGATCAGGATCACTCCGACGGCTCCGCGATCAATCACGTTCCGGACCTTGGTCGTGAGGTTGCTGTTGCGGGACCAGGGGCGGCGACCGGTCGACCAGAGGCTTTCGCCTTCAGCGTTCATCGGCTCGTAGCGGAAGACCATTGCGATCTTGCCGTCGAGTGATTCACCGTCTCCGAAGCTCGAGTAGCCGTCCGGCCCTTCGTCGATTCCGTAGCCGCAGAACGCGATTGGCGCTTGGATCGACGCCGAGCCGCTCAGTCCGAGGGTGGTGAACTCTGAGTTCTCAGCGAACTGCTCGTCTCCGAGCCTCAGGCTCTGCTCGGTGACCTCGACGCTCCCGCGCAAAGGGAAGGCCTGGCGAAAGCTCGGGTTGCCCTCTGCGTCCGTGAACGGGGGGAGGACCCCAGCCGCCTCCATGTAGAACTCGAAGTAGTCGCGAGCGATCGCCATACCGCGCGAGCCGGGAACGCGGCCCTCCATGAAAGGGTTGGCGAGCGTGACGACGTGCTCGTTGAACTGCTGGACGTCCGGTCCGAGCTCGTCGAGGAGGCGGCGAAGCGGTGCTGCCTCCGGGTCATTTTCGACGAGTCCCTGGGCGCCAAGGGGAAGGGTGAACAGTAGGGCGGAGAGCGCGCACCGTCCGGCGAGTCTGGGGTGGAGCATGGAGGTCTGAATCGTGGTGTGTGAGAGGGCCTACGTCTCGGCCGATCGTCCTGCGAGACTGACCTGAGCTGATCGGAGGGCTAGACTGCAACCAACCATGCTACTCGCGATTCTCCCGTTCCTCGGAGCCATGATTTCGGGCTCGTTTGGCGAGCCGCATGACGGTTTGGTAGGTCTACGAGTTCACCCTGCGGATGGCCCCGACATCGATGTGCGGGTGTTGGTCGGCAAGGACGCGGTCGTCTGCACCTTGCTACTCAATCTCGCCTATGTCGACGAGGTCATCGACTCCGTTCGCGAGGACGATCAATCGATCCATCCGGTCGAATACGAATCGCATCGTCTTGATTTGATCGATCACTTCGCCGAGACGAACCGCATCACGGTTGACGGTTCGCGGATCGGGCCGTCCTTCCGTTCCTTCGAGGTCGGAGAACCAGATCGGAGCCTCCTCCCCTTGTTTCCGCGAATGGGGACCAAGGCGCTGACGAAACTGCGGCTCGTCCTCGAGTATCCGGTCGCCTCCGAGCCGGATCAGGTGTCGTTGGTCTGGGGGACGTTTCCACCGGACCGGGTCCTCGAGACTGAGATGGGTACCCCGCCTATGGGGATCAACGTCCAGTTGACTGCCCGCGGCTTGCGCTCCGTTCTCCGATTAACAGAGGACGAGCCGGAGTATGTTTGGCACGACATTGGCGAGAGTCTTGCAGATCGGTTTGCCGCAGTGCCCGGGCCTCCCGAGGTCGAGCGTATCGAGGTTCCGTTGTTGTCCTGCGGTCTTCTGCTGCTCGGCGGGCTCGGTTCTCTGTTCGGATTGTTGCGTCGCTCGGCGCGTCGACCGGCTTGGATCGTCGGTGGAGTATTGCTGATCGCTGGAACACTGACGACCGACATCGTTCGAGTCGAGTTCGAGCACCCGCTCGGTGGTGGTGCTCAGCTACCGTCCGAGGAGGAGGCGATGGCTGTCTTCGAGCCACTGCACTCGAACATCTACCGGGCTTTCGACTACGTCGACGACAGCGAGATCTACGACGCACTGGCAGCGAGCGTTGAGGGGCCACTCCTGGACGACTTGTACAACTCGATCTTCCGTGGGTTGATCTTGCAGGAGGAAGGAGGCGCGGTCTGTCGGGTCGATGAAGTTCGGCCGCTCGAGAGTCGGGTCGAGTCGATCGGCCTGCTCGAGGATGAGGTCGTCGGCTTTACGGTCTGGCTGAGATGGCAGGTGGCCGGCTCGGTGTCGCACTGGGGTCACAGCCACTCGCGGACCAATCAGTATGAGGCTCGCTACACGGTCGCCGAAAGTGGGGCCGGTTGGCGGATTCGAGGCAACGATGTGCTCGCCCAGAAGGTCGTCAGCACTTCGACGACGGATCCCCGAGGGCGCCTTCCCTCCGGTACGGGGCGCTAGGACGTCGATGCGCGGTCTCTGGCTCTTGTCCTGGCGGCACCTCGCCCATCATCGGGGGCGCACGGCGATCCTGGTCTTATGTATCGCTCTGGCAACCTTCTTGCCGATCACCGCGCAGGTTCTGATTTCGGACTACGAAGCGGATCTCGGCCGTCGAGCGGCATCCACTCCGTTGCTGGCCGGCGCGAAGGGCAACCGGTTCGACCTGACGCTCGGCGCACTCTACTTCCGTCAGAGTGACCTCGACGTCGTCCCATATGGCCAGCTCGTGGAGATCCAGGGGCGAGGGCTGGGCACCGCAATCCCGATCCATTCCCGTTACACGGCGCGCTCCGCACCGATCGTCGGGACTAGCCCCGAATACTTCGAGCTCAGGCGACTTCGGCCCTCGATGGGGACTCTCCCGCTTCGCATCGGGGATGCCGTCGTCGGCCATGCGGTGGCGACGAGGCTCGGGCTCGGCGTTGGCGACCGGATCGCCTCGGATCCGATCGATCTCTACGACCTCGCGAAGCCCCCCACGCTACGGATGGAGGTCGTCGGCGTGCTACCCAGGAACGGGAGTGCCGACGACGACGTCATCTTCGTCGATCTTAAGACCTGCTGGGTTGTGGCTGGCCTGGCGCACGGGCACGAAGACGTCTCGGACGTCGACTCCGAGTTGGTGCTCGCCGAGACGGTCGATGTAGTCAACGTCAGCCCAGCACTGCGGTCTGCCCAGCAGGTGGACGAATCCGAACTCAGTTCGTTCCACGCTCACGGCGACACCAACTCATTGCCTCTGTCGGCGATCATCGTGTCGCCGAACGATCAGAAGTCCGCGACGCTTCTGAAGGCGAGAGTCAACGCGACGAAGGAGTTTCAGATGGTTGTTCCGACGACTGTGATCGATGACCTGATGCGTTTCGTCTTTCGCATCAAGGTGTTCTTTGACGGATTCGCGTTGATACTTGGTCTCACTACTGCGCTCCTTATTGCGCTGCAGGTCTGGCTGTCGATGCGTCTTCGGCAGCGTGAAATGATCACGATGCAACGCATCGGTTGTAGTCCGGGCGCCGTGGCTCGCCTCCACGTCATCGAGATCTTGTGGATACTCGGGCTGGGGGGCTTGCTCGCAGCGTTCCTCGTCCTGGTCGCGATCGCTTCGGTTCCGAATCTCCTTCGGGTTCTTTGACTCTCGCGAGCCATGGTCCGGGAGAGGTCGTAGCTCTTGGGACTTCGATCGGGAATCAAATCGAAGCGAACGGCGCCAGCGGCCGTCACGCACGTCGACCGTGTTGCGTTGTCGAGGATTGAGCTCCATCAGCATGTCATTCTCGAGTCGGACGCCGTCGAGGAGGCTCTGCGGCGCACGAGTCGCTTGGGATCGATTGCCCTCCGGGCCCTGAGCGAGTGAGACCGTGAAGTAGAGCCACAGAGTCTTGCCCTCGTCCTCATGACCAAACAGGCGCGGGCGTGGGCGGGATCCATCGAGAAGCGTGATCGTGAAGTGCTCGGTCAGATAGCCCTCGATGCGCAGGTGCGACTCCTCGGACTCGTCTAGGTGGATTCGTTCGGCGTGCTTTCGGCTGAGCGCTGCCTCGAACTCGACGCCAAGTATGGCCAGGGCGATCTGAAGTTCCTGACGCGGCCGGTTGACGTCGATCTCGGCGTAGCAGTCGTGCCCCGGGTGGGCGGCCCAGGTCGGAGACGTGAGTAGGAGGCAGGCTGTGAGACGGAGCAGAGACCTCACTTTCCGCCTCCTTCGCTTCCCGCTGTCTCGACTTCTTTT
This sequence comes from Planctomycetota bacterium, assembly GCA_039815565.1. Lineage (GTDB taxonomy): Bacteria > Planctomycetota > UBA1135 > UBA1135 > UBA2386 > JBCBZB01. The sequence continues at coordinate 6,402 of JBCBZB010000085.1, forward strand.
GCCTCTTGCATTGGGTTGCGACCACCACGACGGGCTTCGAACAGCTCGAATCGGCTCGGTCGAAGGCGCGGCGGCCAGTGGTTGTTGTCGAGGTTCGAGTCCGCGGTCTCGAGGTGCGGATCCAGTGTGATGCTTGCGATCTCCTTCTCCCGGATGAGGAGCTTGGTCACTCTCTCTTCGTTGTGACGCCAGATCTCGACCGGGATACGAACTTCTTCGTGGCTGCCGTCGGTGTACTCGAGGTCCAACACGATCGGCATGACCAGGCCGCCCCGGTTCTCGAACGAGAGAAGGAACAGGTTCTGGTCGAACGCGCGGAGTGCTCTCTGCTCCTCACTCATGGCGCCGATTTGCTGATTGAACGCCGCGCGATCTTGCGGCGTGACGTCGAGTTCGTCGAACTCGTTGTAGAAGTCCAGGAGCTCGGGGAACGTCGCAGTTCGCTTCTCCGCGGGCGCGAACCGTCTCTGGCTGACCGTGACCGGACGGCTGTCCCGCTCTTCCTTGTCCAGCGATGCAATGGCTTCGGAGGACATCGGTTGTTGGCGGTACCACTGCACGTCGGTCAGTGCGATGTCGCAGTGATCTGTCGTGTAGAACCAGCCTCGCCAGAACCAATCGAGGTCGACCGCGGAGGCGTCCTCCATCGTGCGGAACAGGTCCGCAGGGTAAGGACGCTTGAACATCCAGCGACGCGAGTAGGTTCGGAATGCGTAGTCGAACAGTTCGCGGCCCATTACGGTCTCGCGAAGGATGTTCAACGCCGTCGCCGGTTTCGCGTACGCGTTCGGCCCCAGGTTCAGGACCGAGTCGGAGTGCGTCATGATCGGCACCTGCTCGGCGCTCGTCATGTAATCCACGATCTTGTAGGGCTCGCCACGCCGGCTGGGGTAGCGCTCTTCCCACTCTTGTTCCGCGAGGTACTGGACGAACGTGTTCAGCCCCTCGTCCATCCAGGTCCACTGACGCTCGTCGCTGTTGACGATCATCGGGTAGTAGTTGTGCCCGACCTCGTGGATGATGACGGAGATCAGCCCGTACTTCGTCCGCTTCGAGTAGGTCCCATCCTCTTCGGGGCGAGGCCCGTTGAAGCAGATCATCGGGTACTCCATGCCGCCGACCGGTCCGTTGACCGAGATCGCGACCGGATAGGGGTAGGGGAACGAGTAGCGGCTGTAGATGTCCAGCGTGTGCATCACCGCCTGTGTCGAGTAGCGGCTCCAGAGCGGCTCGCCCTCGTTCGGCCAGTAGCTCATGCACCAGACGTCTTCGCCATGACTGTGGTGCAGGACCGCATCCCAGAGGAACTTCCGTGAGCTGGCCCAGGCGAAGTCACGGACGTTGTCGCCCTTGAAGATCCAGGTCTTCGTGTCCGTGGAGCGCTCTTTCTCGTTCTCGAGTGCCTCGTCGGCGGTCACGATCAGGACCGGACGGTCCGAGTCGGCTGCTCGACCGAGTCGTTCGCGTTGGGTAGCGGTCAGCACATCTTTGGGGTTCTGGAGAACACCGGTTGCCGCGACCACGTGGTCCCCAGGCACCGTGATCCGAACTTCGTAGTCACCGAATTCGAGCGTGAACTCGCCGCGGCCGAGGAATTGCTTGTTCTCCCAGCCGTTCAGGTCCGTGTAGGCGGCCATTCGTGGGAACCAATGAGCGACCTCGAAGATCCAGTTGCCATCGCGTTCGAAGTACTCGGCCGCGGTGCGGGCTCCGACTTCGTCCGCATTGTTCATCTGGTAGTCCCACGCCACGTGGAACGCCGTCGAAGTCTGCGACGCGAGTGGTGCGGGGAGGTCCACACGCATCATCGTTCCGTTGATGACGAACGGCAGCGGGTTGCCGTCGGCATCGCTGACTTCCGTGACGGCGACGCCGCCATCGAAGGAGTCCCGAGCTAGTGCCCGGTCGAGCTGTCGGTAGGAAAGCCCTTCGAACGCATCGGCAGCCGTCGCGGTGTGGCCGTCGGCGTCCGGTCGCAGCAAGTTGAGGTCCAGCTGCAGCCACAGGTACTCGAGAGCGTCCGGGCTGTTGTTGGTATACGTCACCCGTTCTCGACCGGTGACGCGGCGGGTCACTTCATCGAGCTCGACATCGATCACGTAGTCGGCACGCTGCTGCCAGTAGGCGTGTCCAGGAGCGCCCGATCCGGTGCGGTAAGCCGTCGGTGTCGGCAGCTCTTGATCGAGCTGGCGGAACACATCGCGACGGGACTGCTTCGGCGGGATCCCGGTCCGCGGATCCTGTTGCTCCGTGACCTGGGCGAGCGCCTGACTCGGTAGCCAGGCAGTCAGCGCGGCCGCGAGCAGCGGCTTGAGGTTCTGCATCCGCGCACCTTAGGCGCGGAGGGACCATGGTGGCATCCCTGAGAGAGTTGAATCCGGGCTCCTACGTCGTCGCAGGGTCGCGACGAGGCGGCTCGAATCTGGTCGAGGGTGCGCTGCGTGACCTAGCTCTTCTCTGCCATGATCTGGATCAGATTGCCGCAGGTGTCATCGAACACTGCGACCCAGACCGTGCCGGCGTCCATCGGTTCGCGAGTGAAGCGGACGCCCAGACCTTCGAGGCGCTTGTGTTCTTCGTGCACGTCCTCGACCGAGAACGCGGTCCACGGGATGCCGTCGTCGTAGATCGCCTTCTTGAACGGCTTCGCCGCCGGGTGGGCGTCCGGCTCGAGAGCGAGCTCGGGGCCATCCGGTTCACCTGGTGCCGTCAGTGTGATCCACGAGTGCTCACCCATAGGGATGTTGTGCTTCTTCTCGAAGCCGAGGATCTCCGTGTAGAAGCGAAGCGCCTTCTGTTGGTCGTCGACCATGACGCTCAGGCCACTGATTCGCATGTATGTCTTTCTGCCTCGTTGAACTGGCTCCCGTCGCCAGGGCCAATGCTAGGTCAGTCCCGATTCGATCGCCACGAGCTGGCTCGGGAGCTCGGTCGTCAGAACCTCGATGGACGCAGCAGGAACGCGCGCTGGCCGAGTGCAGGCAGGTTCGAGAAGGGCTTCTCGCTCTCTTCGTCGGAAGCGGCCTCTTCGAGAGCGGTCGATGGTCGGACCAGCACCCGGACCGCATCGTCGGCCAACCGGTCGCCGACCGTGCCTTCTCCAGCCAGGTGCGCTTGGCCGAGGATCGCTACGACCAGCCGATCAGGATGCCGGGATCGGAGGCTGCGCAGGTTCATGGCGATGAGTTCGTCGCGTTCGAGCAGCGGACGGCGTGGGGCTTCTTCGAGTCCGTAGACGGGCCATTCGTTCGCCTTGGCTGTCCGCAGCATCGACCTCCAGGCCAGGTAGTCCCAGGAGCGTGAAGGCTCCAGCCAGGACCGCGGCCATCGGCTGGCGATTCGTTCCCTTAGCTCTTCGATCGTCAGCTCGTCGTTCAGGTAGGCCGTGGTGTGTTCGTCGTCTTGGGAGGCGAGGGCTTCCAGCACGAGGACGACCGGTGTGTCCTGCTCGTTCAGGCGTGCGATCAGACTGCGGTGCAGTGCGTGCAGCATGACGTCCTGATGGAGGTCGCCGAGCAGCAGCATTCCGGTCGTTCGTGCGGCGGTGAGCAGTTCATCGGTTCCGGTTGCATCACCGAGCTCCGTGCCCTGTGCGCGGTAGGACGACTCGCGGTACTCGACCAACCAGTCGGGGCCCTCCGGAGCACTTGGGTCACGAGCGCGTTCGAATGCGGCGCAGGAGGCGAGGACCGGAAGCCCGATCAGCACGAGAAGGCGAGGGAGCGGTGGTGAAGCCATTGCGGTTCGGTGAAGAGAAGGTCAGAGTGGACCGTCGACGTGGAGAATTCTTCCCCCTTCGAGGATGGCAGTCTCTGTTGGGTCGATCTTGCCGCGGCGCGGATCGACGACGCGACGGACTTCTACGGCCGGGTGTTCGGTTGGTCAAAGCGAGGTTCGCTCGTCCCCGACGGGCCACGCTATGAGCAATTCGAGCTGGAGGGCGTCGCGATCGCCGGCGCCGGAGAGCTCGATGCGGGCTCGATCGAGAGCGGTGTTCGTTCGACCTGGAACGTCTATTTCGCCACTCGCGATTGCGACCGGACGTTCGCGCGTGCGCTCGAGCTCGGGGCGCAGGTCATCGCTGAGCCGATGACCTTCGGTGAGGCCGGTCGCGCTGGGTTTCTCGCCGATCCCGGCGGGGCCGTCTTCGCGCTTTGGGAGGGAGGCAACCATTCGGGGTTTGGCCGTTCGCGGTCGCCGGGCAGCCTCGGCTGGCACGAACTCGCTTCGACGGATCTGCGCACGGCTGAGTCGTTCTATGGCGCGCTATTCGGTTGGCGTTTCCATGACTTCGAACAGTCGGCCGTGCCGTATCGACTGATCGAGACCAAGGGTGGTCGCGGTGGCGGGATGATGCAGATCGACGCTGCGGCCGACTGGGCCTGGTGGCGTGGCTGGAAGATCTACTTCAGCGTCGAAGACGTACGGAAGGCCGCGAGCCGGATTCGCGAGGCGGCGGGAGTCGTGCGGCAGGAGCCTCAGGACACCGCGGTCGGGCCGATCGCGGTCTTCGAGGATCGCTGCGGAGCCCCGTTCGGGTTGATGCAGCCGATGGGTGACTGCTGAGCCGCCTCGATCCTTCCCCTTGCAACGGGCACCGCCGCATCGAAGATCCGTCGATGAGCTTCAGTCTCGACAACAAGTCGATCGTCATCACCGGTGGTGGAACGGGCATCGGCCGCGGGATCGCCCTCGAGTGCGTCGCAGCCGGCGCGCGCGTCATCGTCACGGGCCGTCGCGAGTCGCTGCTCGAGGAGACGGTCGAGCGTTGCCGTGGTGCGGGTGGTGATGCGCGTGCGATCGCGTTCGACGTGACGGACGAGAAGGCGGTGCAGAAGGCCTTCGTCCAGATCCAGGAGCGCTTCGAGGGCAAGATCGACGCGCTCGTCAACAACGCCGGCGTCGGTGGACCGAACGCCTGTGCGGATGCGACCGACGGAGACGATGGAACGGACCGTTGGCGCACGATTCTCGCGACCAACCTGGACGGTACCTACTTCTGCTCGCGCGAGGCTCTCAAGGCGATGCCGAAGGGTGGTCGCATCGTGAACATCTCGTCTGTTCTCGGGCAGTTCGGTGTGCCCGGATACACGGCCTACTGTGCGAGCAAGCACGGAGTCGTTGGATTCACCAAGGCGCTCGCGCTCGAAGTTGCTCCGAAGGAGATCACCTGCAACGCGATCTGTCCCGGCTGGGTCGAGACCGAGATGGCTCGCGACGGCATGAAGCTGATGGCCGACGGAATGGGCACCACCTACGAAGAGGCGCGCAAGACGGCGCTCTCGATGGTGCCGCTCGGCCGCATCCTCGAGCCGAGGGAGATCGGTCAAATGGTGGTCTACCTCTGCAGCGAGGCGGGTGGCGGCATCACCTCCCAGGCGTTCTCGATCTGCGGCGGGCAGGTCATGAACGGCTGAGGGGCGAGTCGGTCACGAGCACAGCGCGAGCGTTCCGGCGCAGGCTGTGGTGCGGGCCAGGTGGTAGCCCGACTCGATCCAAAACGTCTCGGCGCGTTGGCGCGTCGCCTGGCCGATCAATCCGGCCGAAGGAACGATCAGCCCGATTCCGGTCAGCAGGCCGAGGCCGAGAACGGTGAAGCGGCTTTCGGTCTGAACGAGGCGCACGAGGGCGCCGAGAGCCGCGCTCTGCAGCAGGCAGAACGCGAGCGTGCAGATCAGGAGCCGTCCGACCTCAGCGCGGCGATTCCTGCTCGGATCCGCGGCCTCGGTGGCCTGCGGGATGGCCGGCCGACTCTCGAGCCAGCGCTGGCCGAAGGCGTTCGGCGCGAACCAGAGGGCACCGATCACGAACGAGACCAGCGTCGCCGCGAGGACCGCCAGGAGGTCCGGTTCGACCATCAGCGCTGAGAGCCGGTTTCGTGCGTCCCTGGATCAGCGGCGTCGACGGCCGTCGCCACCACCCGGCTGCAGCGGAGTGGCTGGGACGGCTTCCTGCTCTCCCGACTCCGGGTTCTCGATCCACTCGGCGACGAACAAGTTGGTGTCGCCGCGGTTCGCGCCGAAGCGGTTGCTGGCGAAGACGAGGAACTTGCCGTTGGGCGAGAACATCGGGAAGCCGTCGAAGCTCTCGTTGTAGGTGACTCGTTCGAGCCCCTCGCCATCGAGGCCGACCATGTAGATCTCGAAGTCTCGTCCACGCGGCGCATCCATGTTGGACGAAAAGAGGAGCTTCTCACCGCTCGGGTGCCAGAACGGAGCGAAGTTCGCTTTGCCGTTGTCGGTGATCTGGTTGACCTCGCCACCGGCGGCGTCGATCCAGGTCAGCTCCATCTTGGAGGGCATCACGTAGCCGTCCGCGAGGAGGTCTCGGTAGGTCGTCCGCTCGGTGTCGTCGGCGAAGTAGCCGCTGCGTTGGATCAGCTTCGTCCCGTCCGGCGAGTAGAACGCGCCGCCGTCGTAGCCGAGGCGGTTTGTCAGTCGACGAACGTCGGAGCCATCGCTCTCCATCGAGTAGAGCTCGAGATCACCGTCGCGCATCGAGGTGAAGACGATCCGTCCGGTCACCGGATCGACGGTGGCCTCAGCGTCATAGCCACTGTGGTCGGTCAGTTGTGTCAGGCCAGTGCCGTCGATTTTGACCTTGTAGATGTCGTAGCTGCCGAAGATCGGCCACACGTAGCGGCCGTTGATCGCGCGCACGGCCTTCGGCGGCTCGGCGCCACCGCCGTGAGTCGAGGCGAACACGATCTCTTCATCGCCCTGCAGGAAGTAGGCGCAGGTCGTCGCACCGAGCCCGGTCGAGACCATGCGACGCTCGCCGGTTACCAGATCGAGGATGTAGATCTGATCGGCGGGGAACTCGTGCTTGCGTTGGAAAACGAGCTTCGTGCCGTCGTGCGACCAATACGCCTCGGCGTTCTCGCCGACGAAGGTGAGTTGTCGGACGTTCTGCAGGTGGACTTCGCCCGGCAGGGCCTCGACGGGCTTGCCGGTGCGGATCTCGAAGTCCTCGGGCTGAGCAAAGAGCGAGGGCCCGAGGGTCAGGGAGGCGACCGCGAACGAGGCCAATCGGCGGAGGTGGCAGGACATGGGGCACCCTTCGTAGCGATTCGGGGGAGCACGGGGAAGACATGGCCGTAGGGGTCGGGTCCGTCTGGCTGCGCCGGGAAAACCGTGGTCTCGGTCGGCGAAGAATCGTCGGAACCTACGATAGCGTCGGAGTCAGGGTGCCAAGAGATGCGGTGAACCGCGTTCGGGGTGCTGGTCGCGCGGGGCTCGCTCCCCGATACTCCGCCGGCTCGATCGATCGGCAGCCCTCGCTCCATCCGGCTTCGAGTCCATCTCGTACCAACGATCCTCGATCTCAGCCCGCCTTGATCTCCAACCTCCTCCAGTCGTCGATTGCGGTCGGCGTTCTCTCCGGGGCCGTACTCGCGCAGACCGAAGGTCCCGCGACCACCTCGTTCGACTTCGACGACTTCTCGGACGTGTCGGCCCTGACGCTAAACGGTTCGGCGGCTCAGTCGACGGACCGACTCCGGCTCATCAACTTCACGCCCGGGGGCCTGACCTCGAGCACGTTCTTCTCGACCCCGGTCGATATCAGCGCCGGTTTCGACACGACCTTCGAGTTCATCTGGAACCCGGGGAATGAGGAAGGCTTCGCGTTCGTCATTCAGAACGATCCGCGTGGTGCGAGTGCGCTCGGCGGCGGTACCTACGGCCTCGGTTACGGCTTCGGTCAAGGCAGCGGCGGCGCTCCGATCGAGAACGGATTGGTTCTCGAGTTCGACGCCGAGCGACAGGGTTTCCTCAGCGACACCTCCGGGTTCGAGACGAGTCTGCACGCGCAGGGTTCGCTCGCGTTGACCGAGAACGAACTCTCGTCGATCGGTCGCGCTGGTTCGCCGGTCACGCCGAACGCGGCACCGCGAACGGTTCGCGTGCGGTACGTGCCCGGCCTGCTGGAGGTCTTCATCGATGGGGCGGCCACGCCTCGCATCGTTTCGGACTTCGACCACCGCAGTGGCGCTTCCCTGCTCGCGGGCGGTAGCACCGGTGCGATGGACGTGCCGGGTGGGCAGGCCTTCGTCGGCTTCACCGCAGCGAACGGCTCGGCGAGCGGACAGACCGTCGATCTCCTGAACTGGGAGTTCGACTCGCTGATTCCGCCGCCGGCCTGTGCCAACGGGTCGGTCCTGAACGCCGGTTCACCGTTCGACGTGCTGCGTATCAACGGAACGATCGGTGACTTCTTCCGTGATGTCGAGTTGCCGGCGGCCGATCCTTGGACGCTGACGATCGACCCGCCGCCGGGCCTCGCGGCCGCTCCGGTCCTCCTTCTAGCGAGTCTCGGTGAGTTCGACGGCACGATGACGATGCCGCTCGGATCCGGCGAGCTGTGCTTCACCAACTTCGGAGTGCTCGACATCGGTGCGGCCATGGCGCCGGCTTCGCTGCCGATTCCTCCGGGGATCGCGTTCGGCGTGCCGCTGAGCTTCCAGGGCTTGATGGCGACCAACCCGGGGATGCCGAATCAGTTCGACGTCACGAACGCGATCACGGTCGATTTCTTCGCGGTGCCGCCGCCGACCATCGGCAGCTTCTCGCCGACCACCGTGTCGGCCGGGGAGATCGTGACCGTCAACGGTTCGAACTTCTCGGAGTTCGCGACAGTGCAGATCGGCGCGATCTTCATCACTCCGACCGTGGTGACCGGGAACATGCTTCAGTTCGTCGCCCCGCCGGGCCTGCCCTGCGATGGCGTGCTGTCGGTGATCAACCCGGATGGCAACAGCGGTTCGGCTCCGACCGACATCAACCCGTCGCCGGTGATCACCGGTCCTCCGGGATCCGGTCCGGCCTCGGGAGGCGTGTTCTTCCTGATCATCGGGGAGGGCTTCTCGACCCAGTCGACGGTCACGGTCGGTGGAAACCCGGCCACGATCGTCAGTGCTCAGCCGACCGGAATCCTGGTCAGCTCACCCCCTGGCACCCCGGGCCCGGCCCAGGTGGTCGTGACCAACCCGAACACCTGCTTCGCGGTCTCGACCTACACGTACTTCTGATCTCGCTCCTCGGGGTCGCTGCGGCGGTCTGAATCAGGCCCGGCGACCGGAACGCAACCTACCCATGCGGCTCGAGCGATCGAGCACACCTGTTTCTTCTCCATGTCATTTTCCTCAATCGCTGCACGACTCACCGTGACGGCCCTGTTGGCGATTCCGCTGCAGGCGCAAGTTCAGGTTCTGATCGACGGTGAAGTCGACGTTGTTCGCGCAACCGGTGCGAACGTCGAGCTGTCGATCTCAGGCCCGGCTGGCACGTCCGGTCTCCTGCTGTTCGATGTCGACAACACGCCGACGATGCTGCTCGGCGAGACGTTTCCGCTCGCGTTCACGCCAGCGCTGTTCGGCCTGCCGGTCGGGCCGTTCGCCGGTGGCACACCGATCACGGTGAGCTTCGATCTTCCCAACCCGGAAGCCCTGCACGGTCAGACGATCTTCTTCGCGGCCGTCGTGGCGGACCCAGGCTCCGGTTCGGGGTTGTCGGTTTCGAACGGCGGAAGCGTCACGCTCGCTTCGCGCCCGCAGCTCGCGGGTCGTTCGAGCCCCAACTACCCCTTCTTTGAGTTCACGACGGCGGTGAACGTCGGCGACACGCTCGAGTTCGCGCTCGATCGTCGCTTCGGTCTCCCGGGCGGATCGACGGCGGACGTGTTCGTCGTCGAATCGCGGACGGCGAGCGAGTGGGATGCAAACCAGGCGCTGGTCGACGTTCGTGGCGCGTCGCAGACCGTGAACTTCCCGGTCGGCGATACGACGATCCAGGGGCGTTCCTTCACGCTGGACCTCGGCACACTGCAGGGGCCCGACGAGACCCCGGGTGCTGGCGATACGCGGATCGGTGTCGGCTACGACATCGTCATCGACGTCAATCAGAACGGTGAGTTCGACGACGGCGTCGACTACATCGACGGCTACGACGAAGCCGAGGCCGGCTTCTACATCGTTCGAGATGTGTCGGTCGGCGGTCGTCCTGGCCAGCCGAACCTCGGTCCCTATCCGGTGACGGAGGTCCTCTACACCGGCGGAGCCTTCCTCGGGCAGAACACCTTCTACCCGTCGAACATCGCGATGATGGGGCAACTGCCGCTGGTCGTGATCAGCCACGGCAACGGTCACGACTACCGCTGGTACGACCACCTCGGTCTGCACCTGGCGTCGTACGGCTACGTCGTGATGAGCCACCAGAACAACACCGTGCCCGGTAGCCACACCGCGGCGGACTCGACGCTCGCCAACCTCGAGTATCTGCTCGCCAACCAGGGCACGATCCAAGGCGGCGTGCTCGACGGCCACATCGACTCGACGCACATCGCGTGGATCGGTCACAGCCGCGGGGCCGACGGTGTCGCTCGCGCCTACGACCAGATCTTCACCGGGGCCTACACGCCGGTGAACTTCTCGATCGAGGACATCAAGCTGATCTCCAGCATGGCGCCGGTCGACTTCGGTGGGTTCGCGGGCCTGGATGTGATCCTCGGAGGTCAGAACAACGGCTCGCACCCGCACGACGCGACTTTCCATCTCTGGGTCGCTCAGGCGGACGACGACGTCGATGGCTGCGCGGGTTCGAACGCGGTGGCTTGGTATCGCCTGCACGAGCGTGCGACTCAGGCTCGCCAGTCGATCTCGATGTATGGCGTTGGTCACGGTGACCTGCACAACGGTCCGACCGGTTCCGTCGCCCGTGGTCCGGCTCTGATCGGGCGTGCGACGACGCACCAGATCATGCGCGGCTACGCGCTGCCGCTGGTGAAGCACTACCTCGAGGGTGACATCCCGTCGCGGGACTTCTTGTGGCGCCAGTATGAGTCGTTCCGACCGATCGGTGCTCCGATCGGGCCGTCGGTCGTCGCGAACCTGATGTATCAGCAGGCGCCTTCCAGTGAGAAGCGCGTGCTCGACGACTTCCAGGATCCGGCCGCCGTCAACCCAGGTCTCGCGACCTCGGGTGCGTCGGTTTCGTTCACCGTCAGCGACTTCGTGGAAGGCCGACAGGACGACTGCAACAACAACTTCACGTTCGACCCGAACGATCCGTTCAACGGTTTCACGCACGACGACTTCGGTAACCCGGCGACGCGCTCGGACAGCTTCGGCTCGGTCTTCAGCTACGACGCCGATTCGCAGATCGTCTACGACCTGAATCCGATCGCAGGAGCCCTCGACCTCTACGAGTACGAGTTCCTGTCCTTCCGGGCGGCTCAGGGCACGCGGCACCCGTTGACCACGGCACGTCTCGAGGACCTCACCTTCGACGTGACCCTGGAAGACGGCGCCGGTCGCCAGAGCACGATCAACATCGGGGCATTCGGCGGTGGTGTCGAAGAGCCCTACCAACGCAACCTGGCCACCTTCTCGGGTCCATGTGGATCCGGCCTCGGTTGGAACAGCGAGTACGAGACGATCCGTCTGCGACTCAGCGACTTCCGCAACAACGGCACGGGCGTCGATCTCGAAGACGTCCGCAAGTTGATCTTCGAGTTCGGGTCCTCGCACGGTTCGCCTGAGGGCCGCCTCGGTCTCGACGAAATCGAATTCACCAAGAACTGAGGCGAGGACACTCCATTGACCAGTCACACCTCGACCAGCAAGACCACACTCTGGACCGTGCTCGGCGTACTCGCCGCGGCGGTGATCCTCACGACCGTCGTTCTCGATCAGAGCACGCCGGTGAATTCCGACGAGTCCGACTCGGAGTCGTCGCGTCCGTTGGCGACTCGGCCGCTCGCAGAGCAGCCGCGTATCGTGTTCGCGCGTCCGTTCCAGGTCGCGAAGCCGTTCCGTCATGTCTGGCACCACGAAGAGCCGCTGGTGGACTCCGGCTTCCTCGTCGTTCTCGACGCGGGTGACCGGGACCTCCGGCCGCGTCAGAACAAGGAGTCCGTCCTCCAGATCGGCGGCTGCGTCGTCGACCGGATCAACACCGGTGAGGGCTCCGGCCACCTCGTCGTGATCGTTCCGGAAGTCGACTCGCTGTTCGGCAAGCCGGCGTTCTTCGGCAAGCCGGATCTGCCCGAGCAGATGACCGCGCAGAAGCGCTCGGACGCACTGGCGGAAGCCGTGCAGTTCGGCAACGTTGCTGCCGGCGAAACCGAGATCCGCGCGACGATGGTCGAAGGCCTGCTGGAAGTCGCCGACGACTTCGAGCTTCGCCTCGCTGCCATCGATCTCGTCGAGCGATTCGCGCCCGACGAAGAGGCGCTGATCAGCGGTTGGCGGGTTCCTCGGGTTCGCTGACCCGAGCCTCGTCCATCGTTCGACGAAGGGCGTCGATCAGGAGTCTTCGCGTCTCCTGATCGGCCTCCTCGCTCTCGCGGAGAACGCGGTTGAGTGAGGCCAGGGCCTGTCCCGCGACTTCGAAGTCGCGGTTGAAGATGGCCAACGCGAACAACTCCGACAGCAGTGCCGGGTCGTCGTCGCCAAATCGTCGTACGAGATCCAAATGGCAGGCGAGCGCTCCCTCGAGCGAGTCGAGCGGCGTCGGGGTTCGTTCGACATGCGTCGGTTCGCTCCGGCCCTGGAGTGCGCGACCAAGGTCGATCGTGCGGTCCTGGGGTAGGAACGAATTCACGATGTGCAGCGTGTCGTCCAGCAGGCGCTGGTCCTCGCTCAGCGTGGAGACCGTTCCCTCCGCGCCGCGTGCGGTCCAGTAGACGCTGACGTGGTGGCCGACGTCATCGCCCGAGATCTCGTCGTCGGCGCTCGGGTCGAACAGATCGACCTGGTCGAGCCGACGCGTGAGAGTGCGGAGCGAGCGGGGGTCCAAGCGGTAGACCGCGCAGATCGTGAACACCGGGATCACGATGGGGCCGCTCGGGAGTTGTGCGGTGGCCTCGCGGTAGACGAGCAAGCCGTCCGACAGCACCTGGACTTTCTGCAGTTCGTAGGGGGCGCCCGGCACGACGTCGAGCGCCTGGACCTCGAGAGTAAAGTCCTCGGGCGGCCAGGCACTCTTCGCGAGTCCGTTCGTCGCGCAGCCCGTGAGGAGAGGCGAGATCGAAGCCGCGACCGCGAGTGCGATCGAGGTCTGTCGCCGGTGCGGGTGGTGTGCCTTGCTCGGAGAGCTTCGGTCCAAGGAGGGCATCAGAGGAAGTCGATCGAAGAGCGGCTCAGCGATTGCGGTCACGAAGGGCTCGGGTGTCCCAACGGACCATGTCATCCGTGCCCCCGGCGCGGGGCGGCCGGCGGTCACGGGCGAGGCGTTCTAACAGAAGCGTTGCACGCTGCGCACGCTCGTCTTGGCCGCGGCGGATCAGGGCGTTCTCGGCGACCACGAGTGCCGGAATGCCCCAGTGGACGAAGTTCGGGGTCCAGCGAACCTTGGTCTCGTCGGCGCGCTCGGCGTCGTTCTTGGGCGGAATGCCGCCGTTGAAGCGCATCACGTAGCCGATTTCGACGCGGTCGTCGGGAGAGATCCGGTAGCCATGGTCGAGCAGGTTGATGGCCAGATCGTCGACGAAGTCGCGGAGGGACACGTCCGGATCCTCGGTCGCCCGGAGGTAGGCCTCGAAGCCGAGGACGGCGAGGGCCTCTTCCCAGGGTGTCCAGACCGCGTCGTCGGCCGCCGGGAAGTACCGCCGATCGGGGCCCTTCCGATCGAACGGTCGGAACGTGCCCGCATCTCGATCCGCGAATTGCCAGTGCGGCAAGTTCACCTCGACCATGCGCGCGCGCATCCGGTCCAGGATCCTCGTGTCGCCGGTCGCAAGCCAGATCCAGGCGGCGCTGTGCAAGCTGCGGCCGGCCGCGCGCGCCGCTCCAGGGTTGGAGGTGAACAAGTCCTTCCTCAGGGTCTCACCAGCGAGGTAGAGATCGCCTTCGCGTCGGAGTTCGAGCAGGGCCCACGGTGCGCCGGTCAGTTGATAGAACGCGCCGAGGAAGTTGCTGCTCCAGTGCTCGCGATCCTTGCCGCGCCAGCCGTGCGTGTCGGAGCGCGGCTCAGGGCAGGGCTTGCCGAGGCGATCCGTCGACACCTTGCAGTTCCAGTGCGTTCGACCGGTCCACACGACCCAGTCCGGGTGGTTGCGGGGATCGACCGGCGTCGCGTCGACTTCGTAGACGTGCACCGGGCGGCACGCTTCCTGGAGGACCGACCACTCGGTCTCCAGGAGCGGAGAGGGCACTCCGCTCCAGGCGACTTCGAACAGCTGGGCCGCTCCGAAGTCGGCCTGGTTGCCTGCCGTACCCGGCTTTCGGTGCGGGCCGAGCTTCGGTGCGCGGAACGGATCGGGTGTCGCGGAGCGCAACCACTTCGCGTAGGCGGTATGGCGTTGTCCGAGCCACGCGTCGAGGCCGCGGGAGCGAAGCCACGGAGGGGGCTCGGCGACTGCGCCGAACGGGCCGAAGGCACCGGTGTCAGTCCATCTCGCCGCTCCGACCAGGGGGCTCAGAGCCGCGGCGCGAAGCGTGCTCGCGCCGAGCGCTTCCTGGTCCGCGTCCGCGGGGAGCGGTGGTGCGAGAATGCCGACCCGTCGGATGCCCTGGCCGTCCGATATGCTGTCCTCGCGGAGCAGCACGTGGCGGGTTCCGAGTTCGGTCAGTGAGGATTCGACTCCGAGCGGACGGGCGTGTCGCAGCGCGAGTGCGATGCCGTCGGTCTCGATCGCGAGTTCGTCGATCGCGATCTCCATCGCCTCGGTGCGCGGGTCGGAGAA
>JBCBZB010000026.1:0-54125 GCA_039815565.1 Planctomycetota bacterium
CCTTGTCGAACTGCATGCCTTCGACCCAGTCGACGTCCGTCGCGAGGCTCTTGCCCTCTTCGACGGTGATGACGCCGTCTTGGCCGACGCGCTCCATCGCGCCCGCGATCATGTCGCCGATCTCCTCGTCGTTGTTCGAGGCGATGCAACCGACCTGAGCGATCTCGGTCTTGCCCTTCACCTTGGTCGCCTTCTTCGTGAGGGCTCCGGTGATGGCGTCGACGGCCTTCTCGATGCCGCGCTTGAGGGCGACCGGGTTGGCGCCGGCGGCGACGTTCTTGAGGCCTTCCTCGAAGATGGCTTCGGCGAGCACGGTCGCGGTCGTCGTGCCGTCACCGGCGACGTCCGACGTCTTCGACGCGACTTCCTTCACGAGCTGCGCGCCCATGTTCTCGTACTTGCCTTCGAGCTCGATCTCTTTGGCAACCGTGACGCCGTCCTTCGTGACGGTCGGGCTGCCGAAGCTCTTCTCGATGATGACGTTGCGGCCACGGGGGCCGAGGGTGACCTTGACGGCGCGGGCGAGCTGGCGCACGCCATCGCGCATGCGCTCACGCGCTTCCTGGTCGTAGGCGATCTTTTTGACGGCCATAGGTATTCCTTTGAGGTGTGTGTGTGGAAGGGATGGGCGTCGGGATCAGCCGACGACGGCGAGGATCTCGTCCTCACCGAGGATCACGTACTCTTCGCCGTCAACGTTGACTTCGGTGCCGGCGTAGGAGCTGAAGAGGACGCGCTCCTTGACCTTGACGCTGAAAGCGGCGCGCTCGCCGTTCTTCAGCAGGCGGCCCGAACCGAGGGCGAGGATGACGCCTTCGCGCGGCTTCTCCTTGGCGGTCTCGGGCAGGATGATGCCACCCTTGGTGGTCTCCTCGGCTTCGACGCGGCGGATGAGCACACGGTCTCCGAGCGGAGTGATCTTGGTCGCGGACTTGGTCTTGGCCATTTCGATCCGCCGTTCTGCGACGGCGTCCTTTGCTGAATGGGAGGGGGGGGTTGGTTGGAAAGGAATCAGGTGGATCGATTCGTCGCTCGCGCTCTCGGCGATGGGCTCCGAGGCGGGCAGTGAATCGACGGTGTGTCAGCCGGTGGGGTGCTGGTCCCCTCCGTTCGACCGACGGGGGTCCGTGCGATCCGTGTCGTGCCCGGGGCGACGGGGCGAACGATCGAGCGCCCGACGACCACGTGGATCGCGCGGAAGTGGCCATCGGCCATCGCCCGAAGCCCGGGAGCCTTTGCGCAGCGTCGCGTGAGCACGCTCGAGCACGTCCAGGCTCTGACGGAGTCGGGCCAGGTCGAGGGGCTTCCGCAAGAACTCGACGAGCCCGAACGGGGCCGCCTCGTCGATCTGCTCCTGGCGAGCCTCGCCGGAGATCAGAATCGAGGGTGTCACCCGGCGGTCGGCGGCGATTTGGCGGAGAACTTGCACTCCAGTCAAGCCGGGCAGATGGAAGTCGAGGACCGAGACATGGATCTCGACCGAGCGAGCGACCTCGACGGCCTCGTCGCCGCGAGCCGTCGCATGGACGACGAATCCGCGCTGGGCGAGCAGCTCCTGGAGGAGCGCCCGCAGCGGGTCGTCGTCTTCGGCTAGCAGTACGGACAGGCGGCCAGTCATCTCGGTCACGACCGGGAGCAAGCCCCGTGCCGCGGCAGAATCTGCGTCCCAGGGGCCTTCTGAGGGCTCCTCACGGGATTCGCTGACAGGGTGGCAGGAGGCCCCGGCGGCGCGGCTGCCAACCTGACATCGGTGGCGTGGCCAGCCTTCCGGCCGAGAGGCAGGGATCGCCGCTCAACCCGCTGGCCGGACCTGAGCCCCGACCTCAGTCTTCATCCTCTTCGTCGTCGTCCTCTTCGTCCTCGTCGAGGTCGAATCCGCCCCGATCGTCCTCGGATTCGTCCCAGTCTTCGTCCTCGTCCCCGCTGCCGGCGCCGAAGCGCTCGTCCTCGTCATCGAGCTCGTCGTCGTCTTCGTCGTCGTCCTCATCCTCATCGTCTTCATCGACGTCGTCGAGGTCGTCGTCCTCGTAGCTAGCGAGGACCCGATCCCAGTCTTCGACCTCAATTTCCGCGTCACAGACGAGACAAATCCCGTCGTTGTCTTGCAGCTCTTCGATCGCCTCGAAGCTGCGGTAGCGGTGATTGCACTCGGGACAACGGATGATCTTTCCCATCGAGGAGTTCGGCAGGCGCGGTGTCACGTCGCGTGATAGCAGGACTGAAGGACGACCATCAAGCGGCGCTCCGTCCCTCGAACAGAAAATCTCGTCTCGGGGTGGGGTCGCGGGCGGATCCGGGTCGAGCCGATCGCGTGAGATAGCCGATCTAGGGAGGGTGAACCGCTCCCTGATCTCGATGGTCGTGATGGGGCTGATGGCGATCGGACTGATGGAGTTCGGACGTCGGAGCCTCGATCAGGCCGCCCAGAAGAGGAGGCCGCCGTCGATTTACTTCGAGGCGGTCGAAGTCGAAGTGGGCGGACGCTGCGAGCGCGATTGCGTCATCCACAAGGTCAGGGACGGTGACAAGACCCGCCTCGAGGTCGAGATCTTCCCGTTCGGGGCCTTCGATCCGACCCGGTTCGCCGCCCAGGTGGTCGACGCGCTCGAGAGGATCCGGGAGGACGAGACCGTAGAGCCGACCTACCGGATCACTCTGAGTGCGTCGAAGAAGCCGGTGATGGTCTTCGAATCGAAGCCGCCGTGGC
Organism: Planctomycetota bacterium; assembly: GCA_039815565.1. GTDB lineage: Bacteria > Planctomycetota > UBA1135 > UBA1135 > UBA2386 > JBCBZB01. The sequence continues at coordinate 2,708 of JBCBZB010000026.1, forward strand.
ACCCGCGACGGCAGTTCGACACCAGGCCCGCATCGGAATCGACCGCGCGGGAACGCGCCGGCTCCGAACGCCGATCGGCCGAGACCAAGCCCTCGGCCTTGCCTGCGAAGCCTCCCGGTCGCTGAATAGGGCCCATGCGGGCCTACTTCGGATCCGGGGACCACGACTCCACGCGTCGCAACGCCTCGATCGGCGTGCTGCTGGGGCTCTTGGTCGGTCTCCCCTCCGCGGCCACCGCGCAGGATGATCCGCAGCCGGTCATCGAGCTCCATTCGAGGGGCCAGGCGCCCGAGCGCCAACTCGTGCGAGCCTCGTTGCCTTGGCCGAAGGGCGAACGCCGGTTCCAGCGTTCGCTCGCGGTGCGCTGGCAGGACCGAGAAGGGGATCCGATCGTCGTCGACTCGGTGCCGCTTCTGTTCTGGCCGGACGGCTCGGTGCGTGTCGAGCAGCTGCACCTCGATCTCGACGTGCCTCCTGGGCGTTCCGAGCTCTCTTGCGAGCTGGTCCCGGACGGCGAGCCCGCGAACATCGAGGACACTTGGCCGTTGGTCGCTGACGGCGTGCCGTCTCTGCACTTCGAGCTACTCGATCCGTGGGAGCGGGTTTACCAGGCCCGCTGCGCCGACGCGGACTGGTGGGTCGACCTCTCGGCCAGCTCGAACCGTGTGCGGGTACGCCGTGCGCGGACCTGGTGTCGGCTGGTCACCGAGGACCCCGACGACTCGGATCAGGTCCTGCTCGAAGTCGAACTCTGGCTGACAGAAGCGCGAGGGTGGCCTTGGGCGGAACTGACTGTCGCTCTGACCAACGATCCGAGAGAAGGCGAGCCCGTGTTCGGGCCGGTCCGACTCCGTCGGTTCTCGATGATCTCGTCGGACCCGGATCTGCGGGCTCTGCCGCGCGGAGCCGCGCAACTGGATCTTCCGCGCCCCATCGTCTCTGCGCGCGGGTTCCGACAGGACCTTTTGGCCGAGAGTGGCTCGCTCTACCTCGGGGATCGCACCCGGTTGGCGTTTCGGTTCGACCTGGTGCTCGCGTCGGCGCCCGAGGATGGTGTCGCGCGCGCGCGCGCCCTCGCGGAGCGGCCGGTGCTCGCCCTGCCTTCGATCGACTGGGTCCGCGCCACCGGCGCCTTCGGGCCGCTCGGCACTCTCGCACCGGTTCTCGATCGCGACCGCGCCCTCGACGGTGAGCTGCAGTCGCTGAGCGACGCGCTCGACGGTTTGGATCGCGGCGCCTTCGGGTCTTTCGGCGAGCCGCGTGACGGCGTCCGCCAAGGTCGGTTGCGCTGTGGTCCGGTCGTTCTGCACCAGATCCTGCGGACCGGTTCCCGGGAGGTCTTGCGCTGGTCCGAGCTCTCTGTGCTCCATCACGGTCTGAGACCCGGGCCCGAGCCGGCTCGATTGCCGGATCCACAGGCCTTGTTGCGCCAGGGGATTCCGCCATTCGCGATCGAGCACCCGCACGGCTACTCGCCGATCGACTACGAGCATCTGACTGCGTCGTTGCCGTTCGATCTGTTCTGGCTCACTGGTGATCCGTTTGCGCACGCCGAGTGTCGTCGCCTCGAGGACATGCTCGATCAGGTGGCGGCTTCGACGCCGTTCCCGACCTCGCGCGGCGAGGGACGATTGCTCCAGACAGTGGCCCTCCTCTCCGGCTTGGACGGCGACGCCGAGCTCGTACAGCGATTCGTGGAGCGCTTCGTCGAGCAGTTCGCGCAGCAGTGCTCTTCGGATCGCGCGGTGGTGATTCCTCAGCCGGCGTTGCCGCGAGCTCTCGGTGAGGATCATGCCTTCGACGCCACCTGGCAGATCGCGGAGATCGTGCGGGGGCTCTTCGCCGCATCCGCTGTCCTCGAGGGGGAGACCGCGAACGAACTTCGCGAGCTCGGGCTGAAGGTCGCGACCGGGCTCTCGGTGGAGGGGTTCGTCGAGGGCTTCGGCCCGAAGTCCCTGATCTCGACTCGTGATCCAGCGACCTTCACTCTGGTGAGTCGGGACGATCCGTTCGCCTCGACCCGGCTCATGCTGGTCGATGCCTTCGTGCTCGGAGATCGGCTCAGCACGGATGAGCAGGAATCGGCCCGGTTCCGCGGCCTCGCAGACCGGATCGTTGCCGGTGTCGCGACGACGCCGCTCGGCCTCAGCGAACCCAGGCTGCGCGGCGACCGGTGGCTCCAGGGCTATTTCGATCAGCGAGACCGCTGATCGTGGGCGGAGTCCAGTGTCGGGATCCCCGACGCTGTCGGAGTTTCCGACGACGGGACAAGGCCGGATGTCCAGACGGTCGACATAGGGAGAACGGCGGAAGGGTTCCGCCACCCTGCGACCGTGACTGCCATCGTCTTTGTCTTTGCCGTCCCCGAGGACGCCGGATCCCCCGGCGCCGTTCCGTGGGCGGTCTGGTCGCGGCAGCTTCCCCGTCTGATCGTCTCGACGCTCAACGGGGAGGACGATCGGGGACTGCGCTTCTTCCCGTTCCTGGGCGTGCAGGATGGCAAGCGGACGTTCCTCGAGCCGCGGGATCAGTTGCCCGGTGCCGTGTTGGCTCAGGTGCACGGTCAGTCCGCGCAGCCGGACTTCCTGATCGACGGCATCCTGCGGGAACACCTGCTTCTGATGCGGGTTCACTCCGGCGACGGACGATCGACCGTGCTCGAGGTGGAGATGCCGTTCGAGTCGAAGCGGCCGTTCGCCTGTGTGCGCCGCGCGGCTTTCGAACTCCAGGGCCCGCTGGGCCTCCGCACGGAACTCAGTCGGTCGCCGAACCTCGAGGGGGACGCGTTGCGGGGGTTCTTGCTGGCCAAGGACGCGCTCCTCGCTCTGGAGGCTTCGCTCCTGGTCGAGGGGATCGAGCACTCGATCGATCTCGCGCTCCAGTCCTTCCGCGAAGACCCGTCGCACCCGGATCTGGGCAACCTCCTGGTCGAGACCGGTCGCCACCTCGTGCGGCACGGAGTCGGCGTCGACCGCGTGTTGCTCGCGCTTCGCTCGGCGATGGAGTGCATTCCAGACGACAGCCCGGCTCTGGCCGGTTTGGCTGAGCTGTTCGAAGCCTGCCGTTCGAACGACGACGCGGTGAGCGCGCGACTGCGCGTCGCTGCGCAGAGTCCGTCGGACACCGATGCCGTTCTCGCGGCGGGGAACGGCCTCTTCCGAGTCGGCCAGATCGAGCAGGCGCGCGATGTGCTTGTGGCGGCGATCGAAGCCGGCAACCACGACACCCGGGTTCGGGCGCAGTTGGCTGCCTGCGAGGAGATGCGCGGTCAGCTCGCCGCCCGAGACCAGATCCTCAGCGACCTCGCGGACGATGACGCGGCTTCGTTCTCGCCGGGCCCGGCGCGCTTCGTGGCGACCTGGTTGATCGACCACGGACGCCCGAGTCGGGCGGTCGAAGTGCTCGATCGCGCTCTGCCCGGCAACGAAGAACACGCCGGCCTCTGGCTCGAGCGGGGCCGTGCGAACCTCGGGGCCGAGGTGCTCGATGCGGCGCGTCGAGACTTGCAGAAGTGTCTCGAGCTGCGGCCCGACGAGGCGATGCGTCAGGAAGCGCGTCGGCTGATCCGTCTCGCCCAGGCCGACAGTACGTTGCCGTCGATCCTGCAGATCGAGCGGGCGCTCCAGGGCGACCGGCTGGACGAAGCCCTGCGTCTCGCGCGCGCCCTGTGTCGCGAGCGGAAGGACTCGGTCGAGGCTCACCTGTTGCTCGGTGTCGTGCGTCAGCGGCGCAACGAGTTCTCGAAGGCGATCAAGTCCTACCGCCGCTCGCTGCGCTGCGACTCGACGAACGCGGAGGCGCACAACCGTCTCGGCATCCTGCTCGTCGAGCGGGGCAAGCCGGAAGAGGGTGTGAACCACCTGCGCCACGCGGTCGATTTGTCGCCCACCGATGCCTCGTGTTGGCTTCACTTCGCGCAGGGCGCCTATGCGGTTGGCGACCACGAAGACGCTCGCGATGCGGTCAAGCGAGCGGAGCGAATCGGCACGCACGATCAGGTGTGCGCTCAGGTGCGTGAGCGCCTCGAGCTCGACTGAGCCAGCGCCAACCGTTCGCTGCCGGCCCGCGATCGCGACAGGCGCCATTTCGCTCGGTTCGGTAGAGTCGATCCGTTCCCACGGAAAGGACTCTCCCCCCATGCGTCTTCGCTCCCTCCTAGCGGCACTGACTCTGGTCGCCGCGCTACCTGCTCAGGTCACTCCGATGCCGGGCACCGGCTGCACGAACGGCTCGCCGCCGCTCGTCGCGGGCTCACCGCAAATCGGCCAGTCGATCACGGTCCTGTCAGATCAGTTCCCCTGCAACTCGCCGCAGACGACCGCGTTCGTTGGCGTCAGTGTGAGCTGCTCGACTCTCCCTGGGGTCAACTTCTCCTGCAACGCGAGCGTCAACCCTTGTGTGTTGATTGCCGTGGATGTGTTCAGCTCTGCACCGATTCGGCACAGCTTCACGATCAACATCCCGAACAACCCGGCTCTGGTCGGGGCACAGTTCTGCGTCCAGGGTGGCTGCATCACCACGTTCTTGCCGCCGCCACCGCTCCTAGCCTGCTTCTTCACGCTGAACCAGGCGGCTCAGATCACGATCCTGCCTTGAGTCGCGGCTGTTGTCCCGACTTCGGTCCGCGCCTCACGGGCTAGGGTTCGTGCGGCTCGGATCGGCTACGCTCCGCAGCATGACCGACCCCCTGTTGGCTTGGCGCTCGGAGTTCCCGATCGTCGAGCGAACGAACTATCAGATCAGTAACTCGCTCGGTGCGATGCCGACGCGAGCCCGTGCCTCGATGCAGCGCTACGTCGACTCGTGGGACGAGCGCGGCGTGCGAGCCTGGGGTGACCACTGGTGGAACATGCAGTTCGAGTTCGGTGATCTGGTCGCCGATCTCCTCGGTGTCGATCACGGCACGGTGTCGATGCACCAGAACGTCGCGATGGCGTCGCAGACGATCCTGTCGTGTTTCGACATCAGTGGTTCGCGCAACAAGATCGTCTACAGCGACCTGAACTTTCCGTCGGTGCAATACCTCTACGAGGAGCACCAGCGCAAGGGGGCCGAGGTTGTGCGCGTGCCCGCGTCCGAGGATGGACTCGGGGTCGATCTCGACCGGTTGCTGGCGACGATCGACGAGCGCACCGCGCTCGTGCCGGTCAGCCACGTGCTGTTCCGGAGTGGATTCATTCAGGACGCCAAGGCGATCGTCGATCGGGCCAATGAGGTCGGTGCGTTCGTTGTGCTCGACGTCTACCAGTCGGTGGGTGCGCTTCCCCTGAACTTGAAGGAGTGGGGTGTGCACGCCGCTGTCGGTGGCGTGCTCAAGTACTGCTGCGGCGGTCCGGGCAACTCGTTCCTATACGTGTCGCCGGAGGTGCACTCGAAGCTGAAGCCGGCGTTCACCGGCTGGGCGGCGCACAAGGATCCGTTCGCGTTCTCAGCCCAGGGCCAGGACTTCCGGGAGGACGGTGGCCGCTTCTTGAACGGCACTCCGAACGTTCCGGCGCTGCACGCCGGCATCGAAGGCACCAAGATCGTGCTCGAGATCGGTCTCGAAGCGATTCGCGAGAAGAGCAAGCGCATGTCGTCGCTCTTGATCGAGCGTTGCGATGCGCGGGGCCTCCCGATCCGTTCGCCGCGCGACATCGAGGTCCGTGGCAACCACGTGTCGATCGATGCTCCGGAGGGCTACGCCGTATGCCAGCTCCTGAACGCGAACGACATCGTCTGTGATTACCGCCCGATGGCCGGCATCCGCCTTTCGCCGCACTTCTACAACACCGAACAAGAGGTGGTGGCCGCGGTCGACGCGATCGCCGATGCGGTCGAGAGTGGTGCTTGGAAGGAATTCGCCGCCCAGGAGCGCAAGCCCGGATGAGTGAGGGACGGCGGATCTGGGACATCTCGGAGGCGGTCTCCGAGCGGTCCGCGCCGTTTCCCGGAGACACGCCGTTCACGCGCGAGTGGGTCGCTCGGATGGCTGACGGGGCTTCGTGCAACGTCTCGACGATCCGCATGTCGGTCCACGTCGGGACCCACGCGGACGCACCGCTTCACTACGACGACGGAGGGCTCGGCTCTGCTGCGGTTCCGCTGGATGCCTACCTCGGTCGCTGTCGCGTCCTCGAGATCGAAGGTGTCGGCGACCCGAGCGAAGTGCCGGTCGAGGCGTTGAGTGCGATCGAGAGCGCCGGTGTCGAGCGCGTGTTGATCCGGACCTCGGCCAGGCACGACGGCGAGACCTGGAATCCCACCTTCACCTCGGTCGGAGTCGCTGCAGCCGAGCACCTGGTCGCCAGCGGTGTCCGTCTCGTCGGAATCGACACGCCGAGCGTCGACCATGCGACGTCCAAGGATCTGCCGACACACCAGGTGTTCCGGCGTGCTGGGACGGCGCTGCTCGAGAACCTCGACCTCAGCTCCGTGCCGCCAGGCGACTACGAGTTGATCGCCCTTCCGCTCAAGATCGCCGGCAGCGACGCCGCGCCAGTGCGGGCGATCCTGCGCGAACTCGAGAGCTGACGTGACCGGATCCGAGGCGGTGCAGGGGCGATCGAAGAGCCGCTACTGGTGGCTCGTCGTCTCGGCTGCCCTGTTCGGAACGTTGCGGATGGCGTTCCTCGGGCTGGCCTTGCCGCCGCTCGCTCCACTCGATGAGCACGCTCACCTCGACACTGCGTGGCGCTATGCGGACTTCGAGTTGCCGACGATCGAGAAGGAGCACTACCTCGAAAAGGGCGCCCAGTTCGGTGCGCGCTACCTGCACCGGGAGTGGTTCGAGGCCGAGCCGTCGGATCCGTGGTTCTTCGAGACGATCGAACAACTGACTCAGACCAGGCCCACCGGCGCGATGCCGCTGAATGGCGAGCTCGTCGATCCGGAGCTTCGCTCACGGCTGATCGAACGACAGCCCGAGCTCGCGGTGATCGCGGAGCCGGTCCCGAGTCAGATCCTCTCGGGCTACGTCGATCGTGAGAAGGCCGCGTTCACTTCGGCTCCAAACTACGAGCTGTTCGAGCCACCGCTCTACTACGCCGGCGCCGGCCTCTGGCAGAACCTGTCCCCGATGCAGGCGACGCCGCGGCACGACTTCGCTTGGCTGCGGATGTTCAGTGCGTTGTGCTTCGGGGTCGGCGTCGTGCTGTTCGCTGTCCTCGCGAAGGCGATGACGCGCAACACGACGACGGCGGTCCTCGTCGCCTGGCTGGTCGCCTGCACTCCTCAGGACGTCTTCGGGGTCGTGAAGAGCGACGTGCTCGGCCCGATCCTCTACCCCGGGATCCTGCTGCTCGCTCTTCGACTGCGGGTCCGGATTTCGTTGGGCCGCGGGGTCGCCCTCGGCCTCGGCGTCGCCCTCGTCTGGCTCGGCAAGCCTGCCTTCGTTCCGGCGTTGGTCGGGGTTCCGTTCGTGCTCGGACGGCGTGTCCTTGGATCGCTGAAGAGGGATACGCGGGCGCGGTGGGTCCTGGTCTGGTCGGCGGTCGCGGCCTTGCTGCCGATCCTGGCCTGGAGCGCCTACTCGGTCGCCGAGTCGGGCGATGCGACCGGCGCGAACCACAAAGTCGGGATCATGAACTTCCAGCCGCAGACCTGGGATGGGTTCACGAATCACCCGATCTGGAGTCTGGAGGGCTTTGGCACCTTCGCCGGGACGACGATCGCGCGACTGTGGCGCGGTGAGATTCCCTGGCACGGTGAGGCGATGAGTGCTCGCTGGGCGGACTGGCTGTTCCTCGGCCTGACCGTGATCGCGACCCGAATCGGTCTCGTGGCCGCGCTGCGTCGCAGCTCGCACCGCCGCCGTGCCATCGCGCGGGCCCTGAGCCTGCAGTGGCTCGCGGCGTTCGGTCTGTTGTTCGCACTCTCCCTGCTCTGGGACATGCGCGAGGCCCGCACGCATATGCAGGGCTTCCCCTTCTTTGCGAACGGCCGCCTGATCTTCGGCGCCTTCGGGGCGCTTGCGATTTTCCTCTGCGATGCGGCCGTGCGTCGGTTCGGCGAGCGCGTGGCCGCTTTGGTCGTCGGCGCCGGAATCCTCGCACTCGCCGTCTTCGGCTTCGTCGTGTTGCTACCGATGCTCGAGTCGCCACACCTGATGTGGCGCTTGCTCTGAGCAAAACGCGCGCCGCTCACTTCTTCTCGATCGGAACGCGAACCGCCGGAATCTCGATTCGGCCAGCCCAAGTCTTGGGCCCGGTGCCGCCGACCAAGAGCGGCCGGAACTCGAATACGGCTCCGAGCTCGATCGCTTCGCGCTTCGGAAGGTCCTCGGGCAAGTGCCAGTCACGAAGGACGGCTCCCAAGGTGCGGCGTGTTCTCGGCTTGTGCGGTGTGAAGCACAGGTCACCGGTGATGAGGATCGGCAGTCGGTCGCGTTGCTGGAGCTGCTCTCCGTCGATCACGAGATCGAAGTGCTGCGGTTGGGGGATGTCCACCGAACTCACTCCGACGAAGTTGTACTGCATCGTCTTCGACGAGACGTTCTCGAGCACGATCGCGACCGGGAACTCTCCGTCCTTGGTCGCGGACGGGGGTGGGATCACACGAGCGCGCATGCCGTCGACCGTCTCACTCCAGTCGCCGAACAGGGCTTCGACCTCGATGTCGAAGGACAGTGCGAGTGCCGGGCGCTCGGTCCACCCTGCGCCGGGGCTGATCGGAAGACGTTCGATGTGAAGAGTCGTATGGACCGTGCCGTTGTCCGACGGACGGAAGAACTCGGTTGCGGCCGCCCCTTCCTCGGGGCTCCGGGCCCTCGGCATGCGGAACAACCGATCGAGCGAGTCTCGATACCCGGCCGGGTTCGTACGCGAGGACCAGTTCAACGGCCCGTTCGCTTCGATGGTCGGCGGCCAGGCGAATTCCCGTTCGATCCCTGCCGCTTGGATCGCCCGCTGAAGCTCGGCTCCGTCGACTCCCTCGAGGGTCTGGCCTGACGGGGATCGGAACTCACGGCCGTCGACATCAGTGATCGTGAACGACAGGCGGATCGGCGTGGTGCCTTCGGGTCCGTGTGCGACGAAGGCTCGCGCTGCCTGATGCGGATCGAGGGCCGAGAGCGAGGGAGGCAGGATCGAGAACGTCTCGCCGGCCTTGCTCTCGAGTCGAACGCGAAGCGGCAGAACTTCGAACGGATGAGTGATCCGGTCCGAGCTGAGCTGCGCGGTGACCCGCAGGGTCTCGTCTTCGACGACGAGTTCCTGATCTTGGTTGTCGGCCTCCGAGGGGTCAGGGCTCCGCTGGTCGAGGAACGCGACGAAACCGACGACCGCGATCGCGGCGGCGGCTCCCAACAGGGAACGATGCCGGCTCCAGAACGAGAGCGTCGGCCGATCCGCGAACGCATCGGCCAGCTCGTCGCCGACGGCTTCGCGCAGTGCGAACTCCGTGAGCGCATCCGGCGTCGCGGCCGAACCGAGCGGCTCGTTCTGGTCGACGCGGGTCTGAATGTCCTCGGGGGACCTGCTGTGCTGGTCGTGACTCACGAGTTTCTCCAATGCTGAAGTTTGCGAGCGAGTTCGGCCGTCGCCGCGGCGACTCGGGACTTGACGGTGCCGATCGGAACTTCGAGGACCTCGCCGATCTCGCGGTAGCTCAACTGCTCCACGTCTCGCAGGATCAGGACTTCGCGGTAGATCACTGGCAGGGCGTCGAGTTCCTGCCGCACACGGGCTCGGCGCTCGCCTCGGCTCGCTTGGGTGAATGGGTTCTCGCGGAAGCTCGCGAGGGTGTGCTCGGCGATCGCTGGATCGAGTTGCTCTTCTCGAGGTCGCCGACGCCGTCGCCGGTGGATGTCGAGCAGATCGCGTCGTGCCGCCGACCACAGGTAGCCGTCGAGATTCGAGATCGGACGCGTGTCGGGGTCGATCCCAGCAAGTCGTTCGTAGACTTCCTGCGTCGCGTCGTCGGCGTCCGATCCGAACAGCTGGCGAGCCAGATGGTGCAGCCGCTTGCCGTGGCGCTGCTCGAATCGCTCGAGCCAGCGCAGGGATCCAGGACGTTCGGCAACCAACTCGCTCATCTCAGGTGCTAAGGCGCCTGGGTTCGCGATCGGTTCGCAGAATTCGTGAGAAACCGTGCGCCCGACGGGTTCGGGCCCTGGGCGGGTCCCTCTGCGCTGCGCTCAGGGAGTCTTCTGCAGCGCGATCTCGACGGCCTTGCGAGCGCCCTGCTGCGTCTCGAACACCGCGATGAACAGGTTCTTGTGGCAGAACTTCGCGCCCTCGATGCCGGAGGCCTGGACCAGGGCCTGGTCGGTCAGGCCCGACCAAGCAGCGGGGAGCGGGACCTTCTTGTCGAAGCTTCCGAGTGCAGGCGGGATCGCGATGACCCGCCAATCGGACTCGGTCGGGAACACGACGAAGTCCGTCGGGTGGTCTGCACCGCCGAGGATGAAGTAGGCGGCCTTCCAAGGGACATACTCCTCGAATTCGATCACGCGGCGACCCGCGTGCTCAGCCTCGCGCATCGCGGCCTCGACCGTGGCCTTCGCGCGGCGGTTGTTCTCGAATCCGGCATGGATGCCCCGCACGTAGCGGACGGCGAACGAGACGGCGTCTTCGAAGCGTTCATCGAACGATCGGCCGTCGCCGAGATCGTTGTTCATCGAGCCAACGATCGACGTGAAGCAGGGAACGTCGCCATCCGGGGATCGGCGTCCGTTGTCGACGGCATCGACGTAGTCGACGATCTGGTGGCGGAGGGCCTTCGCGAATTCCGGAGGAACCCGACCCTCGACTTCGAGCGCGTCCAGAACCATGCCGGCTGAGGAGCGATCGCCCTGGTAGTCCTGCTGGTGGTGGTCGAAGCGCCGGTCCTCTGGAGAGAACCGGCCCCCCACGTCCAGGACGATGTCGCAGTGCGCGAGGACCTTGGGGTCGCGGCTTCGAACGACCTTGGTCTCCGGGTCGACGAAGACGCGCCACAGCGCGACCGCGAGGACGTCGTCGGCGTGGAAGGAGCCGGAGTGGGTTCCGATCAGGTGGGGCATCGAGGGGTCGGCACCGGGTGCGAGCGAGGCGCCGGACGGGTAGGGCCCGGCGACTGTAGGGCCCGAGTGGGACAGAGACCATCGGCCCGGACTCGGTGACCGGGTGTAGGCAGGTCTTTGGATTACGGATACACCGGCTGCCATGTCGAATCGGATCCGACATCTTCTCACCGGCGTTTCGACCGGAATCGCGGCGGTCGCCCTCGCGGCGTCTGTGGCGACGCAGCCGCCACGTGGCTCCGTCGTGGTTGCTCCGACCGACGAGGCGATCGGCACGAATCCCGGCGTCGATCGCCGGATGCAGCTCGGGAAGAAAGCCCTCGAGCGCGGCAACCGGACCGAGGCTCTCGGTCATTTCGAGGCCGTTCTCGGACTCGAGCCGTCCAACCTGGAGGCACTACTCGGTCTCGTCGATGCTGCGACGGACGATCCGAATCGGTTGGCGATCGCCAAAGCGCTGCTGGCATCGCAGCTGGTGGACGAGCGGGGTCGCCTCTCGGCGGACAAGGACGTTCTGAAGCTGGTTCGGGATGGAGACGAGTCGCCGGAGGCGCTCGCCGTTGCCCGCGAAGCCGCGGTGCGCGAGCTCGAGAAGTTTGTCGACAAGCTGGCGCGGCGCGGCAAACGCTCGGTCGGTGTCGGCGTCCTCGCGGCCTGGGCGAACGAACTCTGCGTCGAAGTCACGGCCCAGGTTCCGTTGCTACGGGACCGGCACGCTGAGACGTTCGTCGAAGCTGTCGAGGATTCGCAGCCGCGCCGGAAGGCCGTCATCGAGGCGATCGCCGACCTGCTCGACGGGAACCTCGGCACCGCCGAGTCCGGTGTTGCGCCGACCGAAGAGCAGTTGATCGCGCGAGACCGCGCAGCTCGCGCGGCTCGGATTCTGACCGGACTCGCGGCCCAGTCGCGGTTCCAGGACCTCGAAGGCCCGCGGCCCGAGAAGGTCGATTCGGAAGAGCGTCGGGCGCTCGACAAGATCGAGCAGCTTCGCGAGTTGGCTGCGCTCGAACGTGAGCCCTTCACCGTCGATGAGCTGCGCGCGATGTCTGAGGACGAGCGCCGCTCGTTTACCGAGCTTCATTCGTCCTGGGGACGTCCCGGACGTGCGGTGACTCCGTCAGGTCACTACCTCGTCGAGACGATCTGTGGTTTCGAGACGCTATTCGCTGCCGCGGAGAGCCTCGACCACCATCACCAGCGGTTGGCGAACTGGATCGGTTCCGATCCGTTCGAATCGCGCCAGGGCATCGTCCGCATCGAACCGGAGGGCTACGGCCTCGAGTCGCGCGGAGCGCCCTACTGGTGGGCCGGCGGCTTCCAGAGTGGTGATCTGACGACCGTGCAGTCTTCGTGGTCGAACGCCAACGCTCTCGGCCGCACGCTGACGCACGAGCTGACACACCGGTTCGATGGTGTTCTCTACGCCTTCTTGCCGTCGTGGTTGGTCGAGGGGCGTGCGGTCTGGACCGGGCGCTCCTACTCCAACATCGAGGACGAGCAGTTCAAGGAGACCTACGTGCCTCCGGGCCCGATGCAGGATCCGTTCATCGACGGCTACCACCGCCGCGGTCGCTTCCAAGGTCTCTTGACCGGTGACATCCCGGACTACCGCGACAACTACTCGGCTGGGTCAGCGCTCTGGACCTACCTGCTCTCGGGCAAGGTCGATGGCAAGACTGTGTTCCAACCGCGTCTCGAGGACTACCTGAGATCGATGCGTGGTGGTCGGTCCGACCCGGTCCGGCACTTCGAAGAACACTTCTGCGATGGTCGGGACGGTCGGCCGAGCGACCTCGATGGATTCCTCGAGGAGTACCAGAAGTTCCTGCAGCTCTGCTATCAGACCGCGTGGGGAGAGGAAGGACCTCGGCGAGAATTCGGCTCCCTCTACGACGGGAACATTCCTGGCCCGAGAGCGCGACCGCTCTTCGAAGACCGGCCGAGTTGGTCCTGGAGCCGTAGTCGGGCCGAGCCGTGGTTTGGGCAGGACCACGCGACAGCAGCCGCCGAACTTCTGCTCGAAGTCGGCGAGCACGAGGCTGCGGCCGAAGCCGCGATGTGGGCTCTTGGAGTGGACGGTCTCCGCCGTGTGCCTTTGGCGTACGCCGAAGAAGCGCTGCGTGAGATCGGCAACAAGGACGCGGCGTTCGCTGCCGCGTCAATGCTCGCTCGACGAGATGGCAGCTGGTTCGGTGCGCAGAGTCCGAAGAGCCTGCGGGCGTCACTCAAGAAGACCATCGCACTGGTCGACGCGCTTCGCGTCGCGGCCGATGGCTACGCTTCGACGGATCGACTGCGAGCCGCGGAGACGCACTTCGTCGAAGCAGAACGTCTGGCCACGCTGCTCGGGCTCGAGCTCACTCGCCCGGAGTGGCTGGAGGATCTCGAGGTCCTCGGGCCTTCGGACGCGCCGGCGGAGACCGGGCCGCTCAGTGAAGAGCCGAGCACCCTCTTCGGATCGCTCGGCCTCGTCGACGATCGCCTCGTCGGATTCGAGGACCACCGGGTCGAGGGGCTTTGGCTGCGCGAGGAATCGGGTGATCTGACGCTCGGACGCAGCGAGAAGGACAACACGACTGGTGGGCTCGAACGGGGAGCAGCCGGTCGTGAGGTGTTCGTTCGGGATCCGCGTTGGATTCCGCCCTCGAGAATGGTCCTGAAGACGCGGATCCAGTTCCTGACGTCCTACGTCAGCGGCTCGATCATCCTCGGTCACGAGCGGCGGGACCGCTCGTACCGCCTGGACTTCACCGCGGGCAGCTACACGTTTGCGATCGGGCGGTCCGAGGAGGGCGGTGAGGTCGAGGACGTGAACTTCGCGGTCCGCTCGGGTTACCCACGCGCTCGCTACTTCCCTGGCGGCAACTCGGTGTTCACGCACACCTTCGACCAACCGGCGCGCTCGATCGAAGTCGAGCTACGCATCGACGGTCCGCGCGTCGAGTTCTGGATCGAGGGTGACTTCCGTGGCGATTGGACGACGCCTGACGGTCGGCCGGTCGAGGGACACATCGGATTCGGCGTTCGTCGCGGTGCCTACCGCGCGCAGGCTCCATCGATGCAGCTTCTCGGTCGTCGCACGGCCGAGTTCTCGCAGGGTTTCGTGCTGAAGATCGGTCACGCGATCCCCGAGCTCGCGTTCGGAGGTGACGGCGCGATGGTCTTCTGGGTGCCGCCACTCGAGTCGGCGAACTCTCGGGAAGCGTTCAAGGTCCAGTCGGAACTCGCGCGGATCGAGACCCAGGTGCTCGACGTCTACCCGCAGACCGTGGCGATCCTGCTGCCGGCGACCGGCGTCGATCTGACGAAGCGAATCGAAGAGGACTTCGGCGATCGGGTGAAGATCATCCGACGGCCTCGCGGTGGTTCGACCGGCGACGCGGTGACTGCATTGTTCGTCGATGGCGGCGGAGTCATCCGAGCCGGTGGGCGGATGGACTTTGGTATCCCCGGCCAAGTGCTCGAGTGGGCGAAGCGGCACCGACGCGAAGAGAAGCTCTGAGCTCAGGCCATCGTCCAGAGGACGATGCTGCCGTTGTAGAGGAAGTGGCAGAGCACGCCCGGCCAGATCGTGCCGGAGCGGTGACGGAGCCAGGTCAGGTAGAAGCCGAGGCCGACGTGGATGGGCAGGCCGAGGGTCTGTCCGTGACCGAGTGCGAATGCGATTGAGGTGTAGATGATCCCCGAGCGCACACCGAACAGGTGGCGGAAGCGGGCGAACACCGCGCCGCGAAACGCGAGTTCCTCAAACAGGGCCGGGCACACCGCGACGACGAACAGGGCGACTGGGAGGCTGAAGTCCGAGAAGAACTCGTCACTCGACGCCCGATCCTCGAACAAGGACATCAGGCCGAGCGCCACGACGAAGAAGCCAGCGGTCGCAGCGAGGGCTTCGGCCCAGTGTTCGAACTTGCCGAGCTTGAAGTCCGACTTGCGGACGTGAGGACTGATGCTCGCGACACCGACGATCACGAGTCCGCCGATCACGGCGGTGACCGGGAGCCAGCTGAACACGACATCCATGTTGGAGTCGCCGAGTGCAGGCAGAAGCGGCACACCGAAGAAGGCGAGCGCGATCAGGCCGAGCTCGAGGAAGATCCCCGAGAATTGGCGGCGGCGTTCCGAAACGGGGATGTGTGCCCGCTCGGTCAACGACATCGGCTCGTGTGCCTCCGCGCGCCGATCGACGCCTGGTACCAGGTGGCCGTCCCGGGTGCGGGGAACGAGCGCGTTCTGTCGGCGTTCCCGTCGGGCGGGGAGACCGCTCATCGGGACGACTGGGTTGGACGTCGTGCCGGCCCCGTTCGATTCGTCGGTCGTAGTCAGGGCGGCGCCTTGACCGTCGATGCTCGGGATCTCCAGCCAATGGCCGCAGTCACACTGCTTGCGGAAGCCGGCGAGATCGTTGTGGATGTGCCAGATCGTGCGACAGCCTTCGCAGATCACCGATTGCGTGCTGGACGGGTCGACGTGACCGCCCGGCGGCCAGTATCGCTCCTCCTGAGTCCAACCCTGCGAGGAGTCGCCGTCGAAGCTCACTCGTCGGTCTCCAGGGCCAGGCGAACTCTCGCACCGCCGAAGTGCCCGGTGAGTTCGACCGTGACGGTCTTCTCGGGGTCACTCAGGAGCTGGACGAGGTTCGTCGTTTCCTTGAACAAGACCTTGTCGTTCTTGTCGAGGAGCTGGATCTCGAAGCGACCACCGCTCTGCAGCGTCTCGAGAGCGGCGCGCTCGATGTGATCCGAGGCGCCGGCGATGGCCTCCTCGAGATCCATCGGAGTCGCGGGGAAGGCCTCTCCCGCTCGAATCTTCACCTCGTAGATGAACCCGAAGCTGTTCCAGTTCCATTCGCTCTCGGCGCTCATCGCGATCGTCGATTGGAGTGGCCCGGTGGAGATATCTAGCTCCGTTGCATCCTGCGCGAAGATCCGCTGCGGGACACCCGAGAAATACACGAGGCCGCTGACCGCGATGACTGCGGCGATGACGAGCGAGACGATCCGAGCGCGACTCATGCTGTCCGCACGGAACACCGGCTCCGGTCGGACAAGGCGGCCTTCGTTCGGGCCGCGCGGACGCATGCGCCCGACCGGTTGCGGCTCGCCACCCTGGACTGCGAACACGGTCTCGGCGACCTGGTTACCGAACCACGCGGAGCAACGCAGGGTCGACTCGACGCTGTTCGGTTCGGCGGCCGCGATCACGCGACGGATCGCATCGAGGAAGTCCGTGCGATGCGATTCATCGAAGTTGGCCCCTTCGTGAATGCCGTCGCTCGAGAGGATCGAGAACATCGGGCCGTCGAACTCGACCTCGAAGGTCTGTCCGCTGGCCCGCGACATGTCGTTCGCAGCGATGCGGATCGCTTCGCTGTCGACGGTACGGCCTTCGAGGATTCCCTCGAACTGGAGTGTCTCCGGGCCTTCGCTGGGAATCGTCGTGGACTCGGTCACGCTTCACCTCCGAGCTCCGGCTGGTCGACGAAGCGTCCCCACTCGGAGAGGCCCGGTCGCCAGACCAGCGTGTTGTCGTCGATGTTGCCGGCGTCGTAGAGCGCGATCAGGTCGTCTTGCTCGATCGGGCCGCGCTGCTGGTCACGGGCGACGTAGTGCCAGACGTAGCCGACGCTGGTGCCCGGTGGAGGGGTCTCACCGTTGGTGAGCTGGTCCTGACGCGGATTGGTATCCAGTCCGAGAGCTCGGTCGTGAGCGGTGAGTCGCTGAACGCTTTCCTGGTGCCGGCGATCGGCGACCGCGCGGTCCTTCTTCAGCTGTTCGCGAAGGCGTTGGTTCTGGCGGCGCAGAACCTCGTGGCGCTCCTCACGCTCCTTCACGTTGTCGAGGCAGAGAATGATGATCAGCCCGATGCAGCCGAGGAAGAACCCGACAAAGAAGAAGCCCAGGGCCGACCGACCTTTGGAGTCGGCGATCATCGCGCACACGGCGCCCATGGCACCGTTGATCAAGAGAAAGGCTGCTGCGTCCAAGATGAGAGTCTCGAGCGGTCGAGGTCAGGTTGACGAACGAGGCGGGAGATATTCCGAAACGGCCGGAGATCCGGCGGTGACCCGATGGGAGGTGTTCTTCCAGGCCGAACTTTGAATCAATCGCGGACGAGGCGCCAGATCGAGCCCAGGGTCAATGCGACCAGAAACGTGAGTCGCAACGAGGCGCCGAACCTTCGGTGGCCCTCTCGCAGGCGCCCTGTGGCCCAGGCGTGGGCCGAGACGGCCGCCGTCCCGACCAAGAGGAAGGCGATCGCGACGCCGCTCGGATGCATCGCGAAGCTCTCGGCGACCTCGCCTTGGACCGCGAAGGACACCGATCGGGTGAGCCCGCAGCCGGGGCAGGATTCTTCTCCGAAGGTCGATCCGAGCGGGCAGGTCGGTCCTTCGACGCCGAAGATCGAGGCGGAATTCTGGTCGACGTCGGCCAACGCAGCGACGAGGAGCGCGCCAGAGGCCAGGATTGCGGTCGTGCGCACAGCGCGCAGGCTGCGACCCGACGCGGGCTCGGAGCTCACTCGACCCGCCGGCTGTCTTCGATCAGGTTGATCGACCACAGCACTTCGTCGACCCAGTCGGCGGCCGCGATCCCCGGGAAGCGCAGCGGGCGTTCCTCGGTCACGCAGCTCGGGAGGGGGGAGAGGATCGTCCAAGGCGTCGGATGGCTGAACTGTACGACCGAGATGCGGTCTCCGGTCTGACCTTCACCGGCCACGACACGGTGGATCCCGGTCTTCAAGCGGCCGTTGGAGAGGTGCTCCATCATCATGCCCGAATTCAGGATCGCGCGTCCCTCCGGCGGGGCGGCGTCGATCCAGACCGCTTCCCCGTCCGCAGCCTTGGTCTTCACCTGCAGCCCCGAGGCCGTTGCACGGGGGAGTGCCGTGATCAGGTTGATGTCGCCGTGCTCAGCGGCCCAAACGTGTTGCTCGCCCGGCGCCTGTTCCATCGCTGGGTAGTGGATCGCACGAGTCAGAGTCGCCCCGCGTTCGATCATCGGTTCGAAGAACTCGGCGTGAGTGCCAAGGCCCGCCGCGATGATGCGAAGGAAGCGCCGCTGCAGATCGAACACCCGCTCGTGGAACCGCATCAGCAGTTCGTGACTCCCTGGCAGGTCGTCTTCCGGCAGTCGTGGCGGGAAGTAGCGATGCGGATACCGACGCTGCAACGGGTGACCGTCGGGAATCGGTGCACCCCAGTTCAGCATCTCCTTCCAGTCGGGTGCGTCGGAGGAGGCCGCGGTCTCGACGAGCAGGCCGGTGTATCCCGACTGCCCGAACGAGTTGTCGACGACGTAGTTCGACTTCTGGTTCTGGGGCAACGCGAAGAATGACTCGAGACAGCCGTAGGTGTCGTCGAGCAGCGTCTCGGACAGATCGTGTGCGACGTAGACGAAGCCGGTTTCCAGGCTCCGCATCACTCCGTCGATGACCGCACGCCGCTGTTGGTGGTCGCCGGTCTCGAACGCCAGAAGGTCGACTTCGAGGATTTCCACGGCTCGAGCATACGTCAGGCCGTCTGCACGATCGGCCAAGTTCGTCGCAGTTCCGCAGGTCGTCGGGCAGCTCCTTCGACCGAGGTTGTTGTTCCCCTCAGGTAACGATCGGGTTCGGAGCGGAACGGATCCGTGACACCTCGGAACGCGAAGGTCGAAAATCTCGAGAGTGCTCCCACAGCTCCTGAGAGTCTCTTCAAGGCTGTTTCCGAGAGCCCTGCCGGGGGGGCGGTTCGGCTCCTTGCTCGCGGTTTCGGTCCCGTTGTTGAGCCAGCGTCAGGTGCACGTGCTCGTGACGTCGTCGTCGCGAGCGGTTGTGCAGACCCCTCGTTTCGATCCGGTCGTTGGAGAACCGGAAGGAGCTCAACACGATGAAGAAGTGCTTAATCACGAGTGTGCTCGGACTCGGTCTCGCGTTGGTCGCGGCCGATTCGCTGATCGCTCACGGCGGTGTCTATCGGGGACCTGGAGACGTTGTCCCGCCAAGTCCTGGAAGTGGTTCTGGAACCTCGCCTGGTGGTGCGACCGGGCCTGGGACCGGCCCGAGCAGTCCTGCAGGAGCAGGCCCCTCGGGTCCTTCCAGCAGTCCGTCCGGTCCGGGGACTGGTGGAGGAGGTCCGAGCCGCGGCAGCGGCGGCGGCCCGGTCACGAGTGGAGGCGGTGCCGGCGGGACCGATCTGACTCCCTGGTCGTTCTGGTGGGAGTTCAACAAGGACCCGTACCTGAACCTTCGGGACTCGATCCACTCGGACGACATCATCTCGGACTCCGGGGAGTACTTCCTAGGTGAGGGGCTGGAGAGCGAGGCGAACGGGACGCTGGCTCCGACGGACAGCCAGATCTTCAACCGGATCATCCCGGTCTTGGCGAGCACGCTCGAGGCGACCGAGGACGACGACATCCAGTCCTCGTGCCTGATCGCGCTCGCGAAGATCGGTCGGGATACGGACTCCGTGAAGGTCCTCGAGATCTTCCGCCAGTACCTGCCGGACAACTCGCAGGAGATCCAGGAGACCGCGGCGCTGTCGATGGGAATCAGCCGTCGGGAAGAGGCTGTTCCGACGCTTGCCCACCTCGTCGCGGACGACGCGGAAGGTCGGGTGCTCTGCGGTGATGGTGGAGATGTTTCCGATCGCACGCGAAGCTTCGCGGCCTACGCCCTCGGATTGATCGCCAGCTCGACCGCGAACAACGACGTCAAGCGTTCGGTGTTCGAGGCCGTGAAGCCGATACTCGAGGACACCGACATCGCCGACCGAAACATCCGCGTGGCCGCGGTGAACACGCTGGCCCTGATGCGGCCGAAGCTCACCGACGAGAAGGGCGCTCTACTGTTCTCGGACGTCAGCGAAGCGCTCCTGACCTACTGGGGTCGAAAGCTCGGCAAGAGCGATCAGGTGATCCAGTCGCACGTGCCGCTCGCGATCGCGAAGCTCTTCGACGAGGAATCCCTGGGCCAGATGTCGATCGACGAAGTCCCGGGTCTGCGCGACCTGCACTCGCGTTGTCGGGAGGAGTTCCTCGCGGTGCTGCGCGGGCGGAAGTCCGACAAGGAGGCCAACGAAGTCATCCAGTCGGCCGCGATGGCCCTCGGTCTGATGGCCGAGCCGATCGACATCGATCCGAACGATCTGAAGGGGAGTGTGGATGACCAGGTGCGGCTCGACGCCCAGACGGCGCAGGCGCTGCTCGAGTACAGCCGGCGAGGAACCAACCAGCAGGCGAAGTTCTTCTGCCAGATCGGGATGGCGAAGCAGGGCGGCCTCTACCACCGTGACAACCTGATCCGGATCGCCCGTCGCACCGCGAACCGTGTCGAGCAGGGTTGGGCTGCCATCAGTCTCGGCGTCCTGGCCTTCGAAGCTCGCGAAGAAGGGCGAGATGTCGGAGCTGCGACGATCGGTGAAGCTCTCACCGAGCTTCTTGATGCGAAGAACGACACCGTGCTCGGCGCGGCGTCGGTCGCCCTCGGACTCTGTGGTCACACCGCAGCCGAGGACCAGCTTCTGCTCCTGCTCGAGGACAAGAAGAGCATCGACGAGCTCGCGGGCTACGTCAGCATCGGCCTCGCGCTGATGGATGCGGGCTCCGCGCAGCAGCCGTTGCGTGACCTCGTGTCGATCTCGGTGCGTCGTGACCTCCGCCTGCAGCAGGCAGCGATTGCGCTCGGCAAGCTTCGCGATCGGAAGGCCTCGAGTCAGCTCATCGACATCGTCGAGCAAGACGAACGACCGACTGTTCAGAAGATGGCGGCCATCTCGGCTGCGCTGTCGTTCATCGGTGATCGCAACACGGTCGAACCGCTGATCCGCATTCTCGAGAACGAGTCGATCACGCCGCTCGCTCGCGCGTTTGCCGCGAGTGCTCTCGGCGGTGTCGCCGACCTCGAGCCACTGCCCTGGAACTCGAAGATCGGCGTCGACCTGAACTACCGCGCCGCGGTGGAGTCACTGACCAACAGCGTCGGCACCGGTGTGCTCGACATCCTGTGAAGTCGGTGTTCGTCGTGCGCGAGGGTCGGGGGAAACCCCGGCTTTCGCGCACGAACGAACTTCGTGCCACGCACGGAAAACCCAGTATCAACGGGCGATCGCGTTACCCGTGTTCGCTCGTTGCCTAGAACGTTTGTTCCCCCCAGAAAGTGTGCTGAACCCGGTGACCGGGTTCGACCCACGCGATCCAGGTGCCCCTCTCCTGGAAAGCCCCGTCGACAAGTCTCTGACTCGCGCGCTTCTGACAGTGCGCGCGGGCAGGTCTCGTGACAGGGATGCGAGAGGGTGCGGAGCCATCGACGTCGTGACCGTGATGGCGGGACTGGATCCAGGTGTCGAGCTGGTGACCTTCGTTCGGGATACGCAACGAAGGAGAGAGAGATGAGACGACCCCTCGCGAGAGATCGCGTGATCGGGATGCGTTCGTTGTCGAGTGGCGATCGACCACGCATCCTGTCCAACGCGCTGCTGATCGGCAGTGCGAGTCTCTTCGTCGCACTTGGAGCGACGGAGAGTAGTCAGGCGCAGAGCTGTAACTCCGGCACGAGGCCGGTGATCACCGTGCCGCGCCTTCCGCCTCAGCCACCGGGTGGCAGCTTCACCGGACCAGTCGATACGACTCCAAGTCGACCGGCTTCGCCAGGTGGGCCGGCGTCCCCTGCGGCCCCAGCGACCGGTGGTCCACCGACTCGCGGTGCAGGTCCCGCGGCCGCGGTGCCCGCGGGTCCGACGACTGGTCCGCGAGGGCCGGCCACCGGGGCCGGTCCGCGGCCTGCGAACGCCCCGAGGCCCTCTGGCCCGTCGACCGGCGGTCGCGGAATGCCACTCCCTGCGGACCAGACTCCCTGGTCGCGGTGGTGGGAGTTCAACAAGGATCCGTACCTGAACCTGCGCCAGGCGATTCGTTCGGTTGACCCGGTTTCGGAGTCGGATGACTTCTTCCTCGGCAAAGGGATGCAGTCGGAATCGATCGAGTCCCGGATGCCCGTGGATTCGACGATCAGTGGTCGCATCGTGCCCGTGCTGGTCGAGCAACTCGAATCGACCGAGCAAGCCAATCTGCAGTCCGCATGCCTGATCGCTCTGGCGAAGGTCGGGCGAGATACGGATTCGGTGAAGATCCTCGATGTCTTCCAACGTCACCTCGGATCGCCCTCACCGATCGTCCGGGAGAGTGCGACCCTTGCACTCGGCATCAGTCAGCGACCGGCCGCGACCGTGTTGCTCGCGCATCTCGTGGCCGATGACGCTCTCGGTCGTCGTCTGCTCGGAGATCGCGGCGCAGTTTCGCATCGTACGCAGAGCTTCGCAGCCTTCGGGTTGGGCCTGATCGCTTCGGCCTCGGACGACAACGGAGTCAAGCGCTCGGCCTTCGAGGCCCTGCGGCCGGTGTTGCTCGACCGATCGATTGCCGACCAGAACCTGCGGGTCGCGGCCTTCAACGCCTTGAGCGTGCTGCAGCCGGACCAGACGAGCCTTCGTGGGATCGAGTTGTCGCTCCACGCAGGTCAGGCACTGTGGGAGGCGTGGAACGATCCGCGTCTCGAGTCGGACTCGTTCGTACGTGCGCATGTTCCGGTTGCCGTGGCGAAGCTGCTCGGCGATGTCGAGTCGGCGGACCATCCGCTGCTCGAGGGCATTCGAGCGCGGTTCCGCCGGAGCTTCCTCGACGTCTTCGAGCGGCACTCTTCGAAGACCTCGGCCGAGGTCTCGCAGTCGGTCGCTCTCGCGCTCGGCCTGATGGCCTCCGAGGTGAACGAGAGGCCGAGGCTCCTGGCTCGGAGTGACGACGAGCGTGAAGAACTCGATGGTCGCACCGCTCAGGCCCTGGTCTGTGCTGCTCGCGACAGTCGGGACCAACAGACCCGGTTCTTCAGCCTCTTGTCGATGGCGAAGCAGGGTGGCCGCGTGCACCGCGACTTCCTGATCCGCACACTCCGCAAGACGCCGAACCGCGTCGAGCAGGGTTGGGCGGCGATCTCACTCGGTGTCCTCGCGCACGAGTCCCGGGAGCGGGACTCGAGCTACGACGCCTCGGTGATCGGTGAGGCGCTCCATCGTGAACTGCGTGGTCGTAACGAGACTGTGCTCGGCGCGGTGTCCGTCGCGCTCGGCCTCGCCAATCACCAGGCAGCGGAGCAGGACCTACTGGTCCTTCTCGACGACAAGCAGAGCATTGACTCGCTCGCGGGTCACGTCTGCACCGGTCTGGCGCTGATGGACAGTCGTGAGGCGATCCGACCGCTGCGGGATCTCGCCGAAGACTCCGCGCACCGCGACCTGCGCCTGCAGCGCGCGGCGATGGCACTCGGCCGCCTCGGCGACCCGGACGCCGGCTCACAGTTGGTAGATCTCGTGACCGAGGATCGGACTCCGAAGCAGCAGAAGCTGCAGGCGGTGTCGGCTGCACTTTCGATGATCGGTGACCGCGAATGCGTCGATCCGATGATCGATGTGCTCAACGACGAGTCGGCGACGACTGGCACGCGGGCCCTCGCGGCGGCGACCCTCGGTGGGATCGCCGACAAGCAGGACCTGCCTTGGAACTCCGTGCTCGGCACGGATGTGAACTACCGCGCGGTGGTCGAGACGCTCACGAACCCATCGAGGACCGGTGTCCTCGACATGGACTGAAAAACGCGTCCTGCGTGACCGGGGTGGCGTCGCCGCCTCGGCACGCTGCCTTCGTCAGCGCCCGTCCTGCGGCGTGGTGCTTCGCCAGTGATCGGCGAGATCCTGGATCGACTCGGTGAGGAGAGTCTCGACGTCGATCCGCCCGAGCTGGGCTTCGTTGAAGCTCGGCTCGGTTTCCGTGACCGCATCGCACAGCTTGGTGAATCGATCGCGGTAGGCGGTGAGCATGCTCTTGGCCTGCAGTGGATCGATCTTGTCCCGCAGCGTCACGTGCAAGAGCGTCAGCCCGATCGTGCGCGCTCCCCGGATCTCGGGGACGAACACGAGCTGGCGGTTGTCGTTGCGGCCGAGCGCGACCAGGATCTGGCGTTCTCGTGCGACCTGCGACTTCGTTCCCTTCAGGCGGGCATCGCTCTGGGTTCGTGAGCGGAGCCCCTGGGCAACGCCGCCCGACCGGATCTGGTGGACGGTCTGCTGTTCGCCCTCCCCTCGGATCTCGTAGCGGCTGAAGCCGTCGATCGAGAGGATGCCCGGCGCGATGCCTGCCAGCGAGCGTAGTTCGGCGTAGCTGATCGACTCGCGGCCCGCACCGGCTTCGAGCACGGCCTTGACCAGCGGCGAAGTGACGAGGCCCTCGTCGCTCCGGCTGATACCGACCGTCACCGTCTTGGCCTGGTGCTTGATCGCGTCGACTGGGCGGGTGAGTTCTTCGATCGCCTTGGTCAGCGATTCCGTCAGGCCGTCGATCACGGCGGCCGGCGTACCGACCTCCCCGAACTCGAGTTCGAAGGCTTCGAGCGGGACCATGCCGATCGCGTAGCGGAAGAACGACCCGAGGCTCGTCGCAGTGCTCGCTTCGAGAGTGCCGTCGTAGTCGTTCGCGGCCAGGTGCTTCTGGAAGGTCTTGGCCGAGATCGTCAGCTCTTCTCGCAGGACGTTGAACAGACCGTCGGCGTCACGGGCATCGCGGGCTCGGCGTTCGATCAGTGCACGGGCTTCGCGCAGAGGTCGCGCACTGGCGTCGATCGCGAGGGCGCACTCGTAGCCAAACAGGTGGCCGGCGACCGTCGAGAGGACGAAGGCCAGATCCGGGTGGACCGGAGGGACACCGATCACTGCGTTGGCCTGCTGGAAGCGAGCCTCGCCTTCGTCCGCGATCACGATCGGCAGCGCCTTGTGGGCGCGATAGATCGCGACCTCCTTCTGCACGTCGTCGGCCGTCGATCCGGACAGGCCCGCAGCGCAGATCAAGATCATCGGCTCGGACGAGAGGTCGATGTGCTTCTTGTCCTCGGTCGCGTCACAAGCGATGGACTTGTAGCAGAGCTCCGACAGCTTGATGCGGATCTCGCGGGCGGCGATCAGGTTGCTGCCGTTTCCGACGAGAGCCCAGTAGCGACGGTGGGTGCAGAGTGCGGCCGCTTCGCGGATCGCGGGGCGGTGCTCCAGCGTCGCAGTCATCGCGTCCGGCAGTGAGCGGAGTGCGCTCAGCAGGTCGTGCTGGCGCGAAGCGTCGATCACCGAGAGTTCGTCGGCGACGGCGAAAGCGAGCAGGAAGCCAGCGGCGATCTGGGCGTAGAACGCCTTGGTCGACGCGACGCTCATCTCGACGTCTCGGCCGTCGGACGTGTAGAGCACGCCGTCCGCCTTGTCCGTCAGGTCCGATCCGCGACGGTTGACGATCGCGACCACCAGTGCGCCGCGGCCGCGCACGAGATCGACCGTGCGGTTCGTGTCCGTCGTGGTGCCCGACTGGCTGATTGCGATGATCAGCGTGTCGGACATGTCTGGGCGCATCCGGAACCCGGAGAGCTCCGTGGCCGGCATCGAGTTGACCGCGATCGGGGAGCCCTTGAGTGCGACTTCCATCGCCTGGGCAACACCTTGGGCGGCGACCGCCGCGGTGCCTTGGCCGATCGTGAGGATGCGGGTGATCGTTCCGTCGCGCAGGCGATCGCGGATCGACTGCGGGAGTGCGTCGAGTCCCAGGGCGACCTTCAGGCGGCCTTGTTCCTCGGAGATGCGACCGCGCAGAGTCTTGCGGAACGAACGGGGCGCCTCCGAGATCTCCTTGAGCAAGAAGTGCGGGGCGTCGCCCCGGTCGACGTCACGTGTCGTGATCGCGGAGGGCTTGAGCTCACCTTCGGTGACCGGGAGTTCGGTGCCGTCGAAGGCCTGGCGCTCGATGCCCTCGACCGTGCCGGCGCCGTCGCGGCGGATGCGGACGACCTGGCCACGCGATCCGACCGGGTCGGCCGGGTTGCCTGGGGTCTCGCCGTCCATCCGGAGGTAGCTGGAGCACTCCTCGACGACGCCGTAGGGCTCACTCGCGACAACGTAGGCGTCGTTCGCGAGCCCGACGTAGAGGGCCTGACCCGAGCCGCGCAGCGCGAGGTAGATGTCCTCGGGCGTGTGCTCGGTGACGACACCGATCGCGGTCGAGCCTTCGAATGTGGCGACCGTGCGGCGGAAGGCCTCCAGAGGCTCGAGGCCTTCGGTCAGGCGGCGGGAGACCAGCGTTGGAATCACCTTCGCGTCGGTCGTGATGCCTTCCTCGAACTTCAGGCCGTTCGCGGCGACCAGTGCTTCGTGGTTGTCGACGTCGCCGTTCAGTGCGGCGACGACGAACGGCGATTCCCCGAGGTGCGTTTCGGTCGAGTCGAGCGGGTGGGCGTTCGCTTCCGAGATGATGCCGACGCTCGCCCAACGCGTGTGCCCGAGAACCGTGACCTCGGCGCCCTCAGAGGACAGCGCCTTCTGCAGCAGCGTGTCCTGGCGCATCGTGTCGCGCAGGGCCGCTGTGTTGTCCCCCAGCTCGCCGATCTCGGCCGCGCGCTTGTAGACGAACGAGACGAGCTTGCCGTCGGAGGTCACACGGACCGCTGCGTTGCGGTACAGCGAGTCCTTCGAGCGGCGGAGGAACTCCGGGTCGGTCGTGTCGAGGCCGTGATTCCGGACCAGGAGCTGGAGGCCGGCGGAGTCGCGGCCCCGGACCTCTAGTCGGTCGAGGGCTGAGAGCGCGATTTGGACGGCAGCGTAATTGCCGATCGTCTGCATGCGCGTCCCGAGCGAGGCGACGTCGAGGTCACCGGTGAGGTCTTCGATCCGCTCGGTGGTGCGAAGGCGGTCGCGGCTCAAGGCCCAGGCGCCATCCCGCAGAGCGACGAGGCCCTGGTTGACGGCTTCGAGTTCGTTCGCGGTCCAGTTGGCGGCGCGGCGGTCGAGTTCGTTCTCGAGGTTGTCGAGCCGAGCCTCGAGTGCGCGCATCTCGCGGTGGATCCGGTCGCGGAGGTCCGGCGACTGCGAGAGGAGCGCGATGCCCATCGGACCACGGAGTTTCTTGTCGGCATCAGCCAGCGACTCCGCGGTCGCGGCGAGCGAACGAGCCAAGGGCTCGGGCGCAAACGAGAGATCGATCTCGAGCGCCTGATCGAGGCTCTGCTCGATGGAAGCACTCGTCGGGGGCGCTTGCTGGCCTGCTCGTCGAAGGACGGCGATGATTCCGCACATCGTCTGGGAGTCTCGAACGGTCGTGGCGAATCAGTCGCCTGGGTCGAATTGGACGAGCCGGCTGCGCAACGCCGCCGATAGCCCGTCCCTATCGGTAGTTTCGAGTTCTACCGCCAGCCGCTTGAGCCAGGTCTGGAGTTCCTCCGGAATCGCTCCTGGAGCGGCCTTCCGGTCGGTTTCGCCCTCGCGTACGCGAAGGAAGTCGCAGACGACGCGGCCGTGCACCGCACGGTCGCCCAGGCCGCGTAGAGCAGCTGAGACCTCATCGAACGAGTCGGGTGCTGCGGTCTGCTCGCGGAAGTCGAGGCCGACGAAGATCTCACCGGCGTCTGTCCAGGAGAGGAACAGATCACCGTTCCGGCAGGACCGAATGTCCAATCCGCCGACAGTCCTCGCGGTGGGGTCCGAAGCTGACTCGTTTGCTTGGATGGTGGTCTCCAGCGCCCGTCGCTCGAGACCGAGGTGTGCCGTGAGTCGAGCGGCGGCGGCGTTCGCTGCCTCCCGGGCCTCTGTGTCCTCGAGCTGCTCCGCTTCGGTGAGGAACAGCGCATCGAACCTCTCCCCGAAGATCCGGCGCAGCGCTTTCTCTGCGCGCTGGGCTTCCCGGGCACCCCAGGGGTCGTCGAGGAATCGGCGCTCGAACCCGAGCAGGCCCTTCAAGACGGCTTCGGCACCGCTGCGGTCGCCCTGCTCGAGGAGCAGGATCCCGATTCGCGGTGGGACGCGCGGGTCTTCGTCCGTCAGTAGGTCCAGCACTCGCTGGCGATCCGTCGCTCCGTCGCCGGTGTTCAGGAGGCCGCGAGCTCCGGCGACGCGCATCAGGTGCGAAGGGTCTTGGACCGCGCGGCGGAACTGTGGGAGCGAAGCAGTGCGAGATCGCGCCGCGAGTCCGTCGAGGGATTGCGCGCGCCAGTAGAACTCCTGATCTGCCGCCAACTCACTGAGCAGGTCGGCGAGCGGGCCGTCGGCCGGCGTGTTCGCGCGGGCGAGCGTGTCGATCAGCGCGAGCGGCATCGCGTCGCGGCCGCGGTCTTCAATTGCGGCCCGCACCGCCGCGGTTGCAGCGTCGCCGGCTTGCGCCAGCTTGGTCGCCGCCGCGCGTCGCACAGCGAGGCGCTTGTGGTCGATGGCGACTCGGACGTCCTTGTCGAAGTCCTGGGCTCCGGCCCCGCCGACCAGGCAGGTCGCGGCGAGGGTGATCGAGAGCAGAGAGCGGGTTGGAGGCCTTGTGAACGGCCGGAGCGTCGGGATCACGTGTCGATCTGGGTGACTTCCATGCGGTAGAGGCTGAGGACCACGCCGTAGTCCACTTCCTCTCCGACATCGAGAGTGCCGGTCACCGAGACGACGCCGGGGTCGATCTCGACCTGCGAGCCGTCCGCCATGTAGCAGAAGATCACCTCGTTGATCTTCGGGGTGCCCTCGCAGCCACAGGCGTCGTTGATCAGCAGAAACTCACTGACCGGGCCGGGAGAGCCGTCCTCGGTCGCCATGAACCCGGAGACCTTGATCTCGGTGCCGTTGTAGGCCGTGATTTCGCTCGGAAGGTCCATCCCCTGCTTGAAGTCGAATCCCGACAGCGTCGCGAAGTCGACCTCGGTCGGGTCGACGAGCGTGGAGCTCGACGGCAGCAGACTGATGGCTGCGGCGGCGATCCAGGTGAGGGGGCTCATGGACACACCATCGTATCCCGATGGGGGGAGACTTCTGCAAGCCCCAGAATCACCGCTCCCGAGCGGTTCTCAGGTCTCCTCGACCTGGATGACCTCGACCGGGCAGTCGCAGGCGGCCTCCCGGATGGCCTCGGCCCGATCGCCGAACTTCTTGGGCGCCTCGGGCCGGATCTCGCAATCCAGGCCGTCTTCGACCTTGAAGACCTCCGGACAGATGTCCTGGCACAGCTCGCAGGAGATGCAGCCCTCCTCGATCCAGACTTTTCGGATCTCGCTCAAAGCAATCGGGGAAGGGAGTGTAGGTCAGCCGAATTGCCGACCAAGCGGATCTCCGTTGCTCGGTCCGTGGCGGTGCCTAGTCGAGCCATTGGATTCGCCGAAGGACGTCCGCGAGGTCCAGGGGGTCGGAGGAATCGTTCTGGACGACGAGTCCGAAGATCAGGTCGTGGTCGCGGACGAGCACGAGGTGATTGTGCTGCCTCGAGCCACTTCCCGGCCAGTGGAGGCCCTGCCGGCCGTCGAGGTCGATCGGATCGGGTTTCGCATCGGTGTCGATGCGCACCGAGGGAGGCAGCCGTTCGCCGAGAATCGTCGCGGCGTAGTCGATCATCCACTGATCGCCCCGCACGTCCGGTGAGTAGACGCTGAGCAGGTGGATCGCCTTCCGGTCCGCCTCCTGGATGAAGCTCGCGACCCGGAGCGCCGCTTCGGTGCCGGGCGGAGTGAACTCGACGTGGTTCCAGCCCGATCCGGGCGGGTCGAACGACCAACCGAACCGGTCGTCCGCGACGCCGTCCCCGGTTTCCCATTGGGACTCGAGCCCGGTCGGAACGATGCGGATTCGCTCGAGTGACTCCATCAGGAACTCACGGTTCGACTCGATCGCGCCCGAGAAGCCCCAGAACAGGAACTGGTAGTTCCGCTTCTCCGTGGTCGTCGTCGCGAGCAGGTATTCGAAGGTGGCGTCTCCGAGTTCGAGGTCGAACTGCGAGATCAGGAACTCCTGGTCGCCGAGCGTCTGGGTGGTCGGCTCGTCGTCCAGATCCTCGCCGGTCGTGTTCTCGATCAGGAGGACGTGGTAGGCGCGGTGGCTCTCGCCCATCTTCGACTCGGGAATCGCCAGCGCGTAGATCCCACGTTCGGCGAAGTCGATGAACAGTCGCGAGTCCTCGTTGGCCATCCGGGCTTCCTGCCCGCAGGACATCTGGCAGAACTCGTCGGCCGGCTTGTTCCAGCGGAAGTCGTAGAGGTAGTCCCGGTAGGCCCCGGCGCGGAGCGCGAAATCGTTGCCGACGCGAGTCTGGGGATCGCGGGTGCCGAGCATCTCCCGACGTAGCTGCTGCTCGAGCTCACCGTCCATCTCGCTGAGACCGGAACAGATCTCCTTGACCGGGATCTCGTCCTTCACGCCTCTCGGATTCGGCCACCACACCAGGATCTGAACGATTCCATCGGGGCGCCTGAGGATGCCGTGCACAAAACGCGCATCGACGCCGACGTCGGCCGTGCGGGCGGTGAACGTGACGTTCTGGCCGAGCACCTCGAGGTCGAAACTCCGATCCGGATCGACTCCGAGGTTGAAGGTCATAGAGTCGAGAGCTGTCCGGATCGAGTCCTCACGGATGGAGTCTTCGATCCGCTCGGGGATCAGCACCGCGTAGATGTCCGGGCTCGAGTGCTGGAAGCCGATCCGCGCGTCCTCGTTCATCGCGAAGAGCTCGACGCCGTGGACGAAGTTCCAATCCTCCGGGCAATCGATGACCAACCCATCGATCGCGGACTCGAATCGCCGCTCGCGTAGGCGCCAGCCGACTCCGTCGATGTTTGCGTCGACCGACTCCGCGATGCGGCCGGGAACTTCGCCCGGTAGGAAACGAACCTTCTCTGCGAACATGGCGAAGGTCCGCTCGGCACTTCGGACCCACACCTGCATGCCGAACCCGATCACTTGGTAGTAGTAGCCGCTGGACTCCACACCGAAATGCAGGAGTCGGATCGGGACCTCGTTTGCGACGCCTCGCAATGCGGTCTGGATGGCACGAGTGCCATCGATCTCGATCACTTCGGTCGACTCGACCCGAACCTGCTCGTAACTCTGAGACAGGCCGTTGACGGCGAACTCATTGAACTCATCGAGGGTCCGATCGTTGATCGGCTCACAGATCACGACGCCGAACAGGCCCTGGGTCGGATGGTTCCAACCGAGGATTGCGTCGCCGTTGAGGTGAGAGACCGCTTCCTCATCGAGCATCCGCCAGCCGGAGGGCTTGCCGATCGCGATCTTGAAGCCGTGATCGATGATCTCGTCCGCTCGCACTTCCTGATCCGTTCGTGAAGATTCGTCGCCAACGGATTGAGCGGAGAGGGCAGCGGCGAGCGAGGTCGCAGCGACGAGAATGCGTGAGAGCAGCATCAGTGGATTTTCCCGAGACCCCGCGCGATCGCGGGAGTCTGCATCGGACTCCGATCGAACGGGAAGTCAACGGGGATCGGCTTTAGGGCCTCGCCGGACCGCGGAGCTCGGAGGAACGGATGACGTGGCCTCGTCAGCGGCCTAACTTGGCTCGCAGCCAGCGACCCCTTTTACCTCCATGACCGAAACGCTCGTCGACTACCGCAAGGACGGCTCGATCGCCGTCCTCACCCTGCAGGATCCGCCTGCGAACACCTACAGCTACGAGATGATGCAGCGACTCGATCGCTGCATCCTCGATGCGCGGATCGATCCGGAGGTCGAGGTCATCGTGCTGACCGGGGCCGGGGAGAAGTTCTTCTGTGCCGGGGCGAACATCGAGATGCTCGAGAACGCGGATCCGGTCTGGAAGTACTACTTCTGCCTGCATGCGAACGAGACCCTGCTCCGTCTCGAGCACACGCCGAAGCTCGTGATCGCGGCGCTCAACGGTCACACGGTCGGTGGTGGGCTCGAGGTCGCAATGGCGGCCGACATTCGCATCGCTCGCCGCGGCGCCGGCAAGATCGGGCTGCCTGAAGTGAAGCTCGGAGTGCTTCCAGGAACCGGTGGAACTCAGCGTCTGGTTCGCATGCTCGGCAAGACGAAGGCGATCGAGCTGATGTGCTCTGGTCGCAACTTCGACTTCGATGAGGCAGAAGGGCTCGGGCTCGTGAATCAGGTCCTCGATGGGGACGACACGTCGTTCCGGGAGGCCGTGATGGACTACGCTCGGCAGTTCACCACGCCCAACACGGCTTCGATGGCTGTCGGCCATATCAAGCGAGCCGTGCAGACCGGTGCCGAGATGCCGCTCGAAGCAGGCCTGGCCATCGAGCGAGAACTGCAAGCCAAGCTCTTCGCGAGTTCGGACGCCAAGGAGGGCATGCTCGCCTTCAACGAGAAGCGCCCGGCGAAGTTCGAAGGGCGTTGATCCGCGGAATCGCGACCGACGATGAAAGCCGCACTGATCTCCGAGCACGGCTCCTACGACCGCATCGAGTTCGTCGAGCGACCGATCCCCGAGCCGGGACCGCGTGAAGTGCGCGTGCGGATCCGGGCGGCGGGCCTCAACCACCTCGACACCTGGGTGCGACGCGGCGTTCCTGGTCATCAGTTCCCACTCCCGTTGATCCCGGGTTCCGATGGCGCTGGGATCGTCGATGCACTCGGGCCGGGGACCGTTTCTGGTCCGGCCGGTGGTGTCGAAGAAGGCGACGAGGTCGTCGTTTTCCCGGGAACGTCCTGCGGTCGTTGTGCAGCTTGTCTCCAAGGCGACGACAACCTGTGTCGGGTCTACGGCATCCTCGGGGAGACCCGAGACGGTACCTGTGCCCAATACGTCGTCGTGCCGGAGGCGAACCTGCGCCGGAAGCCGGGGGGCTTGTCGTTCGAAGAGGCGGCATCGATGCCGCTCGTCTTCCAGACCTCCTGGTCCATGCTCGTCCGCAAGGCGCGGTTGAAGCCCGGAGAGACAGTCTTGGTTCAAGCGGGGGCTTCGGGTGTCGGCTCTGCGGCGATCCAGATCGCTCGACAGCAGGGTGCGCGCGTGATCGCGACGGCCGGCGGCGAAGAGAAGCAGAGGCTCTGCACGGATCTCGGTGCGGAGGCGGTCATCGACTACCGAAACGACGACGTTCGTTCCGCGGTGAAAGCCTGGCTGAAGTCACTGCCCGGGCGGCCTTCGGGCGTCGACGTCGTGTTCGAGCACGTCGGGCAAGACACCTTCGAGACCTCGGTCAACTGCCTCGCTCGCGGTGGCCGCCTCGTGACCTGCGGTGCTACAACCGGCGGTGACGTTCGACTCAGTCTGCACCAGGTCTTCTTCAAGAACCTCGAAGTGCTCGGGAACACGATGGGCACGAAAGGCGATCTGCACCGCGTCCATGACCTGATCGAGCAGGGGGTCTTCCGGCCGGTGGTCGGTCGTGTTCTCGGCTTCGACGAGTTGCGCGAGGCGCATCGATTGCTCGAGGAGCGTGCGGTCGTTGGTAAGGTCGTGGTCGGTCTTCCCTGAGGTTGGCCTCGCCTTCGCAGAGGGGTTGGCTCGGTGGCGCCGGCTTGGGGGTCGAATCGGTGAAACGGATCGTCTCGGGATTCCAAAGGCAGCCTTCGCAACGGCGGCTTGCGCGACCAGGGCGGCGCGAGCGACCACGAACTTGCATCTGACGGGCTCGGTCCCGAATCTCTCTCGCCTCGCAGGCCCCGAAAGACCGATTACCGACTCACTGATGGCGGAAGACCAACTCGATGGAGCGAACCCTGACCGTCGGTTCCTGATCGTCGGCATGCAGCGCAGCGGTACCACGGTCACCTACGCCGCGGTGCAGTCGCATCCCGAGGTCGCCTGTCCCTCGGACGAGATCGAAGTCGATCCGTTCTTCACCCGAGGGCTCGCCACGTTCATGTCGAAAGGGCAGGAGACGTTCGATGCGCGTCGTTCGGGCATCCGCCGCTTGTTCGATGTCCTCGCGAATCCCCAGGGATTCACCGACCGCAAGACTCGAGGCTTCAAGGTCGCGCTCGGTGGCTACGAGGTTGCGCTCGCGTTGACCGCCGCGCTGATCGAGCACTTCCCCGAGGCGTCGGTCGTGATCGTGCAGCGAGAAGACCTCGTCGCTCAGTTCGGTTCGATGCAGCGGGCCAAGCAGTCCGGTATCTGGCACACCTCGGACTCGAAGTCCTCGGACATGGATGCGCGAGTCAAGGTCGATCGGAAGGCCTTCGCGCAGTATGTCGAAGGGGCTGCCAGGATTAGCGCGGTCTGGAGATTCCTCGAGAGCACGCATCGGTGCTTGCGCATCCACTACGAGGAGCACATCGACGGGGGGTTCCAGCACGAACGGTTGTTCGAGTTCCTGGGCGTCGATGTGGTTGATCCGACGTGGCTCCGAATGAAGAAGGTGTCCCCGTCGCCCGACTCCTACATCCAGGACTACGACAAGCTTCGCAAGGAGCAGCGTCGCATCGAGGAATCGGTCACCGTCGACGTCGGCGCCGATCTATTGGCCTACGCACGGCGGCAGGCCGATCAGGAGACCTCGCGTTTCTTGGCGACCCGAGCGGCGCAGAGGCTGACGAACGGATCGATCGGGCCAGCTCGCATCGACCTCGAGGCGATCCTTGGGCGACAGGATTCTCTTGCCGACTGGCTCGCCGGCTCGATCGACGTTCTCTGCGATCACGCGGGCTTCGAGGAAGGTGCGCGGCGAGACCACTTCGGTGGGTTGGCCGGGAACCCGGTGTTCCACGTCCACGCCGCCCGCGAAGAGCTCTCGCTCGGGCATCCGGTTCGCGCCTTGGCGCGGCTCGTGGTCGGGTTCGACCGTGCGGCTGACTCGGCCGAGGATTGGTGGGTGGGCTTCGCCCGTTCCGTCTACGGAGAGCTTGCGGGGCAGCCTTCCGGCTTCGCGGATTCAGGAGTCCAGGCAGCTCTAGAGGGGTCGACGATCGGTCGAGCCGTCCTGCTCGCGATTCACGCGTCCGCGACGAGAGACGACAGCGGGCTCCGCGCTTCGCTGGCTGAGATCACCAAGGCTGCGCCGTCGGTTGCAGCCTCGCTCGCGAAGCGACTCGAGAACGCTTGAGCCGGCTGCTCACTCGTAGCCGAGTTGTTCGACCAGTCCCGCGTAGCGCTCGTCGAGGATGGTCGCGGCCTCGGAGCTCAGCTCGGTCTCCCACAGACGGGTCCGTCCGGACCGGATGTGTCGAGACCCTGCGAAGTTCTTCGCAAACACCGAGTTCTTGTAGGAGAGCTCGAGGAGCTTCGGGATCGCATCGCCCTCGAACCCGAGGTGTGAGAACAGGCGGTGGAAGTGCATCAGGTCGAAGTCCGTCATCAGGTCTTCGAGCTTCACCAACAGCAACCGCTCGTCCGAGGCATCAAGGTTGCGTAGCTGGTTGAGGATGCCGCCCGCGACGTTCTCGAGTTCGAAGACCTGGCGCTCGGCCGTGGTCTCGAGCGAATTCAGGTGCTGCTGGTATGTCTTCCCGCCGAAGCGATCGTCTGGGACGTGTAGCCACTCTTCCTCCGAGTCGAGGTGGTACTTCGTGCAGCTCACGACCACGTCGCGAGGGTCGCGGATCGTGACGACATAGCGACGTGGCTGCGAGTCGTCCATGAACTCCGGCATGTAGAGGAACTTGGAGTGGTAGTGGAAGCACAGCTCCCAAGACTGCGGCTCCGTCTCCTGTTCGTGCATGATCCAGAACTTGAGTCCGTTCTTCTTGGCGAACGGCTCAACGATCTTCCGCATCAGGGTCGTTCCAGTCTTGTGGAACGTTCCCAGGAATGCTTGGTGTTCGAGCATGGGGTCGCTGTTCGTATTCTGCCGTAGGCGGGAGAGCATGCTGGCCCTTCTGACGGGGCAGTGTCGTCGTTCAGATCCCGAGCGTCACTCGTCGTAACCCAAATCGCGCGCAAGCCGCCGGATGGGTTTCGGTAGAGAGCCCCATCGCATGGCCGAATCCCGTCGGCCGCGTTCGGTGCGACCGATCTGCGACTCTGCGACGTTGATCGGCGTGGTCCAGTCCGCGGAGGAGTCGAACTCGATCCCCAAGTGCGCGTGGATTCGCCGCCAGGTGTTCACTCGATCGGTGAGGAAGTCCTCCTGCCGGACCATCAGGTAGCGCTCGCCGAACCGGCGAAACTCGAACGCGTTCTGATTCGCGTAGCGGTACTCCGTGCAGGCCTTCCGCTTCGAGTGCCCGATCCGCTCCATGATCGATGGGACGCAGGTGCGGGGGTCTCGAACCAGATGGAGGTAACGAGCGTCCGGGAACAGCCAGTCCGTGCGCCCTGGGTCCTGACCGGCCCAGAGCATCTTCATCGTCCAGCTCGGGAGATCGCTCGGGAACAGCGTGATCAGCGCATCGTGGACCGTCTTACGGATCCGTGCGCGGACCTCGGCCTGGTCCTCGCTGACGTAGTGCCAATCCTCACACCAGGGAGCCTCGGCGAGCGCCCGGTAGAGATCTCGGCACACGTAGTTCTCGATCAGCTCCTGCGACACCCCGGCGGTGTGTTGGAGGTGAGAAATCACGTACGAACTCGAAGTCCGGCCCGAACCGATGATCAGAGTCGGCGACTCGATGTTCTGGGGGTTCGGCATCGGATCGAAAGCGCGGAGAACCCTAGCACCTGATCGCCGGGCAGGCCAAAGCCACCGTTGCCTGGTCCGGGACGACAGACCTGCCGGCCGCATCGGGCCGTCGGTCGATCCCGGAAAAATCCGTGACCGGTTCGACGACAGTCGTGCTCTCGGATGGTCAACTGCCCTTGGCTCGGTCGGCTTCGAGCTGACCGACGACGGACCGACCTCCTCCGGACCGATGACCTCCCGCGACGTTCCCCTGACCCTCGTGATGGTGTCCTACCGCAAGAAGGACACCATCGGCCTGTCGATCGAATCGGCCGTCAACGGCTCGATGCCACCGGACCTGATCGTCGTCTCCGACGACGGATCCGACGATGGCACGCAGGGCACCGCGGAGTTCCATGCGAACCGACTCGGCGTTCCGTGCATCGTGGTCAAGCACCAGCGGGTCGGGCGGTATCGGATCCAGACGATGCGCAACACCTGCGCAGCAAACGCGCTGGACGGGGTGGTTCTCTTATCCGACTCGGATTGCATCTTCGGGCCGCACACGCTCGAAGCTCACTACGAGATTCACCGGAAGCACGAGTGGGCGATCGGGACCGGGCCACGCTTCGAGTTCCTGGAGGGTGACAGCGGTCCGTTCACCTCGACCTTCGGCACGCTCGAGTACACGCACTTCGACAAGGGCCTCTACTGCGTTCCGGTCGGTGCGAACTTCTCGTTCAAGAAGTCGCTGTGGAAGATGCTCGGCGGTTTCGACCGTGCCTTCGAGGGCAGTTACGGGATGGAGGAGTTCCAGTTCAGCGCACAGGCCGAGGCCTTCGGTGCTGCCTGTGTCTCCGACCCGCTGGCCTACCTGTTCCACATCCCGCACGAAACGGTGTTCGGCAACCGCGACGCGTCACGGAACATTCGCGTGTTCAATGAGACCTATGGTCGCGTGCATGGCGACGAGGAGCGCGAGTACCTGCAGCAAGTCATCCCGCACTACTGGAGCGGGAAGCGGAAGGCGTCGCTTCTCGACGGACGTGAGGAGCTCGACGAGTGGGGTGCGCCGAAGGGCTTCGTCCCGCCGATGCTGATCGCTCTCAGCCGCACGCTGCGGCCACTGATCGAGTGGGCCGACGAGTGCTTGAGCGACGTCAGGCCCGAGTCGATCGACGCGCTGGGCAACAAGACCCAGAACCTCGACTGGCGTCGAGTTCCCGAGGACTCGAAGGCGTACGAGTTCTTACGTGGCTTGCACGGCATCGCGCGGAGCGGTCGTTCGCCCGAGCGCGTCGGCGAGATGCTGCGGGAATGGCACGCGAAGGCCTCGGCTGAGGATCAGAAAATGCCGGGCTCCGAAGTCGCCAAGGCGCACGCGAAGGGAGCGGCCTCTTGAAGATCGCGATCGTCAGCTACGAGTATGACCCGTTTCCGGGCGGTGGCATCGCGACGTATCACAACGCCGCGGTCCGGATCCTGGCCGAAGCCGGACACGAGGTGCACGTCGTCACGAACTCCGCCCTGCACGGGCGTGAGGAGGAGCACTACAAGCAAGCGGTCCATGAGGCGCCGATCGATGGTCCAGGCAGCCTGACGATCCACCGGCTGCACTACTTCGATTCGTCGCGGGAGGTGCCGCGCAACGCGCAGTTCCTCGATGTCTGCCCCGATCGCTACGCGGGTCGGGCCCACCTCTACGGCGCCTGTCCGTCGAACATCGCGGCCAGCCAGGCGGCGGCTTACGTCGAGCATCTGCATCGCCAACAGGGGCTGGACGTCGTCGAGTGCCCTGAGTTCTTCGCCGAGGCGTTCTACATGCTGCGGGCGCGGAGGAGTGGTCGGAGCGCGTCGTTCCCGCCGATCTGCATCCACGGCCACATCAGCTCGAGGTTCGCCTTCTCGGCCAATCTGCACGCCTGGGAAGTCGGCTACTACCCACACCGGCAGAAGATGCTCCGCGAGGAGTATTGCGTGCAGGAGGCCGACGCGTTGCTCACGCCCTCACATGCGTTGATGCGCCGTTACGAAGATCTGTTTGGCGCCGCGTTGCCGAAGATTCGTCGGACGATCTCCTACTACCTCGAGCTGCCGCCGGCGGCCGAGAAGCCGCCGGAGCCGCTCCGCGGTCTGAACTACATGGTCTGCGTCGGGCGCATCGAGCCGCGCAAGGGGTCGGACCTCGCGATGGAGGCTTTCGCGCGCCTCGCGCCGAAGTTCGACGACTTGCACCTCGTGTTCCTCGGCAAGGAGATGTGGCACCACGGCGAAGCGGTCGATGACGTGATCGACGCCCACGTGCCGCGGGAGTACCGCGATCGTGTCGTGCGCCTGGGCAACGTGCCGCGAGACGAAGCGCTGGCCGCGGGCAAGTTCGCCTCGGTCTTCTTGCACCCGGCCCCTTGGGACAACTACCCCTGTGCAGTGCTCGAAGCGATGGGAGTCGGTGCGGCCTGCGTGGTCTCCGATCAGGGCGGGCACTCGGAGATGGTCAAGGATGGTGTCAGCGGCCTGCACTTCCCGGTCGGGGATGCCGAAGCGCTCGCGCGTTGCGCGGAGCGGATGCTGACCGATACGGAGTTTGCCAAGACGGCTCGCGAGGCCGCCGTTCGCCGTGCTCAGGCGATCACCGAGCCCAACGCCTTGACCCAGCAGAAGCTCGAGTTGGTCGACGCGATGCTGGAGCAGGAGAAGACGATGGTCGATGTCCAGGCGGTCCAGACCCGCACCAAGGCGATCGAGACCGTCGATCGGCTGCCGGGCGGAGGAGTCGTCTTGGTCGACGCCGGTGGTTTCGACAAGTGGACTCTCGGATCGACCCTCTCGTCCCTCGAGCGAGAACTCGAGAGCTCGCCCAACTACGAACTCGTCGTCCTCGTGGACGCCGATCATTCGAAGGTCGCGGAGCTCGAGATCCCAGAGAACCTGCGTCGGGTCACGACGATCGACGAGCCGGTCTGGCAGGCCTGCGGCGACGACGACTACTTCGTCTACATGCACGCGGGCGTTCGGTTCGATCTCGGTCGTCTGCGGGACGTCGTCTGCCAACTGCGTGATGCGCGGGTGAACTGCGGCAGTGTCGCGTGGCTCCGTCCGCCGGACGCCGCGCAGTTCCCGTATCCGCCCGACTTCGGCTGGCAGGATCAGTGTGTCGTCGACACCGTGATTCCACCGGTGTTCGCCGTGAAGGCTTCGGCGCTCGCTTCGGTGACCAGCCTCAGCGGGATGTTCAAGGCGAATGCGCGCCTCTCGATCTTGATGGCACTCGCTTCGGCTGAGAATGGCATCCGGTTCCAGCACACCGGGGATGTCCTCGGGGACACTTACCGGGACCTGCCCCGGATGGACCACGACACCCAGTGGCGCACGCTCGGTGTCCTCGACATGCGCGGTCATCTTCCGCGCGAGTGGACGATGGTCGGGTCCTTGCCGGAACTTCCGATGGCCGAGGTCGCGACGCAGCCGGGTCAGGCTCAGCCTGCGCAGGCGGCGAGCTCCAACGGTTCCTCACAAGTCCGCGAGAAGGCTCGGGTCGAAGTGCGTGAGCCGGCCGACTACGAGCAGCTACAGCAGATCTATCGCGAACATATGGCGCTGAAGAACCACCGCGCGGTCAAGGCGTTGCGCAAGCTCGGCGTCTTCGGTGCGGTCCGCAAGATGCTGCCGGGTTCGAAGAAGCTCCTCGGCGACGGCTGAAAGACTCGGCGAGCGGGTCCCGCTCTCGGACGGATGGGCTAGCGGGTGGTCGCATTCGGTTCGGGCCGCTGCGCTGGGATAGACTGGGGCTGCGATGACCGCCTCGGCCCTTCCCTTCCTCGCGCTCCGTCACCAGATCGTCCTGCCCGGTCAGAAGGCGACGATCCATGCCTGCCGTCCATCGACCAAGGCTCTGCTTCAGCGGGTGCTCGGTGACTCGCCGGAGGGGGTCGAGCTCGGCGTGTTCCCCCAGAAGGACCCGGCGGTGGAATATCCGTCCGCCGGCGACCTCTGGACCGTTGGATGCCTGGTGCGGGTTCTATCCGCGCAGAAGCACGGCGACATCGGGTGGGCCTTGGAGGTCGAGGGTGTTCGCCGTCTCCGGATGGTTGGCCGTCAGGACGAGACCTCGGCGATCGCCGAGTCCATCGAGGGCTCGGATGCGGCGGAGGCTTTCGCTGCGATCCGGGCCGAGGCTTCGATCCTGGCCTTCGATGAGTTGTGTTCCTTGTCGCAGGCACCGGCCGACGAGGTCGCGGTGGCGAGGCAGGCCCTCGATCGACGGCTCGACGAGATCGACGCGGGTCGACGAGAGGTCCAGCCGTTCCCGGATTTCGAACAACTACGCGAGGTGTGGCCGCTCCGGGATGGTGGCGACGCCGAGATCGAACGCCGCCTCGCCGCGAATTCGATCACTGCCCAAGAGGCCGCGGATCTGCTGCACTTCCGCGAACACGGATGGGTGCTCTGGGAGGGGCTGCTGGATGACTCTCTCGTTGATCGATTCCTCGCCGACCTAGCAGCGATCAAGGATCGGCCGGGTGAGTTCCTCCTGACCGATCACCGCCGGCAGCGTCCGTATCGGATCTCCGGCGCGGACTTCGACCACTTCGAGAACATCTACGACTCGTACGTGTTGCTCGAGTCGTCCCGTCGGGTCTGCTACCACCCGCGTGTCAAGCGCTTCCTCGAGCTGGTCTTCGATGCGGATCCGATCGCGACGCAGCAGCTGCTGTTCCAACGCAGCAACCAGCACATGCTCCACCAGGACACGGCCTTCGTCTGTGTGGACGAGTCGCTGCAACTGCTGGCGACCTGGATCGCCCTCGAGGACGTCGTCGCTGGGCGCGGCGAGCTGACCTACTACGACAAGAGTCACCGGATCGAGCCGTTCCGGTTCGGAGATGGGTCGCGACGGTTCGCCGGCGGAGGGCATGATGCCAACGACGTCGCTGACGAGCTACAGCGCCGGAGCGAAGCGGCTGGATGCGAGAAGGTCGACTTCCTCGCCAAGAAGGGCGATGTGTTCTTCTGGGCGGCGGATCTCGTCCACGGCAGCAATGAACGCACGGCCGACCCGGAACTCACGCGCCGGTCCTGCGTGACGCACTACTGCCCGGACTGGACGCGACCGACCTTCATGCGCGGGCTCCCGGACTTCCGCGGAACCGAAGACTTTCCCGAAGGCAAGATCTCGAGCACCTACTACCGCTTGCCGACCTCTGACCAGCCAGTTCGCCCTGTGCCGCAGATGCCCGAGCCTTGCTGATGCGGCTGCTCGCGCTCAGATGCCCTTGAGCACCTTGCGGTAGCAGTCATCCTGCAGCGCGCCCATCTTGCGCCAGTCGTAGACGAGTGCGCGCTCGCGAGCGGCGCGGCCCATCGCCTCGGTCTTGTCGCGATCGTCACAGACCGTGCGGATCG
This sequence comes from Planctomycetota bacterium, assembly GCA_039815565.1. Classification (GTDB taxonomy): domain Bacteria; phylum Planctomycetota; class UBA1135; order UBA1135; family UBA2386; genus JBCBZB01. The sequence continues at coordinate 44,433 of JBCBZB010000026.1, forward strand.
CTTCGGCCGCTTCATCGATGTCCTTCGGTGTGACGAGCAGGCCAGCGTCGTCGCTGACGTACTCCGGCGTGCCACCGATGCGGGTCGACACGACGCCGGTGCCGCAGCTCATCGCTTCGAGGACGACGTTGTTCGCGGTCGAGAGTTCGAGCGGGAGGAACAGGGCCCAGGCCTTGCGGTACTCCTCGAGCAGCTGTTCGTCTGGGATGCCACTGAGCAGCTCGGTCTGGGGGAGGTCTTCGAAGTACTTGCGCCGCTCGGCGAAGGTCACGATCCGGAAGCGTGCTTCAATGCCGAGTTCGGCGACCCGGCGGATCGTCTGGCAGGCCATCTCGACGTCGCGGAGCCAGAACCCCACGAAGACGAAGGTCGGAATGTCCCAGCGATCGATACCCGGGTCCGGCTTCCAGTGATCGATGTCCACGCCGTGCGGAACGCAGAAGATGCGCTCGCGAGGCAGGAACTGCTCCATGTAGTCCTTCTGGAACTCCGCCATCACGACGGCGGCGTCCAGGCCACGGATGTAGGACTTGTCCTCGACGTGCCGGTCCAGGAATTCGGGCGGCTGGTGGAAGCTCGCGACGACCTTGTTGTTCAGGCGCTTCTGCTGCAGCGAGACGTAGCGCAGGTCGTTCTCGGCGTAGAAGAAGTGGAACAGGGTGCGGAGTGGCAGCGTCCGCATTCGCTTGGCGATTGCGACTTCGCGCGGGATCGCGTCGCCCCAGTACCAATTCGTCGCGTCGGTCGGGACCTGCTTCAGCTCCGCTTCCCACTCTGAGCGGTGCTTCTCGGCCCAGCGCCAGAAGTGGCCCTTGGTGTAGGGCTTGGCGGTCACGTACTTGGCGAGCTGGTCGTAGCCGGAGTGGGCTGCGTGATGCTCGATGTGGTTGTAGATGAGCCGAACGTTCATCGGGAGGGTTGCCGGGCCGAGGGTTCTTTATCGGCTCGGATCGGTGGAGAGCTGCGGGCGTGACCGGAGCGGGCCTTCTGACCGGGCCGATCGACCGCGGGTCGGGAGTGTGTGCGAATCCGAGGAGCAGGTCCAACAGAGCTTCGGACTCGATCTGAGCCACCGCCGGACCGCGGTCCGTATCACCGGTGGCGGCTCAGGATCCAATTGCTAGCCTGCCGATAAAATCCGAGTCCTGCCGGCTCGGATTCCGGTTCGGACGCCCTCACCCACGGCGCTCGGACACAGACCCCTCCGATCCATGAAGGTCGCCTTCGTCACCTGGAAGTTCCCGGCGCTGTCGAACACGTTCATCCTCAACGAAATCGTCGAGGTGAAGAAGCGTGGCGTCGATGTCGTCATCTACTCGATCGATCGCTCGGACGACGAGACCGTGCACTGTGACGTCGAGCGTCACGGGCTCCTCGAGCGAACGTTCTTCTTCGACGACTTCGTGCCGGAGGCCGCTCGAACCAAGGCCGGTCAGGAGGCGCCGAGTCCGTACGACGCCTACCGCGTCGATTGGTTGCGCCACCGGGTTCACGGCTTCGAGGCGATGGCGCAGCACATGCTCGATACCGGTGTCGACGTGGTTCACGGGTGCTTCGCGAACAACAGCGGCACGGTCGCGATGGTCGCGGCTCGACTTGCGGGCCTGCCCTACACGTTCGAGTGCCACGCGTTCGACCTGTTCTGCGACTTCAAGTTCAGCGACGAGAAGCTCGCCGAAGCGGCGCGGATCTTCTCGATCTCTGACTACAACCGCCGCTACATGGCCGGTGAGTTGGGCTGCGACGAGACGAAGATCCCGATTCGACGGGTGCCGATTCTCAAGGAGTTTTGCGATGAGATCGATGCCGGAGTCGAGGGCGCTCGCGATCCGGGGCTCGTCGTCAGCGTGGCGCGCCTCGCCGAGATCAAGGGCTACGACGTCGCACTGCGGGCCTTTCAGAAGGTTGCGGCCGAGCACCCCGAAGCTCGCTATGTGATCGTTGGAGAAGGCGAGGACCGTGAGGCCCTCGTCGCTCTTCGTGACGAACTCGGGCTTCAGGACCGCGTCGAATTCCGAGGTGTCTTGCAGAACCGTGAGGCGCTCCGCCTCGTCCGTTCGGCCCAGGCCTTCGTGCTGCCCTCACGCATCGGATCGAATGGCGATCGTGATGGGATCCCGACTTCGATGATCGAAGCGATGTACCTCCGCACGCCGTGCATCAGCACGCGGGTGTCGGGGATTCCGGAGTTGGTCTCGGATGGCCAGGACGGCCTGTTGGCCGAGCCCGAGGACGTCGACACGGTGGCTGCGCACTGGTCTCGACTCCTGTCGAATCGAGACTTCCGCCGCGAGCTGGGCGAGCGGGCGCGCGCGAAGGTCGGCCGTGACTTCGATTGCGATCGGAACATCGATGTGCTCATCGAGCACTGGACGCAGATCAAGGACGACCGCCGCGAGCCGCAGCTGCCGGCCCAGCCGGTCGGCTCCGGGCGGGGATTCTGGTCTTCGCTCCGACAAAAGCTCGGGCTCTGAATCGGCCTGTCCGAAGCCGTCGGGTCCTTCTACGTGATTCGATGTGCCGGCTCGGGCACACTCGGCGCCCCAATGACCGAGCCCCGAACCCTCCGTGAGCGACGCGACACGATCGCGGTGATCACGCTCAACGCACCCGAGCGCCGGAATGCGATCGACCTCGAGATGGTCGAGTCGCTGCACCGCGATCTAGACGCTCTCCAGGACGAGAAGGATCTCGGCGCGGTCGTCCTGACTGGGGCCGGCGAGAAGGCTTTTGCGGCTGGCGCAGACATCGCCCAGCTCAAGGAGCGGGATGCGAGCGACGCCCTGAAAGGCATCAACTCGACGATCTTCGGTCGGATCGAGGAGTTCCCGACGCCGATCATCGCAGCGGTCCGGGGCTTCTGCCTCGGTGGTGGTTGCGAACTGGCGATCGCCTGCGACCTCCGGGTCGGGGGCGAGGGAGCGAAGTTTGGACAGCCCGAAGTCGGGCTCGGAATCATGCCGGCTGCGGGTGGAACCTATCGGCTCCCGCGGCTGATCGGCCTCGGCCGGGCGCGCGACCTGGTCTACACCGGACGCATCCTCGAGGCGAAGGAAGCGTTCGACCTCGGGCTGATCGAGAAGCTCGTGCCGGACGATCAGGTGTTGCAGACGGCGATCGACTGGGCCGAGCAGATCGCGAAGAACGGACCGCTTGCCGTCCGCGCGGCGAAGCGTTCGATGAATGCTCTGGCTCGACCGAACCAGGCCCAAGCAGGCGCGCTCGAGTCGTCGCTGCAGGCGTCGTTGTTCGAGAGCGAAGACAAGCACCGCCGCATGCAGGCGTTCCTGGACCGCAAGAACAAGAAGAAGTGAGCCCACAGATGACCGACTCCGCGAACGACGCAGTGAAGAACCCGTTCTCGAAGATCGCCGTGCTCGGCGGTGGAACGATGGGCTCGGGGATCGCACAGGTGTGTGCGATGTCCGGTGCCGAGGTCGTGCTCCGCGACATCGACGAACCAGCCGTCGAGCGGGGGATGACGACGATCCAGCGATTCCTCGACAAGGGTGTCGAGAGGGGCAAGGTGGATCCCGGAGATCGCGCCACGACGCTGGAGCGCATCAGCACGACGACCGACCTCGGAGAGGCTTGTGCGAAGGCCGACCTCGTGATCGAGGCGGTGCCGGAGAAGCTCGACCTCAAGCGGTCGGTATTCCAGGATGTGGCGGCACACGCGTCGGAATCCGCGGTGCTCGCGACGAACACTTCGAGCCTCGCCTTGTCGAAGGTGTTCGAGGGCTTGCCGAACCAGGCTCGCTGCATCGGAACACACTTCTTCAATCCGGTTCCGATCATGGCCCTGCTCGAGATCGTCCGGCCGGACGCCTGCTCCGACGAGACGCTCCAGCGGGTTCGGGACTTCGGCGCGGCAATCGGCAAGGAGCCGATCGTGGTGCGGGATGTTCCCGGTTTCGCAACTTCGCGCCTCGGCGTCTGCCTCGGTCTCGAAGCGATCCGGATGGTCGAATCCGAGGTCGCGTCACCGGAGGACATCGACAAGGCCCTGGTGCTCGGCTACCGCCACCCGATGGGGCCGCTGCGGCTGACCGATCTCGTCGGTCTCGACGTGCGATTGGCGATTGCCGACTACCTCCGTGAGGAGCTGAATTCCCCGGCCTTCGAGGCGCCGCAGCTGATGCGGGACATGGTCGCCGAGGGCAAGCTCGGTCAGAAGTCGGGACAGGGCTTCTACGAGTGGAGTTCCTGACCGCCTGAGCGACTACGATCGGGCCGTATGCGCATCGCCTTGCTCTCCTCGGGTGCGCCGGCCTCTGGGTCGGTCTGCCGATCCGTCCGGGAGGGCGGACTGGGCGCCGAGACCGGTGCGCTTCCAACGGACGTCGCTCTCCACGCGAAGGCCTTGCGCGCACTCGGGCACGAAGTGCTCGTGCTTCATTCGCGTCCGTCGGACGGGGTTGACTCGACTTTCGACGGCGAAGGACTCACCCGCGAACTCGGCGAATCCGAACGACCGGAAGCGGATCGACTCAACGCGGCTCTGGCGACCTTTGGCGCCGAAATCTGTGAGATTCGATCGACCGGACAGGAACTCGCCTGGGGGGCGCTTCTCGAGGTTCCACTCGTCGCCCGTCAGGTGACGAGCGGGCTGGTTCCGCTCGCGCGCGCCGGACGTCGCAACCTCCGTGGGGTGACCTTCGCGACTCAGGCGATGCGTCGTGCGCTCGACTCCGAGTTCGAGGTCGTTCCGAATCGGTGGGTCGTGCTCGATGGAGTCGCGAGCGAGGAGCTCGCCGATTGCACCGTGCCTTCCGACGACTCCGAACTCTCCGGCGACCAGGCCGAGAGCGAAGGCGAACTCGAGCTCGGCACTGCGGCCTTGCGTGTCCGCATCCTCGGAGAGGTCGACGACCGCATCGAAGCGCTCGCAGCCCTCGCGGAACGGGCTCCCGCCCTGCGATTCGAGTTCGAGGTCGAGGAGGGGGCAGCGGCCAGCCGTGTGGCGGCGAACCGCATCGATGCGCGGAGCGACTCGAGTGCGGACATCACGATCGTGTTCGCCGAGGCCCTCGAGTTCTCGCCGCGCCAGGTGCTCCGCGAGCTCGTCTCGGCGTCGACCCTGGTTGTCGAGGAGCGACCGGTGCTTCGCGAGTTCGTGCGCTCGGAGGTCGATGGGCTTGGATTTGCCGACGCTGCCGGGCTTTGCCGAGCCCTTGAGCGCCTGATCCAATACCCACGGATGCGCCATCGTCTGACCAGGTCCGCGCACAAGCGGGTCGGTCAGCGCTTCGGTTTGGACAAGCTCACGAGCGAACGAGTCGAGCACTACGCCTTGGCCGCTGGGCTCCGCGCTTCGCGCTCCGAGCTCGAGGGCGATGGCTCCGATCGGTTCCTTCTCGACGCTCACAATTGGTTCGACGCTTGGTGGATCGGTGGCTCTGAGCCGGTGCCGACCGCGTTTCGACGTGACGCCGACGGACGCATCGCGTTGGCGAACGGTTCCGTCGTCGACGTCCAGGCGGTGCACGCTCTGCTGGTCCGGGGTTGGTCCGACGGTCCGGCCGACTGGTCGGCAGCCGAATGGACGGAACTCCGCTCTCTTCAGGAGGCGATCACCGACCGGCTCAGTGAAGTGCGCCGGTCGGAGAGTCTGGCAGCCGAGGTCGAGATCCGTTGGCCAGATCTCGATCACGCGCTGCTCGCCGTCGATCGCGACTCGTCACTGCTGGACGAGGCGTGGCGGCTTCGTGACTCGGAGACCTTCGGGCCGTGGCTGCGGAAGGCGATCTCCGCGCACCATTTCGCATCGCGTGCGGCGGACAATCTGAACCTCCGCCGACTTGCGGCCGAGGCGGCCTCACAGGAGCCGGGTCAGGATGTCTTTGATGTGCTGCAACGCATCTATCGTGACCCGAAGCGGCGTGAGCGCGTGCTTGCCGAGGACCGGGACTTCCTCGTGCGAAGCGAGCAGGCAGCGAACTTCGGTTCGGTGATCGAGGACCTCGGACTGCACACCGAACTTCCGAGATCGAAGTTTCCGAAGACCCGAAGTCGATCGAAGTCGAGCGGGGCCGAGCCGCGCCTCACGATCCTGATTCCTTCCTACAAGCACGCTGACTACATCGAGCGGACGCTCGAGAGCTGCCTGCGACAGAGTGTCGGTGATCTTCGGATCCTCGTCGCGGATGACCGGAGCCCGGACGACACGGTCGAAGTGGCGCGATCGCTCGAAGACGAGCGCATTGAGGTGAGGGTGAACGAGGAGAACCTCGGACTCGGCACCAGCGTGCAGAACGCCCTCGAGTCGGTCACGACTCCCTTCGTCGCTCTGCTGAACTCCGACGATCTGTTCCATCCGGAGCGAATCGCGCGGTGTCTCGAGCGATTCGACGCTTCGCCGGAGCTCGCCGTCGTCGCCACGCGGTTCGACGTGGTCGACCGTGACGATCGGCTGCTCTCGCTCGAGAACGCCTGCTCGGTCGAGGTCGGACCCTCGGCGAGAGGGTGGCTTCGATGGTTCGGCGGTGTGACCGAAGAACTGCGAGGCGAAGCTGATTGGACGGACTTCCAGACGCTCTTGCGTCACAACGTGCTCGCGACGAGCTCGAACATGGTCTTCCGGACCGAGTGGCTGCAGGAGCGGATCCGTGAAGCCAAAGATCTCCGCTACTGCCTCGACTGGTCGCTGTTCCTTCACGCATCCCTCGAGCAGCGGTTGGGATTCGTTGACGAGGCTCTCCTCGCGTATCGCCTGCACGATGCCAACACCGTCTGGTTCCAGGAGGGTGATCGGCCGGACTACGTGATTGAGGTCAACCGCGTCCTCGACGAGGCGCTGCAGTCGTGGCTCCGTCGCCGACTTGATCAGGACGGAGAATCTGCCGCGATCGAGGAGCTCGCGTCGCTGCTCGAAGGAGCGGTCTCTGGCCACGGGGAGACCGATGGCCTCGCGCTCTACCTGGCAGGGTCGGCGAGACGTCAGCAGACCGATCGGATCGACGCGACGCTTCAAGCGGTGGAGAAACTCGCGTCGGCGGCTCTGCGACGGAAGGCCTTCAGTCAGGCGACGACCGACGTGGAGATCGACCCGTGGAGCCTCGGTTGGCGGATCGAGGCCTCGGACAAGTATTACGATGAGCACGCATTGGTCGAGCGTCTGACGACGCGGAGCCAAGAGCTCGATCGACAACTGCGCGATCTCACGCATCGCTTCGAGTCGGAGCGTTCGATGCGTGAGGACCGCGACCGGGAGGTCGCGCACTTCCGATTCGAGCGCGATCAGTTCGAACAGAGCCTCGAACGCGTTCGAAAGCAGGTCACCGGCCTCGAGCAGATCCTCGAACGCGTTCGAATGCAGGTCACCGGCCTCGAGCAGATCCGGGAACGGATTCGCGGTGAGCGGGACGGTCTGGAGGAGAAGAGGAAGCGACTCCGGTCGGACCTCGACCGTTTGCGTGAGCGGTTCGACGAGCTCGAGCGGCGGCAGATCGCCACGTCTCAGTCTCTCGCGGAGACGACTTCGGCTCTCGAGCGCTCGGAAGATCGGGCCGAGGCCAATCTGTCGCTGGCCGAGTTCCGCGGGTCCTTGCTCGAGCGTGCGGTGGCCGAGCTCGCCGCTCCGATCCCCGACGTTCTGCGCCGTGGCGGCCGACTCGATCGGTTGCGTGCGGGACTCTGGCGGAGAGCTTGGGAGTTCGGCCGGATCCTCGATCGGAACGGGCGCCATCGCCGGCGCCTGATGGTTCTCGGGCTCACTTCGCCGGGAGATCAGGTCGAGGAGGGGTTGCACACTGCCGGTCTCCACGAACTTCGCCTGACCTACGGTGACCTGTTCCGAAAGGGTGATCGCGAGCTGCGACTCGCCGACGACCACGCGGTGGCCGTTCGAGATCGTGAGTATTTTGCCTCTCGCGTTCCCGATGCGGTTCAGATCGGCGACGTGCTCGCGGGTCTGGACTCGCTCGGTCTGGACCGGGCCTATCGGACGGCGCGAGTGGCCAAAGCCCGCGGCGTCGGACGTCTCGTCGTGCACGGGCTCGGTCGGGAGGCGCTCGCGGCCCTGGTCTCGCGCCGAGCCGCCGGTTGCTCCTACGCCCTGATCCTCGGTGATGATGACTTGTCGACGGCTGCTTGGTCGATCGAGACGCTGCGGGAGATCCTCTCGACGGCGTCCTGGGTCGCGGTGGACAGCGACACGCTGGCGCAGGCGATCCGAGAACTCTGCCCGGCGCAGAAGTCGATCCAGCGCTGGGTTCCCGGTCCGCGCTTCGTGCCCAACGAGAAGCGCAGCCCGCGATCCGGAGCGATCGCTCGGGTGCTCGCCCTTTGGGATGGAATGCACCGGGCGGATCCCGAGACCCTGCTCTCCGCGGTCCAGGTTCTTCGCGATCGCGGCCACAACATCGCACTCGACGTGCTGGTCAACGGCGGTCGCACAAAGCGCGCCGTGTCGTCACGCCTGCTCCTCCACCAGTTGATCGACGAGCAGCAGTTGAGCGATTGCGTGCGGCTCCTCGATGGCGAGCACGAGTCCTCGCGTGCGGAGGTCTGGGCCAACGCCAGCCTCGGCGTCTGGGTCGCTCGCAACACGCCGCGATGTGGACTGCCTCGATTGGTTGTCGAAGCGGCTTGGGCCGGCCTTCCGTTCCTCGCCTCGGCGGCCGATGTGTTCCAAGGCGAATGGAAGTGGCTCCCTGCGGGAGTCGTGCCCGAGGGCCGTTCCAAAGCGGTGGCCGAGGCCTTGGCCACGCACCTCGAGGATCGCGCGACTCTCGAGCGCGAGGCGAGGACGCGACGCCAGAGGCTCGAGAACGAATGGCGACGCAAGGACCACGGGTTCTGGCAGCGCCTACGGGACTGGTCCCCGCCGAAGTCCGCGCAGGAGTCCTCCGATTGAAGATCCTCTACGTCGTGCACCAGTTCTTCCCGGAGTGCTTCTCTGGGACCGAGCAGTATTGCCTCGCGGTGACGCGGGAGGCGCTCCGCCGTGGTCATGACGCCCGTGTCTTGTCGCTCGACCCGAATCTAGGCAAGGACCGCGAGGCGCTGCGCGTCGTGCGTCGCGACTACGACGGCATCCACGTCGATCGGATGCAGCACTGGTGGGGACTCCTGCCCAACGACACGCTGCGCGACTACCACAACCCGCTGGTCGGCGAGATGTTCCGCCGCGTGCTACGTGAGTTTCAGCCCGATGTCGTGCACGTGTTCCACGTGCGCAACCTCGGTGCGGACTTCCTTCAGATCGCGAAGGACGAGGGGTGCCGGCTCGTCGTGCACCTGATGGACTTCTGGTTCCTGTGCCCGGAGTTCACTCTGCGACGCACGGACGGAACGTTGTGCGAAGGCCCGCCGGACGGAGGTCTCGGCTGTGTCTCCTGCCACGTGCCGCGACTGGGAGAGGTCTGGCAGGATCCGAAGTCCGCGACGATCGCTCGCGAACTCGCGCTCGAAGGCTCACCACCTGCGATGCACTGGTCGACCGTCGATCGGTTCACCGCGCTGATGCAACGACCTGAGAAGCTGCGGAAGGCGCTCGGGCTGGCGGATGCCGTCATCGCTCCGTCGCTGTTCCTGCGCGATATGTTCGTGAAGAATGGCTTCGACGCCTCCTCGATCGAGGTGATGGCCTATGGACTCCAACCCGATCGCGTCGAGCGGCGCGAGGTCACTCGGCCACGCGATCCGCTGCGGGTGACTTTTGGTGGGGTGCTCTCACCGTGGAAGGGACCA
>JBCBZB010000132.1:0-5396 GCA_039815565.1 Planctomycetota bacterium
GGCAGGCCTTCGTGCGATCTTCGAAGGCGTCACAAGCGTCGAGGAAGTCCTCCGCGAGAACATGCACGAAGTCAGCTGATCGTTCTCGGCGGGGGTCGCTCTCTGCGCGGCCCGATAGATGCCCGAGTCCAGACCCCCTGATGATAGTTCAGGACGCGACCCCGGGAAGAGACTGCAAACCAAGCCCCTCGAGACGGGGCTGAGCCTGACAAGGGGTTCACTGGGCACGGCACCGCCGCTACGGAACGCCGTGCGCGGGGGCTGTCTGCTCGGGATCTTCCGAGGCAGGATCTCGCGGTGCGAGACGGGGTGAGCCGATCCCTAGCCGGCCACAGGGCTGAGTGGCGGCGACGATCCGGACGGGCGCCCTGGAGTTGGGCCGGGCGCCATCGGAGGATCTCGAAAGGCCTCGGGGGGTGAGCGAACCGGGGAGCGTCGGCTCAGCCGACGCGGTAGCGGCCGCCGGAGCGCTTGCGCTTGCGCTTGATGATCTTGCGACCACCCACGGTCTTCGAGCGGCTACGGAAGCCGACCTTCTTGGCGCGCTTGAGGTTCGAACGACGGACTTTGAGCTTCATCGGGAGGGGGTCCTGCGGAGCCGCGAGAGGCTAGCGACCTGGATCCGGGGCGTCAACAGGGTCTGTGGGATGTTCTGCGGACCGCGCCGGGGCCAGGAATGGACCGGCCAGCGCGGTGAGAGAGGAATCCGGGCTCAGCTGGGAAGCTGCTTCTTCAAGAACTCCATGTCCGCCGCGAACTGAGTCAGGGCGTCGCGATCGGACTCCGAGATGTCCTCGAAGGTCGCGGTGACACGGACGGCACCATCGGCGGCGTCCTCGGTCGAGGCCACGCGGCCGCCGAGATCGAAGAAGCCCTTCTTGAACATCTTCACCTGGAACTTCAGGTGCACGTCCGAGCCCTCGAAGAACAGGGCCTTCGTCGCGCCCTGATCGAGGCCGAGCTTCGAGCCGTTCCACAGGAACTGGATGCGCTCGCCGTTCACGTTGCCGATCTGGCCGACCAGGGTCTTCTTGCCGCCGATCTGCTTGTTCCGGGTCTCGTCCGGGAAGGTCACGAGGACCTTCTCCTGGTTCACCGGGGTTGCTCCAGCCAGTTCGAGCTCATTCAGGCTCTTGATCAGGTGCTTGATGGCCTTGTCCTCGTCGTCGAAGACCGAGACCAGCTGGTCGATGCCGACCTTGGAGATCACGTCGTGGACGAACGACGAAGGCTGGGAGATCACCAGTTCGCCCTGAGCCGCCTTGCACAGCTTGTGGGTCTTGATGATCGCACCGAGCGCCGTCGAGTTGATGAACTTGACCAAGCGCAAGTTCAGCACCAGGTGAGAGATCCCCTGGTCGAGGAGCGACTGGACCTCTTCCTGGAGAGCGGGAACGTAGAACGTGTCGAACTCGCCCTTCAGGGTGAGGACGCAGTAGTCGTCGTGGACGAATTTGTCGATCTTCATGCCGAGGAGCGGGGTTCCCGCGAGCCGACGATTTTGCCCGCCAGCGAATCGGAAGCAAAGGCTAGACTCGGGCCACAGCATGAAGTGGTGGTCGTTCTGGCGGCGGGAGCCGCATTCGGGAGTTGCCCAGGGGGCCGGGGGAGACCCGGACGGCGGCTCGGATCTCCTGACGGGCGATCCAATCGCTGACAACCGGTCGATCGAGGTCTTGCTCGATTCGATCGCCGAGGTGAGCTCCTCGATCGACTTGGACCGGGTCCTTCAGGACATCGTGGCCAAATCGCTGGAGGTCAGCGGGGCCGAGCGGGGCCTTCTGCTCCTCGGGTCCGATCCTGCGACCCTCCGGGTCCGGGTGGCCCAGGATCAGTCCGGGAAGGCTCTCGGGGGGGATGTCGTCTACAGCAAGACCTTGGTGGCCCGCTGTCTGTCTGAAGGAACTGCCGAACGCTCGGTCGTGCAGTCCGACCAGGAAGCCCTGGAACTCGGTCAATCGGTCTTCGACCTGAAGCTCCGCGCGGTGATGTGCGCTCCGCTCCAGGCTCGGGACAAGACGGTGGGGGTGATCTACGTCGATTCGACCGCGGTGCGGCGGGAGTTCTCAGGTCGGGACCTCGCGCTCTTCGGAGCGCTCTCGGCTCAGCTCGCGAGCGCGATCGAGACCGCTCGCCTCCACGAGGACTCGATCGAGAAGGTCCGCCTGCAGAAGGACGTCGAGATCGCGAACAAGATCCAGCAACACCTTCTTGGCACGGTCCCCAAAGAGTACCCGTCACTCGATCTCGCGATCCGTTTCACCGCGCGATCCGAAGCGAGCGGAGACACCTACGACTTCGTTCCGATGTCGGACGGACGGCTGGTCGCCCTCGTCGGCGACGTCACCGGGCACGGTGTCGGCGCGGCGTTGCTGACGCACGCGGCTCAGGCCGCGGTCCGCAGCTACCTCGAACTGATCGACGATCTGTCGGAGGTCATGCAACGCTTGAACGAGCGGCTCGTACGCGGCGTCGAGCCTGGCAACTTCATGTCGATGATCATGGTCCTCATCGACCCGACCAAGCGAACCGTGCAGTACGTGAACGCTGGCCACCCGGGGCTCATGCGTTGTCGGAAGGGGAAGGTCACGATCTTCGAGAAGACCGGAATGGTCCTCGGCGTCGACGAAGACCAGAAGTACCCGGCCAGTGATCCGATCGACCTCGAAGAGGGGGATCTGCTGTTCATGCGCACGGACGGCGTCGATGAAGCTCGTGGTCCGGGCGATTCGTTGTTCGGCGAGGAACAGCTCGGGAAGTCGCTCGGCGCAGCCTGCGGCAACGGAGCCGAGAAGACCCTGTCGATGGTCGAGGGCGACATCGCGACCTTTGCCCAAGGAGTCGAGACCGACGATGACGTCACGATGGTCGCGATTCGGTTCGATCCGAGCTCCACTGGAGGTGTCTCGTGACCGAAGTCCGCAAGGCCAGCGCTCGCAGCGTTGAAGCCCAGAGGGTCGCGGAGGCCGCAAAGAGCAACCAGCGGATCAAATGGGCCGCTGTGGTGTTGGTCCTGGTCGCCGCCGGCATCGGGATCGGGATCTACCTTCAGGGATCTTCTGCGGACGACGAGGCGCGCGAAGAGATGCTCGCCGACGCCCGCGGCGCACTGCGGAGTGAGTCCACGAGTCGCGATGAGTTCAGCTCTCTGTCGCGACGGTTCGAGCAGTTCGCGGAGCAGTTCGGAGCGACCGACGAGACGAGCTCCGCGCATGCCCGAGTGCTCGTCCGCATGGGGCGCTACGGCAAGGCTGTCGAGACGATCCGTCGTTTCGCCGAGGAGCCCGGTGCGAGTCCGGAGACAGCGATGCTCGGCGCCCGGATCTTCGCCGCCCAGGCCGGCCGGACGAACGACGACGACCTTCTTCGGCGGGCGCTCTCGATGGCCGGCTCGGCACTTCGGACCGGCGGGCCCGAGGCCTCGGCCTGGACCGTGGTTCTCGCTCATCGACTCGGAGACCTCGAAGACTTCGTCGAAGGGGCGAACCGCCTCCTGGACCAGCACGGATCCTCCGACGAAGCGAGGGCCTTGCGGCCCAGCTTGGCTTACCTCGCCGGACAGCTCGCGGAGCGCGAGGGCTGGTCTCTCGCGGAAGGTTCCGACGCACCTCCGGAGGCTTCGGGTCTACGAGAACTCGTGCGCGAAACCGTACCGGACGCCAGCGATCGCGCCGGCGACGAGCCGATGTTCCCCGAGCAACTGATCGCTGCGGCCGGGGTCAGACTCTCTTCACAGTCGTCCGACGGAACCGCCGGAGAAGCCGTCTTGCGATCCACCCTCGAGGACGCCCAGTCGGCTCTCGAGCAACTACCGAGCAGCATCGAGGCGAGGATCATCGCGGCCTATTCGATCTTCGGCCTTCTCGGTCAAGACCTCGCCAGCGAGACCGAACGCAGTCAGGCGAAGGGGCATCTCGATTGGCTGATCCAGAACGCGCCCCCGTCCCACGGTCGTCGCGAGCAATGGCAGGGCTTGCGGGCCCGTTTCTGACACGGACCCGGGGCTCGATCCGGGACGCCTGACGACGTGCCGGACCCGCCCATCCGATTGGAGGCTCGGGCGTTCCTTCTTTCCCAGGCCATCGGGCTTTCAAGGATGGCGAGTGGGTGGCCGATCGCCTGAGACATGGCTTCTCATCGCGTCGGTCGTCTGGTCGTGGTCGCTCTGGCCCTTGCGGCTGCCCTCGTGTTCGGTGGTCATTTGAGGGCCCAGGGCGGTCCGAAGGTCCGAGTGGAACTTCGCTCGGAGCGAGTGGTCTTCGCGTCCCTCGCGCAGATCGACGAGGACTGGATCGTCGTCCACAAGGACGGGCGGGAACTCCGCTTCGCACGGGACGAGGTCGCGTCGCTGCGGATGTTCGATCTTTCGACTGGTCGATACGGAGAGGGCGAGTCCACGGAGGCCGAGGAGGACGGTTTCGTCGTCGCGGACTTCGACGGTGACGCTCCGCTTCCTGGCACCAAGGACCAGGACGGGCAGGACGTCGCGATGGACGACGAGGATTCGAGGCTGGAGGGAGCGGTCGGACCGAGAACGAAGCCTCGGGGGACGGATCCGCGAGTCTCTGATTTTTTGGATCGCTACGTCTGGCTCGTGCCAACCGATTCCGGCCACAAGTTCGGGGTCGGAGCGATGCTGCTGCTCGGGCTGGCCTTTCTGGTCGGCGCGAGTGCCAAGATCTCGGCGGCACCGAAGGTCGGTTTCGGAAGATCGGTGGGAGCCGCGACGACGCTCGCGATGTTCCTGGGGCTGGGAGCATCGTTGCTCCCGGGCGATGCGGTCGGGATGGCGGTCCTGGTCGGCGGTGGGGTGATCACCTTCGTCGCGGGCCAGATGGGGTTCTTCGGTTCGAAGCTGCTCGGGTCGATGATGGCGTTCTTGTCCTTCGTCCTGGTCACGTTGGTCTCGGTCGCACTGATCGAGGTCGTCGGACTGGTGATGCAGCGCGACGCCCTGATGAACTGAGTTGCTTGATTCGGACCCGAGCGCGTCGTCCGATGCAGGCATGGCCAGTCCCCATGTCTTCGACGCCGGCGTTCACAACTTCGAGCAAGAGGTCGTTCTCGCGTCCAAGGACGTCCCGGTCCTGATCGACATGTGGGCCGAATGGTGCGGGCCCTGCAAGACGCTCGGCCCGGTCCTCGACAAGGTGGCCGACGAATTCGGCGGCGCCTTTCGCGTGGCGAAGGTCGACACGGAACAGGAACAGCAGCTTGCTGGGATGTTCCAGATCCAGAGCATCCCGACCTGCGTTCTGTTCGTGGATGGGCAACCGGTGGATGGATTTGGCGGCGCCCTGCCAGAAAACGAGATCAAGGCGTTCCTGCAGAAGAACGGGGTCGAGCCACTTGCCCCGGTCGAGGAGGAGCCCGAGACCGATCCGGACAGTCCCACC
>JBCBZB010000034.1:0-46349 GCA_039815565.1 Planctomycetota bacterium
CGGGTCCTTCTTCCCGAGAACCGGTCTGAGGCGCTCGCCGCTGGCGGAGCGAGTCTTCGCCGCCTGCTGGGTGTCGTCCCTCTCCTGCCGCGGCCTGCCTCCAGTCCACTTACTCGGCGACGGAGATCCACACAAGGTTCCGCCGATGCACGACGTGCCGGTGCTGCTGGTGACCTGGCAGGCAGCCGTCGCACATCGCTGGCGGGACGAGGACCCGGACCGAGCGAAGGCGTTGTTCGAGGAGGCGGTCAACGTTCTCCGAAGAGTCGACGTCCCCCTGCCGCTGCGGATCGCGATCCTCCGCGAAAGCGGACGCGAACGTCATGCGGAGCGACTGATCGCGTCGGTCCGAGGCCGCTTCCAGGACGCCCAACAAGCGCGACGCTTCTCAAGCTTCGCGTCGCAGATACGACTCGATCCGTTCGAGATCTGAGTCGCTGAGCCCGAAACGCTCACGCCGCCGCCGACACTGCGAGGTCAGCTCAGAGACGAGGCGCTCGCCCCAACGAACGACGTTCTCGCTCGGGTCGATCGCCGCGAGAAGGACCTCGACCAACTTCGGACTCGGCGCCTTCCCGAGTCGCTCGCGGTGTTTGACACAGTAGCGAGCAGCCCGAACGAGCATCGAGTCTCGAGCCTTCGTCGAGACACCGTTCGGAGCCCACTCGCATCCATCCAAGTCGATGACCAAGACCTCGACGCCTTGATCGGTCCGACGAACCAACAAGTTCTCCGGGTGAAGGTCGGAGTGCAGTAGGCCACCCTCGAACGCTCCGCGAAGCGAACGCGCCGCAGCCAGAGCGAGCACGACCTCGCCGCGCTGCCGATCCTGCTCCGGATCGAAGTCCTCGGCGTGTGCGAAGGCCGCGGACAGGGACTCGACTTCCGTCTCGAGAATCGTGAGCAGTCGCAGTCGATACCCACCGAGTCGGCCACGACGCCAGACAGCTCCGAGCGGAGTCAGGGTCGGCACTCCCATCGAGCGGAACACAGCGGTCTGGTCCACTTCCCAGATCGCTCGATCGGGCGTTCGAAATGACGACTCGGATACGTGCCGCATCAGACCGCCTCGTCGGTAGTCGCGAGCGACGACCTCCCGGCGACCCTCCGCCGTTTCGAGGGTCAGGACCCGCACTTCGCCTCGCCCCCCGGAGTTCCCGAGTGATCGTCCGTGCTCGAAGAGCTCCGCGAGCGGGACCGCGTCGAGTTGCGGATGGAGATACCCACCGAATCGGCCGTCGGTCCGACGGCGCCACTCCGGCACGCCCTCTTCGAGGCTGTTCCGCTCGACCTCCCCCATCAGCAATCGCACGCCGCGCTCAGCGCGGACCGGGGTCTCCACCCCGTTCGGACAGGATCCTCTGGAGCATCGCCTCCATCCGATCCAGACGCGCTTCGAGCGCCGCACCGTCCACGGCAGCCGCAGCACCCGATTCACCAGCCCGCTCGTCGAAGACCTCTTCCTCCTTGAGCGGCTGGATCCGAGCAAGACTGCCACCGACGACATACCCCGGCGGCTCACTGTCCCAGGGACTCTCCGCCTCCATCAGGCCTCGCCCCTCGAGGAACAGACGCTCGGTCTCCTCCGCATCGAAGTCGGCGACCGACACCTCGGTGCCATCCCGCATGCGGATGAAGTTGAACTCGGCGCCCCAGACCCGCGACAAGAGATAGAGGTGCAGCACGTCCTCCGAGATGAGCGTGTAGCTCATCATCATGATCGTGCGCATCGCGATGTCGAAGGTGTCGCGACTGACGGCTGCCGGCAGCGAGCGCAGTGCGCCATTGCTGATGACGTAGAGTGAGGCGTCGATGTCGTCCCACGAGACGCCAGCCTTCTGCGCCGACGCGTAGCCATCGAAGATCCCTTCCGGCAGGAAGAGCGGACGGATCACCGCGCCGTCGACGTGGAGTTCGTCCCGCTCGTCATCCTTGTCGTTCCCGAACCGGACCGGCGGGTAGGCGACGGGAATCGACGCCGAGGCGGTCAGAACGCTGCGGAAGAGTTCGAGCGCTTCCGGACTGCGGCGGGTCGCGATCGCACCCATGTCCCAGACGACGAAACAGCCGAGGTCGAGATTGGTCGAGCCGACGTAGAGGCGACGGCCCGCTTCGTGGCCATCCGCGACGTCGTTCATCAGCTCGGCGTCGACACCCGAACGGATCAGGGCCCGGAGCGGCGAGTTGTCGAGCAACGACTCGTCCCAGATTGCCGCCGAGAGAGCCCCCTTCGACTCGTGCAGGTCTTCGGGGTTCAGCCGCCGAAACAGAGTCTCGAGTCGGTCGTCATACTTCGGCCCGGCGAACGCGAACGGCGACAAGAGCGCGCCGACGCTGACGCCGGTCACGATCTCGAACTCAGGGCGCTCCTTGTAGCAGGTCCACCCCTGGAGCACGCCGGCTCCGAACGACCCGTTCACGCCACCCGAGCTCAGGACGAGCATGTCGAAGTCCCGACGCTGCCCCTCCGGAAACTCTCGTTGCTTCAGCTTCTCGATCGCTTCGTCGAACGAACGCTGGAAGTCCTCGTTCGGGAAGCCGTTGACTGCCCGGACCTCTTCGAAGCCTTCGAGCACCGGAAGCACTCCGGGGCGTTCGAAGATGAAGGCGTCGCCATCGTTTCGGGTGGGAAGACCACAGCCGGTCGCGGCGACCAGGAGAAATGCGGACAGTGCGAATGGGGTTCGACGCATCGGTTCGGTGTACGAAGGGCTTGGTGGGGATGATAGGTCGATTCGATCGAAGTCGCGAACAACCCGGGGTCGACCAGCTCTCGGTCGAGATGGCCGCCCGCACAAGGGCCAGGGCCTCGACCGCTCAGGCCCCGAGGGTGATCCGGCAGACCTCGGTGGTCGTTGGCAGATTGCCAAGCCGTCGCCCCTCGGCGAGCAAGACCTCGAAACGCCGCCGCTCGCCCACGGTTCCGACCCTCTTTCCGAGCTCGTGGTAGCGATCCCGAGCCGCGTCCAAATCGAACCGGACGTAGGCCCCTTGGCTGCACTCCACCTCGAGCAGGGCTCGTCCTCCGGACCGCTCGGCCAGCTCCGCCACTCGTCGGGCCGGAACGACTTCGAAGTGCGAAATCCCACCGCGACGCTCCCAGCGCTTGGTCAACCGGTCGATCTCCTCGGCGATCGGCTCGGCGAACCCGGGCTCCTCAAACACGACGACGCGTGCCGCGGTCCGGAGCGCTTCTCGGACGACCGAAGCCGGCGACCGGGAGTGATGGAGCACGCGACGGGCGACGACCACCTCGAAGCTCCGGTCCGAGAATGGCAGCCGTTCGGCCGGACCGGTCTGGACCGGAAGCCCCCGCAGCCGGGCGTCCTCGACGACCGAGGCGTCGGTGTCCAGCCCGAAGACGCGGACCGGATCGCCGGCGAGGTGGGTCGTCAGCCGCGCCGACCCGCAGGCGAGATCGAGCACCCGATCCCCTTCCTGCAAGTGCGGGCGCAACCGCGCGACGAACTGTGCAAACGCGTGGTCGAGGCTGCGAGGAGTTCCGGCTTCGGAAGGAGGATTCATCGACTCGTCGCTACAGTCTGCCGGAACCCAGTCGAGTGAACGACCCCGCTGCAGAGATCGACGAGACGGCGCCGGCGGACGGCTCCGAGAACGCAACCGAGCAGAAGCCCGGCGTCGACCGGCTGCCGATCGGCGGCTCCTTGCTCGTGGTCCGACTGTCCGCACTGGGCGACGTGCTGTTCGCTCTCGAGACCGTGAGCTCTCTGAAGCACGAACGACCGGACGTCGACGTCGACTTCCTGGTCGAAGATCGATTCGCCAGCGCGCTCGCGGACCATCCGCTGATCCGCGAAGTCGTCACGATTCCACGCCGCGGAACCAGTCGCTATCTGCGCGCGCTCGCCGACCTGCGCAAGCGCCGATACGACGTCCTGCTCGATCTGCACGGGCTCCTGAAGTCGAGCCTTCCGATCCTGGCGATTCGAGCCAAGAGCAAGATCGGCTTCGCACCCCCAGCTGCACGCGAGGGCTCCCACCGGGTGCTCGACCACGCCGTCGAACTCCCCGACCCGTTGCCGCATCGCGCCGCAAGGGGGGCTTTCCTGCTGGCGGAGTTGGGGCTATCCGGGGCCGAGCGCCCAGCCGTCCTACGCGCGCAGCCGAAACTCCCCGATCCGTTCCAACCGAATCCAGCCGGCCGAGCACGCGTCGTCCTGCACCCCGGCACGAGCGAGTTCGCGGCCTTCAAGCGCTGGCCGGCCCGCCACTTCCGCGAACTAGCGACTCGTCTGGCTGCCAAGGACCGCGACGTCTACGTCGGCTTCGGACCGGGCGAAGACGAACTCGCGCTCGAGATTCTCGACCACGCCGAGGGCCTGCATGCTCTCGACGGTCGCGACCTCGGCCTCGACGGTTACACCGAAGCCCTCCGACGAGCCGACGTCGTCGTCGCCGCCGACACCGGCCCTCTGCACCTCGCGAGCGCAGCCGGAACCAAGGTGGTCGCGCTGTTCGGGCCGAAGGATCACCACCTGTATGGCCCGAGAGGCGACGGCAACGAGATCCTCTGGAACGAGGTGCCCTGCCGCCCGTGCAAGCGCCGTCGATGCGTCACGCCGCAGTGCATCCTCGGCCTCGGCGTCGATCGAGTCGAAGCCGCGGTGGAGCGGGTTCTCCGACGCGTCACAGCCGCCGGCTGATCAGCCGGCGAGCTCGCTCTGGAGCCAGGCGCGGGCGAAGAACCAATCGGCCTCGACCGTGCGCTGAGAGACGCCAAGGTCGTCCGCGACTTCCTTGACACTCATTCCGCAGAAGACCCGAAGCTCGACGACCCGTGCCCGTCGCGGGTCCCGCTCCTGGAACTGCTCGAGCGCCTCGTCCAGCGCGATCAGATCGAGACGATCGCCCGCATCGGACTCGGAAGCCGCCGGACTCATCGCCGTCTCCAAACGAACCGGCCGGCCCTCACCGCGCTTCTTGGCGTTCACCCGCCGCGCGTGATCGACGAGGATCTGACGCATTACCTTCGCGCAGAGGCGACGGAACTGCCGGCGGTCCTCGAGGTTGGCGACATCCTGATCAACCAGCCGCAACCAGGCTTCGTGCACGAGAGCCGTCGGCTGCAGGGTGTGTGCGCGGCTCTCACGCTGCAATTGGCGTTGGGCGAGGGCCTTCAATTCCTGGTAGACAAGGCCCATCAGTTCATCCAGGTCGACAGACTCACCACCACGAGCGCGCTGGAGGACCTGAGTGAATGATTCGCGAGACGGCATGACGAAACCCGAATGATCGAGAAGGACGAAGAATACCCCGACTCGTCCGATCCGGAGATGGACCGGCTGGCCATCGAATTCGAGCGACTGCGCCGACTTTCGCCGAACGAGAGAGCATCGGAGCTCGAGCGCCTGGCAAGGACCCAACCCCAGCTGGCCGAGGATGTCAGCCGCCTGCTGTCGTTCCACGACGACGACTCGCGGCCGCTGAACCAGGACGATCCCGCCCTGCCTGAGGACGTCCTCGAAGACCTCCTCGAGGAGACCGAACTCGACAAGACGACGGTGTCGACACCGGAAGCTATCGGTCCCTATCGGGTTTTGCAGCTCTTGGGATCGGGCGGCATGGGCACGGTCTACCTGGCCGACCGCCCGGACCAGGACTTCGACAAGAAGGTCGCGATCAAGGTCCTGCGCGCCGAACCCGGAGAAGGCGACCTCTGGCAACGCTTCCGCGCCGAGCGCCAGATCCTCGCCTCCCTCGAGCACCCGAACATCGCCTCCCTACTCGATGGCGGGATCACCCCCGACGGTCGAGCCTTCGTCGTCCTCGAGTACATCGAGGGGCAGGACCTGGCGACCTGGTGCCGCGAGAAGCAGCTCGACACGAACGCGCGGATCGAACTGTTCCGCACCGTCTGCACCGCAGTCGACCACGCCCACCGCCGACTCGTCGTCCACCGCGACCTGAAACCGGACAACATCCTGGTCGACAAGGACGGTACGCCGAAGCTCCTCGACTTCGGGATCGCGAAGCTGCTCGAGGACACCGACCTCGAGGCCTCGATCGTCCAGACCATGGCCGGGGCGAGCCTCTTGACTCCGGAGTACGCCAGCCCAGAGCAGATCCGCGCGGAATCCGTCACGACGGCCACCGACGTCTACTCTCTCGGCGCGGTCCTCTACGAACTGCTCACCGACCAACGCGCTCAGCAGTTCGAGTCGCGTCGAGCCCTCGAGATCGAGCGCGTCGTCTGCAACCGGTCCCCGACCGCTCCGAGCAGCGTGGCCGCCGCGAAGGGACTTCGCCTGTCGAAGGAACTCGATGCGATCGTCGCGAAGGCGATGCACAAGGAGCCGGAGCGACGCTACCGCTCGGCCTCGGAGTTCCAGACAGAACTCGGCCGGTTCCTCAACGGCCACCCGATCACGGCCCGACCCGATACCTGGGTCTACCGCACCCGTCGCTTCGTCGGTCGGAATCGCCTCGCCGTCGGAGCAGCCTCGATCTTCGTGCTGTTCCTCATCGGCTTCTCGATCGCGACGGCGATTCAGGCGAAGCAGATCCGTGACCAAGCCGAGAGGCTCCGCAAGGAGCGGGACACGACCCTCGCGCAGGCCAAGCAGATCCAGGAGCAGTCGGATCGGATTCGCGAAGAGCGAGATGTCGCCGTCCTGCAGAACTCGATCAGCCAAGAGATCGGGACATTCATGGTCTCGCTGTTCGAGATCGCCGAGCCGACGGATACCAGTGCCGATCTGGTGCTCGCTCGCGATCTGCTCGACAAGGGTCGCAACCGGATCGGTAGTTCACTCACGTCGGGCCCGCTCTTTCGCGCAGGCCTGATGGAGGCCATGGGACGTGCCTACTCCGCACTCCGACTCTCGGACGAGGCGATCGAACTACTCAACGAGGCCTACGCCCTCCGAGTCGAGGATCAGCCAACGAGTCCGAAAGTCGGCCTGAACCGCTGTTTCCTCGCGAACGTCTATCTGGCACTCGGGGAGTTCGAGCGCGTCAATCAGCTCCTCGAGCAAGCTGGGCAATTCGAGCAGACCGACTCCCCGGACGCCCTGCTCTTGAGACACACGCGGTGGGCGACACAGTCGCAGTTCGACTGGGCGACCGGCGACACGAGTTCTGCTCTCGCCGCGGCCCTCGAGGCGCGAGCAGTCATCGAACAACTGAAGGGCTCTCGCGACATGTCGGCCGTCAGCGCTCGAACGACCCAGGCCGAGATGCTCGCGGAAGAGGGCGAGATCGAGAGCGCAATCGCCTTGGTCCAGGAAGCACGCGAACTCCGGACCGAGATCGCCGGCGCAGACCACGTCGGCCACGCCCAGGACCTGCGGACGCTCAGCAAGATCTACCGCATCGCGAGCCGCTACCAGGAAGCCGTCGTCGCCGCCGAGGAGGCCCTGGCCCTCGATCGCCGCGTCCTGGGTGAAACCCACCCAGACGTGTTCACGGATATGTGGCTCGTGCAATCGGCCCTGGCTCGTTACGGCGACGATGAGAGCGCGATCGAGATACTGCGGGAGCTGATCGACCTGGAACGACAACACCTCGGCGACCATCCGAACGTCGCACTGAGCACGAGTCAGCTCGCGACCTTCTACTCGCGGCGTCGGGACTACGAAACTGCCGAGAGCCTCTTCAAGGAAGCTCTCGACCTCCAGCGCAGCCTTCTTCCTCAGGATCACCCGGAGATCGCGACGACGCTCTCCAACCTCGGTGTGCTCTACAATCGCTGGCCCGCTCGAAACCAGGAGGCGATCCCGCTGTTCCAGGAATCGCTCGAGATGCGCCGGCGGTTGTTCCCGCCGCAGCACGAAGCGGTGCTGGAGTCGCTCAACCATTCGGCCGGTGGGTACTTCCGGACTCGCCAGTTCGACAAGGCCGAAGAGATCTACCGTGAGGTGCTCGAGATTCGACGCGAGCGTTACGGCATCCACGAGCGCGTCGCCGGCGGGCTCTACGGGGTCGCCATCGCGATGGATGCGCAGGGCAAGGGCGAAGAAGCGCTGCAGTTGCTCGAAGAATCACTCGAGATCCTCTCGCAGTGCGTTCGCGAGGACCATCAGGACGTTGCACGTACCTGCTCTCTGATCGCCAAGATCCACTTCACGAACCAGCGAGTCCTCGAAGCACTCGACTACTCGAACCGACACCTCGAGATCTGCCTGTCACGAATGCGGGCCGACGCTCCCGACGTGTTCAACGGCACGCGGAGAAGCGTGGATTGCCTCGCGACCCTGGGCCGACTCGACGAGGCGATCGAGATCCTCGACCGAACCCTCGCCGGGATGCGAGAACTCGAGGACCCGCACCCCCAGGCCCTCTCACGCCTCGAGTCGGCCCGTGCACAGGTCGAGCGCGCACGTTCGAATCCCGATCGATGACCGAGAGCCAGAAGACGGCGGTGACCGTCATCCGTCACCACAAGGAACGCATCAGCAAGTGCTCGCTGCGGTTCCTTCACGACCGCCCGGAGTTCACGTTTCTCCGCGGCAAGCCGGGCTACGAGTTCGACGCGACGGACTTCATCCTGCTGCACGTCGATGGAGAGCCGCTGACCGAGGCCGATCGAGGTCACCCGCTCCTGCTGCTCGACTCGACCTGGCGTTGGCTCCCCCAGCTCGAGGCTGGGGTCCGCGGGAAGCCCCTCCTGCGCTCGATCCCTGGCGGCGTGTGCACAGCGTACCCGCGCAAGAGCCGACTGTTCGAGGATCCCGAGGCCGGCCTCGCTTCGATCGAGGCGCTCTACCTCGCCCTCAAGCTTCTCGGGGACGACGACCCGAGCTTGCTCGACGGTTACCACTGGAAGGACGAGTTCCTCCGCTCGCTGGAGCCCTGAGGTTCACCTTGTCTCGGAGGACACTCCTCATCCCCACTTCCGTGCGGCGCTCTCTCGAAGCCGCGACGCGAGCGGCAGCGGGGATCGAACGCTGCGGCGTGCTACTCGGCCACACGACGGGTGGTCGAACAACGGTCGTCGAAGCCCGTGAACTGCCGAACCGACACCCCTCGGATCGATCGTTAGCGTTTCAGATCGATCCCCTCGATCTGCTGGACACGACGAACTCCCAGAACCGGGATCGGCGCTCCCTGGTCGGGATCTGGCACACGCACCCGAACGGTCGAACGGATCTATCTCGCACGGATCGACTCGAACTCCCCGCCGGGCTCAGCTTGCTGGTTCTGACGCTGCAGGAGCCGAGCCGAACGACAACCGATGTGTCTTTCCGTTCGTTTCGGCTGAGCTCGGTGCCCCACGACACCCGGAGTCGTCCACCGCGAGCTTGTATCTCGGACGCGGCTCGACGACCCTCCCTCCTCCCGTGACCGAGCTGACCTGGTTTCAACGACTGTTTCCGGCGATCAGCTTCACCGGTCTCGGCCGGCGCCTGGTTCTCGGCGGCCTCGTCGGCATCGTCGCCGGACTCGGCGCGATCGTCTTCAATCTCGCCTGCAGTGTCGCCGGCCACTACTTCCTCGATCAGGGTGGCGGCTACCGGCCGGCCACCCCGCCAGGTGAGCACGAGTACTTCGAGCACACCGAGACTCCGCTCCGGATCTGGCTCTTGCCGGTCCTCGCGGCGATCGGCGGCCTCCTCTCGGGCCTGATCGTCCGCAAGTTCGCGCCGGAAGCGTCGGGTCACGGAACCGACGCGGCGATCGAGGCCTACCACGAGAAGGGCGGACGCATCTCGAGCCGCGTACCGATCGTGAAGATCATCGCCTCGGCGCTGACCATCGGTTCGGGTGGCTCGGGAGGTCGCGAGGGTCCGATCGCACAGATCGGTGCGGGCTTCGGATCCTGGCTCGGCGACAAGCTGAAGCTCTCGGCTCGTGAGCGACGCTTGTTGCTGGCATCGGGCATGGGTGCGGGTGTCGGCGCGATCTTCCACGCTCCCCTCGCGGGCGCCCTGTTCGCCGCCGAGATCTTCTACGCCGAGGCGGAGTTCGAGTCGGATGCACTGATTCCGGCTGCGGTGTCGACGATCGTCGGCTATTCGGTCTTCGCCCTGCACTCGGGGTTCGAACCGTTGTTCGAAACGCCGGCGTTCTCATTTGAGAACCCACTCGAGCTGCTGATCTACACCGCGCTCGCGATCGTGGTCACGCTCGGCGCCGGACTGTTCGTCAACATCTTCTACGGCATCCACGATCGCTGCGAGAAGATGTCCCTGCCGGCGGGCGTGCTCCCGATGCTCGGCGGCGCGCTGACCGGGCTGATCGGAGTCGGGCTGTATTTCCTGCTCGGTGACTTCCGCATCCTGGATGTGCTGTCGTTCGGCTACGGCACCCTGCAGGACGGTCTCCTCGGAGCGGAAGGCAGCACGACCGCGTGGCTGCTGCTCGCCTTGGCCGCGGGCAAGATGATCACCACCTCGATCTCGATCGGATCGGGTGGATCAGGAGGCGTCTTCGGCCCCTCGATGGTCATCGGAGGCTGCCTCGGCGGAGTCGTCGGGCTGCTCGGCGACGAGTTCTTCCCGCAGACGGTCGTGCATCCGGGTGCCTACGTGCTCGTCGGCATGGCTGGATTCTTCGCCGCGGCGGGCAAGGCCCCGATCTCGACGTTGGTCATGGTGTCCGAGATGACCGGGAACTACCGCCTCGTCGTCCCGGCCCTTTGGGTCTCGGCCTTGGCGTTCCTGCTCGGACGTCCGTTCCGCCTCTACCGCAGCCAGGTCGATACGCGCCTCGACAGCGGAGCCCACCGCCACGAACTCGTCGTCGACCTGCTCGCCGACACCAAGGTCCAAGACTTGATCGACAGGGGCCGCCTCGACACCGAGATCGAGACCGTCAGCCCGACGATGCCACTCGATGCCGTCGTGCGCCTGTTCACGCGCACGACGCAGCACTACTTCCCGGTCATGGTCGACGACGCTCTGGTCGCAATCCTGTCCGCCAACGACGTGCGCCAGATGGTCGAGGACCGCGAGATCGGCGCCGTCGTGATCGCCAGCGACATCGCGAACTACGACGTGGTCACGCTTAAGCCGGCCACCGACCTCGAATCCGCGCTGCAACGCTTCGTCTCGCTCGACGTCGACGCGCTACCGGTGATCGACCCGGACGACGGCCGCCTGCTCGGCATGATGTCACGCCGCGACCTGATCCGCGCCTACGACGAGGCGAAGGTCGCCTACAAGAGCCGCGGAACGAGCTGATCGTCACAGCTCCGAGAAGCAGTTCTCAGCCGCGACGTCGCGACGGCCCCTTCTTGGCGACGCGCTTCTTTGGGGTGACCTTCTTTGCCGGGGTCCTCTTGGCAGAGGTCTTCTTGGTGGGCGTCTTCTTCCTGGTCGGTGCCCCGAACACGTAGCGCTCGACGTCCTCGAATTGCTCGGCGAAGAGGAACTCGAGCCCCTTCTGCTGGTCTGGCTTGAGCTCCTCGACATCGCTGCGGTTCGACTCGGGCAGAATCACGCGCTTGATGCCGAAGCGCTTGGCCGCGAGGACCTTCTCCCGCACTCCACCGATCGCGAGCACTTCGCCGACCAGGGTGAGCTCGCCGGTCATCGCGATGTCGCGCGGCACCGAACGGCCCCGCAGGAGCGAGAGCAAGGAGATCGCGATCGTGATGCCAGCACTCGGACCGTCCTTCGGAATCGCTCCGGCCGGGAAGTGCACGTGGAAGCCGGCGTCCTGGAACAGGTCCGCCGCCAACTCGAAGTTCTCGACGTGGCCCCGCAGGTAGCTCAGCGCGATCCGCACCGACTCGGACATCACGTCGCCGAGCGACCCGGTCAGCGTGAGCCCTCCGGCCTTTGGCAGACGCATCGACTCGATGTAGAGCACATCGCCCCCGACCGAAGTCCAGGCGAGCCCCTGGACGACTCCCGGACGCAAGACCTCTCGCCGAGCGTCCTCCGCGAAGCGCGGCGGCCCCAGGAGCATCTCGACCTCGTCAGGGCTGACCCGGCCCGGTGGCTCGTCACCGCGCGCAACCATCGACGCGGCCTTGCGGCACATCCGGATGACCTGCTTGTCGAGGCCACGCACGCCAGCCTCTCGGGTGTAGAGCGAAACGACCCGCCGCAACGAAGGCGGCCCCAGTCGCAGCGCGGAGGCCTTGAGCCCGTGACGCTTCAACTGCTTCGGTAGCAAGTGGCGCCGCGCGATCTGGACCTTCTCCTCGAGCAGGTAGCCCGGCAGCTCGATGATCTCCATGCGGTCCCGCAGCGGCGCCGGGATCGATGGCAACACGTTCGCGGTCGCGAGGAACATCACCCGCGACAGGTCGATTCGGACGTCGAGGTAGTGATCGAGGAAGGCGTGGTTCTGTTCGGGGTCGAGCACCTCGAGTAAGGCCGACGACGGGTCGCCTCGGTAGTCCGACCCGAGCTTGTCGATCTCGTCGAGCAAGATCACCGGGTTGTTCGTCCGGGTCGCCTTGAGCGCCTGAACGATCCGACCGGGCATCGCCCCGACGTACGTCCGACGGTGGCCCTTGATCTCGGATTCGTCACGCATGCCTCCAAGCGAGAATCGGTAGAACTCCCGCCCAATCGCTCGTGCGATGCTGCGTCCGAGACTCGTCTTGCCGACACCTGGAGGCCCGGCGAAGCAAAGAATCGACCCACTGTGGTTCGGCTCGAGTTGTCGGACGGCGAGGAACTCGAGCATCCGCTCCTTCACTTCTTCGAGTCCGTGGTGGTCCTCGTGCAGGATCGCCTCGGCCGCAGCCAGGTCTTCGCGATCCTCGCTCGACTTCGACCACGGCATCGCGGTCAACCACTCGAGGTAGTTGCGCACGACACCGTATTCCGCGGACTCGACCGGCGTCGTCCGGAGCTTCTGCAGCTCTTCCTGAGCCCGCTCCAGCGCGGCCTCCGGCATACCCGCCTCTTCGACGGCCTTCGTGAACCGCTCGAGTTCCGCCTCACGAGCATCGACCTCTTCACCGAGCTCACGACGAATGATCTTCAGCTGCTCCCGCAGGAAGTACTGCTTCTGCGCGGCCTCGGTCTTCTCGCGGATCTCTTGCTGGATTCGGTTCCCGAGCTCCTGCAACTCCAACTCGGACAGCACGAACTCGAGCGCCTTCTCGAGCCGTGGCCCGACCTCGATCAACTCGAGCAAGGCCTGGCGCTGATCCGTCTCACGCAGCAGGTAGGCGCCGGTGAAGTCGGCCAACTGCTCCGGCGAATCGATGTTCAGGACCGCGGTCTGGAAGTCGTCCCCGAGTTGCTCGGAGGCCTGCGCAACCTTGTTCAGCGCCTCCTGCAGCTTCTGGTAGAGAGCC
This sequence comes from Planctomycetota bacterium, assembly GCA_039815565.1. Taxonomy (GTDB): domain Bacteria; phylum Planctomycetota; class UBA1135; order UBA1135; family UBA2386; genus JBCBZB01. Next base: position 13,220 of record JBCBZB010000034.1, read on the forward strand.
TTCGCGCGCTTGCCGGGCGTCGGAACGTCGGGCACTTCCTGCACTCGGGCAACCATCTGCGGTTGCTTGCGGACCAGCTTCTGGATCCTGGCCCGAACGCGCCCCTGCATCATCACCGACTGGTTTCCGTCGGGACGCTTGAGGGTCGTGAGAATGCGGGCGACGACCCCCATCTCGTAGAAGTCTTCGGCGCCCGTCGGGTCGGCCTCGGGATCGCGCTGCGTCAGCAACAAGACGTGCCGGTTCCCGGCCTCGGCCTTCGCGATGATGGCCCGCGCTTCTTCGGTGTCGACCAACACCGGCATCATCAGATTCGGGAACGCGACCGAGCGATGGAGCGGATAGACCAGCACCGTCGCGGGGAGAGGGTCTTCGACCGTCAGCGCACCACCAGCACCTCCGCCGCTCTCGACGACGATGCCCGGCGGAAGCGGATCCTCTTCGTCCTGCATCGCCAACAGGCTAAGGCGACGAGGCACCGAAACCCACGACATGGCGAATGCCATGGACGACTCGATGCAGCTGCTCCCGAAAAGGATGTCGGGAGGACGCCCTTGCCTGCCCCAGAAAATGGACGCCCTCCCGACGGGAAAGAAGCTTGTCGCGATCCTGCGCCCTGTTCCTCCGCGCCAGCTGGGGTCGCTCACGAACCGCGAAGAAGGAAAGGAAGACGGAGACCACCCCTTGCCTGCCCCAGAAAATGGGATGGCCTCCGTCCAGGAAAGCTTGCACACCACCCCCCAGGCGCTGGACGAACCAGCGGCCCGACGAGCGGGATGCGAAAGTCATCGAGTAGTCAGAAAGATCAGAGTGGGTGGAACCAGTCGACACGCACCGCGCCGTCGACCAGGCACACCGCGCCGGCTTGGGCCGGCACTCCTTGAATGGCTCCCTCGCGAAGGACAGCGACGCCGACCATCGGGGGGACCGAGCCGGTTCCACCGAATGCGACTTCGGCCAACCGACGGAGAACTGCACGCATTGAGCCGCGGGTGGTTCCCATCGATCGGGAGTCCCCAGTGCGGCTCGAGGCTTGATCGGATTCCGAACCGAACACGACTTGGGAGCCGCGCACGATCGGGTTCCAGGAGCTGTCGTCGATCGAACGCTCGGAGTCGTTCGTCGTTTCGATCGTGATGCTCGTCGCGATCTCCTCCACGACTCGCTCGGCGAGCCGGGCGGAGCGCGCCGGCAGGGACCAGGCCAAACCGACCGAGCCATCCCCCTCCGATTCCGACGCTCGCTCGCGGTAGATCTGCAACGACACCCCGCGCTCGAAACGACGTTCGAACATGGTCGGCAGGTCGATCACACCGACCGAAGCTGCGGTATCGCAGGCGTGGGTCGCAAACTCGCCACCGGGGAGATCGCTGCTACGGCTCAGCACTTCGGCGAAGTCGACGGAGAGGGTGGCCGTGGCGATGGAATCCGAAACCCAGGCGCTCGACTGCGCGAGGTCCGACTCGAAAGACCGCAGCGACTTCGGTTCCGCGGCGACCAGAGCACCGGAGTAGCCCTCCGGCTGATCGAACATCAGAGCGGTCCTCAGGAAGCGACCCTCGCCCCCGTTGACCTTCGAGGTCGCCTCATCGAGGCCGATCACGAGCCGCGTCGCCGTGTGCAGACCGAGAGCCTCGACGACCAGATCGGAACCGGCCTGGGCCAGCTCCCGAATGCGGTCGTTCTCGACCAGCGCATGGAATCCGATGCGGTGACGCACCCGCTCCCAGTCGATCACCAGCTGGCAATCACGCGCGCCGAGACGCTCTTCGAGCTCCCGTACGACAAGATCCGCTCCGACCGAGCCGACGCGCGGCGCGATGGGGTTCCCGGCAGGATCCCGGAGCGGCATTGGCATGTTGTCGGGCTCCGTCGTACGAAGCACCTCGGTCAGGGCGGATCCGTCGTTCGCGACGAACAGCTCCCGGCCGATCAGCGCGACCTCGAAGAACTCACCCGCGCGCTCACGCGAGGCCGAGCGCAGCGAGTAGGTCTGACGCCCTTCGATCTCTCGGTAGGGACGGGCGAACTCTGAGTGACCGAGCGAAGCCTCCAGGGCTGCTTGACCATTCTCGTCGAGCTCGACGCGAGCGATCAGCAGCGGAGCCGAGCGCCCCTCGGGTCGCGGCAACAAGGCCACGAGAGCGATCTCGATCTCCCCGTCGGCGAGCTCCACCAGAGAGCCCATCCGATCGAACGCCGAGAGCGCATCCGCCGTCGGCCGCACCTCGGATACGAGTCGCACCAACTGTCCGAGGCCGGACTCGCCGACCGCATCCAGCAGATCGAGGCTCCCCGCGCGGTGTCCGGACGGGTCCACGCCGACCGAGAGAAGTGCGAGGGGCGAGCGGATGCGATCCCGTAGGCGGTATCGGGAAACCCGACGACCGTCGGTCGACTCGACCGCTTGGGGGTTAGCTCGCTCGGGACCCGCACACGCGACCTTGGCCCGTCGAACGACGGAATCCGCGGGAGCCTCGGGCGCCATCCAGGCGACAGCGCACCAGGCCGTCACCCAGAACGCGAACGCACGCCGGACACGCGCGGGCCCGAGCTTCGGGCGGCGTTCAGTCCTGGCTTCGTTCGTCGTCACGAACTGGTCGGAGACAACTCCCGTGCCAAAGGGCGAAACAGCCTCCAGGCGCTGCCTGGGACCGAATTCGACTCGCGCCCGACACCGAATCTCTCACACCTGCGCAAGGCCTGCACAGACGAATCGACTCACCGAACGTCTGGTTCGATCCGTTGCAGTCGGTCGTAGAGGGACCGCCGACTGATCCCGAGGAGCCTGGCTGCCTGTGCCTTGTTGCCACGCGCAACTTCGAGAGCGCGAAGGATCGTGCGCCGCTCGATCTCGGCCAGCTCAAGTGGCGAGTCTTCGGACTCCGTCCGCTGCTCAGGTTCGGACTCGAGGTCTTCGACACCGATCTCCGAGCCACTCGTCAGGGCGTCCAATCGCAAGATCACGTTGCGTAGCTCCCGGACGTTGCCGGGCCAGGAGCGAGCCGACAACGCCATCAGCAGCTCGGGACGCGCGGTTCGCGCCTCGCCTCCGTTCGCCTCGGCAGCCTCGCGAAGGAACGCCTCCACGAGGACCGGCAGGTCTTCGATCCGCTCCCGCAAGGGCGGCAACGCGAGACGGAGGACCGCGAGTCGGTAGTAGAGGTCCTCTCGAAACCGCCCTTCCGCGACCGCCGCGAGTGGATCGCGGTTCGTGGCAGCGACCAGCCGCAGGTCGACATCGAAGCTCTGGTCACTCCCGACGGGCCGAACCTGACGCTCCTCGAGGAATCGCAGGAGCTTGGCCTGTAGCTCGAGCGGCAGCTCGGTGATCTCGTCAAGGAAGAGCACACCGCCGTCCGCTTCGCGCACGAGCCCCTTGCGGTCGCGATCGGCTCCGGTGAACGCGCCCCTCACATAGCCAAAGAGCTCGGACTCCATAAGCTGCGGCGAGAGAGCCGCGACGTTCACACCGACGAAGGGAGCCCCCTCGTCGCAAGCCTGCCGATAGACGGCGCGGGCGACGAGTTCCTTGCCCGTGCCGGACTCTCCGACGATCAGGACCGGAAGATCGGCAGAACCAGCCCGATCGAGCAGGTGCAGCGACCGCAGCAAGGCCGGGGATTCCCCGACGAACTCCGAGTAGTCGTGCTCGAGATCGGTGCGCGCGACTCCGGCTCCGGACTCGTGCAGCTGACCAACCTGGTCCGCAAGCTCGACCGCGAGCTCCTCCGCCGAATGCCGAGCCCGATCATGCTGCTCCTTGGTCTTGGCCAGCAGCTCGTGGAGGTGAAGCCCGATCGCACACTGGTCGGCGAACGCCTCGAGCCAGGGCAAATCCTGCGCGTCGAAGGCACCGCTGTGGAAGCGGTGATCGAGATACAGGCAGCCCAACATCCGATCTCCGGCACGCAGCGGGACGCAGAGGACCGACCGCAAGCCCATCTGCGCGATGCTGTCAGCCGCCGCGAACTCACCGATCTGAGCGTCCTCCTCGAAGACCGCGGCGTCTCGCTCCAGGCACCGCAGCACAACCGTGCGCGAAACCCGGGTACTCGGTCGCCGAACGGCTTCACGGTCGAGGTTGCGGGCCGCGAGCACTTCGAGCTCGCGATTGGCGTCCGGCGGGCCGAGAACGACGAACCCACGCTCCGCCTTGAACAGGTGAACGGCCTCGTCGAGCAGACGATCCAACAGGGTCTTCCGGTCGCTCGCCTTCGCCAGCTCTCGGTTGAGTGCGAGAATCGCCACCAGACGCTTCTGGTCCTTGCCGGACCCTCCGCGCAGACGCGAGAGGAACTCGGAGAAGCCCTGCCCGGGAGGCATCAGCGACGGACTCCCGGCTGCGCATCGTCGAAGGCCCGGAGCGCGAGCTTCTGCGCGTGGCGCTCGTGCGGCTTGAGCCCACCCAACGAATCGAGGACCTGCGTCAGCGAGTTCTCGAGCTCTCCGACGGGCTTTCCGACCCAGGCGCGGGAGAGCACCGAGGCGACGGCCATCGTCGCGGGACAACCTTGCGCCTTCCACGCGAGGTCGGCGACCTGCCCGTCCGCAACCCGAACATCGATCTGCATCACATCACCACAGACCGGATGCTCCGCCGCACCGCGTGACGCGCCTTCGAGTTCGCCGGCACCCTCAGCGTCGGCGATGCAGGACCGCAGTCGCTCGTTCACCACGACCGCGTATCGGGGTCGACGACCGCAGGCTCTGCTTCCAGTCGTTCGGTTGCATCAGCGAACGGCGAGACGACCTCGGTGCGCAAAGCGTTGGGGCTCGCTTGGTCGTAGATGAAGAACTCGTTGCGCAGCCACTCGCAACCACCGCAACCCGTGCAGATCAGGAGCAGCACGAAGACGCGACACCAACGACGGACAGTTGCGTTCATGGTTCGATCGAGCGCTCGGGCCACCGAACCCCTCGCACGCACGCGACTCGCGCGCGAAAAAGGTCCGATTCCGGCCGAGCGGATGCCCGACAGTGGAACACCAGGGGCGCGTCGGCACCAGAGCCTAGCCGGCACCAAGCGAGCCGGCCGCAACGACGCGATTCTGCGAGGCCGTCTTGCGAGCCCGCCCTGCGGAGCCCGAGCAACCGGCTCAGGGAGCGGGCCGGCCGAGGCGCTCTTTGAGCCGCGACAGGACCCGGACGTGGATCTGACAGATCCGCGAAGCCGACAACGACAGCGACTCGGCGATCTGCTTGCCGGACAGGCCGTCGAGGTAGTGCATCTTGAGCACGGTCCACTCCATCGGCTGGAGCGACGACCGAATCTGCTCGATCAGATCCTGCCGGTCGAGGGACTCGATCGGATGCTCGGCCTCATCGGGAAGCTCGTCGATCCACTCGGCACCAAAGCGCGGCTCCGGAGCGTGAGTCAGCCCGAGTGGGAACAACCGGTTCTTCGATCCGGCACCGGCCCCCGATCCGCTCGCAGCGGAACGGTTCTTAGTCGGTGATTCACCGGAGGAATCATTCTCCGAGCTGCGCCGCTGCGCGTCGGAACCATCCTCGGAACCATCGCCCCGGGCCGAAGACAATCCCCCATCCGACGCACCCTCCGACCGGGGATCAGCCGACCGGGGATCAGCCGACGAATCGTCGCAATCTCCAGAATCCCGAGGCGCCCCGTCGAGCGCCTGAGGCGAACCCTCGACCGAGTCGCCGGCGTCGGACTCCCCGAATGACCCGGATCCATCGAGTGATCCGGGCCCATCGAGTGATCCAGGCCCATCGAGTGGCAGCGATTCATCGGACGCCGAGTCGCTGGCACTCTCGTCCCCCTCGCCCGGTTCCTTCCCCAGCGCATCCAGGCCCCGCTCTTCGCGAAGTTGCTGACGCTCTTGCCAGCCGGCGAGAACCTCCGCCTCCGTCGGCTCGCGTTCCAGCTGCTGACGAAGGAATTGCGTCACCTCGTCGACCTCACGCTGACGACGACGGAACAGCCGCGGCACCGAGTCGAGGTTCCGGAGTTCGTCGAGCATCGCTCCCCGCACCCGGTTGCGCATGAAGGCCCGGAACGGAACCCCGCGATCCGCGCGGTACCGATCGATCGCCTGCAGGAGGCCCCAGACCCCGGCGTGCGTCAGATCCTCACAGTCGATGTGTTTCGGAAGCCGCAGGGACAGAGCTTTCGCCATCCGCTCGACGTCGACGCGATGTCGCTCGATCACGAGATCTCGGATCCGCACGGAACGACGGCGGCGATAGCGCGCGAGAAGCGTCTCGGTATCGACGTCCTCACCCTGTGAGCCGCGAGCAGCCCCCTTCGCCGAGCCAGCAGCATCGGCCACAGCCCGCGCGGAACTGACCGCAGTCTCCGTTCCGTCAACGCTGCCCCGCCCCACGCGCGCTGCGGCCGAAGAGCCGTTGCGAACGTCGTGACCGAGTCGTCGGTTGTTTCCGTCGTGGTCGGCGCGAGACATCGTCACCTCGAACTTCAGGAACCGGAGTCGCAGTAGGTGATGCGGATCAGGTGCGCCCGCGTGTCACCGTGTTGCGATCGAGTCGTCGAACGGGAGAGAGAGGAAGAGTTCGTCACTCGATCGTCCGCAGTTCAGGAGTCGCGAATCGGACTCGTGTTTTGCAAACACACATCGAGGACCCCGGAAGTGTAAGTGCATCGACCACTGCAACGCAACGCACCGAGTTCGAACAACGCATTGTCGAAACGCGATCACGCGCGTGAGGTCCGCACGAACGTTCGCTCAATCGAGCGCGTCGTCTTCGTCGACCGGCGCGATCGTGCGACCGAGTTCGGTCATCACTCGTCGCTCCGCGGCACGCATCTCGCGACGATCCTTCTCGTCGTGATCGTCGTAGCCGACGCAGTGCAGCAACCCGTGCGCGACGTAGAGCAACAGCTCGGTGTCCGCATCGACACCGCGCGCCTGCGATTCCCGGACCGCACGTTGCCGATTCACCACCAAATCGAAGCTCGTCTCGTCGGTCTCGAACGACATAACGTCCGTCTCCGTAGGATCATCGAGAAACTGGCCGTGCAGCTCCGCGATGCCGTCGTCGCCGGTGATCAGCAGTGATATCTCGAGCATCGAACCCGCTTCGAACGCGCTGCGAGCCTGCCCCAGCACAGCGGAAACCACGGCCTCGAGGCCCAGTTCCGCGAGGTCGAGCCCGACGTCGTCGACCACGTCGAGGTCGAACGAGGGGACGTCGTTTCGATCGGTCATCCGACCCTCGGAGGTTGGAAACGTACGGCGCGAGACGATCGTGGCCGCGAAATCAATCGTCGTAGGCCTCGATGATCCGCTGGACGATCGGATGGCGGACGACATCAGAACGCTTCAGGCGCACGACCGCGATGCCCTCGACCGCGTCCAGGCGGTGGGTCGCATCGTCCAGACCACTCCGAACCCCGCGTGGCAAGTCGATCTGACTCGGATCTCCGGTGACGACCACGTGCGAGCCTTCACCCATGCGGGTCAGGAACATCATCATCTGAGGCACCGTCGAGTTCTGGGCCTCGTCGAGGATCACGAACGCGTCGTTCAGCGTACGGCCGCGCATGTAGGCCAGCGGACAGACCTCGACGACCTCCGAATCGAGGTAGCGCTGGCGAACGACAGGGTCGAGCAGGTTGTGCAGCGCGTCGTGCAAGGGTCGCAGGTAGGGATCGATCTTCTGCTGGAAGTCCCCGGGGAGGAACCCCAGCTTCTCCCCCGCCTCGACCGCCGGGCGGACGAGGACGATCCGCTTCACGCGGCCTTCCTTGACCGCCTGAACCGCAGCAGCCACCGCGAGATAGGTCTTGCCGGTGCCGGCTGGCCCGACGCCGAAGACGACCTCGTGATCGCGCATCGCTTCGAGGTAGGCCTTCTGCCCTTCGGTGCGGGCACGCACGGCCTTGCCCTTACCCGGGCGCCGCGGTGGTAGCACTGGAGCGGAGTTCGGAGCGGAGGCCGTCGGCGACGATTCCCGGAGGCGCTGAGCCACCGCCGTGGGCAGCAAAGGCCGTCCACCGCGATGCATCTCGAGCTCGTTCTCGAGGATCGACTTCACCCGCTCGACCGCTTCCGCCTCTCCCATCAATCGCAGGGCCCCGTCTCGCACCAAGGAATGAACTCCATGGAGCTGGCGGATCAGACGGGTGTTGCTGTCGAGCGGACCGAGCAGCGCTCGGAGCTCATCGACACTTCGGATCTCAAGGACCTCGTCGGCGCGATCTTCGCTCACGTCAGCACGATCAGGAACCAGAAGAAGGCGGGGAACGAGAACAACAAGGAGTCGATCAGGTCGAGTACGCCACCGTGAGCCGGCAGCAAGTTCGAGGAATTCTTCACCCCGCAGCGCCGCTTGAGAAGGGACTCGATCAGATCGCCGGTCTGCGTGGTCAGGTTGAGCAGGATCGACATCAGAGCCGCTCCGGCGATCGAGACCCGGGCCACCTCACCATCCAGGCTCACGTACCAGGCCTCGCGGAGGTCAGCGTCTGGGACCGGCAGTAGGCCGATCAGAAGGACTCCGACCAGGACACTCGCCCCGACACTGCCGAACGCGCCCTCGAGCGTCTTGCCCGAAGAGATGTGCGGGATCAGCTTCCGACGACCGAAGAACGAACCGACGAAGTAAGCCCCGATGTCGCCGCTCTTGCAGACGAGAACGACGAACAGCACCGACGGCAGGTGCCGAATCGCGATCCCCTGAGCGATGTACATCGGCCATGCGACCCAGATCAGACCGAGCATCGACGCCCCCATCATCTCCAGCCCCTGTGTCATGCCGCGACGTGTCAGGCTGTCCAGGGCGATCGGGAACAGCAGCACGAAGGCCGCGGCGACCATCGGATAGAGCTCTCGATCCAGTTCGTCCCAGCCAAACCAGAACGGCAGAGTGAGGAGCAACCCAGACGTGATCGGGAGCAGACGCGACGCGACCGCGAAGCCCGCGTTGCGCAGCATCGTCAGGTATTCGTGGACCCCTGCGAAGCCCAGCAGCGCGAGGACCGCCGCCGTCGCCCAACCGCCGAGGTTACGCCCACCGAGTTCCATCTCTTCGAGGACCTCGGAATCGAGCAGGTAGATGCCGGCGATCAGAAGCAGCATCGAAGGCCCGAAGATCATCCGCACCTTGAGCTCGGACTTGCCGTCGCCGTGCTTGCCGAGTGCTTCGTCCGTCGTCGACGTGTTGCCGGCCGGGACCTCGCCCGTCTTCCCGGATTCGGCGCTCACGGCAAGACCGCCCCGAACTTGCGGACGCGGCGACCGAAGACCCGGAACGCCTCGTGAAGGTGCTCCTTGTCGAACTCGGGCCAGCAGACCTCGGCGACGTGCAGTTCGGCGTAACTGACCTGCCAGAGCAGGAAGTTGCTGATCCGCATCTCGCCCGCGGTCCGAATCAGCAGATCGGGATCGGGAAGCTCCGGGTGGTAGAGGCGTTGCGCAATCGCAGCCTCGTCGACGTCCTCCGGCGCGAGGGAACCGCTCCGGACCTCCTCGGCGATCCGCCGAGCGGCGTCGGCGATTTCGGCGCGGCCGCCGTAGCTGATCGCGAGCGCGAGAGTCATCCGATCGTTACCTGCGGTCTGCTCGATTGTCTCGTCGAGAATCTTCAGGACCTTGCCAGACAGGCGTTCGCGGCGCCCGGTGTGCACGAGTCGAACGCCGTTGTCCATCAGCGTCGACCGCTCGGACACGAGGAACTTCTGCAAGAGCCGCATCAGGACCGCGATCTCGGCCTGCGGACGCGACCAGTTCTCCTCGGAGAACGCGTAGAGCGTCAGAGCCTCCACGCCGAGCCGAGCGCACTCCGTGACCGTATCCCGGACCGAGGTAACACCCTTCTCGTGACCGAATACACGCTTCATGCCGCGCGACTTCGCCCACCGACCGTTGCCATCCATGATCACGGCAACCGAACGCGGAACCGCGATGTCCGAAGGCTCCTCGGTCATCGGACGCCCGCCTCGACGGCGCGGTGCAGCACCTCGTCGCGACCCGGACCGACCGAGATCGTCGCGACCGGCACTCCCGTCAGCTCCTCGATGCGCTCGATGTAGCGCTGCGCGTTGACCGGCAGGTCCTGGAACCGACGGATCTCGCGGACGTTCTCGGTGAAGCCGGGCAGCTCCTCGACCACGCACTCGAGGTCGTCCAGATCGCAGGCCGAGAACCGATCGAGCACCTCGTCTCCACGGCGGTGGCCGGTCACGATCCGAAGCGGCTCGAAACCACTGAGCACGTCCAGGTTGGTCACGACCAGTTCGTCGACGCCGGACACCGCCGCGGCGTAGCGGACCGCCACGGCATCGAAGTCGCCAATCCGGCGCGGACGGCCGGTCGTCGCCCCGTATTCACCACCCGCCGCTCGCAAGGTCTCGGCGATCTCGCCGTGCAGCTCGCTGGGGAACGGACCCTCGCCGACGCGCGTCGCGTAGGCCTTGACCACGCCGACGACCCGATCGAGGGACTTCGGAGAGAGGCCGGTCCCGACGGCGATGCCTCCCGAGGACGCACTGGACGAGGTCACGAACGGATAGGTCCCGTGGTCGACATCGAGAAGCACACCCTGAGCACCCTCGCAGAGCACCCGCTTGCCCTCGCGAACTGCCTCGCGCAACGCGTGACCCGCATCGCAGATCGCCGGGCGCAGGGCCTCACCGAGCTCCAACAGCTGGCCCTCGAGGGCTGCCGCGTCGATGACCTCTTCATCGAAGGCTCGGAGTAGTGCGTTCTTCTCCGTGACCGTGCGCGCGAGCGCGGCCCGAAGGCGCTTGGGCCGGATCAGATCACCCATCCGAAGCCCCGAACGAGACGCGCGATCGGCGTAGGCAGGGCCGATTCCACGGCCAGTCGTTCCGATCTTGTCCGCCCCACGCATCTTCTCGGCGACCCGATCGAGAGCCTGGTGCACCGGCAGCACGACGTGCGCGCCCTCGGAGACGAGAAGGTTCTCTCCGAGACGGACATCGACCCCCGTCTCCTTGAGCTCGTCGATCTCCTGACGGAGATAGGCCGGGTCGACGACGACGCCGTTGCCGATCACGTTGACGACCGAGGGCCTCAGGATCGCTGACGGTACGAGGTGCAGCACGAGCTTCTGCCCGTCCCGGATCAGGGTGTGGCCAGCGTTGTGGCCGCCGCCGAAGCGAACGACGAAGTCCGCGTCCTGGGCGAACAGATCGATGATCTTGCCCTTCCCTTCGTCGCCCCAAAGGAGCCCGATGACACAAGTTGTCGGCATGTTGCGCTTCGCTGAGAAGTCGAGTCTACGTGTCGGAATCCCCAGATCGAAGGATCGGTCTTCGGCAGGAACGGAATCGCTCCTCGGGCGACCGAACGGCAACTCGGGACACCGACCAGGAGACGACCTCGCCTCCGAATACGCTCCTTCGGATCCGACGCTCCCCGTCGGGTTCTCGGGAGCACCGAGGCTTCTCCTTCGTCGTCGAACGCCGCGCTTCGGGACGGTCCGAGGCGCCCCTCTCTCCCCATGACCGACGACCCAAACGCCCGGGCGCTCCGGGCCCTCGAGGTGTTCCGTCAGCGCGTGTTCCCGGCCTTCCTCCGCCGCCTCTCGCAGTGGAAGGGCCTCGACGCCGAGCAGCATCAAGACGTCATCGACGACCTGATGCAGGACCTCGTCGTCGACACGCTCGCCGACCCCGAGACCATTCTGGCGCTGCCGGAAAGTGAGCGGCACGCGCGCTGGCTGCGCGAAGCCCAGCGATCGCACTATCGGCTCGCGCTCCGCGGACAGCGCTCCCGCGAAGCCGATCTTCCACTCGACGCGATCGCCCAGACGAGCGGGCCGGCCGTGGGAATCCCGTCGATCGAAGACCTCGATGGACTCGCCCAGAACGACCGGAACCTGCTCACCAGAGTGGCGAGCTCCGGGCTCTACCTGAAGAACGGTCGCCTGTCCTCGACGAAGACCGCCAGGCTCTGCCGAGTCTCCCACCGGCGCCTGCGCGAACTGTGGCTGCGGACCGCGGATCTCTGCGGGTTCGACGCCGAGTATGAGGACTACTGGCGTCGCCGACTCGGGGAAGCGTTGCTCCAACTCGCCGCCGCACGACTGCTCGAATCAGGCGAACTCCAGGTGTTCGGACCGGAACGGCGCCGGCCCTTCGAACCCGATCGCATGCGGCGACGGCTCCGTCGGATCCGGAATGCGCTCGAGACCCGCCCGATCGCAGCCGACTTGCGGTCGATCCTCCGGCGAATCTCCCCCGCGCGGAATGAACGTTCGATCGAGCCGCCGCCGGGTGTCCTCCTCGCCGACGCGAGCGACCTGCTTCCCGACGAACCCGCGGTGGAGCTGTGGAGATTTGAGGCGGCGATCCTCGAAGGCGACCTGCGAACCGCCGGAATCGCACTCCGCGCAGCTCGCAACCGCGGCGCCGACCGCCTCCGCACGGATCTCGCCCGCGCGCGGCTCCTCGAGTGCAGGCACCGACGACTCGCCGCTCGCCGGATGCTCACGCAGCTCGCGCGAGAGTTCCCGCGCGACCCACGCCCCGCGGATTCGCTGCAGAGCCTCGAGCGGGCGTCCCCGGCCGGGAAGAAGTTCGCCGCGAGCCGGTCAGACCCGAGAGCCGCTTCCCACTCTCAGCGTTCGGTCAGCCCGAGCCTCAGCTCGAGCCGGTCGACCAACCGGCGTTCGGCGACATGATCGACTCGCGCAGCCGTCCACTCGGGCCCATCGAAGAGATGGTCCTGTAGGAGCCGCGTCTCCAGCAGGAATACGAGGGTTGCTCCCTCGATTCGGGCGAGGATTCGGCGCTGAGCCGCAGCGCCCGGCTCGTGGACTTCGACCCAGTCCGATTCGAGTAGGCGCTCGTCCCGATCGACGGAGAGCGGACGGAGACCGAAGTCGAGGACCTCGTCGACGACGATTTCGAACTCGTCCTCATCAATCGGCTCGCTCCTTGCCAGAAGGACCGGCTGCCGTTCGGTGACCGCGCAGCCCTGGACGAGAACTAGTCCGAGCACGGCCCCGAGCCCAATCTCGATCGGGCGAATCGGACGCAGCATCATCGCGCTCCGTGCCCACCTCCGCCAGGCGTCTCGACCAGCACGATGGACCCAGCGGCGAGCCGCATGTCGGTCTTCGCGGAGACTGGCCGGAGTCGCTCTCCGGGGCGCTGGACGCGGACCCGAAACGGTCGACCCGACGCACCACCGTCGGCACCCGGCGGCCCCTCCACCGAGCGTTCGGCGAAGAGCGACACGGTCGCCTCGTCCAGAAGCTCGATTTCCTTGACCAACCCATCTCCGCCTCGCCGCGCCCCCGCACCACCCGAACCGCGCCGCACGTCGAGCCGCCGCACCCGGATCGGCGCGTGGGCCTCCAGCTCTTCGATCGGGGTATTCCGCGTGTTCGTCATGTGCGTCTGGATCGCCGACGCGCCTGCTCGCGTCAATCCGGCACCAGCACCGCCAGGAAGCGTCTCGTAGATCGAAAACCCCTCCCCGCCCACGCACAGGTTCGTCATGGTGCCAGCGGACGAGGCCGGCATCGGTAAGCCTGCGGCCCGGAGCGCGGCGAACGCCACATCGACCAGCCGTTGACTCGTCTCGACGTTGCCCCCAGCGACGGCCGCCGTCGACTGCGGCTCCAACAAGGACCCCTTGCGCGTCCGGCACTCGACGGCTCGGAACACCCCCTCGTTCGTCGGTAGACGATCGGGACACAGACAGCGAAGCGCGTAGACGCTCGCGGCCAGAGCGATGCTCGGATTGGCGTTCACACCGCTCCGCGCCTCGTCCTCACTCTCGGACCAGTCGAACACCAGTCGACCCTTCGAACGCCAAATGGTCAGCCGGATGCCAAGCGGTCCGCCCCCGAATCCGTCGTCTTCGAGGGCATCCTCGGCGGAGTACCGACCGGTTGGGAAGGTCTTCACCACCGACCGAGCGATCTTCTCGGCGTAATCCTGAAGGTGCCGGCCGTAGCCGACCAGCTCGTCGAGTCCCTGTTCGTCGCACATCTCCCGCAGGCGTTCGGCGGCGAAACGCAGCGACGCCTCCTGCGCTCGCAGGTCGACCAGGCGTTCCTCCGGTTGCCGCACGTTCGCTGCGATCAGATCCAGGACCGGCTGCACCGGCTCCCCGCGTTCACGGATCTTCACTGGCGGCAGGATCAGCCCCTCGCCGAACAGCTCGTGAGCGAGTCCCATCGAACCCGGCACCGGCCCGCCGACATCAGCGTGATGTGCTCGCGCGACGACGAAGTGCGTCGGCTCGGCCCCCGAGTCGAGGAACACCGGCCGAACACAGGTGATGTCGGGCAGATGCGAACCACCGAGCGCCGGATGGTTCAGAACGGCGACGTCACCCTCGGCCAGCTCGATCGCGTCTCGTACCGCTTGGACCGCTGCACCGGCCGAGCCGAGGTGGACTGGGATGTGCGCCGCCTGCGCGACGAGCGATCCATCGGCGTCGAAAAGGGCGAACGAGAAGTCTCGGCGTTCGCGGATGTTGGTGCTGATCGCAGAACGCTGCAGCACGGCGCCAGCTTGCTCACAGAGCGCTGCGAACAGGTGGTGATAGATCTCGAGTCGAATCGCGTCCATCGCGGAGGAGCCGCAGACCGACGAATCGGCCTCTACGTCGCTGGGCCACGACGACTTCGATCGCGGCCGATGGCATCGAACACAGTCGGAGCGCTCAGTTCACGGGGAATGGCGGGTTCGCGGTCGAGATTCGGTGCTGCCGTTGCACTGAGATCGATGACCGAGCAAGAAGAAGACCGAGAGCAGCCCCCACTCGAACAGGAACGTTTCGCGGGCCAACCAGACGTCCCGGCGCGCCCCGAACAGGATCGCTTCTGCGAGGAGAAACCGGCCAAGACCCGATCGGACAAGAACGTGACGAAGAGGCTGCCTGTCGGAGAGAGTCTCTTCGGAACCATCACCGACCCGCCGATCGTTTGATCGGACTGGGTTCGCGGGCCGAAACGGCGGGAATCGCGTAGAACTCCGCCATGACGTTCGCAGATAGGACTCGACAGCCCGGGCAGGCCCGTCGCTCCAGACCCGAGGTCGCTCTGATCGTGTTGCTCTTGGGGTTCGGGCTGACGTCCGTGGGTGGCTGCGGCTCGGAGGAAGCCTCCGAGCCCCCTCCGAGTCGCGAGCAAGACGAGGATCTTCAGCGAGCACCGGTCGATCCGCGACGGTCGGCCGAATCGCGATCCGAAACCGAGCGCGACGAGCAGGACACCGAGGTCTTCGATCTCGACCGCGAGTCCGACACGCCCGGCGGCGGTGGGGAGTCCACCGATCCAAACGCTCCCCTCGGCGATCCACTGGAGCCCGGCGAACGCGGCATCGAACTCGAGGTCGTGGACGCCACCACTGGCGAACTGATCCCCATCTTCCAATTCGCACGCAGCGAGCCGGACGGTCGCCTTCTGGAGGCCCTCATCGATGTCGACCGGATCGGCTTCATCGAACTCGACGACGGCGAGACCGCTCACATTGTGATCGAAGCCCAGGGCTACGAACCGACGCCCGCCATCGAACTCGAACTGGCGGCCGGAGAGAGCGGCCGGCGACTGCGCGTCGAGATGCAGCAGGCCGCGCTGGCGAGCGGCGTCGAGCTCACGGTCTGGAACCCGGACACGTCCCCGGTCACAAAGGTCGAGGTAAAGCTCGAGCGGCGCGATCTCGGCGCGGCCTTCGATACTCCGTTCCAAGCGGTCTGGGAACGCGGCGCCGAGCACGCGGAGGGGCGCTACCGGTTCCCCGACCTGCGCCCGGGTCACTACAAGGCCCGGGTCCGAGGTGTCGACGAGAACGGTGATCCTCTGCTCCTCGTCGCTCATGAATTCGAGTTCGACTTCGAGGGCGTCAGCCTCTTCCAAGAGACCATCGTGTTGACCGCGGGTGGCCAGATCGAGCTGACCGTACTCGACCCAGTGAGCCAGCAGCCGATCGCCAGGAACGACGTCAACGTCTGGCTGCTCGATGCCGCCGGCGAAGAGCTCGACGTGCTCTGGGCCGCGCGCGAAGGCGAACGCCTCTACGTCGCCGACGGATCGCTCCCCCGCCCACGTGCCTGCCGACTCGAGAGCCCGCTGCGTCCAGGCTCCTACACCGTTCGCGTCCGCCGACTCGCCGACCAGAGCGATCAGTTCAGTGAGGTGCAGGAACTCGAGGTTCCGCTCTCGGTGATCGGCGGCTCGGTCACCCAGCACATCGTGCGCTGACGCGACCCGCAGACTCTGCCGCGGATCACTTGTCCAGATTGCGCCGTGCGGCCGACGCGTCGCTGACGGCGCTCGCGAACAATCCAGTCGGCACGGCGACGAGCACGACGCTCAATAGCGCCACCATCGAACCGAAGAACTTGCCGATCGGCGTCACCGGCACCACGTCGCCATAGCCGACGGTGGTGATCGTGATGACGGCCCACCAGAGCGCCCGCGGGATCGAGCCAAAGGCCTCGGGATTGTTGTCGCCCTCGACGTAGTACATCCCGGTCGAGGCGAGCAAGAGCAGCGCGAACGTGATGCCAAAACTCACCGCCAGCTCGTAGGCGCGCGCGGCGAGGGCAGTCCGCAGAAGATGGATCGCCCGGCCGAAGCGGCCGAAGTGCACGAAGCGAATGATCAGCAGCCCGCGCAACGCCCGCGCGAAGGTCAGGTGCAGATTGCCAAACGTGATCCACGACGGTGCCAGCGCCGCTAGGTCCACCAACGCGCCGTAGGTCTTCAGGAATCGCAGTCGCCCGACGATCCCTCGGAAGCGCGGGTGATGCCCGGCCGCGAAGACCCGCAGGAGGAACTCGAGCGTGAACAGCGACAGGAAGACCCGCTCGGTGAGCAGGAACTCTTCGAGGTAGTCCTCACGGAGCGTGTCCTCGGTCTCGATGACGCGGAGGACGACGTCGACCAGGATCAGTGTCGCGATCGCCCGGTTCGTCCAGGACAGACGACGGAGGCCCCGTCGCTCGACCGCGAGCTCGCGGTGCAGGGCGCGCTGCACACGGCGCCCCCAGTGCTTGGACTCCTCGTCCTCGTCGATTCGCCGCCGGGTCATGGACAGCCGAAGTCTGACCGATCGGGCCGCCGAACGCGACGGCCCGCCCGAGGTCCTTGCCTTAGATCCGGGCCTGAGATCCGGGCCTGAGATCCCGACGCCCTGCGCGATGCGGGCGAGCCGGGATTCGCTCAGTTCAAAGCTCGTCGGGACCGCCGAGCCGACCGAGGTAGGCCGACGCGACGACGACGTAGGGCGAGGCGAGGTAGACCTGGCCCGGACCCGAACGCCCAGGGAAGTTACGATTGATCGCCGAGACCGTCACTTGATCCGGCTCATCGGAGACCCCCGGACCCGCCTTGATGCAGGCACCGCAGCTCGGATCGATCAGCTCGATTCCAGCCTGCTCGAACAGATCGACGTAGCCCATCGTGATCGCGTAGTCGCGGATCTTCTGGCTACCGAACTGGATGTAGCAGCGCACGCCGTCGGCGATCGACAACCCCTTCTCGTTGGCCGTCCGGACGACGGACGCATACATGTCCATGTCCTCCTTCTTGCCGCCGGTGCAGGATCCCCCGTAGGCGATGTCGATCTTCTCGGTCTTGTCGGCGTCGGCGAGCAGGATGCCGTTCCGTGGGTCACCTGGCGTGGCGACCATCGGCTCGACCGTCGAGAGGTCGATGTCGAAGGTCTCGCAGTAGGTCGCACCCTCGTCCGCCTTCACGATCATCGAGTCGAGCGACGAACGATCGAGACCGCGTTGCTCGGCGAGGTAATCGAGGATCACGCCGTCGGCCTCGATGATGCCGGTGAAGCCACCAGCTTCGACAGCCATGTTCGTCAGAGTCGCACGCTCGTCGACGCCCAGGTTCTCGACGCCTTCACCCGCAAACTCCAGCACCTTGCCGATCCCGTCGCCCGACTTGAAGAACGGCTGGCTCAGCAGAAGCAGCATCACGTCCTTGGCCGAGACGCCCGGACGCAGCGAGCCGGTCAGGTTCACGCGGGCCGATTCGGGCACGCGAACCCGCACATCCTTGGTGAACCAGGAGTTCGCCATGTCGGTCGAGCCGACACCGAAGGCGAAGCAGCCGAGCACGCCCGCCATGCAGGTATGACTGTCGGTGCCGATCACGAGCTGACCCGGCAGCGCGAGATCCTCGATCACGATGTTGTGGCAGATGCCCTCCGAGCCGACCGTCTCGCCGTCGCGCTCGACTTCACCGTAGAGACGAACGTCCTGCCGATCGGCGAACGAGGCCTGCACCGTCGCGAGCGACGCGGCCTGCTCACGCAGGCCCATCTTCACGTGAGCCTCGGGCATCACGCGGTCGAGGAAGGTCAGGTGATCACGGAACGCGAACACCGACGCCGGGTCGTTGACCTGGGCGTCTGCGCCGAGGCCCATCTTGAAGAGCGACTCGGCCATCGGGGTGACGTATTCGTGACTGAAACGCACGTCCGTCCGCACGAACAAGGCGTCGCCTGGCTTCACCCCCGCCACACCCAGCGCACCGGTCTTCGCGTCAGCGATCGCGCGGTTGCTGATGATCTTCTCGCAGAGGGTCATCGGACGCGCCGCGGTCGACGGCTGCGGCGGCGACACCTCGCCGGCTAGACGCGCCTTGTTGTAGGCGAACAGTCCGCCATGCTCGACGATCTCGGTCGCGATCGGGTCGAGGCCCTTCGTGAACTCGGAGATCGGGATCTCCTCGCCCGCTTCGATCCGCTCGATCAGACCGAAGTCGGTCGAGGTGAGCAGGCCGATGTTCTGGCAGTTCTGGCCGTAGATCTTCTCGATGTTCTTGGCGATGACGAGCTGCACGCCCGCCTTCAGCTCACTGAACGGTGCTGTCTCGCGCGAGCTGCCACAGCCCTTGGACACGCCGGAGACGATGACGCCGAACTTGCCGCCCTTGATCGCGTCCTTCTTGACCGCGCCACCGCGCAGACCGACCAGCGAATACTCGGCGAGCGTCTCGTCGTAGTAGTAGCAGACCCAACCCGGGGTGATCTCGTCCGTCGAGATGTTGTCGATCAGCTTCCGGTCGGGATCGAACGGCAGATCTTCGAATCCGTAGAGCTGCTTCTCGAGCAGGTCCTTGTCTTCGGTCAGATAGAGGATCCGGCCTTGGATCCGGACACTTTCGCGCTTCTTCGTCATCGGGCTCTACGCGGTGCGGGCCTCCACTGGGGACTCGGAGGCCGGCGCCGGGGGGCGGAGAGGATAGGCCGAGTCGAGGTCGACCGCTAAATCCAAACCTCGGCCGGGTCCCGATCCGGCGATTCCTGCCGTCTCGACACCCCGAGGGCACCTCAGCGAGGCAGGAACCTGACCTCCAGGACCCGGGGCTCCGCCTCTGCGGAAGACTCCTCGTCGTCGATCTGAATCCGCTCGGCCGACTCGAACCTCCGCCAGTCTTGCGGTAGGTCGTGATCGGCCTCCCTTGGCGAGGCGCCTTCGGCGGCCGCTCGCAAGACGAGTCGGTAGGTCCCTGCTCCCAGTCCGACCAACGGAAACCGCCCCTCATTCGGAGAGATCAGCGCAACAGGCAGAGAGCCGTCATCCGTTTCGGAGGCGGTGTGAACCTCCAGGGCGAATCGCTGCAGAGCGGATCGGTCGGTCGGAACTTCGAACCCGCTTGCCACGACCACCGGCAGGTTCCCGAGAATCCGATCGAGCGGCCGGTCGAGTTCCAATATGGCTTGACCAGCGGACAGGCGAACGACTTCGGGCAGCCGACGGGATGCCGGCCCTCTCGCATCGAACTGCGTCCCGAGATACAGCCGCCAAGGCTCGGTTCCGATCCACGGGATCGTCGCCACTCCCTCAGGATCACAGCGGCCACTGATCGTGTACTCCTGCCCCCCGAGCGGCTCGAGCACCAGCCGGGTGCCGGGCGCGCTGCGGATGACGAGAGTCCCACCAGGCAGATCGATCGGGAGGAAGGCATCACCCGAGCGGAGGTCGACCGCTCGTCGAGCTTCGAGGTGCAGACCTCCTCGGCGATAGACACTGAGGGACATCGTCGCACGAGCTGGACGAAGCTCATCGAACCGAAAGCGCCCCTGATCGCCTGTTCGACTCATCAACGGACTCTGGTAGCCCTGCGAGTCGGTGCGCTTCGCGAAGAGCTCGATCGTCGCATCGAGAACCGGCCCATCGACATCCTGGACGAGTCCGTGAAGAACACGGGCACCCTCGACCCCCCAGTTCGTCATCAGATCTCGTTCCACCGTCTCCCCAGCGAAGAGATCGATGCGACCACGAACGGCGGAACTGGGAGCGGCTGCCTGAAGTGCGTCTCGGTTCGGCGCTGCGCGGTCCCAGGAGAACAAGCTCCTGAGTTTGGACCGAGCCATGCGGCGAGAGACCGCGGAGGCACTCCAACGCTCGACATCGAACGATTCTTCGAACGCCAACCCGAAGCCATCTTCCCTCGGTGAGTTTCGATCCGACCGTCTCGACAAGTGGGAAGCCCGGTAGGGAGAGGGTCCTGGCGCGAAGACCGGCAGTGAGACCTCGTAGTACCCCTCGGCATCGAACTCCGCGGACACCGGATTCCTAAGCGAGACCGCCGGACTCGGCTCGCGATCGTCGGCTTCGAACCAAGCGACCATGGCCTCGATTCCCTCACGGGCGAGACGCCCGTGAAGATGGGCAGAGCCGAGATAGTGCACGACGCGCTCGGAGGGATCGGACGAGGGCTTCACCTGGGCGACACCGAAACTCGGGTGACGAACGAGGAGCCCCCCCCTCGCGTCATCGAGCCCCTCCAGAACCGCCAACCCCGTGGAGTCGGTTGTCGCGGAAAAGGTGCGGGTCAGGTACTCAGACATCCCGCGCTCGCCCGCGAACACCGCTGCACCCTCGAGCCCATCACCGTTTGGACCGAGCACGCGAACGCGCAGCGCTGGCTCTGCGCCGGGAACGAGTTCGACTTCCAGCTCTTCCTCCGAATCTGCCGGGATCTCGAAACGGGCCCTCGCAACCTCACCGGATTCCAGGTGCGCAACGGCCAGGTACGGCATGCCGGGTAGGAGCTCGACCACGCGTAGCGACGTCTCTCCAACTGCAGTCGATCGGCCCCGCAGAGAGACTCGCGACTTTGAAATCACACCTTGAACCATGTGGGGATTCTTCGATCCGGTGTGAAGTTCCCAGTCCGTCACGGAGGGCGGTTCGGTCGAGCCTTCGGTGGGAACAACGACCAACCGTGCCGCGAGCCCGACCGGGAGTTCGACCCGAACTCGCTCCGCGGTCTCCACCGCCTCGCGACTTGGAAGATGCGCCTCGCTGCGAACCTCCACGCGGAGACGATTCACGAACACGCCACGCACCAGGAGTCGGCCGTCCGTTCCAGTCCGTCCGACAAGACTCTGCCCGACGCCGATCCGAAGGCCGGAATCGCTTTCCTCTTCGCTCGCTGCTTCGTCACCGATCACGCTCGCTCTTGGAGCTGCGCTCAAGGCCACTTCGGCATCCGCGACCGGGATGCCGGCACCCGTGACGACTTCGATTTCGACCGTCTGACCAACTCCCAGGCGAACGACCAACGGATCCGCCGCGTTCGCTCCGTCCGCTGACCAGTCGAAGTCGGTCGCACGAAACAACCGTCCGACGAAACCTGCCTTCTCGACGAGCAGGTCCATCCCGGACTGCGGCGTATGACCGAACATCGCAACCCCATCGGAGCCCGTCGTCTCACGAGCCCAGAACGGCGAAACGACTCTGGCAGCCCGTACGGCTCGAGACATCCGATAGCCGGACGCTGACCCCGAAAAATCGAGCGTCGCTGGCAAACCGACTCCGCCTTGAGGCGAAAGAGCACCGACGGTCGGAGACTCCGGAGAGCCGGGCAGGAGAGAGACGGAAGCCGATTCGACCACAGCTCCTTCCGCATCCTCGACCCGGACGAACAAGGGGCGATCGGGCTGGAGGATCAGATCACCGATATCGCTCGGACGAGAGAACCGACCCTCGGAGACACCAACGGACTTCGCGGCGAACAACCCGGGCGCGGAGGCTATGACGAGCAGACTGTCCTCGACCTCGACTTCACGGAACGCGAAGGAGCCGTCCTCCGCCGTGCGCTGAGGGGCGTGGTCGAACGGTTCGTCGGCGAACGGAAACAGATTGAAGATCGACCGCATTCCCGAGAGCCGAGCAAGAGGCTGCACCACGCGCACGACCACGGACTCCACCGGCTCACCTTGTTCGTCGACCACCCGACCGACGAGGGCCACCGAACCCTCCGTGCTATCCGGGCTCGCGCCGCGACTCGTTCCTTCGACGCGCGCAGACTGCTCTCGCCCACCACGCTGCGCTTCGTCGGCTTTGCGGCCGGCGACCGGGGCCGAAACCTCCTCGCCACTCTCGCCAGCTCGAGGCGGCGCTTCCCTGCCGTCGTCACAAGCCGTCAGCAACGAGATCATGAACGCCGCCACGATTGCCAGAGCACGTCGGCCCACGGCGATCCCCAACTCTCCTCGGTTCCACATCGGTCGCTGACTCTCAAGAAAGCCTCCGAGTTCCACAAGCCCATGCCATCGGATTCAACGCTGGGTAGACATCCGGCTTTCCGGGTCTCCACTGGGCACCAGAGCGGCGCCCGGCGACACTACAGAGACTGCCTCCGCCCCGCTCGAGATCCCCACGCGCGGCCAGCCACGCCGCGAAGACGTCTCCAATGAATCTCACTCAATCCCTTCGCGTCGCCACAGCTCTCAGCCTCGGCGCCGCATCGCTGACCGCCCAAGTCGGCTCCTTCGTCACCGACGGGCAGGGCTGCCCGTCCACCGAGGAGATCGGCGCCGCCGTCTACGAATTGTTCAGCGCCGGCGACCTGGCGGGCTCGAGCCTGACCTTCACCCGGGTCGCCGACGG
The DNA here is from genome assembly GCA_039815565.1 of Planctomycetota bacterium. Classification (GTDB taxonomy): domain Bacteria; phylum Planctomycetota; class UBA1135; order UBA1135; family UBA2386; genus JBCBZB01. The sequence continues at coordinate 36,049 of JBCBZB010000034.1, forward strand.
CTACACGATCACGAGCGGCCCACTGAGTTTCGTCGGCGGCTTCTCGAACGATCTCAACCTCAGCGAAGACCAGATCACGACGGTCTTCCTGTCGCAACCGTTCCCGGTTGCCGTGGTCGGTGACCTGACGCAGATCGTGATCGATTCGAACGGCCGCTTCGGCCAGTTCCCGTCGTCAAGCGGCACCGAGATGGTGGACGCGTTGATCAACAACACCGCCTTGCAGTTCTGCCCCTGGTGGGACGACCTCTCGCCGGATGACGGCGGTGGCGTGTTCTTCGACACGATCGGCGGCGTCGACGTGATCACCTGGAACCAGGTGCCGCAGATGATCGCCGGCGACGACAACACCTTCCAAGTCCAGCTGTTCCCGAACGGCGACATGATCTGGTCGTACATGACCGGATGCGATGACGATGGCCTGGTCGGCTTCTCGACCGGTGGCCCGGTCGCGGACAACGGTCCGGTCGACTTCTCGGCCGGCGGACCGATCTCAGTCGTGACGCTCGCACCACCGAGCCTGAGCTCCCTCCAGATCCCGGAGGTTGCGAACCCGCTTTCGATCGTCGTCAACGACCTCCCGACTCTGTCGTTCCTCACCGCAGTCAACCTCGGCGTCAACCCGAGCAGCATCGATCTCGGCACGCTCGGCGCGCCGGGCTGCACGCTCCTCGTCGACCCGGTCGCGTCATTCCCGACGCCGATGAACCAACTGGATCTGAGCATCCCGGCCAACCCGGCTTTGGCTGGCGGTCAGATCCTGTTCCAAGCCATCTCGTTCGCTCCGGGGGCTAACGCCCTGAACGTGATCGTTTCGAACCGCGGCACGGCAACGATCGCCGGCCAACCGACGATCGAGGTCCTTGCCTCTGGCGCGAACTCGTTCAACGGCGACCCATCGAGTGGCTTCTGGTCGATCGAGAACGTCACCGCTCAGCCGATCACGAGCGTCGTATTCGACTTCTCGGCCTCGACGAACCCGAACGCCGCGGGGCTCGAGTTCGACACGAACCAGGATGGCACGAACTTCTCGGACGGCAACGGCACAGCCGCCGCTTGCGACGGCACCTACCGCAACAACTCCGACGTCCTCAGCGGCTTGGTCTTCGCCGGCACGGACCCATCGGACTGTGACGGCACCGCACAGATCGGCGCCATCCGCACCAACCCGGTTCCCGGTGACCTAGGCAGCTTCCGCAGGATCCGCTGGGACTTCACGAACTTCGTGCAGGGCACGCTGTTCGAAGTCGACATCGACACCGACGGCCCAGCCTCCGCGACGCAGAACGGCGCCGACATCGCCGGCATGGTCGTCACGATCACGCTGCAGGACGGCACGATTCTCAGCGGCGAGATGTTCGTCGACGGTCCGGAGACGGCGGCAATCCGATTCTGATCGGATCGGTCCCGCGTCCCACGAAGGACGTGGGATCGCTAACCTCTGGGCGACGTGACTGCCCCGTCGCCGTGGAAGCTCCGGATCCGAAACAGCGCCCTCCTGTTGGCGCTGCTCGCGGTTGCGCTCGTCTGGATCGAGCCCTGGGAAGGCGGGCCGGCAACCCCACCGCCTTCGACGCGCGCAAACGACGGGGCCCCCATCAGTCAATCGATCGAACGCGGAGCCGAGGCGGCCAGGCCCGAGGGAGCGTCGCGCAGGCGTCGGGACACGAACGTCGCCACGGGGGAGTCGGCTCGCACGCAAAGAGGCTCCTCCCCGTCGCCGGCCTACGCCCGACTGATCAAGCGACCAGTACGAGGCGAGGTCGTAACGCTCCTCGGCGAGCCGGTCCCGAACGCGCACGTCACCTTCGACACCGTGCCGATGGGCAAGCGTGACGCGGTCGACGCCACTCGTGAGCAACCGCGCTACCCCTCGGTCGTGACGGACCAGAACGGAGAATTCGAGATCGAGGCTCCCTTTGGCTGGACGATTCAGCTTCGGGCCTCGGCGCCCGGCTTTGCCACTGGCTCTTCCGATTCGTTCGCTGTCGCCCATCGTAGTCCGAGCACGAGAACGACACTCGAACTCACGCCGGCGATCGCACTGCGTGGACAGGTTCTGGACCGGACGATCGGCGTCGGAGCGGCCGGCGTCCATGTAGTCGCTACGGAATTCGGGGCCGTCACGACGACCCTCGAGGACGGGTCGTTCGTTTTGGATGGACTGCCGGAGCCCGGCGAACCGACGAAGGTTCTCCTGTCCGCCTTCGCTCCAGGCTACAAGTCGGCAAACCTAAACGCAGATCTGCCGTCTACCTGGCTGCAGATCGACATCGAGCAGGAATACGCCACTGCGTTCGTGGTTCTCGACGCTGACTCGGGTCAACGGCTTGAGGCCAAGATCTTCGCACGATTCGAATCGATCGGGCTGGAAGAGAAGAACCCGCTCTTCGAGGGAACCGACGGCGAGATCCGAATCACCCAGCCGGACGGCTCTCCGCGGGAAGTCGTGATCTCGTCCGATCGCTACGAGTCCGCTCTCGTCACGACGCTCCCCCATCGCGGGCCTGGCGTTCCCACCGAAACGATCGAGCTCACTCCGAGCACGCTGGTGGAGGTTCGAGTCTCGAATCCCCACGGCAGGCCGCTGGCCGGGGCGCTCGTGCGGTTACTTCCGGGACCGGGATCGCTTGTTTCCGCCTATCGATCCCGGCGAACATCATCGACGGATGAGAACGGAGTCGTTCGCTTTCTGGGCGCGGAAGCCGGCTCGTTCAACCTTGGGGTTCAACCGGACTTCCGTGCACGAGATCTCGCACCCAAGACCGTCGGGCCCTTCGTCGCTGCGAACAGCCCAATCCAGGTGCAGCTCGACCTAGGCGCCGTGATCCGAGGCCGTGTCACTGTCCCACCGAACGATTGGCCCAACTGGTCGGTCTCCATCCTGGGACCGGCTGGGGCCAAGTCCACGACCCTCGAACCGGACGGATCGTTCCGTTTCGCCACGCTCCCAGCTGGTGAGTACCAAGTCTCCGCCTACCGGTTCGAGGTGTCCCAACTGGACGGAAGCATCGCGAGCATCATCCACATGAGTCGGCCGGGCTCTCGGACCGATTCGAATCGGGTGTTCGTGAGCGTTGGCGAAGAAGTCGAGATCCTCCCCGTGATCGACCTGACCGGCTTTGCCGACGTCGAGGGCGTCGTGTCGTCCAACGGGCGCCCCTACGGACCCGCCCGAGTGTGGATGACCGCCGGAACCGGAATCCGGTTCGAGGGACATGTCCGCGAGAGCGGAGAGTTCCGCGTGCGTTCCGTTCCCCACGGCACCTACGAGCTGACGGTGCGCCAACTCGGTCCCGAGGGCCCCGTCCTTCAGACCAACGTCACGATTCCCTCGGAACCGCTCGATCTCGTGGTCCGCTGACCGGTGTCAGCGCTCCGTCTGCCAACCTCAGAACGGAGTGATCGTCGCGCAGCAACGCCTGATCGTGCGTGACGAGTAGGACGGCGAGACCCGCTTGGCGCCGACGCTCGAGCACCTCGAACACCACCTGCCCAGTCTCCGGATCGAGATCACCGGTCGGTTCGTCGGCGAAGAGCACTTCGGGACCGGCGACGAGAGCCCGCGCAAGCGCGACGCGATGCAGCTCTCCACCAGACAGCTGGTTTGGCATCAGCGTCGCTCGGCTCACCACGGAGAGTTCGTCGAGAACGGCCTCCGCCCGCTCGTGGGCACGCCGAGCATCCTGGCCGTCGAGTAGCAACGGCAAGGCGGTGTTCTCGCGCACGTCGAGGTCAGGGAACAGGAGCGGCGTCTGCTCGAGGCACCCGAAGTTCTGGCGGACGAACCGGCGACGCTCGGAACTCGTCCAGGTCGAGCAGTCTTCCCCCTGCCAGGAAACCGCACCCTCAAACTCCCGGGCTTGGAGCGACAACACGCGGAGGAGCGTCGACTTCCCCGCTCCACTCCGCCCGAGCACCGTGACCCAGGCCCCCGGCCGCACAACGAGATCGATTCCGTCGAGGACCAGCTGACTGGCCTCGCCGCGCCCAAGGCGCACCCGGATCGACTTCGCTTCGAGCATCGCCAAGCAGTATCACGACCAGGGCAACGGCTTCCATGCAGAGATTCCGAGGACCGACCCAAGCGACGATGTGGCTGACCCTCCGACCGGTCCGTCGGCAGCCGCTTTCGTTCCTCTGGGCCCTTGCCGCAATCTCACTCGCGCTCGGGATGTTCGCTGGACTACGAGCCGTGGGCACCGAAACCGGGCGTCTCGCGCTCGACTCCCAGAACGCGCTCACCGGCCGCGGGGACTACGAACTGCGGTGCTCCAACGTCGACCGAGCCCAGGTGAACGCCCTCCAGGCGCTGCCTGACATCACTGCCGTTGTGCGCACGCGCACCGGATTCGCCGAACTCCGAGGCAGCACGACATCGACCGTGCGCCTCTACGGGCTCGTCTTCGTCCTCGAAGCGATGGCGAAGCGCTTCCGCTTCGGTGACGTCGAGGGCGATCCCCGCGCCATGCCGCGGCGATCGAACGAGTCGCCGGACGCCCCGGCTCGCATCGCGATCAGCCACAACCTCGCCGCACGGCTTGGAGTCTCCTTGGGCGACGCGATCAGAGTCCGCGTCGACGACCAGGGCCGAGAGGCCAGGGTCGGACTGCTGTTCGCGGGCCAAGGTCTGCTCGGCGCCGTCGAGGATTCGATCGCACTCGTCGATTTTGAGGTCGCTCAGAGCTGGCTACCCGAGGGACGTGGCCTCGACGAAGTGACTCTGTTCGTCGACCCGAACGCGGATGGAGACGGCCTCGACCAACGAGTTCGAGAGGGACTGCGTTCGATCGTCGGCGATGCACCGCGCGTCCGCTCCCTGGCGAACCGGGGAGAGAAGATCCGCGGAGCACTCAGCGTGTTTCGCCGAACCTGGGATCTGATCGCGTTGCTGGTCTTCGGGCTCAGCGTCGTCGCAATCGGCGCGACCATCGGAGCGCGCCATCGTGCACGACGTCGAGAGGACCAGGAACTCGAACGCCTCGGCGCTCCATCGACGGTGTTGCTGGGCCGACGGGTTGTCGAACCTCTGCTGATCGCCGTGCTCGGCTCGATGTGCGCAGCACCACTCGGCCAGGCGTTTGCGGAATCCCTCGCCCCGGCAATCCAGGGGCTGACCGAGTGGTTCGGCGCCGAGATCCCAGGGAGCACAGCGACCTCTCCGCGGATCGAAGCCAACTCGTCGCTCGAACTCCTTCCCTTCGCGCTCCTCGCGACCGTCGTTGGATCAACCTGGCCGGGATGGCTAGACCGAGTGCGGGGTGGACGGTTGCGCCCACTCACCACCATCGCGATCGCGAGTGCCCTGTGGGTTGTCCTCTCCGCCGCGATGCATTGGAGCGCCGGTCGCCCCGCGATCCGAGCGATCAACGCGATGGCGGCGACCCTGTTCGCACTCGGTCTCGGACCAACGCTGGTCACTCTGATCGCCAGAACGTTGCGATCCACCCGATCCTCCCATCTCGCGTTGGCGACGATCTCGGCCAGACGACTTCCCTCTCGAACTCTCGCTCGCACGGCAACCGTCGCAGCGACCACGGCGTTCCTGCTGCTTCTCGCCGGTTTCAGGCAGACTTTCGAAGACGCGTCGGAATCCGCCCAGACCGGCCCAGGCCTCTATGTCGAAACCGACTCGGCGGAAGTCGATTCGATCCAGGCTCTCGGCCTTCGCTCGGTCGAACCGGACCCGCAGGACCCGACGCGCGGCGTATTGCGCTTCGTCGAAGAGACGGATCTCCAACGAGCTTCGGAGTCCATCCGAGACTCGGTGGCCGACGGCCTCCTCGTCGCGCGGCTCGACCGACTCGAGAGTGAGTTCGGGCGAGCGAGCCTCGCCGCACGCAAGCTCTTGGACCGCGCGCTCTGGCCCGCGATCGCACTCGGAACCCTGGTCATCCTCGCGATGTTCCGTGCCACACGCGCGCTGAGGCCACGGCGACCAGAAGGGCTCGAGTGGCGCGAGGATGCGTTCGTCGCGACGGTCTCCGCTCTCGCCGGGGCATTCTTGGCGGAGGTCGTCCGATACGTCTGGACGACCTACACCGTGCGTGACGTGTTCGACACGGGACTACCGTGGACTCCCGAGTTGGTCCTCGGGCCGCTGGCCGCAGTCACCACCGGTGTCGCAGTTGCCGCCCTGACACGGACAGCAACTCTCGGAGCGAACGCCCCACCCTCGATCAGGTGATGTTCAGCGTCGCGACGGCGGCAGCCGAACCACCTGCGTCGAAGGTGATCGTCACGTTCGCTTGAATCTGGCCGTTCACGATCGTGCCGACGAGCGTGAAGGTGTCGACTCCACCCGGGATGTTCGTTCCCGTGATCGTGATCGTGCCGTTGCCGTTCAGCGTCGAGACCACGTCGCCGTAGACCGGCGAGGTCGTCGACGCGAGGGTCGCGTCGTTCAGGTTCGCCATGCCGGTGAAGCTCTCCGACGCCGGGTCGGCACCGCCGAAGACGTTGCCGTCCAGGTCGACGGCGACCATCGGGTCGCCACCCGAGTCCGTGATCGTGACCGAGGCTGCGCCGGTCGACGAAAACGTCGTGTTGGTCCAAGTGCCGGAGTAGGACCCGGTGAAGTTCGCCACGTCGAACGGGACGGCATCCGAGCTGCTGCTGCAGCCGGTGAACAACGCGGCGGTGGCGAGAGCGAGAAGAGACTTGCGAAGCATGGTTTGCTGAGTCGGAGTAGAGAGACAGCCGCGGTCCTGCGGCCCTGATCTTCTAATGGATTCCACCGACGGAGTCCCGCGGATCTCATCCGCAACTCGGCCGCCAGCCCGAGGAGACCTCAGTTCGGAAGTGTCACATCGAGTCGCCCCTCACGACGGCCAATCGGCAGATCGAACGGACCAACTTCGACCGCGTCCTCACCCTGCCCGACTCGGATCTGGAACGGACCCGGTGGCGCCGGATCGACGATCACGAGCCCGTTCGCATCCGTGATCAAGCGACCGGGGAGGTGGTAGCCGCTGTGCACGACGCGAAGGAGCCTCTCGGAGAGCGGATTGCCATCGCCGTCGACCAACCGCAGCTCGACTCGCCTCAAGTCGACGCGTGCCTCTATCGGCACGACGGCGCCGGGCGCGACATCGATCCGAAGCCCGGGCACCGGCATTCGAACCCAAGCCGGCCCCGGGTCCGAGGGCATGGTGATCCAGAACGTGTAAGCACCAGGTAGGCACAGCGATTCGAACCGCCCCTCGCGGTCCGTCCCGACTCTCCGCAATCGAGGGCCGAGTCCGTCCCCGTCTCGCTCGAGGAAACAGTGCATCTCGGAGAGGGGCTCTCCGTCGACCAGAACCAGCCCGGAGACGCGCCCGGGCATCTTCGATTCGAGGTCCACGACGAGACTCCGCTCCTCCGAGGTGCGGAGCGACAGCTCTTCGACCAACCAACGGTCCTCGGCCCGATTCACGAAGCTCGCGACGTAGTCGAGCCGCACCAGCGCGCGGTAGTCGCCAGGCGCCAGGCCCGAAACCGAGAACCGCCCCTCTTCCTCGACCGGCACTCCGACGCTGGGAGCGTCCTGGTCGAGGGGATCCAACTCGATCTGGACTGACGAACCCTCGAGTGAGAGGAACGAATCCAGAAGTGCCGGAGGCCCGACCCTTCCGGTCACCGTCGCCCCCGGATCCACGAACACCGAGAGTTCCGAGTCGCCTCGTGCGATCTCGACCGGCTCGACGAGGTCGACATGCGAATCGCCCCGAATCCGGAGGGAGAATGCTCCGGGCGGCAACCGCAGCGAGAGCCGACCCTGACCGTCCGTCACGCCACTCGCGACCGAAACGAAGTCGAATACGCCGCGCACACGGTCGCAGTCGGAGGCCGGCACCACTCGACTGGTGGTCTCCAGACCCGAGGGGCTCAGCGCCTGCACCACTTCGACCACCGAGTCGGAGACCGGAGAACCGGCTTTCGTGAGGACGTTGAGCGTCCACCGAGCCGCGTCCGGGCAGATCACTCGCTGGTCGGCCTCCTCTCCCCCGGCGACGACGTCGAACTCCATCCACGCACTCGGCGCGAGAGCCGAGTCACTCGGCAGCACCAGCACAGCCTGATGCCCCAGGCGGAGACCCGTGACCCTCGACCGGCCGCCCGGGTGATACCCCCGCACCCGAACCCTGGACAAGTGTGCAAAATCGCCTCCGCCGTAGTCGGTGAACGCGAAGAGAGCGTAGTCCTCCACCGGTTCCCCCTGCTCGTCGACGACCAGCACCGACCGCGACGCACGCCGATCGAGCACGATCGCGAGGTCGCGATCCCCCCATCGCACGCCTTCATGCGTCGTTGCACCGTTCCAGTCGTAGAGCCCTGACTCGTGGTCGACATCGACCTGCATCGTCGTTCGCCCTCGATCCGGCATCGGCCCGGCACGATGGGCGGTGAAGCTCCCGTCGGCGCCGGTGAGACCACGACCGATGAACCCGTGACCGATCATCGACAGTCGGGCGCCTGCGACCGGCTGTCCCGAGTCGTCGACCACCCGGCCGGTGATCGAGAACTCCGGATCCGGGCGTTCGACCACGATGCGCAGATCGAATGCACCCGTCCCAGGCTCTAGCTGGACGTTGCGAGGCGCGATCAGGGCTCCGCAGTATTCGACTCCGATGAACCACTCGCCGGGCCAGGCGGGGTCCTCGAGAACGAATCGCCCGAGAGCGTCGCTGAACGCAGTCAGCATCGAGGGGGCCGTTGCGTTCGCCGGGTCATTGGAAGTCGGGCCTGCGGTGAGATCGATCAGCACGAACTGCACGCGAGCCCCTTCGACCGGATTCCCCTGATCGTCGGTCACCGACCCATCGACCGAAATCGCCTCACGCAGGACGACGTCTCCCATTTCGACCGTCTCGCCGGCCTGCGGACGGCGGAGCATCGCTGAGAGCGGAACGTAGCCCGCCGCTGTGAGTCGGACTCTCGCATCCGACTCGCCGTCGACGAACGACTCCAATGCGAAGTGACCGAGTTCGTCGCTGTCGGCTTCGACTCGAGAGAGCGGTCGGGACTCGCCTTGCGCGTCCGGCAACGAACTCAACGCGCACACGATCTGAACGCCGACGACTGGCCCTCCGTTCTCATCGACACAGCGACCGAGTAGCGTCCACGGGTCCGACCCCAGGTCGGTGTCGTCACCTGAATCGGACGTAGAGGTCACTGCGGCGTCCTCAGCGACTTTTCGCACGGCCGAACCCCGAGGTGACTGCGCGCCCCGGTCTTCGGCCGCTTCCGGGTTCGAGTTTCGTGGCGCGGTCCCGTTCGGCACCTCGCCTCCCGAGTCCCCGATCAGGCTCCAGGCCAAGAGCCCGACTAGCGCGACGCCCAGCACGCCGAGCAGAGTCCCTCGGGAATCAGACGTTCGCTTCTCTCCTTGGCTTCGCATCGCTCGAGGAGGTCTACGCAGGAACTCCCGCCGGCGAGAGGCCAGAAACGAACGCAGGGCCGATCGATCGAATCGAACGGCCCTAGCTTGCCGGTGCGCCATCCGCAGCGCCGACACGGTTCTGGATCAGCGCGGGGTGAAGCCCGCCGGATCCCGACCGGTCAGCATCTGGAAACGCATGCGCTGAGCATCACTGTGGTGCCAGGCTTTCGGTTCACGGAGACTCGGACGTTCGCCAGGCCGGCGCTCGCCCTGCTCGGTCTCGACCGGCTTGCCGGCGTCGATGTCGTAGCCACCCAGAATCCGACGCGCGTCGTGGGGCGTGCCGTTGCGAAACGGCCCATCGATCACGCCACCCTGAGCATCCATCAACCAGTAGTAGCCGCAGAACTTGACCTTGGTGACGCGGTGTGCAGCGCCCTTGCCGTTGCCTTTGGTCCAAGTCACCCGAACCGTGCAGGCCTTGGCTCCAGCCATCATGTTCGCGGTGTAGACCGCCAACGCATCGGCGAAGTCATCGCAGTCGAAGCCGATATGCGAGAACCACCAGGAACCGTCCGCATCGTAGAGGTTCGGAACCATCAGCACCCCGGCCGAGTTCTGCACCTTCGTGTGCATCTGCTGCAACTTCGCAACGAGGGTCGTGACGTTGGTCGGTGACGGCGGCTGCGTCGCGGTACCGCTGCCCTTCTTGGAGGTCCCCTCCGAGCACAGGATCACACCGTCGAGGAGCGGCACACCCCGCGTCGTCCACTGCTGCGCACCGGCGAGGATGGCGTCGTAGAGCGCCAACAGGTGATTGAAGTGCGCCTGCTGGTCGACGACCGACACGGTGATCAGCTGGTGCGTCGTCGTCCAATGACGCCAGAACAGCTCGACCCACTCGTCGTCACGGATCAGATCGTCGAGGTCGTAGAGC
>JBCBZB010000043.1:0-41445 GCA_039815565.1 Planctomycetota bacterium
CGGTTCAACCGGGACGACGAAACCCCGGCGCAGTTGGCCGGCTGGTTGCCCCGACGGCTTCGACCATGGCAGGTGCTGTCGTGGCGACAGGACTTCGGTCGGCGAAGCGGATACCCACTGTCGGTCGTTGGGAAGCCGTGGACCGAGGCTCGTGCGGCGTGAGGCGATGGGATCGCGTCACAACACCGGACGGGGTCAGTTCGAGTCCTAACACTCCGTCCCTCAGGTGCGGAACACCCGCCACATCAGCGGGCTGGAGGCCAGGCCGAGCCCGATGACCGAGGACCAGCCGAAGATCGGGTTCTGGGTCGCGAAGGTCAGCTTCGCGCCGATGAAGTCGGAGGCGTAGAAGATGCCGAGTGGGACGCCGGCGAGCGCGAGAGCGACGACGCGGCCGCGATCGCGGCTCAGGTGCCCGATGCAGAATCCGATCGGCGCGAGTAGCAGCGGCAGGAGGGAGAACGCCGAGCGACGGTTCACCTGGAAGCGTGCTTCGAGTGGTTCTGGGTGGATGTCGCGCAGGACCTCACAGATCAGCTGATCGCTGGAGAGGTCCTCGGCTCCCTCCAGCCGTCGAGCGCGTGACGCGATGGACTCGAGGTCCTGTCTCAGGATCGGGTTGGCAAGCGCGACGCCGTTGATCGGGTCGTGCAGGTTCTCGAACTCGACACTGAGAGTCGCGCCTTCGTCGATCGCGGACACGCGTACGGAGTTGGCGAGGAAGATGCCCTCCTTCGCGATCTGCAACTGCTGCAGCTCGGGCAGCGGTTCGACGACGAACAAGACGAGGTCTTCGAACGCACCGTCTTCCGAGCGGCCGTCCCAGGTCAGAACCATCGAGTCCTGACGGACGCTGTCGCCGTTCACGTTGCTCTGCAGCAGGACGGCGCGGATGTTCTCGGTGATGATCCGGGTCTTCCAGAAGTGCGTCTTCGGGATCTCCCAGTGGAGTACCCAGAACGTCAGCAGGGATCCGAGGCAGCCGACGACCAAGGCGGCTCGCATCGGAACGCGGGTGTTCACACCAGCGGCCTGGAAGGCGATCAGCTCGCGCGCCTGTGAGGCGCGAGCGAAGGTCAGCACCGAGCCGAACAGGAGTGCGATCGGCAGGAGGTGGGTGAGCGAATCCGCTGCCCAGAGGAGCGTGACTTTGGCCGCGTCGATCAGGCCGAAGCCTTCAGCTCGTCGGATGCCCCGCGACACCGACGCGATGAGCACGATGCCGAAGAGCACCGTGAACGTGAGCGCCGTGTTCACGATCACTTCACGCGTGTAGTAGCGGTAGATCCTCCACATGGTGCGCCGCAAGCAGCATAGCCGTTCAGGTGGTCGAGGGCTTCGTCGTGGTCAGCCGGATTGCCGAAAGACCACCGAGTAGCGCGAGGAGTGCCATCGCCGGGTAGGTCGCGGACCGTCCGCTGAATTCGGCCAGCGGACTCCAGTCACTCGGCTCGTAGAGTTCGGCGGCGAGTGCGGTCGAGAGAGCCATGAATCCACCGTTGGTCATCGCGCTCAGCAGGGATTGAGCGGTTGCAGATCGAGCGCTGGGAGTGGCCTCGCTCAGTGCGCGGACCGCGGCGACGTGGGTCGCGCCGAAGCTCAGGGCGTGCAGCCAACTCGTGCTGGCGAGCCAGACGATGTCCGTCGTGGTCGCGAGGACGGCCCAGCGCAGAACCGCACTCCCGGCGCCGAGGAGAAACAGAGTCTTCGGGCTCGACCGGAGCAGAGCCGGCACGACGCCGGCGAACAGCAGAACCTCGGCGAGCACGCCTTCCGACCACAGGATCGAGCTGGTCGTGCGGTCGATCGAGGCCTTCTGCCAGTCGATCACCGAGAGGGCGTAGTAGGCCGCGTGGCTCGCCTGGATGAGTCCAGCGGTCACCAGGATGCGGCGGACACCTCGGTCGCGAAGGAGACCTCGGACCGGACGGTCGCGGACCGAGCCACGGTTCCGTGTCGGGTCGTCCATCCACAGCGAGAGGATCGTCGCGCACAAAAGCGCAATCAGGATCGGGATCGGAACCACCTCGGGAGAGCTCCTGTCGATCCATGCACCGACGCCGATCATCGTCAGCAGGAACGAAACCGATCCGAAGAGTCTCAGCCGGCCGTACTCGATCCCACGTTCGCGCGCCGTGCGCACCGCGACGCGATCACACCAAGGGATCAGCGGGGGGTAGGCCATGCCGAACAGCAGGCCGGCCAACAGGAGCGGCCCGATGCCGTCGACTGCAGCGAGCAGCGCGAACGTCGCGAGGCTCGCTGCTGATGCCAAGGCGAGCGCGCGCGCGCCGATACCATGCCGGTCGGCGAACGACGCCATCCAGGGGAGGCTGAAGGTCCGGATCCAGATCCCGGCCGCGACGACGAGTGTTCCCTCTCGGGCAGAGAGTCCACGAGCGTGTAGGTAGTCGACGGCGAACGGGAGCCAGACGGCGAGCACCGCGAAGCTCGCGAAGTAGAAGCCGGCGATCGGTGCGACGACGCGGAGCGTTGTTCGTTCGTTGGTCTGTGCCGACGTCATTCGCCGGGCCACGGACCGCCGAAGCGATCCCAGAGCAGGTCCGGCTCGAGCGCCTCGAGATGCGCGCGTTCGGTGAAGCCATAGGTGACTGCGACGGTCATGGTCCCGGCGTTGCGGCCGCCGAGTACGTCGGGCGCACTGTCGCCGATCATCACCGCGTCCTCGGCCTTGGAGCCCAGTCGATCGAGCGCCAGATGCAGCGGGTCGGGGTGGGGCTTCTTCCGGGTCGTCGTATCACCACCGATCACGACTTCGAGCATTCCCTGCCAACCGAAGGCCTCGACCAGAGTCACGGCGAACCGCTCCGGCTTGTTCGTCACGACCGCGAGTCGGTGGCCGTCGTCGTGCCAGCTACGGAGGATCTGTTCGACCTCGGGATAAGGCTCCGTCGCGGTGAGTAGATGGTCGCCGTGGTGATCGTCGTAGAGCCGCACGCCAGAGCGGATCTGCTCCTCGGTTGCGATCTCTCCGCCCGACGCTTCGGCGAGAGCGTCGGCCAGCAGGGCAGCGAGCCCGCGTCCGATCAGCGGCTTGACCCCGTCGCTGCCGAGCGGGTCCAGGCCGAACTCGGAGCGAACGAAGTCGACCGACCGGGCGATGTCCTCGAGGGAATCGATCAGTGTGCCGTCGAGGTCTAGCAGGATCGCGCTGGGCAGCGTCTGGGAGGGGGTGGTCACGGGGATTCTGTCGTTCACAGCGCGCGTGGTCGCTCCGGCAGGCTGATATAGTGCCGCGCCGGACCCGGATGAAACCGAACCAGCGCATGATTCTTCGATCGATCGTCCTCCTCTGGCTCTCGCTCCCGCTCGCCGGCTGCCTCGGCCCTTCGTGGGACTCGGTCGATGCCGAGATGTCGCTGGGTCAGGCCTGGCGGGAGTTCAACGGCGCTGCGGTGGCCCGCGGATTCCGGACCGACCTCGGCGCGACCGATCACGGGCTTCGGACTTATCGCTCGACCTGGAAGCCGAAGGCGACTGGTGAGCTCGGCCGTCGTGGCCGCGTACGGCTCCACGGCAAGATCACTCCGGTCGATGGCCAGACCGGGTTCGTGAAGATCGAGTACTACGTCGAACGCCAGAACGTCGAGGACCTCGCCAAGGTGAACTTCCCGACTGAGGAGGACTACTGCGAGGATGGTCAGGACGTGATCGAGCAGCGCTACGTCGGCCAGAACCTGCGTGCTCGGCTCGACGTCGATCAGCTCTCCCAGCCCCTGATCGAGCCGGGAACCTGAACGGAGGGCCGCAAGCAGCGTTTCGGCGGGCCGATCGGCCCGGTTCCAGCCACGCTTCCGGCCCTCTGTCCCGGGTTGACGTGGTGTGGAAACTCCGGTCGGAACGGGAGTTCCTACTCAGGTTGCGGGCCTGCTTCGCCGACGAGTGAAATGGTCTGCTAGGCTTCCGCGCCGACCTCTCCTCGACGAGAAGGTGTCAGGCCTCTCCCCACATCACCCGACTCGCTCACGGTCGGGTGCCGCCGCGACGATCGACCTCCCGTGACCGACTCCCTGCCGATCCACGAGTACTCCGCCGAGAGTTCTCCACGCGGCTTTCTGTACCACGTGCCGAGGGTGCTGAGCGGGCTGCTGCGGACCCTCAAGGAGAACCCGGTGCTCAGCAAGCACCTGTTCAAGCAGCAGGTGGTCAATCGGTTCCAAGGAACGATCCTCGGGCCGTTCTGGGTGCTGATCCACCCACTGTTCCTGTTCGCGATCTACTTCGTGATCTTCGGCGTCCTGTTCGGACGCGGAGGGAGTGGGAGTTCCGGAGCCTTCGCGCTGTACCTGTTCTCGGGCGTGTCTCTGTTTCACGGGGTCATGCAGGGAACGAACCAGGCGATGAACTCGGTCGTCGGGAACACGAACCTCGTCAAGAAGCTCGCGTTCCCCAGTGAGATCCTCCCGCTGGCGCCGGTCATCGCCGAGCTGTGCATTGCCGCGCTCGGTTTCGTGATCGTGCTGGTCGCCGGCGCAGCACTGCAGGAGCTGCCGTTCTTCTCCTGGCAGATCGTCCTGCTGCCGCTGAACTTCTTGATCGTCGCGGTGTTCGCTCTCGGACTCGGCTACGTCCTGGCGAACGTCTCGGTGTTCTACAAGGACATCAAGAACCTCTACGGCATCGCGTCGCAGGCCTGGTTCTTCCTGTCGCCGAATTTCTGGCAGCCTTCGCTTCTGTTGGAGGTCGACGAGACCGGACGCCTGCTCTCCCTCGCGTCCCTGAACCCGACCTACCCGATGCTGATGGCCCAGCGTCAGATCTTCGGCATCGCTCCCCCCGGGGGTGACGACCAGATGGTTCAAGCTGGCTTGGATCCGGTTGGGCTTCCCAACACGCTCGCCGAGAACATGTTGATCGGTGCCGCCTGGGCGCTCGTCGCTCTCGCCGTCGGTTACGGCTCGTTCATGTCCCAGAAGCGCAAGTACGCGGACCTCGTATGACGGCGACTCCGAGCGACACTCCGAGCCACGAGGACGGCAGGGTCCTGCCTGCGATCGAGGTCCGTGATATCTCGAAGGTCTACAAGATCTACCAGAAGCCGCTCGACCGTCTGCGGGAGCAGATGCCGTGGAACAACGAGAAGCGGCACCGCGAGCTCCATGCCCTGAAGAACGTGTCGTTCGAGGTGCAGCCGGGTTCCTGCGTGGGCGTCATCGGGGGCAACGGGGCGGGTAAGTCGACGCTGCTCAAGATCCTGACCGGTACGACTTTTCCGAGTGCGGGCAGCTACACCGTTCGGGGTCGAGTCGCGGCGCTCCTCGAGCTCGGTACTGGCTTCCAGCGGCACGCTTCGGGTCGGTCCAATATCTTCACGAACGCGGCGATGCTCGGTCGTTCGAGCGAAGAGACGGCGGAGAAGTTCCAGGAGATCCTCGACTTCTCCGAGCTGCACGACTTCATCGATCAGCCGGTCGGAACCTATTCGTCAGGCATGATCGCTCGTCTCGGCTTCAGCGTTGCGGTGGCAACCGAGCCTGACGTCCTGATCATCGATGAGATCCTGGCGGTCGGAGACATGCACTTCCGCAAGAAGTGCGTCGACAAGATCATGTCGTTCCGCGAGCAGGGCAAGACGATGTTCTTCTGCTCGCACTCGCTCTACGACGTGCGCCAACTCTGCGATCTGACCCTCTGGATGAAGATGGGGGAGATGCAGATGTTCACCGACTCGGTCTCGGTGACGAACGAGTACGCGACCTACGAGAACCAGCTCATCGAGAAGATGGCTGAGGACAACGAGGCGCTTCGCCTCAGCCACGCCAACCCGATCAAGTCGGTCGATCTGGACGCGATGCCGCGCGTCGTTTCGGTCGATCTGGTCGACGGCGTCACGGGCGAGAAGCGCCACGAGTTCGCTCCGTTCGAGTCGGTCGCCGTTCGGGTGCACCTACGCAACGGCCGTGAGCCGGTCGGCATGAATCTCGTCGTTGGCTTCACGCGCGCGGACGGCACCTTGTGCTTCGCACCGGCGAGCCACATGGACGAGCAGGTGCTCGACTTCCAGGAGGGCGTCGTGACCCTGAAGCTTCCCGACCTACGTCTGCTGTCGGGGGAGTTCGTCGTGCCGGTCTGGCTCCTCGACGACAACGGCGTCCATCGCTACCACGAGGTTGCCGCGTCGCAGAACCTGATCGTCAAGAACCGCACGAAGGAACTCGGCCTCTACCACACCGATCGAGAGTGGGAGATCGAAGTGCTCGAGCAGGCCGGTGAGCGAGACGGAGAGCCGAGCGAGGCATGAGCCGCGTTTCGCTCCTAATCGTCAATTACAACTCCTGGGGCCTGTGTGCCGGGGCGATTCGCTCTTTCGGTGAGACCCTGCCGAAGGAGATTGGCGGTGAGACCATCGAGTGGGAGGCGATCGTCGTCGACAACGACTCGGCAGTTGGCGATCCCGAGGCCGAAGCCGAGGTCGAAGAACTCTGCCGCGCTTCGGGTGGGCGACTGGTTCGGCACGACTCGAATTCTGGTTACAGCCAGGGGATGAACCTCGCGTTCGAGCACGCGACCGGAGACTGGATCCTGATCAGCAATCCGGACATCCGCTACCTCGAGAACACGGTCGCACCGCTGATCGAGGCGATGCAGCAGGATCCGTCGATCGGTACTGCTGCACCGCGCGGCTATTTCTGCGACGACCTCTCGGTCTGGCTGCCGCCGAACATCCTCCCGACTCCGCGAGATCTGGTCGGGTCCGGCCTCGCCGAGTGGTTCACGTCCTGGAACCATCGCTACTCGCGGAAACGGACCGTCGATGCCGTGCGCGTCTGGTGCGCCAAGGACGACGTCGAGCTGCAGATGTTGTCTGGCTGCTGCTTCCTGATGCGGCGTTCGGACATCGACGAGCTTGGCTTCTTCGATCCGGACTTCCCGCTCTACTACGAAGACACGGACCTGAGCGTTCGCTTGCGCAAGGCTGGTCTCCGCATCGTCCAGGTCGCTGCAGCGAGCGTCGTGCATTACTACGACCGGAGCGGTCAGACCGACAACGTCGAGAAGATGCGGCGCTACTGGATCAGCAAGCACCACTACTTCCGCAAGCATCACGGATGGCTCGGTGGTCGGCTCCAAAAGCTGGTTCAGAAGCTCCAGGAGAGTGGTTGGGGGCAGCGACGGAAGGCGGTCAACCCGTACCCGGAGTTCGAAGACCTGGGCGCAGGGCACGGGCGGCCGGTGTTGCGGTTCCCGAACGCCAAAGGACCCGTCGTCATCGAAATCGCTCTCGACCCGTTGTTCCTGCTGACGGGCGGTGCACTGGCGGAGGGGGACACCTGGTGTCCGACGATGTCGTTGATGTCGTGTCTCGGGCCAATGACCTACTGGTTCCGCGCCGTCGATCTCGGTCAGTCGGACAATCCGGTGGTGGGCGTCTACCGCTACCAGTTGCACTATCCGATCGTCGACATGGTCGCGGGTCCCGACGCGGACGCTCGTGCGCAGAAAGCTCAGGCGATGATGGCGGGGGAGAGCTGAGCCTTGGCCTCGTCGGAGCGGAGTGAGAAACCGGTGGCTGCGATCAATTCGGAGATCGATCTGTCGATCGTCGTTCTGTCCTGGAACACCAAGGACCTGACGCTCGCCTGCCTCGAATCGCTGTTCGCCGAAGAGCCGAACTTCCACCGCGAAGTGATCGTCGTCGACAACGGGAGTAAGGACGGTTCGGCGGATGCGATCGCGGAGCGCTTCCCAGAGGCCCGACTCTTTCGTAACGAGGTCAATCAGGGCTACAGCGGCGGGAACAACCAGGGTGCTCGTGAAGCCCGCGGCCAGTTTCTCTGTCTTCTGAACTCGGATACCGAAGTGCGTCCTGGCGCACTCGACCGCCTCGTCGCTTGGCTGCGCGACAATCCGAACTACGGCATGGCAGCGCCGAGGCTCGTCTACCCCGACGGCCGGGTGCAGCCGGCTTGTATGCGCTACCCGTCGCTGGCGACGGCGCTGATCTTCGATTCGGTGCTAGCGAAGTTCTGGCCGGGTTCATGGGTCGAGAGCCGCTACCAGATGAAGGACTTCGACCATCTGACGTCTCGCGACGTGCAGCAGCCGCCCGGCGCCTGCTGCGTGACGGCGACCGAGGAGTATCGAGCGCTGGGCGGCCTCGACGAAGACCTCTGGCTGTTCTTCAACGACGTCGATCTGTGCCGCAAGCTGACCAAGCGCAGTCGCAAGATCCGCTACGTCGCGGAGTCCGAGGTCCTGCACCATGAAGGAGCCTCGACCAAGGGCTTCGCGGACTTCGTCGTGATGTGGCACCGCAACCGGCTGCACTACTACCGCAAGCACTTCGGTGGCTGGTCGTTGCCGTGGGTGAGGTTCTGTGTGCGCTTCCGGGCGTTCGAGGAGTGGGTGCGCGCTGGCAAGCGCAACCGCGGCAATGCCGAGGGCAAGCGTGCAGAGCGAGAGCACCTCAAGCAGGCGGTCCGGGAGATTCTCGCTCCGCTTGATCAGGGGGCCTCCGCGTGAGCTCGTCGGGCCGTCGCGTCGTCCTGGCTACGTCGAACTTCCCGCCGGAGTTCCTCGGTGGCACCGAGCGCGTCGTGCTCGCGGTCGCGCAATCGCTGCGAGAGCAGGGCGACGAAGTGCTCGTGCTCAGCGGCAGTGAGAAGCCGCATGAAGGAGTCGACGTCGTCGAAGAGACCGTCGATGGGTTCCCGGTGCGCCGGATCCCAAGGCTTCCAGACGAGGTCTACAGCTTGTGGATCGAGCGGGAGCGCGTTCGCGATCTCTGCCGTTCCGTCGTGCGCGAGTTCGGTGCCGATGTCCTGCACCTCAATCACTGGGTCACGCTGTCGACCGAGCTGATCCGCGCCGTCGCCGAAGATGGAGTCCCGACCGTCGTGACCCTTCACGACATGTGGACGACCTGCCCGCGCTTCTTCCGGCGGCCGCCCGAGGGCGTGACTTGTCCCACAGGTGCGGGTCGGGAACCCTGCGGAGCCTGTGCACATCTCTCCCTCGGGCACATCGACCTGGAGACGTTGAAGAAGGGCATTGGCCACCGCGACCACCATCTCGGTCGGGAACTCGAGTGCGCCTGCGTCATCACCACGCCGTCCGAGAGTGCCGCCGAGAACATCGCTCGGCATCTTCCGACGGATCGCAGGATCGAGGTCGTGCCTCATGGCCTGCTCGAGCCAGTCACCGAGCGACGAGACCCTTCACCGGAGGAGAGCTCGCCGGATCAGCCCCTGCGCCTCGGGACCTTCGGCAACCTGGTCGAGGAGAAAGGGGTTCTCCTCCTGGTCTGGGCCTGTCGCGGTCTGCCGAACGTCGAATTGCACTACTACGGTCCGTTCCTGGCCGAGGCCTGCCGGACCGAGGCGGTTGAACGCGCGGAAGAGTTCGGCGTCGATCTCCACCTGCACGGTTCCTACAGCAACTCGGAGCGGCATCCGGCTCTCGACCTGGACGTCGCGGTGTTCCCGAGCCTCTGCGAAGAGACCTACGGCCTGGTCGTCGACGAGGCTCTGGCCCGTGGCACACCGGTCGTCGTTTCGGATCGTGGGGCTCTCTCCGAGCGCGTTGGGGGAGGGGGGCTCGTCTCCTCGGTCGACAGCGTCGAAGCACTGCATGAGGCCTTGCGTCCCCTCTGCGAGAACCGCGCGGCGGTCGATCGACTGCGATCGGGCATAGCCGACTCGTTCTCGACGATCCGAGATGCTGCCCTCAGCTACCGCCAGATCTACCAGGAAGCGATCGACTCGTTCGTGGGTCTTCGCTCCGATCAGGACCCAGCATCGTGAACCACCTGTTCCCACCGCTTCTGCCGAAAGACCCACTCCGAGCACCGGTGTTGGTCCTCGCCGCTCACCCGGATGACGAGGTCATCGGAGCGGGATCGATGCTCGCCTGGCACCGCGCTCGCGGTCACCGGGTTGTCGTCGCACACCTGACCGACGGAGCCAAGGGTGACCCAGACAACCGGGAGGACGACATCCGGGAGGTCCGTCGTCGCGAGGGGCGTGCTGCGCTCGAAGTGCTCGGTGTCGAAGAGCTGCTGCATTTCGATCTGCCAGATGGCGAATTGCCCGAGCACCAGGAGCAGTGTGACTTGGCGGTGTCCTCACTGATCGACGACATACAACCGAAGACGCTCTACTCGTTCTTCTACTTCGAAGCTCACCGCGACCATCGTGCGGTCGCGGCCAGCATCGTGCGCAACGCCCAGCGTCTGCCCGAAGACTGCCGTTGCCTGCTCTTCGGCGTGAATCATGTCGTTCCAGGCGGTGTGCTCTTTGACACGACGGACTTCGTCGAGCAGAAGCAGCAGGCGCTGAGCTGCTTCGAGAGTCAGATCGCCTACCTCGACTGGCGCAGCAAGATCCGTGGCCGGGACCACGCAGCGACAGTCAACGTCGACATCCGGGGTGTCGAGTACGCGGAGTACTACGCGGACCTCAGGCCGAACGAGCTCGAGCAGATGCAGGAGGCCTGCAAGCAGGTGTTCCCGGCCGTGATGAGGGGAGAAGACGGTTGACGGACTCGGCAGCCAGCAAGAAGACCGTTTCGCTCGTCATCTCGGTGTGGAACCGGAAGGACGACCTACGCGAGAACCTCGCGAGCATTCGCAAGCAGACGGTCAAGCCGGATCAGGTCGTCGTCGTCGACAACGACAGCACCGACGGCACGCCGGAGATGGTCGTCGAGGAGTTTCCCGAAGTTCAGCTGATCCGGATGCCGAACTCGGACTACGGCGCCTGCGAGACCTTCAACATCGGCTTTGCGTCCGCTTGGGGCGACTACGTCGGCATCCTCGACGATGATGTGATCCTGCCCGAGGACTTCGTCGAGTCGATGCTCCTCGAGTTTGAAGCGGAACCGGAATCGACGGTCCTGCTCTCACCGAAGGTCGTCGAACCCGAGATGCCCGAGTGGTACCTCAACTCCGAGGCGAACAACACGCCCCGCTACATGTCGACGTTCCGCGGCTGCGGCAGCATGGCGAAGAACAAGGCCTTGCGCGAGGCGGAGTACTACGACGAGCGCTTCTTCATCTTCGGCAACGAGCGCGACCTGACGACGCGGATGCTGAACCTCGGCTACCGCGTGAAGATGGTCCCGTCGATCGAGGTCTTCCACAAAGCGCCGTTCGGCATGCGCCACGGCAAGCGCAGCCTCTACTACCACGTCCGCAACTTCTGGCTCTGGGCCTTCAAGTACGTGCCCTGGTCGAAGGTGTTCGCGGTGCCCTTCGTGTTCTTGAAGAAGGGCCTCGGCGGCAAGGCCAAGAAAGACGGCGGAGCGGTCACCGACGCGGTCGGCACGATCGGCCTCTTCGACAACATCAAGTCCGTGCCAGGCGGCTACTGGATCTGCTTCAAGGCGACGATGAATGCGATCTGGAACCTGCCGTACTGCCTCAGGCGACGGAAGGTCTGCCGCGCCGAGGACTTCGATCTGCCGATCAAGTGAGCTCGTTCGTCAGATGAGGTCGTCCGGATCCGACGACAGGATCGACGGAGCTCGGTGAGCGACCGCAGCTCCGAAACCGGCGACCAGCAAGATCAGTCCTGCGGGTAGCCACCAGGCCCACAGCGCGCGTCCGGAGGGCCTGTTTGGACCGACGCCGTCAAGCAGGCGAGCGGCGACGCGGTTCTCCGGCTCGCCCTTCCAGGAGCGCAGGCTCCGACGGAAGCGGTGAAGATCGATCGCCTCCGAGACGTCTAGTCCGTCGTCGTGTAGGTCGCGGATCAGGATCGCGATCGAGAGGTTGTAGGAGGGGGTGTCGAATCGGTTGCGCAGCGCGAACGTGTTACGGCTGGGCTCATAGTTCTCTCGGATCACCTGCTCCACGAAGGGGTGCGCGGTGCGAGTGGCGAACTCCGGGTCGCTGCGACCTAAGAGGCGGTAAAGGAACCAGAGTCGGTGCAGTTGTGCCGAGTCTTCTGAGCCGGTCTTGGACCAGGTGCCCAGGCCAGCAGCAGAGTTGATGAGTTCGGTTTGGCTGACCGAATCCGTCACTGGATCGAGCAGTCGTTTGGCAAAGTCGTTCGCCCAGCCCCGACCCTCTTCGACGGCTCTTGCGTAGGCTTGTTCTCGGTTATCCCAGCCGTGCAGGTAACGCGTCAGCGCGGAGCACTTTCTGTAGGAAGTGTCGCGTAGTGCGTCGCGTTCGTCCTCCAGAATGCCGAGTCGTTCCGCGGCTTCGTAGGCATAGGTCCACTCGTTCAGCCGAGGGTCAGACTCGACCTCGATGTCGCGCATCTGTGCCGACAGCCATCGGTCCGCCTCCCGTTCTGCGGACCGGCCAACCTGGTCGATCGCGATCCAGGTCGCGATCGAAAAAAGTGCGATCTGAACGACTCCGGCACCGACGCCGAAGCGCTTCGTTCTCGTGAGGACGTATCCGACACCGCGCAAGCCGACGGCCAACAGGATGCCGAGCATGGCGAACAGAAGGCCAGGCCATCGGACGCCGAACGCATCGCCCGAGAGGTGTGGCGCGGCGAGCAGCCAGATGCCACAAGCCGTCCGGACCAACGGGCCTGCCAACGGATCGAGTGCTTCCCGGAGTGGGCTGCCGATCGACGGGGTTGCACCGACGAGCGTGTAGGCGAGCAGTGCCGCGCCAGCATGGATTGGGTCGGCGAGGCCCGGCGAAAACGCGGCGAGAAGGACCTCGGTCATCGCGAAAGTCCCGAACACGCGCTGGATGTCGGAGGCGAGGATCTCCCGCTCGGCACAGCCGGTCGCATGTCGTCGCCAGAACAGCAGCGCGATTCCGAGTGCCAGGACCACCGGCATGGACCAGGAGGGCGCGATGTCCGGCAGATTCATCGCCGCGACGAACGGGAAGATGCCGGCTACGAAAGGGATCCAGCCGTGTCGCTCGATCTCGCGCTTGCGTAGGCGAGCGAGTCGGCTCGGTCGGTCCTGGACTCGCTCGAGTCGGTCGGTCTCGAAGCGGCGCGTCGAGCGCAGCCCGACGACGCCCAGCGCGACGATCAGCAGAAGGACGAGGCCAGGGAGTCCGAGCACCCAGGCCAGCGCCGCCTTCGCGCCCTTGGTCTTCGCGGCGGCAGCCGCGCCGACCCCAGCCGCGCGAGCGAGACTCGCGGGCAGAAGGACCGGCGGGAGCCAGGTCGCCGCCCGGCGGAACGCCGTGCGGAACAGATTGCCCGAATCGCCCAGGAAGCGTCCGTTCGCACTGCCGTCCGGCTCCGGCGCTCCGATGGAATCCGGGCTGGGATCGCCGTGGTCCTGGATCCGCTGTCGCAGCCGGCGCGCGAACTCTTCGCGGTCGGGTCGCAGGGACTCGAAGGCCTCGAGCAAGTGCGCGTCACCCTCGAGGTAGTTCAGGGTCGCGGCCGAGCCCTTGGGCTCCCGTCTGTTGGATGCACCGCTCATCGGCTCGCCTCCACTCGGTTGGTTCTCTTGCTGTACCGAAGTTCCCTCCTTAGCGCCTTGCGGGCGCGGCGGAGTCGGCCTTCGACCGCGCGCTCACTGATGCCGAGTAGCCCTCCGACCACGCGGTGCGAGGTCTCTTCGAAGTAGTGCATCGTCAACAGCGCGCGGTGCTCGGACCCGAGTCGCTCGATGGCGCGGTGTAGCTGATCGATCTGTTCCCGGTCCTGCGATTCACGCACGACTTCCGCGGCGATCGTGTCGAGCTCGACCTCGGAGACGTGGCGCTCACGATCCTGGCGGCGTGTTCGCAGTCGGGTGCGCCAGAGGTTCCGCGCGATCCCGCGCAGGTAGGCGCCGGTCGCCTCGAGGTCTTCGAAGTCCCCGCGGAACCTCTCGCGTCCGAGCCAGGCCTCAGCGAAGCAGTCGAGCGCGAGCTCGATCGCCTCGTCGTAGCCGGCTCCCTGGCTCGCCAGGTATCCGATCAATGGGCCACGCCATCGGTCGGTCAGCCTCTGCAGCTCGTCTGCCTCCAGATCGTTCACGGTCTAGAGGTGTCAGGATCGCGGGGAGCCCCACGCGCGGATCGCCAAAAATCAGGACCCGTGGACCGGAGGTTCATCCGGTCCGCGGGGAGCCTCCGGTGGCAAGGGCCTCAGAGCAGCCGTCGGTGATCCGACAGGCGGCGAGCGAAGCTCTCGCCGGAGGCACGCTCGCGGACCTCGAAGGGTCCGACGCGTTCTTCGAGCTTGGCGGCGATCGCGCGAATCGACTGCGCAGTCTTCCCGTCCGGGTCGGTCGAGACCAGCGGGAGCTGGCCAAGGCGGCGCTGGGTGACGAGCGGGTCGTCGCCGATCGAACCCAGGAAGCCGAGCGAGAGTCCGGCGTGCTTGGACGCAACGGACTGGAGTCGCTCGTAGGTTGCCTGACCCTGACCCGGCTCGGTCGTGCGATTCACGACGATCGAGACCTGCGGAGCGTTGCGGACCTGGGCCATCGTCTTCACGAGTGCGTAGGCGTCGGTCAGCGCGGCGATTTCCGGCTGCGTGACCAGCACGACGTGGTCGGCCGCGCAGAGGAACGCGCAATTCTGCGGCGTGAGGCCGGCACCGGCGTCGAAGAGGACGAGGTCGCGGGCAGCTGCAAGCTGGCCGAGGACATCGCCGAATCGCTCCATCTCGTGCTCGGGGAGTGCTGCCATCTGGCGGACGCCAGCGGCACCTGGGAGGAGCTCCGGGCCAGCCGGCGAGGTCGCCAACACTTCGTCGAGTGCGGCGTCGCCGGTCAGGAGGTGGCGCATGTGCAGCTTCGGCCGCACACCCAAGAGAAGGTGGTCGCAGGCGAGACCGAAGTCGCCGTCCACGAGCGTGACCTTGTGGCCCTGCTGGTGGAGCACGACCGACAGGCTCGTCGAGAGGAAGGACTTGCCGGTGCCGCCCTTGCCGCTTGCGACGACCAAGACCGGGGCCTCGGTGCGGCGGGACTCCGGGCGGTGGGTGCGCGCAGAACCGAACAGGCGCTCGAAGATCGCCTGACCGCGGGGGCCGAGGGCCGGGCCGCGAGGCAGTCGGCCGGACGGTGAGGGCTGAGCCTCACTCTGCGGCTCGGTGCTTTCCGTCGGCCGGGCGACCGCACGCGGTGCCGGGGCTCGGGAGGGGGTCGCTGGAGCGGCGGCGACGCCTCGCTGCTGCGCGACGTTCTCCGCGGCGAGGCGCTCGTCCTCCTCCTGCATGCGGAGCAGGCGACGCTCGCGACGAGACAGGCGATCCTCGGGGATCTCCTCGGTCTCCGCGGGAGCGCCGGCTTGGACTTCGTCCTGGCTCTCCTCGCCGAGGCCGCGCGTTTGCGACTCACGGTGCGAAGCCTGCTCGGATTGCGACTCGGCATTGGAACGGGTGTAGAGACCCTGTCCCGGCTGCCTCACGACATCATCGATCGATACGCGCTTGACCACGCCATCCCTCCACGGAGAGCTCTTGCTCGAGAGTTGTTGCTGACCGTTATTGCCCGCCCGAAGGCGGACCCGCCTGATTCACGGACCACCGACACGACCGATCACGAGTAGGATCGGACGCCCCAGAAGCCGCTACGATTCGCTGACCCCGAACCGCTCGCCGAAGTGTCGCTTCTCGGGGCTTTTCTGTAAAGCGTAGACTGTGTGTTCGGGTGTCTCCGGGCCCCTGCGGCGGTTGCCGCGGGATCGAGGCCGGCTAGTCTTCCGCGCTACAGGCTGGGTGCACGCGGCTCGGCCTTCGAAGGAGCCGCAGGAAGACACCTCAGAAAATCGCCGCGACGATTCTCGCGCTCGCCTGCATCGCCATGGGTGTGGCCGTCGTGATCGGCGAGATGGACTTTGAAGATTCGGGCTCGGGCTCCCGTCGGTCTCGGGGCTTCCGCCGCCTCTTCGGTGCTTTGAATGAGACTCTCGGCCCGATTCCGACCGGGTTGATCTGGTCGCACTTGGCGGTGTCTTCCTCTACTTCGCGTGGAAGCCGGCGCCCGAGACGCCGCTCGAAGCCTCACGACGTCGTCGCGGCGTGAAGTGAGGCGCGGCTCTACCGGGCCGGCTCGCGCAGCGTGTAGAGCTGCGCGGAACGTACCGTGAGGAAGTCGCCGATCCCTGGCAGAGGGATCTGGCCTTCGAGCTCCGGGTGTTCTTCGTACGGATACTGCTCGAGCCAGGTCGTGAGCAGCGGGTGGTCGATCAGGTGCACCGGGACTTCGGGGCCGTCACCGAAGTCGAGCCGCAGGAGGCGCACGCCGCGGACCGGAGGCAGCGCATCGATGCCCGCTTGAAGGTGGATCGGATTGTTCAGCGGGTAGGCCGACACCCGACGGTTGTCGACGTAGGCGCCGTAGAACTGCCAGTTGTGGACGACGATGTAGGTGTCGTCGCCTATTCCGGCGGCTTCACTGAGAACCCGGCCTTCGTCCCGGAAGACGTCCGTGCGGTTGTGCAGCTTGTGCTCCACCAGAGAGACCGACATCAGGGCGAGGGTCACACCAGCCACGAGCTGGGGGGTGGTCAGCATGGCGGCCCTCGGGCCAATCGAACGACATCCGAAGACGGTGCCGGCGATGGCTGCCGCGAACGCTGCGGCGCCGTGTCCGTGCTGCATCGGATGGAAGGTCGCGTACTTGGCGAACATCACGGTGTGCAGCAGGACCGGGACACCGAGCGCGACCCAGAGCGTCGGCAGTCGGCGGAACACGACGGCCAGTCCCAGGATGGCGATCACGAGGCCGGGCAGTGTGCAGCCCTCGACCCAGATGTCGAAGCAGTCGGAGAACCACTTCTCGAAGCTCGGCCGGTCGGTCAGGATCGTGTTTTCGATCAGCGCGCTGATCCCTTCGGGCTTGCCCTCCTGCGCGCGTCGCCACCGTTCGAGATACGGCGCGGACTTGGACCAGTCGAGCCAGACGAGGACGCCTGCGAGCGAAATCGCGGCGGGCACGGCGGCCGGGATCAATGCGCGGATCCATCGGATCGCTGCAGACGCGCCACCAGGTGGATAGCGGAATGACACCGCGAAGATCGCGAACGCCACGCACCAGAGACCGTAGGTCCAGTCGAGCCACGGGCCAGCCAGGCACGCGAGACCGATCATCATCAGGTTCGCGAGGCGGTTGCCTTCGTTCCGCGCGATGCGATCCATGCCCCACATGGTCGCGAGGCCACAAGCGACCAGGGTGACTTCGTAGGAGGCCGCCGCGTGGAAGCCGAAGAGTGGAACGACGGTCAGTGCCGCGGCGCCGGTCCAGGCCGCGAAGTGGTCGAGTCGTGGGCGCAAGAGGCCGTGTAGGGCCACTGCGGCGAACCATGCGAACGCCGTGAGAGTCGCGCGCACGGCCCATTCGGCTCCTCCGACGAGGTAGAACAACCACGACAGACCGGCCGGATGGTTGAAATAGGGGTCGCTGCGAGATGGATCCTCGAGCAGCGTCACTCCGAGCGGCGCACCGCGGAGTTCCCACCAGCCGTGCGCTTCCCAGTTCCGCACGTAGGTGCCCATGAACGCCCCGAGATTGATCTCGTGGACGCCGTAGGGCTCGAACCAGAACGGTGCCTGCACCGCGAAGACCAGCAGGAGCAGGCTCAGCCAGGGGCGATCGAAGACGTAGCGGAGGGCGGGCACGAGCTGCGAAGAGGATCCCACATCGAGCGTCCCGCGCGAAGGGCGGAGCGCGCGGGCGTTCTCATCCCCAGAGTTCGCGGCTCGGAGCGTGCGCCTTCGACCGTTCGAATCGGATGTTCGGCTTCGGGTCGTCCTGAAGCCAGGTGGGGCCGTCGAGATCGACGAGCTCGGCGCGATGCGTGAGCATCATCGCGGGTGCGATCGACAGCGACGAGCACACCATGCAGCCGACCATCAGATCGAAGCCGAGTCGTGTCGCTTCCTGCATCGTCGCGAGGGCTTCGGTCAGGCCGCCAGTCTTGTCGAGCTTCAGGTTGACCGCGTCGTAGCGACCCTCGCAGTGCGGAAGTTCCTTTCGCGTGTGCAGCGACTCGTCGGCGACCAGCGGGATCGGGCAGGCGTAGTCGAGCAAGACGTGATCTTCTCCGGCAGGCAGCGGCTGCTCGAGCCACTCGACTTCGAGGTCCGCCAGTCGCGGGGCGAGGGCGGCGAGCTGGTCGAAGGTCCAGGCCTCGTTGGCGTCGATGACGAGGCGCGCACGCGGAACCGCGCTGCGGATCGCGCGCATCCGCTCGAAGGGCTCGTCGCGACCGAGCTTGACCTTCAGCAGGGGGTGTTCGCCGAACGAGCGGGCCGCGGCCTGGGCCATCGAGTTCAAGTCGGACAAGACGACCGTGTCGACGGTCAGCACCGGCTCGGGTTCCGCGAGGCCTTGGAGTTCCCAGGCGCGCAGACCTCGTTGTTTGGCTTCGAGATCCCAGAGCGCGCAGTCGATCGCGTTCCTTGCGGCGCCGGGAGGCAGCAGTTCCTGCAGAGCCACGCGAGGATTCGACACGTCGACCAAGGCGTCACGCACGGAGTCGATCTGTGCGAGACTCGACTCGATCGATTCTCCGTAGTGGCGCGTCGGCACGCCTTCACCACGCCCGCGGTGGGGATCTGTGCTGACCTCGACCTGAATCACGGCTTGCTCGTCGCGACTGCTTCGGGCGATCGAGAAGGTGCGAGCGAGGGGGAAGGTGACGGCATTCGCCTCGAGCCTCAGCATTCGACAGCCCCCGACCGCGCCGTCTTCCGTCGGTCCGCGTCGTTCCGGAGAACTGCATTGACCAGTCCGCTCGCCCCTTCATCGAAGGCCGAGTCGAAGGCGGGCAGTCCACTCGCTTCGGTGGCCTGGGCGAGAACGTGCTCGCGTTCGGCTTCGTCCATCCCCGCCGTGATCACCGAGCAGGCGACCACCCGAGCGTGTTCGTTGGTTAGCCGCGCCGCAGCTTCGTGGGCTTCGATCGCCGCCCGAAGGCTCGGCACGGCATGGTCGACTTTGCCACGCATCTTCGATCGCCTCGGGTCATGGCAGAGCACCATGCAATCGGGAGCGGCGCCGTGGACGAGACCGAGCGTGACGGCCGCAAACGAGGGGTGCAGCAGCGAGCCCTGGCCCTCGATCAGGTCCCAGTGGTCGTCGTCGTTCGGCGGGCTCAGCCGCTCGGTCGCACCACTGACGAAGTCCGCGACAACCGCGTCGACGGCGATTCCGTCACCCTGGATCAGGATCCCTGTCTGGCCGGTGGCGCGGAATGTCGCCTGGATCCCACGGCGCTGAAACTCGGCCTCGAGCCGTAGTGCCGTGAACATCTTCCCGACCGCGCAATCGGTCCCGACGGTCAGCAGGCGGCGTCCTGGGCGAGGCTTGCCAGTGCCGACCTCGAGGTCTTCGGGCGGCGTGCGGACGTCGATCAGTTGGCGATCGTGCTTGTTCGCGGCCTCCACCAGGGCGGAAGAAGATGTCAACGGACGGTGCATGCCCGAGACCAGGTGGTAGCCGTGCTCGACGGCCTCGACGAGGGCCGGGATCCATGTCTCGGCGAGCGCGCCCCCCGACGTCGCGAGGCCGACCAACAAGTGCGTCGCACCACGTTGAAGGCCCTCTTGCAACGAGATGCGGTCGAGCCCGGCGGTGAGATCACTCGCCGCGGTGTCGAGCATGAATTCACCTACGCAACGCTCGGGGCGAAAGCGCGCCACGCCGATCGCGGTCTTGATCATCCCGGCTTCCTGAGCATCGCCCAAGAAGAGTAGGAACTTCGCCGTTGCGTCGACGCGTGCGGGCATGACGCAAGACTACCCGTTGCCTTGATTGCAACACCAACTTCCAAACCGAGCTTCGAGTCGCGTGCTTGCGTCGTGACCGCAAACGCGCAATCCTCACGAGGCGCCCCTGGGAGGGGGCTGAATGAAGCTCGCATTCCTCGATCTCTTCGAAGTGGAGGGTGGCGCCGTGCGCGGGGCTGCTCTCGTCACCGACGAACGCACGCGTCCGTTGGAGTTCCGCCTGACGGATCCAGTGCGTATGTCGTCGATCGAACGTAAACTCTGCGGTTCGGTTGCGAACGAACACCTGGCCGGCGACCTCTGCGGTGGGCCGCTCCTCGACGCGCTGCGCGAGACTCCGGATTGCGTGCTCGTGCGCGACGAGTCTCTGGTCAGCCTTCAGGATCGTCGGCGCGCTCCGGTGCTCTGGATCGGCCCGGGCGAGACCGTGCATAACGAAGACGGCGAGGTGGTGGCGGCGGGGCCGATGATCGGATTCGACGGTGACTCGCAGCTCCTGAGTGACGCGAAGGCCGCCCTTGGCCGGATCGCTCGGTCCTACGATTTGCTCGAACCGTTCGAGCGGATGATGGAAGCGGTCGAGGAAGTCGTCCGCGAAGGCCTGGCCCAGCCGAACTGAGTTCCCGTCGTGGTGCGCCCTGTCGATGGTCTTGAGTTCGTCCCGAAGAATCGTCGGGTCGGTCGTGACCTGCTGAGCGAGCATCAGACCAAGCCGCCGCGCATCGGTGAGGATCTGGTCGCGGAGGACCGTCGGCCGGAGGTCTTTGACCTGCTCTTGCCGGCGAGGCCTGTGCCGACGCCACTCGATCGCCTTGCGAAGCGTCTGCCGGTACGCGTGCGCGGGGCTGTCTTCACCGACGAGGACACGCTGCGCGTCCGTCGGCAGAAGACCGCGTCGCGGACTGGTTCGTTCGCGCCCTCACAGAAGCCGAAGGCCCGTGCGACCTGGGATCTCCTGCGGCCACTTCTCGGACCACCGCTGCGGTTCGAAGATGGGGCTCCGGTCGATCTGCCACACCCGCTCTACAGCTACCAGGTCGACGGCGTGCTGTTCCTGGCGCAGAACGGTTCGGCTCTGCTGGCCGATGAAATGGGCACTGGCAAGACCGTGATGAGCACGGTCGCGCTGAAGCTCGTGATCCGGAATCGCAAGGCACAGCGGGCGCTGATCGTCTCGCCGCTGAGCGTCGTGTCGGTCTGGCGTCGGCACCTTGCGGAGTGGGCGCCGGAGCTCGAGGTCGTCTCGGTTCGTGGCGGCAAGCGGCAGCGCAGCGCGCACTGGCGAACGCCGGCCCACGTGCACCTCGTGACCTTCGACACGCTGCGCATGGACCTCGACGCGGAGGGCAAGAAGGGAATGGACGCGGTGCTCCCGCAGCATCTTGCGCAGCGCTTCGACGTCGTCCTCCTGGACGAGGCACAGTCGGTCAAGAACCTCGATTCTGGTCGCAGCCGTGCTGTTCGTGCGTTGCACCCGAAGTTCCGCTGGGCACTGAGCGGAACACCGGTCGAGAACCGCTTGTCCGATCTGTGCTCCCTGTTTGCGTTCGTCCGACCCGGACTGCTCGGTGACGCCGACGGTCTCGACGCTCGGGAGGCCTCCGAGCGGATCGCTCCCTTCGTCAAGCGGCGGACGAAGAAGGACGTGATGAAGGAGCTTCCGCCGAAGATCCGCGAGGAGCTCTGGCTCGAACTCGATGAGCACCAGAAAGAGGCCTACCTCGAGTTGGCCGAGCTCGGTCGCAAGAAGATCGACTCGCTCGGTGACAAGGCTTCGCGCGTGCACATTTTCGCGGTGCTCTCACGCTTGCAGCGGATCTGCAACTTTGCCCCGGATCAGAAGTCGTCGCCGAAGCTCCGTGCGACAATCGAACGGGTGGAGCAGGTGCATGCGAACGGTGAGAAGATCCTGATCTTCTCGCAGTGGTTGCAGGACGGAGTCGATCGCATTCTCGAAGGCCTGTCCGGGTTCGGCACCGTCCGATTCGACGCTCGCATGTCGCCAGCCGAACGGGAGCGTGCGGTGACGCGGTTCCGCGAGGATCCGGGGATCACCGCGTTCGTCGCGACCGTGAAGAGCGCCGGCGTCGGACTCACCTTGACCGAGGCGAACCACGTCGTGCACTTCGACCACTGGTGGAACCCCGCTTGGATCTGGCAGGCCGAGGATCGCGCGCATCGGCGCGGTCAGACGCTGCCGGTGCAGGTAGCGTCGATGTGGATGCAAGACACGGTCGAGCAGCGCGTCCGCGAGCTGCTCGAGAAGAAGGGCATCCTCCACGACGAGATCCTGGGTGACCTTCGCGAGCAGGCGGACGGCGGTGTGGTGTCGATGGGGGAATGGCGCTCGGTGCTCGGCGGGCAGGGCTTCTGAGCAGGGGATTCTGAGCTGGGGTTTCCAAGCCTCGGCTTCCGGGTTTGGGCTCTCGGGTCTGGGGCTCAGCGACTTCGTCGGACGGATTTCGGCTCCGATTGACTCGCGACCCGGGGCGGGTGAGGCCGGGTTGGCATGGGCGATCTGGCTCCGGGATCCCCCTCAATTGGTCCGAGTTACCGAAATCGAATCAGAAAGTGGTGAAATTCCGTAACCCTATGTCCGGGAGTGGTTTGGGGCTATTGGCCTTCCCAATCGCCTGGTTCGGGACGGAACCGCTTCGGCGGCGAGCGGCGTCCAAAGACTGATTCAGAACTTCCTTTCCGAGAGATCGGCTTCGGCCGCGCTCCTGGTTCGTGAAGAGTCCCACGGAGTCGTCGAATGTCGTTGATGACCAAAGAGGAGTTGCACCGGCTCCTCGCGTCCCCTCACGGGACGACTCACCTGGTGCTCAATGGTCAGGACCTGTCGGGTCTCAACCTTCGCGGCGTCGAGTTGGAAGGCGCGATGCTGCGAGGCGCGGATCTCCATCAGGCCGACCTCATGCATGCTGTCCTGAGTTTCGCGCGACTGCAGCGTGCGAATCTTCAGGGCGCAAACCTCTGCGATGCCGACCTGCGTGGGGCCAACCTGCGCGGTGCGGATCTTCGCGGGGCTTACCTGCACGACGCTGATCTGCGAGGAGCCGACCTTTCGCATGCGCGACTGGAAGGCGCCGTGATCAGTGATGCATTGCTCGAAGGGGTTCGAGCAGACAGCGCCGTGCAGGCGATCCTCGCTGCGGAGTGATCTGCAGAGGGCTCGTTCTCACTTCGATCTTGGAGACCCGGGGGTTTCCTGCCTCACCTTCGACACCCGGTGCGGCCGCGCAATGCGGCGTTCGCACCGGGTGCCGACTCACCTTCGTCCGTCCCCAGCCGAGCCACTCTCGGCTTCGTTCTCTCCGGACCCGGCGGAGTTCTGCTCCGCCATCTCTCGCCACTTCTTCTCTTGTTCGAGAACTTGTTCGAGACGGTCGAGGCCCTGCCGAGCGGCTTCGGCCGTCTTGGCATCCTCTGACTTGAGCGCCTCGATCAGGTAGGGCGCGGCCTCGATCGAGAAGGTGCGGACCAGCTCCGGCACGACGTCGCGGCTCAGGTTGTCGTTCTGTTGCGTTCGGGCATCCAGTGCCAACGCGAGCGTTGACAGAAGTTCTGTGTCGGCGAACTGTCCGAGGCCCTTCAGCGCAGTACGGACCGCGTGGGCTCCGTAGTAGTCGAGAACCTCTCCGCGGCGAACCGGCTCGAGGATGCGTCCACAGAACGCGACGGACTTGTCGCGATCGATGCGTGCCAAGAGGGCGACGATCTGGTCTCGGTTCGTACGGTCACCGATCCAAGAATCGGGGGCCTCGGACAGGACGCGATCGATCCACTGTTCGTTCGCACTGACCTGGAGATCCTGAAGCGCGATCTTCCACTCGTCCTCGGTGATGCCGCGTTCGAAGATGCGGGTCCAGAGATCGGTGCGGTCGGAGTCCGAGTTGCGGAGACCCCGGAGAACGTCGACTTCCTCGAGCGCGACCGAGAAGAGGCGGCTCGCCTGGCCGCCATTGTCGAGGAACGCCCGCGTGATGATCTCGAGTTCGGCGCGACGGGATTCGCTGGTCGAGCCTCGCTGCATCTGCAGGGCCTCGAAGATCTGCTCGATCGACTGCGGAGCGGAGATGTCCGCGACCCGGTAGAGCGTGGCGTCGCTGAGCGGTGCTTGCTCCAGTACGAAGGGCAGGTTGCCCGGGCGGAGATTTTGGCGGAGCCAGTTCGACCAGGGGGTCGAGAGGTTGAGCGAGTTGAGAGTAGCCGCCGAAACCTTGGCGAGCGGGGCGATGGTTGCCATGTCTTCAGCGCCTGCCAGCTGCAAGACGCGCTGGAAACATGATCCGGCGCCGGACTGCTTTCTCTGCTGGTAGCTGAGGTTCAGATCCATCGCGCCCCGAACCAGGAGCGGGAGGTCTTCCTTGATGGTCTCGTCGATCCCAGCGCCGATCGGGTTGCCGTTTCGCGCCGCGTGTCGGAACACCTCGCGGGGCGCGAGTCGAGTCGCGGCTTCGAGGGCAAAGCGGGAACCGCGGTCGGTATCGAGAAGCGAGATCAGATCGGGCGCCAGATCGGTCCAGCCGAAGTTGGCGACGTCGTTGCAGATCTCGTAGGCGAATCCCGAGAACTCGTTCGAACTTGTAGCGAACCGGATCGCTTGACGCACGCGGTCCTTGTCGGCTCGCTTCTCCTCGTCATCGAGGTTTCGCCAGCAGCGCAGGAGACTCTCTGGACGATCGAGCATCTCATCGCTGAGGCTCGACCAGGTGCGGAGATTCTCCGGATCTTGGACATTGTCGAAACGCATCTGAGCAAACCACTCGCGAGCTGCCGGCGAGAGTTGACCGAAGATGGACGCAGTCACGATGTCTTTCAGAGCTTCCGGCCGGCGTTCGATCGTCCTCTCGATCGGCTGGAACATCTGAGCGTCTCGTTGCTCGAGCATCAGCACGCAGTAGTCGATCAACGTCTTGCTGGCCGAGTCGGGGATCCCATCGAGGAACTGCTGGAGTCCGTGGCTGTTCGCGAAGCCCACGACGCCGGGCATTCCTCGACCACCCTGCGAGTTGTCGAACTCCGTGACCGCGGACCCGAACCACTCGAGGGTGCGCGGGTCGGTCGGGTCGAGCTTCTTCAAGAGCTCGAACATCGAGTGCGGTTGCGAGGGGCGCTGCTCGGTCAGAATCTCTTCCGCGACCTCGAACAAGCGGTCGGAGGACGGGCCGTCGTAGGCGAAGAACGCTGACCAGCGGATCTGGCGGTTATCTGACTGCAACGCGATCGCGGCCAGGCGTTGGCGCGCCGAGGCGGGTACTCGGTTGATCTGCTCTGCGATCAGACCCTTCAGGAGCGGGTCGTCGCCGGAGCGCAGAGTGTCTTCCATCCAGTCCACGGCGCGTTCGTCGGCGACCATCGCGAGTGTCTGGATGAGCTGCTCGACTCCGCTGAATGCGAACCCGCCGTTCTCGATTCCATCGAGGATCGCGGGCGTCGCTGGCGCGCCGATCGAGCTGATCTGGCGCTTGGCCGTGTCGTTGCCCGGCTGGTGCCGACCGATCTTCTCGACAGCCTCGCGGAGGATCGTGGGGATCTCCGGGTCCTGAGCGCCCTGCAGGGCTTCCAGCTCGAGCAAGCGGGCCGCAGCCCAGGCGTCCCAGTCTCGACCGCCCTGCTCGCGGATCGCTTCGAGGGTTGAGCGTGCCTGGTCGTGGCGACTCAGGCGCGAAAGCAGTGTGTAGCGGGCGGCGAGGAGCGGTGTCGCGACCGGTGCCTCGCCCTCGTACAGCTTCGCGATCGTGCGGTTGAGCTGATTCAGCGCGACTCCGGGGTTCTGACTCAGCCCATCGAGCGAGGCCTCGACACGAGCTTCGATCGAGGGCGGGTTGGCGCCGGGCCGATCGGGCTGCGCTGACAGAGGAGCCAGCAGCAAGAACGTGCCGAGCAGCGTCGCGGGCAGTGGCGAGAGCGAGAAGAAGAAGGACGGTGGGTTTTGATTCATGGCGTCTTTGCTCGTGACGTCGTTCTTGGATCGACGTGTGTTAGCTCTTCCTTCCGCCCAGCTTGTCAGGACGGTGTCAACTCGGGGTTGTTGGCGCAGAGTTGACATCGCTCGGACATTCGAGCGGCGCTGTGCCCGGCCCGGATCCGCTATACCGGTCCATCGATGAGGCTCGGCACCCGGGATTCGACGGCCAGACGGCGTTCCGCCGTAGCGATCGGAGTCGCCTTCGTCGTGCCTCTGCTCTTCGGCATCGCTGCACTCGTCCTCCGATCTTCGGGTTGGATCGATGTGCTCGAGCGGGACGAGATTCGGGCGGCTGAGCGACTGCTCGACGAGGCCGTCTCGGAGTTCGACTCTCGGGTCGCGGCACAGGTCGACGGGGTGTTCCTGGTCGAGCGTCTCGAGGATGGGCGCGCCGGAGCCCCGTTCGAGACCGCGCCGCGATTCTGGACGCCGGAGGCGCTGGCGTTCCCCGGGGCTCGTACCGAGGATCCGGACGAGGCAGCCTCCCTCGATCTTCTGCGCGAACTCGGCCGGAGTTACACCGAGGCCAGGGTCCAGGAGCTCGCGCTCGACTGTTTCGACCGGGCCTTCCAGGCGGCCTCGACCGAGGAGGGACTCGATCTCTCGGCTTGGACTTCGGATCAATGCTTCGCGGCTGCTACGACCTTCGATCGCGCCGCTCGTCACGACGATGCGGAGGCGCTGCGCGTGTATCTCCGGATCGAGTGTCGCGACGAATGGCGGGATCTCGTCTCGGTACCGGTGCTGTCGGCCTTGGCGACCCTCGGAGCCTCGACCGAGGGGTCCTCGTCGGTTCACGCGCTGCTCGTCGGAGGGGAGCTCCCGATCGATCCGCGGACGGTCGAAGTGCTGTCCGGGCGATTTGGTCTCGAGGAGTCCGCGCGTCAGGCCTTCGAGGCGGCTGGCTGGGCCGTGCGGACCGAGCGGTGTCCGGAGTTCCCGATCGGCCGGCCGAGTGAGGTCAAGGACCGAGCGATCGTGTCGGTTCTCGATCGCCAGTTCCGTTTTCTGGGCGCGACGATCGTCGATCGGATTCTCGAGGACGTGGTCGCGACCTCCGAGGGTTCGGACTCTGAGATCCCGCTCAGGGTCCGTCGCCGCTCGGTCGAAGGTGAAGATGGAGTTGTTCTGGCCGAGAGTGAACTCCCGGCCGTCGTCGTCGTGTCGACGACGACGCTCGCGAGCGAGCGGTTGCGTTCGATCGGCTGGACTCTCGGTCTCGCGGCTTTGGTCACGCTCGTTCTCGGGCAGCTGCTCGTCTGGCGGCTCGTGCGTCGGGAAGTGCAATTGACTCGGATGAAGTCCGACTTCGTCGACCTCGTCAGTCACGAACTGCGCACGCCGCTCTCCGCACTGACGATCAAGACCGAGATGCTCGCCCATGGGCATGTGCCTGATGGGAAGCGGGAGCGCTACGGCAAGGATATTCACCACGCGACGCTCCGCCTCGGGGCGCTGGTCGAGGAGATCCTCGATTTCGCTCGTCTGGAAAAGGGGCAGACCGGGCCCGAACGTCACCCGATCGACGTGCGCGATGTCGTGGCAGATGGTTTGCGTCGCGCGCGAGAGTCGCTGAGAGCGTCGCGGATGCGGGTCCGGATCGACGTACGAAAGGGAATGCCCGAGCTCGATGTCGATCGTGTTCTCGTCGCTCGCGCGCTGCGCAACCTGTTCGACAACGCTGCGAAGCATGCGCGTGGCGCGAGTTTGCAGATCCGGGTCGATCGCGATCCGGACTCCAGTCGGCCAGGATTTCTGCGGATCGAGGTCTTCGATGATGGTCCGGGCTTTCGCGACGTCGATCCCGAAACCCTGTTCGATCCGTTCGCCCGGGCGGCCGAGCCCGGCTCGCGTGTTCACGGATCTGGTCTCGGCCTGGCGATCGTACGTCAAGTCGCCGATCTTCACGGTGGGCGCGTTCGCGCCTCCGCAGTCTCGGACGAGGCGGGCGCGCGATTCGAACTCTGGTTGCCGATCGTCAGCGGTGCCAGCGGTGGTCGGCGGGGGGTGCAGTCATGACGCGGACGAGCAAGCGACTCTGTGTGGTCGAAGACGACCCGGATCTCCGGGAAGCGTTGGTCGATTTCTTCGACGGTCGAGAAACCTGGCAGGCGGTTCCGCACCAGTCGGTTGAGAACGCTCGTGACGAGCACGCCAACGCGCCCTTCGACGCGTTCCTCCTCGACCTCAATCTGCCGGGTGACGACGGACTGACTCTGCTACGCGAGCTGCGTTCACGTGGTGACACAACTGTCGTGCTGATCGTCACGGCTCGCGGGACCGAGGATCAACGGATCGAAGGGCTCGAAGCCGGGGCCGACGACTACCTGGTCAAGCCGTTTAGCGTCCGCGAGTTGAGTGCGCGGCTCGACGCGGTGCTCCGGCGGACCACGGACGGGTTCGACTCCGTGCGGCTCGGATCGTCTCAGATCGACTTCGCTCGACTCGAGGGTGAGGGCCCGCGTGGGGCGTTCCGCCTGCTCGCCAAGGAAGCCGAGTTACTGAACCACCTGCTCCAGCGCAGGGGGCAGGTCTGCTCGCGGGAGGATCTCCTCGGGGAGGTCTGGGGCTTCGACAAGGCTCCGACAACGCGGACCGTCGACACCCACGTCTTCCAGCTCCGCCAGAAGATCGAGGAGGATCCGAAGCAGCCGAGCATCCTTCTGACGGTGCACGGAGTCGGATACCGACTCGCCGCAGAATAGGGGCCCGGCTCGGGATACTCTTCCGGTGCCCCCGAGCTGTCCCCCCCGAGGGGTCGCCCGCGCCGACGTCGTCCGTGTCCTCCGAGAGCCCGACAGCCCCGCCCGCCGAGCCTCCGCGCATCGATTCGGCGGACGTACGTCGTTCCGAACGTTCGGGGCGTGGGGCACATCGTACGTCCGTCGTCGTCATCAACTACAACGGCCGGGACTACCTCGAGCCTTGTCTGCGTGCCCTGCTGGAGCAGGAGCCCAGGCCCGAGCAGGTGCTCGTCGTCGACAACGAGAGCCAGGATGATTCCGTGCCGTATCTGCGGGAGCACTTCCCGGAGGTGAAGGTCCTCGAGGCCGGGGGCAACCTCGGTCCCGCCGCGGCGCGGAATCTCGGGATGAAGGCCGCGGAGCACCCTCGCGTCTTGCTGATCGACAACGATGTCGTCATGCGGCCCGGTTGTCTCGAGGCCCTGCACCGCGCCCTCGATCGAGACGACGTGGTCGTGGCCCAGGCGCGATCGGTCATGAAGTCCGATCCGTCGCAGCTGCACTACGACCGTGCCGATCTGCAGGTCTGCGGCACGCTCGTCCTGCACGACTGGTTCCGGTCCGTCGACGAGGTCGACCGGGAGCGCAGCGAGCCAGCCGAGGGCTCCGAGGTCGGGGCGTTCATCGCGCTTTGCCTGCTGGTCGATCGCGACGAAGTCCTCGAGATCGGTGGCTTCGACGAGCGACTGTTCATCCTCTACGAGGACAACGACTTGAGTTGGCGCCTGCGGATGCGCGGGCGTCGCCTCTGGCGAGCCAAGAATGCCGTCGTGCTGCACGACGACGGAACCGCCGGTCTGTCGTTCCGCGGCGAGGGGAAGAGCTACTCACCGCAGCGCACGTTTCTGCACGTCCGCAACCGCGGACTCGTGGTTCTGCGGAACGCGAGCCTTTCGAACCTGCTTCTGATGGCGCCGGCGCGCGCCGTGTACGCGTTCGCCTACTTCGTGTTCGCCGTTCTCCGAGGTCATCTCGGTGACGTCCTACGGGGCTACCTCGCGATCTTGGCGGCTCTCCCCCGAGTCGTCTCGGCGCGTCGAAGAACGCAGCGGACACGGACGGTGCCCGACAGGAACTTGCTGTCGGCTCGGGGAATGACCGCCAACCCAGGGCTCGCGGATCGTGGACCCAAGGCGTGGCTCCGCCGCGCGATCGACCTCGTGATCGCGGGCTACTGGAAAGTCGTGAGGCCTCTCTGTGGCTAGCCCGTCCGAAGTCGAGGTCGTCGCCGTCGTCCTGAACTGGCGGCAGCCCGCGATCACGGAGTCCGTGTGTCGAGACTTCGTCGCGCAGGGCGAGGAGGGCTGGGGTCTTGTCGTCATCGACAACGGATCGGGAGACGGTTCGGTCGATCGGCTGCGTTCGCTCGTAGCAGGGCTGCCGCGTAGCGAGCTGATCGAAGCCCAAGAGAACCTCGGATACTGCAAGGGCTGCAATCTCGGCATCGGGCGCGCCAAGGCGCTCGGCGCTCGCTACGTCCTGCTCCTCAACAACGACATGCAGCTGCCCGAAGGCAGTGTCCGTCCGTTGGTTGACGCTCTCGACAACGACCCGCAGCTCTCCGCCGTCGGACCGACGATCCTCGACCCCAAGGGACGTTGTTGGTCGCAGGGTGGCGGCATCCGGTTGCGCGCCAACCTCGTCACGCTCCACAACGAAGGAGGCGAACCGGAGCCGGTCACCGCCGGACCCGAGCCGGTTTCGTTCCTGCCGGGTGCTTGTGCGCTCTACCGGCTCGACGCCCTGGAAGCGGTCGGTGGACTCGACGAGAGCTACTTCATGTATTGGGAAGACGTCGAGCTCGGCGAGCGGATCCGCGCCCGTGGCGGCAAGGTGGCGTGGCTGCCCTGGACGCGGGTGACCCACGACACGAGTGCATCGTCGGGCGGGGGAGTCAGCGCTCTGCGGAAGTATCTCTGCGCCCTGAATCAGATGCGCTGGTTGCGGCGCCACGGTCGCGTGCAGCACTGGCTGTCGACGTTGCTCTTGGACTTCCTCCTCTGGCCTCTTTCCCTCGGCTCGGGTACCCACGCTGCCTGGGCGAAGCTCCGTGGGCTGATCGATGGTCTGCGGGGGATCGCTCCGGGCCCGCGCTCGGTCGAGAGATGGACAGGAGCCTCCCGGTCCCGTTGAGTGGGGCACGATGAAGATCTGGCAGGTCCTGCACGGCTTTCCACCTGAGCTCTCGGGCGGCACCGAGCGCACGGTCGAGGCTCTCGCTCGTGCGATGCAAGGCCGCGGCCACGACCTGAGGGTCGTGTGCGGGTCGATCGCTCCGGGTGACGCGCTCGAACCTCTGCACTCGGAGTTCGAAGGCCTGTCGATCACCCGGCTCGGTCGCGAGGACCTCGACTTCGAAAGCTGGGAGAAGGCCTACTCGCCGCGTGTCTCCGACGGCTTTCGTGCGTTGATCCGGTCGGAGCGGCCGGATGTCGTTCACGTGCATCATTGGATCCGCCTGTCGACCGACTTGTGCCGCATCGCGAAGGCTGAGGGAGTGCCAGTCGTCGCCGTGCACTTGCACGACTACTGGACGCAGCAGGCCTCGCCGGTTCGACGCGCGGACACGACGGTTCCGACTCCGCCGGCCGCACCCCCGTGGATGAACTCGGCCGAGCGGCGAGAGGCCTTCGCGCTCCACCGGAGAGACCTCACCTGCGAGGTGCGCGCGGCCGATCTTCGGTTTGCTCCGTGCCGCGCTCACGCGGACGGAGTTCAGGAGTTCGCCGAACGTGACCTCGGGCCGATCGAGGTCTCGAACCCCGCCCTGCTCGATGTTCCGGCTCGCCGTCCCACACGGACCGGGCCGCGGCGTAAGCTGCTGTTCTTCGGCTCGGTGTATCCCGAGAAGGGGCTCATCACCGTGCTCGAGGCGATGCACATCGCCGAGGAGCGCTACTCGTTGATCGTCCTCGGTGCAGCTCACGACGAGGCCTACCGAGCGCGACTCGAGGGCCTGTCGCAGGGGCTCGACGTGCGGTTTGCTGGCGCGTTTTCCACCGGAGACCTGCAGTCGGTCGAGGCGGATCTGATGGTCTTGCCTTCGCTCTGTCACGAGAGCTATGGCCTGGTGCTCGACGAGGCGCGGGCCCTGGGGTTTCCAGTGCTCGCTTCGGACCTTCCGAGCCTGCGGGAACATGCTGATCCGAATGCGACGCGTTGGTTCGAACCCGGATCGGCGAAGTCGCTGGCTGCGCTCCTGAACGATCCAGACGATCTCGACTCGATGTCCGAACCCGTCCAGCCGGAGTTGGTCTCTGCGGCGGAGTCGGCCGATGCACTTCTCGAACGTTACGAAGCGGCACGTCGTGGAGAGATCGATCGAGCGGCGGACGACGGAGTCGCCGAACTCGATGACCACACGCGACTCCGAGCGATGTTCCGCCGCGCGGAGCGACGGCTCTGGTCCTCCCTGCAGAACGGCCAACCGACTCCGCCACCGGACGAATTTCTGGGGCCGGACTCGCGGGAGACGTGCTGATGGCGCGCGTCCTGATCTTGGGTTGCGGAGACCTCGGTTCGCGGCTCGGACTGCGGCTCGTCGCCGAAGGTCACAAAGTGTTCGGCGCTCGGCGGAGTCCGCAGCGACTGTCCTCCGAGATCGAGGGGGTGCCGTTCGATCTCGATGACGCGGCACCGGCGGCCAGCTTGCCGGCCGATGTCGACTGGTTGTTCTGGACCGGAGCGCCGTCGGGCCAGAGCAGCGAAGAGGCCTACCGCCGCACCTATGTCGAGGGGCCGAGGCTGGCCCTCGACGCCTACGCGGATCGCGGAGCGAGACCGTCGGTGATCGTCTGGTCCTCGAGCACTTCGGTCTACGGCATCACCGACGGTTCGACGGTCGACGAGCGGACGCCTGCGAACCCACCCGGCTTCCGAGGTCAGGCGGTTCTCCAAGGCGAACGCGTGGCCGAGCAATTCGCGCGCGGAATCGCTGGCT
This sequence comes from Planctomycetota bacterium, assembly GCA_039815565.1. Taxonomy (GTDB): domain Bacteria; phylum Planctomycetota; class UBA1135; order UBA1135; family UBA2386; genus JBCBZB01. The sequence continues at coordinate 32,272 of JBCBZB010000043.1, forward strand.
CGCGGTTCCACGTCGTCCGATTCGGAGGGCTCTACGGCGAGGGGCGTGAGTATCTGATCAACGCGGTTCGCCGAGGTTCGGTCGCGTTGCCTCAGGACGGCGACGGCCCCTGGAGCAACCGGATGCACATCGAGGATGCCGCGGCGGCTCTCCAGGTGGTGGCCGAAGCTGCGTCGACGAGATCTCAGGACTTCTCCAAGGTGCTGCTCGGAGTCGACGAGAGTGCGACCCGACGGGGAGAGGTTCTCCGGTTCCTGGCCGATCGACTCGGTGTCACACTCGGAACGGAGGATCCGGCTGCTCCGCAGGCGGCTCGAGGTGGAGACAAGCGCTGCGTCGCACGCGGCCTGCGGGAGCTCGGATTCCGTTGGCGCTACCCGAGCTACCGCGAGGGCTACGGCGTGCTGCTGGACTCACTCGACGAATGACGGTGTGATCGGCGAGTGGCTTTCATCCGCATCGTCGACGAGTCGGGCGCTCCCGAACCTCTGCGTGAGGTCTACGACGGCTTGCTCGATCCGGAGTCCGGTCGGGTGGACGAGATCCTTCGGATCCACTCCCTGCACCTCGAAGGGCTGAAAGCTCACGTCGCGCTCTATCGCTCGGCGATGGCAGGCACCAAGGGGCTGCGGAAAGTGGATCGCGAGCTGATCGCGCTTCGCGTGAGTCAGCTCAATCGATGTCGCTATTGACTGGCCCATCACCGGCGCGGTCTGCGTCGGCTCCTGAAGGACGACGAGCTCCTAGAGAGGCTCGAGGCCGACTGGCGCACGGCGGGGCTGGGTCCGCGGCGGGAGGCGATCCTGACCTACGTCGATCGCCTGACGGTGGAACCCTGGTCGATCCAATCCTCCGATGTCGAAGCCTTACGCCAGGAGGGGCTGGAGGATGCGGACATCCTCGCGGTCTGTGAGTGTGCCTCCTACTACGCCTACGTGAATCGAATCGCTGACGGACTCGGGGTCTCGGTCGAGCCCTGGTTCGACGGCTGAGATCTGGGCGTCAGCGCACGCGTCCGAAGATCGAACCGAGGTCGCCGCGGTAGAGTGCGACGTCACCCTGCGTCTGTTGCTCCGCCATCTCGCGGACTTCGTCGTAGAGGAACGGGTGGCCCAGGTAGTGCTCTTCTGTCGAGAGCGCGATCTCTTCCTCGGTGCGCTCGTCGAGGACCTGCTTCACTTCGGTTTCGAGCGTTTCGGCGACCTGCTCGGAAACCTCCGGTTGTGGGGGGCTCTCGAGACCGGTGTCGCTCGTCGGGTCGGCCAGCACCTGGAACCGCATGTCGGCGTCTGCCGTTCGCAGCGTCCAGGCGTCCATGAGGTTTGATTCGATCACGGACTTCGGGCAGTGGATGAACACCGCCACGCAAAGGATCAGGCCATAGCGGCGATCACGGAGGGCTTCGGGGACACCGAGTCCGCCACCGACCTCGAATCGGCAGTCGTCGAGCTCTTTGCAGCGCTCGCGCGCGCCGTCCACCATGCTCGGAGCGATGTCGAATCCCGAGTAGGAGCCGACGATCGGGCCGAGGAACTCCGCGAGTCGGCCGGATCCGCAACCGATCTCGAGCACGTCGGTCTTCTTTAGGCGCTCCCGATCGAAGTCGGTCAGGAACAGTTCGAGGTCTTGTCGGGCGTAGCGTTCCCAGGTCTCCGGATCGCTCCAGCCAGGGTTCGACGCGACGAAGAAGTCGCGCGATGCGTGTTGTGCACGCCGCTCCCAGTTCGACTTCAGACGTCTCGCCCATCCCTCAGGGTCGGTCGGTAGCTCCGCGCGCTCGGTCATCGGGAGGGAGTCTATCAGTCCGGGTCGTCGAGTCGGTGGAGCTGTGGCGGCAGTGCGATGTGCTCGTAGCTGTTGCCGCAGAGTTCCAGTCCCGGATGTCGCTCCCGCAGACGCTGCTTGATGCGCGAGAGTCGGGCTGCGTGTCCGCGTTCGTATTGGGGAATCGCGCGCGCACAGCGTTCGATGTGGAGGACCTCGAACGGCCCCTCGAGCTTCAGGTAGCCGCGGAGTGCGTCGACGGCTGCTTGCTCCACACGGTCCTCGTCCCAACGGAGGATCTCAGGATCGCGCGCTCCGCCGATCATCACCCGGTAGAGCGCTCGGCCGCGCGGGGCGTGGTCGGGAAAGACCGAGGACGCGTAGAGGATGCCGAGGACGGGGCCGGGCTCACCCTTCTCGAACAAGCACCCGAATCCCTCGGCTCGTGAGTCGAGTTTCTCGGCGGGGACTGAGACGTAGGCGCTCACGACATCGACGAACGGAATCTCGTCGAGCGCGTGGCCCAATTCTTCGTCCAGCGGCCGGAGCAGGTCGGCGGCGGCCCAGGCCGGGGTCGCCAGGACCAGTGCTCCGGTCGTCCAGTGCGGGCCGGACGACAAGTCGATCCGAAACCGGTCTCGCTCCCGGCTGATGCGTACGGGGTCGACGCCGAGCGAGACGACATCACCGAGTCGCTTGTGCAGTCGGTCGGTCAGAGCCTGAATTCCACCCTCGAAGGTCAGCAGCGCCGGTCCGCGCTCGGCCTTCGATTCTCGGCGAGCTCGGGCCTTGTGCTTCATGCCCTTGAGCACCGAGCCGTGTTCGCGTTCGAACTCCGCGAGCACCGGGAACGCCGAGCGGGCTTCGAGCCGATCGGCATCCCCGGCGAAGATCCCGTGAACCATCGCAGACGCGAGCCGGGCAGCCTCGCGCCCGAATCGACGTTGGATGAACTCGGTCACCGATTCTTCCGAGGTGGACTCCTCCAGCCGGGGGACCCTCGGTTCGCGGAGAGCGCGCAGCTTGCCGCGGAACGACATGAGTCCGGTCGTCAGAAGGCCGGCGGGCCCGGACGGAAGTGCTCGCAGTCGGCCATCTCGAACGACGAAGCGTCTCGAGGCCCGGTCAGATGGTTCGACGACCCGCTTCTCGAGGCCGAGTTCGCGGAGCGTTGCGAGCAGGGTGTCATCCGGCCGCAGAGCTTGCGGTCCGAGTTCGAGGTGGTGCCCGTTCACCTCGAGGCTTCGGGCCCAGCCGCCCGGATTGCTCGAGCGCTCGAGGATGTGGATCTGCCGACGCGGAGCCCGGCGGCGTTCCCAGAACGCGCGAGCCATGCCGGCTGGGCCGGCACCCAGGATCAGAAGCTCCGTTTCGGACATCGATCTGTCAGCGACTTCCCTCGAACACGACCACGCCTTCGATGACCGTCGCTGTGCAGTGCGAGGTGTACTCGAACGGGTCGCCGTCGTAGCACGCGAAGTCGCCGTCCTTTCCGACCTCGAGGGATCCGATGCGCTCGTCGAGGCCGAGCATTCGGGCTGCGTCGATCGTCAGGGCCTCGAGCGTGCGGTCGAAGCCGAGCCCGTGGGCAGCTGCCATGCCGGCTTCGAACAGGACGACGCGCGTCTTCGGCACGTAGGGTTCGTAGCCGCTCTGGAAAGCGACCGGGATCTCGCGCTGATCGAGGATCGAGGCGAGCTCGAACGTGGCGTTCTCCAGCTGCCCGCGATGTCGCGCCATTGGCGGGTGAACGATGACCGGAACCCTCGCAGCGGCGATCTCCTCGAGGCAGAGGTGAGCCTCGGCCGCTCCGTCCAGCACAAGTCGAAAACCGAACTCCTCGCGAAGACGCAGCGCAGTCAGCAGATCGCGGCTGCGCTGGGCATGGACGATCAGCGGTCGCTCGCCTCTCAGGACTTCGACCATCGCATCGAGTCGGAGGTTCGGGGCGAGATCCGCCTCATCGTCCGCGGCCTTCTCGAGGCGTCGCTTGGCCTCGAGTAGGAGCGAACGAAGCATCGCCGTAGCTTTCGCACGAGTGCCCGGCGCGCCGGAGGGGGCGTTCGCGCCGTCGCCCAGCGTGACCGCGATGCCTGAGTTCTCGATCAACGCCGCATCTTCGACCGTGTTGCCCGTGGTCTTCACGACCATCATCTGGCCCGGGATCAGGGCGCCAGGTGCGTGTCCGGTCTGGACCGTCGTGACACCGAAACTGCGGATCCAGTCGACCAGTGGCTCCCGAACGTCGAATGCATCGAGGGCTCGGAGTTCCGGCTGCATCGGTTCGCTGCGGTCGAGTTGGTCGGAGTCGCCGTCCTGGTTCAGGTAGCCGGCGAGGCCGACGACGCTCCGGGAATCGATCAGGCCGGGGGTGACCACAGCCGCCGAGAGCACGCGGACTCCACCCGGGATGTCGACGGTTGCCGCGGGGCCGACCGCCGTGATCTTGCCCTCGGCGTCGACGAGGACCACGCCGTCGGAGATCGGGTCTCCAGCCATCGTGTAGAGGGTCTCGGCGCGCACCGCGATCTGTGCATCGACGCTCGGGTGCAGAGTGGCGGTCGTGAGCGCCAGGAAAGCTGTTGTTCGTAGACCGCGCATCTCAGTTGCCCCCTTCTTGCTTCTGAGCACAGCAGAGGTACCAGGCCTGACCGTCACTTGCGCCCAAGCCTCCCTCGGCTGCGAGGCGGTCTTCGGGTAGCGAGCGATCGAAGACAACTGTGCCATCGATCCAGGTCTGTTCGACCTTGGTGTAGATCGAGAACGGGTCCCCGCTCAGCACACAGAAGTCGGCGTCCTTGCCGACCTCGATCGATCCGATGCGGTCTTCGAGCTCGAGGATCTCTGCTCCGGCGATCGTCAGGGACTCGAGGGCCTGCTGTCGGGAGAGTCCGGCTCGGATCCCGAAGGCTGCCATGCGCAGGAAGTAGCGCGAGTCGGTGATACCGTCGTCGGTGTGGAACGCAGTCAGTACGCCGCGCTCCGCGAGCAGGGTGGCGTTCTCCATGCGCAGATCTTTCGCCTCGATCTTGCCGCCGGGGCTGTCGAGCAGGATCACTGAGCAGGCGACGTCCGCGTCGGCGATCTCGTCCGCGACCTTCCAAGCCTCGCTGACGTGGTGCAGGACGACTCGGTAGCCGAACTCGTCCGCGATCCGAAGTACCGTGAGGATGTCGTCGTGTCGGTGCGTGTGGTGATGCACCGGGCGCTTGCCACTCAACACGTCGCAGAGCGGTTCGAGCGCGAGGTCGATCTCGGGGGCCTCGATCGACTCGTCGTTTTCCGCGGCGAGCTTGCGGTCGTAGTAGCGCTTCGCCTTCAGGAACAGTGCTCGGATCAGCGCCGCACTCTTCGCGCGCGTGCCGGGGAACGGTGGGTTGCGTTGGGGGTTGGTCCCGTTGGCCATCTTGATCCCGCCGGCGTAGCTGCCGTCGGGCAAGCGCAGCGCGAGATCGTCGACCGTGTCGCCCTTCCGCAGCTTCACGTAGAGCGTCTGGCCGCTCAGCAGGTGCCCTGAACCGGACATGACGTTGACCGTCGTCAGGCCACCGGCGCGAGCCTTCGCGATCCCCGCGTCACGCACGTCGATGCTGTCGAGCACGCGGCACTCGGGTTGAATCGGGTGACTCGAGTCGGCTCCCTGGGGGCCGCCGACGTGGCTGTGGGTGCAGACCAGGCCTGGCATCAACACCTTGCCGCTCAGGTCGACGACGACCGCGCCCTCGGGGATCGCCGTGTTCGAAGCATCGCCGACGGCGAGGATGAGGCCGTTCTCGACCAGGACCACTCCGTTCTGGATCGGGTCGCCGACGACCGGCTCGATCCGAGCTCCAACGAGCGCGCGGATCGGCGCCTTCGGTTGTTGCGACTCCTGAGCGTTGGCGGTGATCGAGAGCCACAGGCCGACGAGCAGAGTCGTCAGCGCGGATCGGAGCAGGGAGAGCGTGCGGCTTGGCGGGAAAGGGCCGTCGAGCGCGCATCGAGCGGAGCGAGCATCACGCATGACCTCTTCATACCGGCAAGGAGGGCTTCGGGGGCGCGGAGGCCGCGCAAAAGCCGTCGTTGGACGCGCGCTCGGGCCTCGGAGCTGGTCTACTGACCCGCATGTCCGACACGCGCACCGTCGCATCCGGCATGGTGGTCACCATGCACTACAAGCTCACCCTCGACGACGGCCAGATGGTCGATAGCTCGGAGGGGCAGGATCCGCTCGCCTACCTCCAAGGCGCTCAGCAGATCGTGCCGGGCCTGGAGAAGGCGATGGAAGGTCGTGCGGTCGGTGACAAGTTCGATGTGATCGTCACACCAGCCGAGGGTTATGGCGAGCGAATCGACGACGCTGTCCAGACTGTGCAGCGCAATCAGTTCCCCGAGGACGCCGAGCTGCGCGAAGGCCTGCAGTTCCAGGCGATGGATCAGGACGAAAACCCGCTGATCGGAACGATCCAGAAGATTGAGGGCGAGGCCGTTACGGTTGACTTCAACCACGTGCTCGCTGGGCAGAACCTCAATTTCGCGGTCGAGGTCGTCGAAGTCCGCGAGCCGACCGACGAGGAGAGTTCTCACGGCCACGCGCACGGCGCGGGTGGCCCTGAGCAGTGAGCAAGAAGGACTGAGCACTGAGTGCCCGAGTCCTAGGTGGACCGCGCACCAGGTCTACTGAGCACCAGGTGTTCCCAGGGTCTCGAGTGCTGACTTCGGGCGCGGCCTGGCCGCTCACCAGCGGACTTGGAGCTCTGCCGTCGCGCAGGAACTCCGGTCGAGCCGTTCTCGAATCGATCGTCGGATCGCCTCTTCGGAGCGTTCGACGTTCCCCTCGAACACCGTTTCGTCACCGATCTTCACGGTGATCGGTTGGTCGAGATCGACGAGCGTGTCGCGCAGCCGTAGTCGGCATGCCCGGACACCGTCGGCCTCGAGCTGGATCGTCTGGCCCTCGACCTCGGCACGGAGAATGGATCCGGCACGTCGGTCCTCCTCATCGACGGCAAGCCAATAGAAGCGGTCATGCGTGCGGTTCGATTGTCGCCAGACGATTCGAGTCGGCCATGCGTTCCGCACCTTCGCGGCCATCCAGGGCAGGCCCTCGGCATCGCGGCCGTTCATCCAGTGGCCGAGTCCCTCGTAGATCGTCACCCGGTGCTCGTAGCCCGCCGGATCGTCCTGGTGCAGCTCGGCGAGCTTCTCTCCCCACTGAGCGGCGATCTTGTTGCGGTCGTAAGCGGCATCTTCGCCGCCCATGAAGATCGCGAACGGTAGGTTGCGCAGCCCCAGCGGGCTGGCGTCGTTCGGGTGGCCCGCCATCATCGAGGCGGCCGCGAATCGATCAGCCATCCGCGGTGCGAGTTGGTAGACGCCGTCGCCACCTGCGGAATATCCGAGCAGGTAGACCCGGTCCGGATCGACATCGCGCGTCGCGACCATCGCGTCGACCAGGCGGCCGAACAGATCGTCGATGTGGCCCTCGTGCCAGAGGTTCCAGGTGTTGGTCGGTGCGCGTGGCGCGACGTAGATGCCCTCTTCGAGTTCGTAGAGGCGGATCTGGTTGCGCCATTGCTGGTCGTTGACGCCCGCCGGTGCGCCGCCGCCCCCGTGCATCGAGATCCAGAGACTGTGCGTCTCGGCGCCTTCGTCACCGAAGGTTCGCTCGAGCAGGCGCAGGTCACGTTCGCCAACGCGGATCCGTTCGTCATCGAGTTCTTCTGCGAGTTCGGTGGCGAGCTCCTCCTTTCGGGATTCGAACGTCGACTCGACGAGCGTCTCTGCAGTTTCGCGATCGAGCCCGAGGTCGGCCCAGTTCAGGTCGAGGATCGCGCGCTCGGTGCTGTCGCAACGGAGCGGTCGTCGTCTGACCTGCGACTCGAACTCGATCTCCAGAACGCAGTCCGTCGCGATCGGGATCAGCAGCTCGGGCATGTCGTTCAAGTCGCTGCGGCCGGCTCGGGTCTCGCTCTCTGCGAGGATCGAGCCTTCGGCATTCAAGAGTCTCAGCCGCGCGACGATGCGATCTGCTCCCGCGGCTTCGCGCACTCGAACGAGGCGGATCGCACCGTTCGACGAGGCGGCGTCGACTTGGTCCGTCGTCGGGACGTAGCGGCGAGTGACGTCGACCGCGGGAACCGTTCGATCGCGTCGGTTCCAGACCATCGGGAACCAGTCGACGTTGTCGCCGTCGGGCCGAACTGCGAACGAGGTCGCCCACACAGCGAACTCTCGATCCCCGGCGATTGCGAGCGCCGCGTCGCTCGTGAACCAGCCTCGGTCGAGACCGCCTGAGTCGAACTCGTCCGCGCCGAGGAAGTGCCAGTGGTCGCCGGTGTGCACTTCGACCCAGGAGTGGTTCCCGCGCTTGTCGTGCCAGTTGGCGACTCCAGCCAGGCGTGCCGGAATTCCGACCGCGCGGCAGGCATCGATCAGCAGGATCGACAAGCCGGTGCAGGTCGCGCGGCTCTGCGCGATCGACTCGGCGGGGGACTGGTTCGGAGCCTTACGTCCGGTGTTGTAGTGAACGTCGAGGCGGTTGAAGAGCTCGCGATTCAGAGCCTGCACCGCATCGTGTGCGGTTTCGCAGTCGGCGACGATCTCGGTCGCGACGGCAAACAGCGACGGTCGCCAATTCTCTCGCGTCTCATCCACGACGGCGAACGGCAGCACATCGTTCAGGAAGAGTTGCTCTTCGACCTTCCGAGCCCAGGCGAACTGGCGACGTGCCTGAAACGCGAGGTCGAGGTTCTCGAACAGGAAGGCGTCGCTCGTGTCGCGGTCTCGCGGCGGCAGGTTCTCGATCAAGAATCGCGCGGCCCGTGCGCCGAACTCGCCGTGCCGTTTTTCTGCGCGCTCGAAGAAGCGTTCGCGCGAGCTGTCCTGAGCGATCACGGTCGAGCACAGGAGGGGCAGAAGTGTGGCAAGGGTCGGCAGTTGTCGACGCATCGGGTTCTTCGATTCGACGTAGGTTCGTGGTCGGGTGGGCAGCCTGGGCGGTGGTGAGGTCGTCCGGGTCGAACTTGTCCACCTCCTCCTCCTCCTCCTCTTCGTCGTAGCGCTCCTCCTCCGCGGCCATCCTCTGCACTGCCTCACTTCTTGCCCGACGCGCCATGACGGCGGCCTCGCGAGCGTCGTAGCCGGGCCGGCGGAGGGACAGCACATTCCGCAGCCGCCGCACGTCCTTGTCCAGGTCGCCCGGCGTCGTGCCCAGCCCGGCCATCATCCGCAGCATCGCCCTGAGAGAGAAAGATAAGAGACTTCATCATTGAGCTGTCGATCTTCTCAACCTTTCGGAAACGACGAACTGGACCAAAGCCAAACATCCCCTCACCGGTTGATCTCTGTCGGGAAGTCCTGGCAGCCGAGGACGAGGTGGCTGCGGATCTTGCCCTGGCCGAGCTGCTCCTTGGCGGCGATGCGGCGGCA
>JBCBZB010000078.1:0-22217 GCA_039815565.1 Planctomycetota bacterium
AACCTCGAGCCGACCCCGTTCATCTGGACAGCCTCTGCGAAGGACATCCTCGCCAAGGTCACCAGGGCTCGATCAGCGCTCCGGGATAATGGCGCATCTGTTTGATGCACTACACTAGGGGGTCAGCCTGTGATCGCATAGATCACGGCGAGCAGCAGCGCGAGAGCCGCGCGCGCTCGAGCAGAGCGGAAGTCGAACCGGCAGGTTTCAAGCCGACACTCCGGACAGCGCTTGAGGCTTCGCAAGCCGGTAGGGAGCCAGGCCGTTCCACACACCCTGCATCGCATCCTGAGCGCTGGCAAATTCATGTCGACGCTCGGAAAAGTGTCTCCGGGGGAGAGGTTCTCAAGCTCTCCCCCGGACGACGGGTTGCGTTGGTTGTCCCTGCACAAGGAGGGCCTGGACCGCAACAGCCAGACCTCCGATCCATGACCGTTTAGGAGCAACTTCGAAGCGTGAGACGCCACGAAGAAGCGCCGAATGGAGTCGATCCTGAGGCCCGGGTGCACGGCCGGGACCAGGAGATATTCGTTGTGGAAGGCCGGTTTGGAAGAGGCGCTCGTCCAAGGGCGCCTCGCCGAGATCAAAGGCCGACGCGTCCGCCGAGACCGTTCGCAAAGCCGAGGCCAAGAACGTTCAGCGTCGGATCGATCACGAAACCTTGGGCGTGAAGCGTCAGCCCCGACAGCGCAGGACGGTTCGGAACGTTGATCGCGCCGACCGAAGACAAGCCCCCCGGCTGAATCGTGAGCGGAAGGTTCAAAGCACCATCGGTCGCCAGGACGCAGGACGGCGTTCCCAGCGGCAGAGCTCCCCCGATGTCGATACCAGGGTTCAAGAAGCCGACCAGGATGCCCGCTGCGAGCGAACCTGAAGGAACCCCGTCGAGCACCATCTGGAAGGAGCCACCGAGCTGCGCCGGAGAAACCTCGATCGTGCGCAGCGGCACGCTGATGTCTGACACATCACCGCCGCCATCGATGAACTCGTAGACGCTCGCGGATCCAGTCGAGAGGATCGGCGTCGACGAGAGGTCAACTTCGGCCGGAACCATTCCGCCGGCTCCATCGAAGGTGCCGAGGATCGCCGGGAAGACGAGGGGTTGCTCGAGAATGGAGATCTCAAATGACCCATCCGGAAACAGTCGAATCTGAAACGTGTGGGAGTTGAGCAAGTCGAACTCCGGAACACCCTGCCAGGTGACGAGGACGCGAGTTGGATTGGCATCGAAGCTCACCGTCCCGCCCGCACCCGGGTCTAGATCGATCCAGCTCGCGCAGATCGCAGGACCGTCGGTGACCGCAGTGGCCGGGTCCGGGCTGAAGTCGGCGACCGTCCCAGACGCCGGGTCCAGCAGTCGTCCGTTCGATGTGATGCGCAACGTGTTGACGACGGTGCCTCCCGGCATGAAGAACTGGAACGGCAACGGTTGATCTACCTCGGACTCGTCGATCAGGCCGAGATCCGCGCCGACGCTCGCTTCGAAGAAGCGATCGATCTGATCGACGTCGTAGCCTCCATCTGCTCTCGGCGTAAATCGGAACGCGTCATTGGATCGCGCGCACGGGTTCGAGGTCTCAAAGCTGCGAGCGCATTCACTCGTGACAGCGAACCCGCCGTTCCCGTTCGGGGCAAAATCGAGCGCGAAGCCACCGAGGTCGAAGTCGTTTCCGAAGAAGTAGACTTCGTAGACCGAGCCTTCTGATCCGGTATCACCCAACCCGTCAATCAGATCTAGAAGACTCGTCTCACCCGGACCGGTCGCTCCGTTGCCAGGACTCGCGCCAACCAAGGCCGGCGGCGTGTCCGTGCCAAGCTCAGCGGCTACTCGCTCGTCGTAAACGAATCGGAAACTGCCATCCGATTTCAGCTCGGCTTGGAACGTGAACGGATCAACTCCGCCGAAGAGCACAGCGTCCTGCCAGGTCACCACCGCACTCGTCGAGGTCGAGTTGAAGAACACGTCGCCGCCCGCAAAGTCGAGGTCCGTCCAGAGCGGACTTAGTGTCGCTGGACCGGACAACAGATCGGTCTCAGACGGCGAGAAGCTCGTCGCCATCAGCCCCCCGGTCGGAACGATGCGACCGTTGGAGGTCACGTCGATCACGCTTGTCACCGTCCCATCGGGAAAGGTGAAGGGGAAGCCGAGGCTCAGACCGGAGCTCAGGACCTCGTCGCCAGAGCCTTGGCCAGTTCCGACGTTCGGGTTCAGACTCAGATTTCCGCAGGACGGCCGCTGGGCCGTGGCATCGGTCGGAAGACCCAAGGCGAAGCAAACGCCCAACACCTGGGCGATAGAGTTCAAGGGATTCATTGTAGGAACAGCGGAGAAAGTGCAGCAGGGTGACTGCGGGCTTCCGTGTGACACGAAGTCCGATCCATTGCGCCGCAACGAACGCTCGCGCTGAGAACAATCAGGCCCTCTTGCATCGAAGCGTGTCACACGGTGCGTGTAGCTCGGACCGAGAATGCTCGGGCTACCACGAGAGAAAGGCGCATCACTCCCCGACATCCGTCAGAAGAGATTCTAAAAACCAGGGCGCTCGAGTTCGGCCTGGCCAATCGACTTCCATTTCCCGAGCAATGAAGACCGAGGGCGAGACGAACGACTTCCGCCGTGATCTCGGAGGGCATGACGGAGGAACCAAGCCTGGCACTGCGCATGAAGGGGACGTCACACCGATGGAACTCCCTCTCGTCCGAATGTCGCAGGCCACTCTTGAGTCGGTCCGCTGCCCGCAACCCGAGCCAACGATCGCTGGCGACGTCAGGAGCGGTTCAGAGTCGGATCCTGAGCACCGGGCGATTGAGGTCGGACTACGAATCCGATTCGAGGCTCTGCGTCGTCAACAGTTGGCCGCGGACTTCGCCCATCGGGTTCGCCTCAGAGTGGACGTTGATGTAGTGACCGCCTTGAAGCAGCTGCTCGAAGTCCAGGACCTCGACGGAGTCTGTCTCCGTGCCACGGAACGCCACCTCCGAATCACCCACCGGCTGAAGCGGAAGGATGACCGGTCCGTTCTCGCCCGCAAGCCCGGCGTGCAGGTGCACCGGGCCGATCGGCGCATCTAGAAACGGAACGAATCCCTCGACCGTCGTCAGAAGAACGATGCGCTCCTCGGCCGCGTTAAACGTGGCGAACGCGACACCGGAGACTCCGGCGCCATTGGAGACGGACGGATTCTCCTGAGCGCCCTGGAGCTCCATACGCACAACTTCGACCCCGCTGGGGACGATCTGGCCGCGCACCTCGCCCGAGGCGTTCTCCGCCGAGTGCACGTTGATGTAGTAGCCGCCCTGGAGCAACAGAGCGAAGTCCAGCGCGGAAAGGGCCTCCGCTTCGGTCCCCCGGAACATCGTGTCTGAATCCCCGACCGGCTGAAGCGGCAGGATGACCGGACCATTCTCGCCCGCGAACCCCGCGTGGAGGTGCACCGGACCGACCGGCGCATCCAGGAAAGGCACGAATCCCTCGACCGTTGTCAGCAGCACAATGCGCTCCTCCTCGGCGTTGAAGGTGGCGTAGCCGACGCCGAACACTCCCGGTGCGTTCGAGACGGGAGGGTTCTCCTGCGCCCCCTGTAGTTCCGAACGGATCACTTGAATACCGCTCGGCACGACCTGCCCACGGACCTCTCCGGACGCATTCGCCGCCGAGTGCACATTGATGTAATAGCCACCCTGGATCATTTGCCCGAAGTCCAACATCGCGATCGCATCTGCCTCAGTGCCACGGAAGACGGTGTTCGAACCTCCGACCGGCTGAAGCGGCAAGATGACCGGGCCGTTCTCTCCGGCGAAACCGGCGTGCAGGTGCACCGGACCGACCGGCGCATCGAGGAACGGTACGAACCCTTCCACCGACGTCATGAGCACGATGGTCTCTGCCATCGCGTCGAACGTCGCATAGGCGACGCCCAGGACTCCGGGATCGTTCGCAACCGGTGGGTTCTCTTGCTGACCTTCGAGCTCCACGCGCACCGCCTGGATGCCCCCCGGCACCAACTGCCCTCGAACTTCGCCGGACGCATTCACGGCGGAGTGCACGTTGATGTAGCAGCCGCCCTGCAAGAGCTGGGCGAAGTCCAGAACTTCAATCGCGTCGACCTCAGTGCCACGGAACACGGTATCGGAGTCTCCGACGGGCTGTAGCGGCAGGATGACCGGACCGTTCTCGCCGGCGAAGCCCGCGTGCAAGTGCACGGGACCGATCGGCGCATCCAGGAACGGCACGAAGCCTTCCACCGACGTCGTCAGGACGATGCTCTCAGCCATCTCGTCGAGGGTCGCGTAGGCGACACCCGAAATACCGGCCGCGTTCATAACCGGCGGGTTCTCCTGCTGGCCTTCGAGCTCCATACGCACGGCTTGGATCCCGTTCGGGACAAGCTGACCACGCACTTCGCCGGATGCGTTGGCCATCGAGTGTACGTTGACGTAGTAGCCGCCCTGCAGGAGTTGGGCGAAGTCCAGCGCCTCGACAGCGTCCGCTTCGGTGCCACGGAACACCGTCTGTGAGGAACCGACCGGCTGCAACGGCAGGATGACCGGACCGTTCTCGCCGGCGAAACCCGCGTGCAGGTGAACAGGGCCAACCGGTGCATCGAGGAACGGCACGAAGCCTTCCACCGACGTCGTCAGAACAATGCTCTCAGCAAGTGCATCGAAAGTCGCGTAGGCGACACCCGCGATACCGTCCGCATTCGCGACCGGCGGGTTCTCCTGCGCGCCCTGGAGCTCTATGCGAACGACCCCGATCTCGGAAACAAGCGCCTGCGCGCGCAGCTGTCCGCTCGGCCGTGCGCCGGTCGCGATGTCGATGTACCAAGCACCGTCGAGGAACGCTTGGAGGGTGTTTCCACCGACGTTCAGAAGTCCGCCGATGGTCGTCGTCAGCCGGAAGACGTCAGGGTCCATCGTCGGCGCGAAGCTCGCGAGCACGCCCCCGTTCTCGCCAGCAAAGCCGAAACGCAGGTCGACCGACGCGATGAATTCGCCACCGTTCAGCCCGGAGATCGCTACTTCAGCAACGATGTCACCCGTGCTTTCGGTCACCGCGAGGGTTGCGACGGCTGACAAGTCCGGACTCGTCAGCGCCATCGCACCGGTCCCGACGACCTGGCTCTCCTCGAAGGTGAGCGAGAGCGAACGCACATCGGCATTCGGAGGCACCTCGTCGACTTCGACGGTCGGCAGTGCCTGCGAAGGCAAGCTCATCGCGGGAAGGGCTGACGAGGGAATCGGCGCGGACGGGATCGGCGCCGAGGGAATTCCTTCGGCGGCTCCGCCGCTGCTCTCACTGCAAGAAGCCGTGACCAGCAGGGCGGTTACGGCGATTGCGGAAATCGTGCGTTGCATGTCTGGGTGAAGTGAAGATTGTTGAGAGGCCCAGAAAGAGCGCGGCGAGATGGGTCCAATGCTCAAGGGCATTCATGCGCCCACTCGTGACACGGAATCCTGTGGATGGACTCCGGGCCCGGCCTCCTGGGAGGGTTGAAACTGGGCACGTCGGGCCTCCGACAGCGTCGGAGGAGCCCGATGCGAGCCACGGGAGAAGAGGTGCGTGACGGATCCGGATCCGTCAGCGAGGATCGGAAAATTCAAGCCAAGGAAACGGCTGACTCAGATCAGGGGCCGCTGTGACTCCGTTTCGCGATCAATCTCGAGATTTCTGACGGAAGGGAACGGCTCAAGTGCCTCTTCTAGCGGTGCGACAACTGACGACGGACCAAGCCCCGGACGAAGTGCTCATCGACCGAGCAGTCGATGGGGACCGCGCTGCCCAGGACGAACTCTGGCGTCTCCACCGCGCATGGATGGGATCGGTTCTCCGGTCCCACCTATCTCCTGGGGTCGACGTCCAGGACCTGATGCAGGATGTCGCCCTTCAATTCGTGCGTTCGATCACCGGACTTCGCTCAGCCAAGGCCTTTCGAGGATGGCTGCGGACGCTCGCGATCAACGCGGCCCAGTCGGCTTCGCGCTACCAGAGAGTGCGCCTGCGGCTAACCGAATCCGAACCACTAGATTCTGGCAACGTGAGAGACGACGCACATCAAGCGAAGATCGAAGCCGGCGAGCGCCTGGCCGAGGTTCAAGCAGCGATCGAGCAGCTCCCCGCCGATCAACGTGAGGTACTGGTCTTGCGCTCCAGCCACGGACTGTCTCAGCGAGATCTCGCCGAGATGCTCGGTGCGACCGAGAACGCCATCGAGAGCCGGCTCGCTCGAGCACGACGATCTCTTCGATCCATCCTTCAACAGCGAAAGACCGACCTGGGTAACCGGAGTCGGTTCAAGGACTCCAAACACGCATGACTACGAACGATCATGAGCTCGACCTCGAGGCGATTCTGGAGCGTGTCGTCGGTCGCGACGAAAGCATGAACGACTGGGAGCGCCTGCGTCCGATCCTTGACGAGGACGCGAAGGTCGCGGACTCCCTGATCGACCGCCTGGAATTCGA
The DNA here is from genome assembly GCA_039815565.1 of Planctomycetota bacterium. Lineage (GTDB taxonomy): Bacteria > Planctomycetota > UBA1135 > UBA1135 > UBA2386 > JBCBZB01. The sequence continues at coordinate 6,466 of JBCBZB010000078.1, forward strand.
CTGCGAGACCCGCCACGCCTGGTCACAGGACTCACTCCTGCTCCAAGCGATCGAATCAGTCGAGCTGCCAACGGACACCGACCGGGCCGCCACGCGCACCCCCTACAGGAAGGTGCTGTTGACGGCTGCGATCGCTCTCTTCGGAGTCGTCGCGTTCTTCGACGGTTCGGCTTCGAACCCGGGGCGTACCGACAGCGACGAATCGCACACGACCACTGAGTCGGACGGAACGACACAGTCGCAGCCAATCGAAGACTCGGACAACTCACTCGTTGCGGCGGGTAACAACCAGGACCAACAGTCCTCGCGTCGAGATGACTCGACCGGGACGATCTCACCCAGCAGTCTGCGTGAGCGCGCTCGAGCCAACCCGGATTTCCTCCGCCGCCGGCTCCGGTCCCTTCACCAGCACTTCTGAGGAGCCCCCGACGACTCGGAGCAAGTCATGAATCGACTCCTATCCCGTTCCATTCCGGTCAGCCTGCTCCTAGCGGGCTGCCTGATCGCGCAGGAATCGCCTGCAGACCCGCGAAAGCCGCTTGGTGGTGGGGCGCCCGAGGGTGGGGACGCTGCGGAGATCCTCGAGATACTCGGCCCGGAGGACCTCGTCCCGAGGACGATTCCGAGCGCACTCCAGACGGCGTTCCTGATCGAGGACGAGCTCTACGAGCTCCAGATCGTCGACGATTGCTTCACACTGACCGTCGACGGCACGGACGTCACGGAGACCCGTCTCACCCCACCGCTCTTCGCCGGCATCCTCGGCCCCGCGCCGGAAACGGTAGACGATTTCACCGCGGAGCTAGCGTCGTTCGGTATTCAGGAGCGATTCGTCCTGAACGCGCAACAGGAAGTGATTGCAACGGTGCTCCTCGAACGCGCCCAGATCGGCGTGCGTTTCGAGCCGATCAATAAGGACGGCTTCGCAGGAGTCTCACTCGACCTGGTGTTCTCCGGTGTCCTCAGTCACTTCGACGTGTCGAACGAGCTCGGGATGATCGTCACGAACATCCTCGGAGACTCTCCGGCGACCCGAGCCGGCCTGAAACCGGATGACATCATCCTTTCGGTCGACGGCGTCGACGTGACGGCGGAGCAATTGGAATACGGCCCCTTCGTCGGACACAAGCCGGGAGAACAATTGGCACTGGAGATCATTCGCAAGGGCAAGAAGGAAGTACTGCGCATCGAACTCGGCCGGAGGCCTCCGAGGACAGCCTACCCGAACCGAATCTACTCGCTGTTCGAGTCCGACCCTTCTAGTCATCCGACCGACACCTCGGAAGAAGAAGCACGTGCATCCTCGGCCTATGAACGATGGATGGCTGAGGCAGAACAGCGGCTGCTCGCGATCGAAGAACTGCTGGAACGAATCGTCGCAAAGATCGACGCGCGCAGCCGGGACGACCGATAGATCGGCTCGGCCAGAGCGAGTCTGCAGCGCTCACGCCCGGATTGGGCAAGCGCATTCGAGGCCGGGCCTGCACATGTGGCACGCTGCCTAGATGGCTCGGACGTTCTGAAGGGCGTCTTCATCGAGCCGTTCGGAGTGGCATCGCTGCATGGAGGCGCTGGAACTCGCCCGACCCGGAGTCCCAAATCGAGGTCTCAGCGCACCATGTAGTACAGAGCTACAAAAAGCAGAAGTAGGGCGCCGCCGTTGCGAGTCTTTCGCTTGTCCATGGAAGGCACCATACCCCTCGACAGACCCGCTCATCCAAGCTCTCGAAGATCGGATGGGTGGTTCTCGGATCGTAAGGCGTCGAATCTCGACGCCAGGCCACTTGGATCCGTTACGACTCCGCCTCTGCCGGAAGCCAACGCACGTCGAAACCAACTGCCAGTTCCGCTCCGTAGTCCGCCAACCTCTCGGGCAGGCGATCCTGAGCGATCTCGACTCGTTCTCCGTTTCTCAGCACCGCGACGAGATGCCCCCAGAGGTCATCACCTGATTCGTTCACCTTGACCGTCGCGCCGATGTCGAAACCGATGATCTGGGACGCCGGAATCCCGCCGTCTTTCGGCGTGTGAATGACTCGCTCGGCGTGATCGACAATGAACCGCGCACCAGACCCGTGAAGACCGATGGCTGTCACGAGCAGCGCGACAAGCGCCGCATGCGCGGCAGCGGCTCCACCTTCTGCGAGCAAGAACAACTCGCCGACGACCGCGAACGGCCCGATGAGCATGCCCATCCGGGTTCGTTCCCGCCCGAGCTTCAGGAACGAGTACCGAGGCCCCTGCAGGATGGACCGAAATTGGAAGCGTGGAGGAGTCGGTCGCATGGCGATCGGGCCTTCGCCGGCCCGCGTGCGATGCGACAGCATGAGAGAGGCCGAGCCGAAACGGAAGCCCGTCAGGAGCCTCGCAGAGGCCGGACTCAAGCGGGAACACCAGGCACGAAGCTCCTCGAATCACCTCAAGCATGACACGACGCCCCCCCCCACCACCTGGCTCGAACAGGCTTCCGGAACGGTCGCCTCAAGACAGGATGATCTACGCGGCGTCGACCTCGAGCACTTCGACGAGATCGATCCATTCGAGCCAGATCCCTGCCGGCCCGGGTGAGTCTCTCGCACTGGGATGAGGTTCATCCAAGCAGGCTCTGCCACTCTGAACCCGACCCCGATCAGCTTCGTTACGACTCTGGCTCGGTGCGCCAGACGCCTGACCCTCCCCACATGCGCACACCTCTCGCGTCCACCTCGCTAATCGCACTCGCAACGATCTCAGCCTCCTGCACCAATCAGCCGGACATTCACGAGAACGGTGGCGTCGCCAGAGACCACAACGACTCTGCGAGAGCGGACGCGATCGAATCTGAGCTACGTGCGGCCAAGTCCGAGGCGTCGTGGACTGCGGTATGGGATCCCGCCGAGGCCTTCGCACGCGAGGTGCTACAGAACCTCGACCCGATCCACGAACACGAGGAGCGGCTGCGCCCGCTCGCGCTGTCGATTCTCGGCGAAGCGCTCCTGCGTCAGGGGCTGGTTGCCGAGGCTTCCGCGCTGTTGAACACCGCCACCGAAGAGTATCCCGATCACTATCCGTTGAAGCGTGTGCACAACCTCACGCTGGGTGGCTACTTCGAAGTCGATCGGTCCGGAACGCTCCGCGAAGTGATCGCTGGCGGGGAACCCGCCCTGGCCTATGACCGCCACTGGGGTCAGTACCAGACTTGGGCCTTACACCCCGAGCAATCGAAGAAGGGCGACCTGCTCTGGTACGAGACCCACCTCGAGTCCTTCATGTTCGCACTGCTAGCAGCGAGGGATGAGTCCGGCAACATCATCGATGCGCGCCACCTCGAACGCGCCCGATTACACGCACGGATCATTCGATCCCACGCGGCTCTGAACCCTCTACGCAACCGACACAGTCGGGAGGGATCTGAGATGGCGAGGCTGTTCGATGCTCTCCTCCGCTGACTGGGCTACCGTGCACAGCGATGGCGCTCACGTTCCGTAGCTACGGGTTCAACACGTTCTCCGGGATCGTGACCTTCTGCCTCGGCTGCGTCTTCGTCGGCGGGTTCGCACAAGCCTCCGACCTCGACCGCCCGCGAGTCCTCGTGATTTGCCTGATCATCTCGCTCTCGTGGGGCCACAGCCTGCGGATGGGCCTGCGGTACTTCAGCCCCATCAAGGTGCTACCGGAGGGGCTCTCAGTGCACCGTCCGTGGCAGAAGCTCTTCTTCCGCAGGGAGAACATCTCGCAGATCCAACGTCGAACCGAAACGCAGTATCGGTTCCCTCGCGAAGGCCCCAAAACCGCGATCGTTCAGCGATACCGCCTGCGATGCCACGACGGACGAACGTTCGACTTCAACAGTCGACAGATCGATGGCGCGCCCATCCTCGCAAGGACGATTCGGCGTCGGATCGACTCGCATGCACGGTCTCAACTGAGCGACCAAGAGTCGATCAGTAGTCCTCGCCGTTCACGCTCTGAATGACACTCCGCATCCAAGCATCGAGCTCCGCCTTCATGCGCTCGAAGTGCTCGCGATGGACTCGCTCTTCGGCGAGATTCCGCTGCTCCATCGGATCCTTCTCGAGGTTGTAGAGCTCGTAGCGGTCTCCCTCGATACGGTGCAACTTGAAGGGCCAATCGGCCCAAGCTGCGTGTCCCTTCGTGTAGTCCTCGGCGAACTGCGGAAACTCCTCGACGTCCTTCAGCATCCGCGGGGGGTCATGCGGAAGCGGCGCGCCCGCGACCTGCTTCTCGTAGATCGCCCGGAGGATCTGATCGCTCCGAGTGACCTGGCCGCCCTGGAAACGGTGCCAGAATCCGATTGGCCTAGCCCGACGTGCGTCGCCTTCGAACACGAGACTCACGTCCGTTCCGTCGAGCGGGTGCGGTGAATCCAGCGGCACGCCCGCCAACGACAACAGTGTCGGCAGCATGTCGCTGGTAGAGACCGGCGTCGACGCGCGCCCCTGCAGCGAACGCGCTGGCCATTCCACGATCGACGGAACACGGAGCCCACCCTCATAGACGCTGCCCTTGCGCGCGCGTCCACCAGAGGTCTCGGCGACGAGACCTCCATTGTCGCTGCAATACCAGAGGATGGTGTCGTCAGCGATGCCCAGTGACCGAAGCTCACGCCGAAGTCGACCGACCTGCTGATCGAGAAGGGTGATCTCGCGGTAGTAGCCCGCACCCTTCTCCCCCTCGTAGAGCGACTCTGCGTCCCCCTCATCGGACGCGGGCACTTCGTTGTGCGGATCGTGCGGTGAGGGGAACCAGACGACCGTGAACATCGGCGCGTCGCCGTCCTTGTGACGTGCGAGGAAGTCGAGCGCATCGTCGACGACTAGCTCAGTCCCAGTCCCCTTCCGAGGCTCGACGACCCCCTGACGACTCAAGTATGGGTTCTGGTCGAAGAAGTTCAGGCCGATGCACCACTCGTCGAACCCCGCTCCCGAAGGGTTGCAGGGCGAGTCGGGTTGAGCGGAACCGAGGTGAAACTTCCCGAACATGCCAGTGACGTATCCGGCGTCCTTGAGAGCCTCAGCCAGGGTCCACTCCTCGGGCCGCATGTATCGACCGTGATTCGGAACCTTCGCCCGCACCGGCGTCCGGCCGGTCAGTACTGAAGCACGCGTCGGCGAGCAGACCGGAGCGGCGGCATAGAACCGATCGAACACAAACCCGTCCCGTGCCATCGCGTCGAGATTCGGCGTCTGCACGAACGGGTGACTGTTGTAGCCCGTGTCACCGAACCCCTGATCGTCGGCCATGACCAGGATGATGTCCGGGCGCCGCGCCCCCCGAATCAAGTCGATGGCCCGACGAGCGAATCGCTGCCCGAGAATCCGATAGCCCTCGATCGAGTAGTGCAAGTCGTCAGAGACGACCTTGCCCTGGAAGTTCTCGCCGTCGTTGAGGTCGTCGGTGCCGACCAACGCGCAACGCGGGTTCGAACGGACGAACTCGGCCTGCGCTTCCCGAATCCGTGTACAATGCGGGTATCGCTCGTTCTCCAAGTCGAAGTCACTGAGTCGACCGACCACGAAGTTGATGCTGTCTCGATGCAAGTCTTCGGACAGTTGATGACGCAGCCTTCGCAAGCTGTCTTCGTAGACGTCGGCATGTCCGAGACGTGCATCACGCTCTCCCTGCATCCAGACGAGAGTCACGCTCGCGATTTCGCGTCGATCCGGCGACTGCCTTTCGATCGCCTCCCCGGTTCTAGTCAACAAGCGCTCGTAGAGATCACCTGTCACCGCCGGGGCCTCGCCAGTCGACGGCTTCCAGCCCTTGATCCATCTCCAGATCGGCTGACCGCCCGCAGCGTCCTTGACCACGAGCACCCTGTCCGCGCCGAACTCAGCTTCGATCGCGGGCACGAAGCTCACCTCCGGGTCGAGGTGATGCATGTTCGACTGCCCGGAGAGGAGGAATAGGTGGATCGGTTCGCCAGGACTCGGAGCGGATCGGTCGTCGCGGACCAGCTCGAGAGCCATCCATCCGGCGAGTAGGAGTACCGGGGCGAGAAGGCCGATCGTTCTGGGTGGGGCGTTCATCGATCGAGGTTCTTCGGAGCGCCGGCGAATGCCCGACGCTCGCTGCGTCATCACTCCTGGCTGGAGTCCAGGCCGCGATTCCGAAGCAGCGCCTCCGTGCTGGGCTCTCGTCCGCGAAAACCGACGTAGGCATCTCTCGCCGGGCGCTTGTTTCCCGCCGAATAGACGTGCTCGTAGAGCTTCCGTGCGAGAGCCTTGTCGTAGATGTCTCCCGACTCCTCAAACGCCGAGAAACCGTCGTTGTCGAGCACGCCGGCCCACATGTAGGTGTAGTAGCCACTGGCGTAGAGATCGCTGGCGAACGAGTGAAGGAAGTGTGGAGATCGATGACGCATGTCGATCGCCTTCGGCATGCGAGCGGAGGCGAGCACGCCGTCCTCGAACGAGTTCACATTCAGCTGGGCCAGCACCTCCGGATCTGTGATGCGGTGGAAGGCCAGGTCGACGAGCGCGGAGGCGATGTACTCGACGTTGTCGAAGCCCGACTGTGCGTTGGACGCCGCGCGCAATCGATCGAGCAGCTCTGCGGGCATCGGCTCCCCGGTCTCGTGATGGAGCGCGAACTCCGTGATCACCTCCGGCTGCCGCATCCAGTGCTCGTAGATCTGAGCCGGGAACTCGACGAAGTCGTAGTCGACGGCCGTTCCAGCAATCGACGGATACGTCACATTGGAAAGCAGGCCGTGCAACCCGTGCCCGAACTCGTGAAAGACCACTTCGGCCTCACGCATGCTGAGTAGCGCAGGCTTGTCCGGAGCCGGCTTGTTGTAGTTGCAGTTGTTCATGATGAGCGGCGTGACCGCACCGCTCAATCGATGCTGCGTGCGTAGCGCGCTCATCCACGCGCCGGAGCGCTTGCCTGGTCGAGCGAAGTAGTCGCCGTAGAACAGGCCGACGTGCGCGCCGTCAGCGTTCTTCACTTCGAAGACACGCACGTCCGGGTGATAGGTCGGGATGTCGTCACGCTCGGAGAACGTGATCCCGAACAGCCGCTCGGCAACTGCGAACTGCGCGCGGAGCACGTTGTCGATCGAGAGGTAGGCCTTCACCTCGTCCTCATCGAGGTCATAAGACGCGGCACGCGCCTTCTCCTGGAAGTGCCACCAGTCCCACGCGCGAAGCTCATGGTCGACGCCTTCCGCTCGCATGATCACCTCAATGCGGTCGGCCTCGACTGTGGCCTTGGTCAGCGCCCCGGCCCAGACCTCGTCCAGGAGCCCCTTGGCCGACTGAGACGACCCAGCCATCGTGTTCGCTGTGCGGAACGCCGAGAAGTCTTCGTAGCCGAGTAATTGCGCGAGCTCGAGACGAAGCTGGAGGATGCGGCGGATGTTCAGCTCGTTGTCGAATTCATCATCGTTGTCGCCACGGTTCGTCCAGGCCGTGTAGAGAGCCTCCCGCAAATCCCGGCGCGTGCTGAACGTCATGAACGGCTCGAAGGACGAACGCGCCAGCGTGACAACGTGCTTGCCGTCCATGCCCCGATCCGAGGCCGCCTGCGCGGCCGCCACGATCGCGAACTCGGGTAGGCCGGCCCGGTCTTCGTCGGATTCGAGCACCAGGGCGAAAGACTCAGCGCCCTTCTGGACGTTCTGGCTGAAGCTGGTGTAGAGGCTCGCGAGTTCTTCGGTGATCTCGGCCAAGCGCTCACGATCGTCACCCGCGAGCTTTGCTCCCGCTCGGACAAAACGGTTGTGCGTGAGCTCGAGAACACGCACCTGTTCGGCATCGAGGCCAATCTGGGCCCGGTCCATGAACAGGTGGTTGATTCGCGCGAAGAGCGCCGCGTTCAGGTTGATGGCCGAGGAGTGCGCGGCCAATCGCGGTGCCATGCGGCTCTGTATCGCGCGAAGCTCATCACTAGTCGCGGACGACGTCAACGCCGAGAACACGCGCTGCACTCGCGACAGATCCGAACCTGCTCGTTCGAGCGCTGTGATCGTGTTGTCGAAGGTCGGGGCGGCCGCGTTCGAACTGATCCCATCGACCTCCGCGAGATGTCGCCTCATTGCGACATCGAAGGCCGGCTCGAAGTCTCCGGTGCTGATCTGATCGAAAGGCGGCGCGCCGAACGGCGTGTCCCAGGGTTGTAGCAACGGGTTGTCCTGAGATTGGGCGTGGACGGTCGGGAGAGTCATCGTCAGCCAGAAGAGCAGGCTGGTTGCGCTTCGTGCGCAGGTCAGTTGGATAGCCATGAATCCGGTTCCGAGGAGGCGCAGTCGAGTAGGAGTCGAGTAGGAGTCTCGGGAGGCCCCATGGCTACGCAGTCCCGGCGGTCGCCGCGAGCGATGTCTTAGAGAACCCGCGGACTCGCGCATCTTCCTTCCGGGGCGAACCCGTGCCGTCGGGGCTTCGCTCCGGTGACCCAGGAATCACCTCGCCGAACCGACAGAAGCCACTCACGGCCTGCCCTATGGTCTCGAGCATGCTCACCCTCCGACTCGGCCTGGCAACCGTCATCGCCGCCGCGTTCCTTCCCGCACAGGACTCTCCGGAAGTCTGGAACGAAGAACGCTTCGACGGTCTCGCCTTTCGCTCGATCGGCCCCGCCTTGATGTCGGGCCGCATCGCGGACCTCGAGATCCACCCCGACGACGAGAACACCTGGTATGTCGGCGTCGGATCCGGCGGCGTCTGGAAGACGACGAACGCCGGCGTGACCTTCACACCGATCTTCGACGAGCAGCAGTCCTACTCGATCGGCTGCATCACGCTCGATCACCACAACCCGCATCGCGTGTACGTCGGCACGGGTGAGAACGTCGGCGGCCGCCACATCGGTTACGGCGACGGTCTCTACCGGAGTGACGACGGCGGCCAGACCTGGACGCACCTCGGACTCAGTGGCTCGGAGCACATCTCCGAGATCGTTGTGCACCCCGAGGATGCAGACACGATCTGGGTGGCTTCGCAAGGCCCCCTGTGGAGTGCCGGCGGTGAGCGCGGCGTCTACAAGACGACGGATGGCGGTGAGACCTGGAACCGCGTCCTCGGCGACGAGCAGTGGATCGGCGCGACGGACCTGACGATCGATCCCCGCGATCCCGATCGCCTCTACGCCGCGACCTGGCAACGGCATCGCACCGTCGCGGCCTACATGGGTGGCGGGCCGGGATCCGGCATCCACCTCAGTGAGGACGGCGGCGAGACCTGGACCGAACTGGCGGAAGGACTGCCCGAGCAGAGCATGGGCAAGATCGGACTGGCCATGTCGCCTCAGCAACCCGACGTGCTCTACGCGGCGATCGAACTCGAGCGCCGCACGGGCGGGATCTGGAAGAGCACGGATCGCGGAGCAACCTGGCACCAGCAGTCCGACGTCGTCTCCGGCGCGACCGGTCCGCACTACTACCAGGAGCTCTACGCAAGCCCGCACGCATTCGATCGCCTCTATCTCGCCGACGCCGCGATGAAGGTCTCGGATGACGGCGGCAAGACCTTCCGCCGCATGGCCGAGACCTGGAAGCACGGCGACAACCACGCGCTGGCGTTCAAGGCCAGTGACCCCGACTACCTGCTCTGCGGCTCCGACGGCGGCGTCTACGAGAGCTTCGACCTCGCGGAGAACTGGCGATTCATGGCCAACCTGCCGCTGACGCAGTTCTACAAGATCGCGCTCGACGACGCGGAGCCGTTCTACAACGTCTACGGCGGCACGCAGGACAACTCGACCGAAGGCGGACCGAGTCGCACCGACAACCTGGTCGGCATTCGGAACTCCGACTGGACCGTCGTGCTCGACTGGGACGGTCATCAGCCAGCGGTCGAACCCGGCAACCCCGACATCGTCTACGCGGAGCGGCAAGAGGGTCACCTCGCGCGCATCGACATGCGCACCGGCGAGGTCGTGAGCGTGCAGCCGCAGCCGGACGCGGGCGAGCCCTACGAGCGCTTCAACTGGGACGCTCCGATCTTGATCAGTCCGCACTCGCCGACGCGGCTTTACTTCGGTAGCCAACGCGTGTGGCGCAGTGACAACCGTGGCGACGATTGGACGCCGGTGTCCGGCGACCTGACCCGCAACCAGGAGCGATTCGAACTCGAGATCATGGGCTCGACGCAGAGCTGGGACAGTGCCTGGGACGTCCTCGCGATGTCGAACTTCAACACGATCACCTCACTCGCCGAGTCGCCGGTGGAGGAAGGCCTCCTCTACGCCGGCACCGATGACGGAATCGTGCAGGTGAGCGAGAACGGCGGTGAGAGCTGGACGTCGATCGAGGTCGGCTCGCTCCCGGGCGTACCCAAAGCGGCCTTCGTCAATGACATCCGCGCCGACCTGTTCGACGCAGACACGGTCTATCTCTGCCTCGACAACCACAAGAATGGCGACTACCGGCCCTACCTGATGGCCAGCGGTGACCGCGGTCGAACCTGGTCTTCGATCGCCAACAACCTGCCCGAGCGCAACCTGGTGTGGCGCATCGTGCAGGACCACGTCGATCCCGAACTGCTGTTCCTCGGCACCGAGCGCGGCGTGTTCTTCACGACCGACCGTGGCGCGCGATGGACCCGCCTCGGCGGTGGCATGCCAACGATCTCGGTGCGCGACATTCACATCCACCGACGCGAGAACGACCTCGTCTGCGCGACCTTCGGCCGCGGCATCTACATCCTCGACGACCTGCAGGCGCTGCGGAACCTCGACGAAGGTGCACTCGGTGCGGACGCTCGCTTGTTCGGCGTGCGCGACGCCTGGTGGTATATCCCCCGCTCGAGGCTCGGGTTCGTCCAGGGCATCGGTCAGCAGGGCGCGAGCTTCTTCGCCGCCGAGAACCCGCCCTTCGGCGCGGTGTTCACCTACCACCTGAACGACGACCTGCTTTCCGCCGAAGCCGCTCGCAAGCGCGCGGAAGAGAAGGCCCGAGAGAACGGGGAGCCGGTGACCTTCCCCGGCTGGGATGCCGTCGAGCGAGAGCGCCGCGAGGCCGGCCCGAAGGCCTGGCTCGTCGTGCGAAACCAGGCGGGCGAGACGATCCGCCGGATCGAGGGCCCGACGAACAAGGGCTTCCACCGCGTCGCCTGGGACCTGCGCTATCCAGCACCCCACGCGATCCCCTCGGAGCCGCGACTGATCGAGGCCTGGGAGAACGGCCCGCGCGGCCACCTCGCGGTCCCGGGCACCTACACCGTCACTCTCTACCTCGAGCAAGCAGGCTCGACGCGCGCCGTGAGCGAGCCGCAGAGTTTCGAGGTGAAGTCGCTGCGCCAGGGCTCCCTACCGACCCAGGACATCGCCAGCTCCGCTGCCTTCTGGCGCGACTACGAGAACGCGATCCGCCAGCACACCGCGATGACGATCTCGATGAACGGCATGCTGGCCCGATCCGAACGCATGCAGGAAGTCCTGCGCAACACCCCCACGACCGCCGGCGGCCCGCTCGATTCGCAGCTGCGCGATCTGCGCACCCAAATGCTCGACCTCGACCACCGCCTGAACGGCAACCGCAGCAAGCAGGGTCCGGGCGAGACGGGCCCCGGAGAGAAGACCAACCCGACGATCGGCAGCCGCCTGTTCGCGGTCGAACTCGGAGTCGGCAGCGCGACCTACGGGCCAACCGGCACCCACCGCCGCCAGCTCGAGTTGGCGACCGCGGAGATCGAAGAGCTGACACCGCTGATGCGCAGCTACGCCGATGCAATGACTTCGCTCGTCGAGCGTATGGTCGCGGCCGGTGCGCCGTGGCTGGAGGGTGAGCGGTTGCCGGGTGGCGGTCGCTGAACCGCCCGGAGGACTCCGAATCGCTTGGGCCGCATACGTCGCGCCCAAGCCCGTCCCCCATCCGGAAGTCGCGACCCGATCCGGATTTCCGATCGAACGCTGCACCATTTCGGATCTGAATCCGCCGTTCAAGGCTCGCGGTTCCCACCCTCCTTCCGGCGCCGTCAGAAACCTTCATATTTCTGACACACGGCCCCGTGCTCGGGAATGCCCTAAGGGGCCTACCAAGCACACCCGTCATCAGAACCAGCGCCCCCTCCGCGCCCTCATGAAACACGTAATCCTCGTCGCAGCTCTCGCCGGCCCTGTAACGGCCCAGGCCACCCAACTTCCGGACGCCATCACGGCACGCACCTGGCCGACCTTCGATGCAGCGATCCACCCTCCTACCAGTAACTTTTCCGGAACGAGCTCTTCGCTTGTGATGGGAGGCTTCGTCCCGCACCACCCGGGACGCTGCGCGGTTCTGAGGCGGGGCGGGAGCTACTATCTGTCGTTCCAGCCCGCCAGCGTGAACCACTTCGCCGAGGTGATTTTCCCGGCGGCCCCAGCCGCAACGCCGCTCCTGAGCCCTCGACAGCTGGCGACCCTGCCCAGTCACGACGGCGGAACGGATTCGCTGGCTCTGATCAGCACAGACGGTCTGGAGGTACTGCGGTACGACGGTCTCGGTTTCGCGCCACTGAATGGAGGACCGGACGACTCGTTCGAAGGCGCCTACGAGATTCGCTCGAGTGTCCACCAGTCTCCCACAGGGCCGCAGAACTACGTCGTCACGTTCAACTCGGAGTGGGTCCAAGCAGGGCAAGTTGCGAGTGACGGGACGGTGATCGCCAGCACGCGCATCTACGCGCCGCCCGGCGCCGAAGTCCGGGACGCAACAGCGATCGACTGGGCCCCGGGTGGCTTCCCCGAAATCGGGATCCTCACTTCCACGGGCATCTTCGTCTGCGACGCGCTCGGCAACCTCATCGCCTTCGAGAGCTCCACGAGCGAACGCGGTAGAATCTGCACGATCGACATCACCTCCACTCCGGCCTTGTGCGCCTTCGTCCAGGAAAGCGGGCAGTGGAAAACGCGGACGTGGGCACCGGGTGCCAGCGCGACCGTCGATTCCTCCCCGTTCACGCTTCCTCAGAATCCGACCGGCATCGTCCCAGCTGACGTGACCCGGGATGGACACAGCGAGCTCATCGTCTCCATACCGAACGAGCAAGAAGTGATCTTGCTCGGGACCGCGCAGGGGCCGATCTGGGCTGAAGGCGGCCTCTTCCTCGAGAAGCACGCACCTTCAGCGACCCAGAACCGCACCATCGCTGTCGTCGATGACCTGGATCGCGACGGCGATCCGGACCTGATCGCACAGTGCGATGCTAGCAACCAGCTGGTTCTCTACAGCGACATCGGACAGCACGTGTCCGGCGCGGTCGGGACGCCTTTCCTCGAGTCCAACGCTCCGCAGCTGACCCAGCCGTCGATGCGGGGAATCGTGGAGTCTGAGGACCTCCCAACGGACCTCGCTGGAGTTCTGCCCGCAGACTCGATCGGTCTCGTCATGCGGTTCGAACTCCCGCTGCAGCTCGAGGACCATATGGAGATCCGCTGCTACTTCTATCGATCCGAAGGGAAGAAGCTCTACCCGGACATCGAAGAGGCGTGGGGTGCTCCCGTGATCAACGCCCAGCCGGGCGGAGTCATGGATGTTCTGGTGCCGGCACCTGAAAGCCTGTCGGGGTCTGCGGATGTCGAACGAATCATCGAGTTCATTCTGTTCGATACATCGACGGGGGAACCGGCCAAGTCCACCGTCTCCCTATTCGGTCGATACCTCGGTAGCGGCGACTCGAAGGAAGAGAACTTCTTCCTGGAGCGGCGGCTCGATCAAGACCAGTCTGTCTGGCTGCTCGCGGACTACCTACTGTCACCTGAGACCGGCAACACCCTCCTGTTCGACGACGTATGGGGACTGATTGACATCGTCGTGGGGACCTTCCTCGGACCGACCAGCAACCCGCTGGCGAACCGATCGGTCTACCTCGGCACCTACGAACCCACCAGCGAGTTGGACGCGGAGGCAGAGAAGCCCAGCGGCAAGCCCGCCAGCCCCATCCCGACATCGTTGCCGATTTAGGCAGCGACTCAAAAGCCTCGGCCGTGAACCTGCATCAACATCGCTTCTCGCCAAGCAGCCATGTTGCCCGCGGCCGAGAGCCGGCGACGCACTTCGAGCATCGCCTCGGACGGAACACGTCCAGACGCCAGGAGCTCGTGCAGAATACGCATGACCGCGACATGGTTGCCAAACCGAATGTCGCTCATCGGCACGATGACGCAACGAGCCCCAGCCTCTAGCAGCGCCCCACCAAGCGACGCTGCGAGCGGCTCTCCGCCGCGCCGATAGGGAGCGTTGCCCGCGCCACAGGATCCGAGGATCACGACCAGGCCCGCAGCATCGATCGTCTTCGCTCGATCCCCCCAAAAACCTCCACCGTCTCCATCGTTGAAGAGGATCCCAGTGGGGTAGTAGCTGGCAGGGTTCTGGAACCCGTGCCCGATCAGATGCCCAACACCGGCTTGGACCAAACTCTCGATGACAGCCGCAACACTCACATCCTCGTCGAGCAAGACGTCCGCTCGATCGTAGTGTCCTTCGAACTCACGAAGCGATGGCTCGTCGACTCGCACCTGCGCCAAACCGTCCCGCTCCGTCTGCAGACTGGCAGCCAACGCCAAGCGACGCGGCGCACGCCGCTGAGGGGTCGAGAGGGCATCGATCAGGTTCGACGCGTAGTCGATCGCCAGAACATCGCCGAGCCGACGTTCGCCCTCCTCCGCCGGCACCCCAAGGAACTCGAACGGCAGGTTGAGAAGCATGCCGGCCCCATAAACGCTGAGTCGGTCCCACTCGAGAACCCGCTCTCGAATGGATTCCGGTAGCAGCGCCTCGGAGAGGTCACGAGCCATTCGGGCCCAAGGCTCCGAGTCGCTCCCGGATCCATCACGACTGAGCAGGCGGTGGAGACGCTCGGCTTTCGGTCGGAGTGTCAGCACATCCGGGGCGGACGCCATCCGAAAGCCACCCGCTTCCGCAACGAAGACGGACGACTGCAGACGTCCCGGCAGCAAGAAGAGAAGCCCGTGACTTTCGGTCACCAACGCCGAGAGGACTTGCTCGACGTCCGGAGCCCGCTCACCTGCCGCCGCGGCGTGCGCCTCCAAGAGCGAGCCGAACACCTGACGAAGACCGCCCTGACCCGGAGTGCTGGCAGCCAGAAGCCGCAAGTAGTTCGTCAGTGTCGTGCAGCGATCATCGGCGTGAAGGAATCCAGTCCCACCAGGGAGCCGAGGGCTCTCCCGCCACGCTCGCAGCAGTCCATCGAAAGACTCCCTAGCACGTTGGAGTAGCTCATCGTCGATTGGACGTACCCCCCGGATGGCGAGCTCCATCTCGAGAATCCGCAACGGGTATTCGAGTCGAGCAGGCACGCCCCAATCCCGCAGCACTTGAAGGAGGTCATCGAACCGATCTGACGCCTCGGCATCCTCCTCCCGAAGCAGCGAGGCCTGCACGAGCTTCGGTGCGACAACCGACAACAGTCCGGCGTTCAGACGCTGCGAGTCCCCGAGAGCCAGATCCAGAAGCTCCTGTTCGGCCGCACGATCTCCACCGAGCAGTCGCGCAACCAGCACCTGGACCCGGCAAGAGGCGTCACCACTCAGATCCGGGAGATGCCAGTGCTTGGGGTCCGACAGCCAGGCGCCGACCTCGGATTGAACATCTCCACCGACTACTCGCGGGATCTCATCAATGCGGCCGTCGAGGAGATAGACGTCGGCCGCCGCCAGAACCGCGTTCCGGATCACCACGTCGTAGGCGCCTCGATTCTTCTCCGAAACCGGCTCTTGTCGGTTCAACAAGGAAGCGTGCATGAGAGCCACCCGAGCATTGGCATGCGCGCTCTCCAGGCGTCCGAGCTGGCTGTTCAGTCGCGCCGCGAGAG
>JBCBZB010000050.1:0-35268 GCA_039815565.1 Planctomycetota bacterium
TCGCGGGTTGACCGACATCGACCTCTCGGACCCACTGGCCGTCTTCACCGGGCACGTAGCGCCGACCCCGCCGCCACGCATCCAGCTCACCAGCCGAGCGGTCAGTCCTTCGACGGACGACCGCCGGCAGCGACTCGATCGGGCGCTCGTCGACAGCGAACGCTTCGGTCCGATCCTGATTCGAAATCGCTTCGCGACCGGTCGCGAAACGAATCGCCGACTCGAGCTCGATCGGAAGGAACCCGTCGGGCCCCCGTCCGCCTTGATAGATGACCGCGCCGCCCTGACCGATCAGGAACAGTCGATCCGGCCAAGCGTCGTAGGCACGACTTGCCGCATCGTCGATCGAATCGACGAGTGCCGGGATCTCCTCGAGAGCGAGGCGCGTCATGCAAGTCTGGGCGACCTCCTGCCGCTCCCAGAAGGTCGTCGGATCCTCGACGACCGGATCGATGCCCCCGCCCTTCGGTAGGTAGCTATCCAGCGCGTGCGCCTCGCGGATGTAGACGACGTAGAACTGCACCTCGTCGCCGAACTCCCGATACATCTCCTTCAGCCGACCGGCTGAATCACGGAAAGGCGGTCATGTATAGCTCCCGAAGATCAGCGCCACCGGGCGCTCGTCCCAGGAGTCGGAGAGCGTCACTTCGCTCTTGCCATCAATCGTCGGCAGCGTGAAGTCCGGGGCGGTTTCGCCAACCAGATAGCGAAGACTCGGTGACGCATCCGAAGACTCGAAGGCCCAGGTGCCTTCCGGCTGCTCACGGTAGAACCCGATCAGCTCGGCCTCAGTCACGAACCCGTCGTCGTCCCGATCGATCCCGTGCAGAAGACGCTCCCAGGGGTCGGTCGTCTCGAGTTCGATCAGTCCTTCGAGGCGACCGCCGGGCTCAAAGCCGAACTCCGAACGAGCCGCCGCCATCGGCTCGAAATCCGAGCGACCGACTCGACCGTCGCCGGCCTGATCGAGGGCGTCGAAGGTCTCGCGCAGTTCCGCCTCGCGGACCTCGAACCGATCGTCATCCGACTGCAGATACCAGGCGGTCAGGAGCACGGCGCGGCGGACTTTCGCCTGGCGCGCCTCGAATCCACGCTGTCGGCGCCCCTTGGCCTCAAAGTCGGAGGCCGTCAGGACACCATCGCCATCCCGATCGAGGCGCTCGAAGTCCCCGCCATCGCGGTCGTACTCATCCCGCGTGATCCGGTGATCCTGGTCTCCGTCGTAGCGCTGGGCGAGGAAGTCGAAGACCGGGTTGCTCGGTTCTTCGATCTCAATGCTTCGGCACGATGCGAACGACGTCACCGCGAGGGCAACGGCGAGAAGGGTCGGGTTCGGTCGAATCATCGGTACTTCTCCTGCCATTCCCTCGGCATGACCGAAAGATCGGAGTCGTCCCGCGACTCCGCACGCATCTGGCCAAGGAGTTCCGCGAGTTCGACGCAAAGGCGGAAGTGTTCCGGATCTCCGTAGAGATTGCGCATCTCCATCGGATCCTGCTGCAGGTCGAACAGCTCCCATTCGTCGAACTGGTAGTAGCGGATCAGCTTGTAGCGCTCGGTCCGCACACCGTAGTGCCGAGCGACCATGTGGATCGACGGGTAGGCGTGGTAGTGGAAGTAGACGGCGTCACGCCAGCCGCCCTCGGGAGACCGGTCCTCCAAGAGCGGTCGAAGCGTCCGACCCTGCAGCTGGTCGGGAATCTGAGCCCCCGCGGCATCGAGGAACGTCGGCGCGTAGTCGAGATTCTGCACGAGCTCCGTCGGGCGACGGCCCGGCTCGACGTGACCCGGCCAACGCACGATCAACGGCATGCGCATCGACTGTTCGTACATCCAACGCTTGTCGAACCACCCGTGCTCGCCGAGGTAGAAACCCTGGTCCGAGCCGTAGACGAAGATCGTGTTGTCGGCGATTCCGAGTTCGTCGAGCGTCGCCATCAACCGACCGACGCTGTCATCAACTCCGCGGACCGCGCGGAGATAGTTCTTGGCGTAGCGCTGGTACTTCCAGCGAATCAGTGCCTCGCCGGTCGGGGGCTCGCGCAAGAACTCACGGTTCTCGTCGACGAACGCCGCATCCCAAGCCGCGCGCTGTTCGACCGTCATCACACCGAGGTTGCGCAGACCGCTCTGGTCCGTCGCGCCGGTTCGATCCGGCGGAGAGCCGTCGAGGGGCAACACGAAGAGATCGACCGGCGTCGACATGTGATCACCGATCTCCATCTCCTGGTGCGCGGCCGGCGACGCGCGATTCCGATAGTCGTCGAACAGCGAAGCAGGTTCGGGGATCTCGACGTCGTCGTAGAGGTCGAGGTGCCGCGGGGCCGGCATCCAGTTCCGGTGTGGCGCCTTGTGCTGACACATCAGGAGGAACGGCGCACCATCCCCCGATTCGACGGCCTCACGGATCCAGTCGATCGAAAGGTCCGTGACGATGTCGGAGACATGACCGTCGATCCGACGCTCTCCACCCTCGGAGAGCATACGCGGGTTGTAGTACTCGCCTTGGCCAGGCAGCACCTCCCAGGCGTCGAAGCCCTGCGGCGAAGACCCGAGGTGCCACTTCCCAAACAGCGCGGTCTGGTAGCCGACCTCCCGTAGAGCCTTCGGGAAGGTCCACTGGTCGCCGTCGAACTGCCGCCCGTTTCCGCGCACGCCGTTCAGGTGGCTGTGCAAGCCCGTCAGGATGACCGCACGACTCGGCCCGCAGATCGAGTTCGTGCAGAAGCTGTTCTCGAAGACCGCTCCCATCGACGCGAGGCGATCGATGTTCGGCGTCGGGTCCAGCCCTGCGAAGCGTCCCCGATAGGCACCGATCGCATCGACCGCGTGGTCGTCGCTGAACACGAAGACGATGTTTGGTCGCCTCGGATCTCCGGTGTCGGCAGCTCCGTCGCGCGCTTGATCCTGCGCGAACGACGACGTCACGATCACCAGAGCGGCCAGAACGGCACGGCGGAGCGCTGGAACCATTACGCCAGTAGACGCAGCCCATGCGATGACGGCAAGCGCAGGCGGCTCGTCCGAGCGCTCAGCCCCTGAGAGCGTCGAGAATCTCGTCGCCGTAGTACAGCGCGCGCCAACGCTCGATCACGCCCGCACCCGCGAGGTCCTCGATCGACTTGGGCTGCGGACGGAGCATCGCGAGCGCAAACAGCATCGGCCGCGGCAGAATGAGGGCGTTCTCCACCCCGCGACGCTCTCCGGCGGACTGGCGCCATTTACGGAGGCGCTCGTAGGTCTCGGCTTCGGCGCCACGCAGCTTCGGGTCGCCATTGGTGTCCGGCGAAGCTTTCTGACTCGGGCCCTTGGCCTTCGCCTCGGCCAACACGGCGATCACCTCCGAACCGTGCTGCTCGACGAACCGGCGCGGCATCTTCGGGATGCGGTCGAGCTCGTTGCGGTTGCGCGGGCGCTTCGTCGCGAGGGCCAGGATCAGATCGTTCGACAGAACTTTGAACAGCGGAACGTCGCGTGCACGGGCGAGGTCGTGACGGAGTCCGTTCAGATGCTCGAGGGCTCGCCGACCGTGGCCGTCGAGGCGCCCGGCGCCCTTCAGCTTGCCGAGATCGACGGTGACCGGGCTCGGCTCGAGCGCGGCGAGTCGTCGACACTCAGCTCCGACCTCGTGCGAATGCGGAGCCTCGCAGTCGTGGAGTTCGGTCCGCAACTGATTGGCCAACTCCAACAGGTAGCAGGTGTCTCGCCGCGCGTAGTCGATCTGACTCGGACTCAGCGGGCGTCGCCCCCAGTCACTGCGCTGATGGCGTTTGTCGAGCTCGACGCTGAAGCGCTCCTTGAGTAAGCCAGCGAGACCGAGTTGCGTCTCGCCGAGCGAACTGGCGGCGACGCGCGTGTCGAAGATCGACGCGATCTCGATCGGCGCCGTGCGCTTGAGCATCAAGACGTCGAACTCCGCTCCGTGCAGGACCTTGGTGATCCCAGGGTCTGCCAGCGCCGGCGCGAGCGCCTCGATGTCGACCTCGAACGGATCGATCACGTAGTCGCGCTTCTTCGTGCTGATCTGCACGAGACAGAGGCGCTCCTGATAGGCGAACATCGAGTTCGCCTCGGTGTCGATCGCGAACTCGGTCTGCCGCTCCAAGACCCTGACGAGCTTCGCCAACGACTTTGGATCGTCAATCCAAACCGGGTCAGGGCGCTCTTCGATGGTCGAAGCGTGGTCGGACTGCGGGCGGGGAGAGGGCACGTTCCTGCTTGGAATCCGGCCTGGGTGAGGAAGCGCCGGAGCGAAGGGTCATCGACCTACGACTCACGACTCCGGGGAGAGAGGTCCGGAACAGTGCTCGACGGAGGGCTATCGATCTCGACCCGGATCGGGGCCGTGGCAGATCATTCCGTGCGAGAGCGAGCCGCAGAAACGAAAGCGCGGGGCCGGCGAACGTGAGGTGAGCAGCTCAAGCTGCCACTTCTCGACACCGACCCCGCGGATGGCGAGGGCGACGGGACTCGAACCCGCAACCGCCGGATCGACAGTCCGGAATTCTAACCAATTGAACTACGCCCCCGTAGTTCGGGCCGGAGAGCCTACCGATCGTCACAATCGGCGCAAGCTTCTGGATCTCGCTCGGGCCAAAAAAATGGCCGGCCGCACCGAAGTGCGACCGACCGGCTCTGCTTCGCTCTCAAGGGCACCCGATAAGAGCGCCCCGAGAAAGTTCCTGCGGTGACCCGCGACCGTCTCGACCTGGCAAGCCAGGCTTCAGGGAACCTTGGAGCGTTTGTCCCGCCCACGAGGGGCGTTTCTCGGCACTCCGGCTCGGTCCCGACCCCACGACCGGTTCCGAACCACGGATCGGGCGAAGTTACGGCGCTTGGCCTCGGGGGTTCCATGTCCGACGGTTCGGTTGTGAGCGAATCGACCAAGAGAACGGATCTCGAACTGCGACTCGGCTTCAAGGGCCTGCGCGGAGATGACCGTCCGCACGTGTCGGTCGACGGCATGACCGAGCACGGCCCGAACCTCTCCCACTGGCCGGGCAACCGCACGCCCAAGCGCTACAAGCGTGACTTGAGCACGGGCATCTGCCTCGCGTTTGCTCGAGCACCGGAGTCGGAGCGGCGCGACTTCCTCGGTGGCGTCGAGTTCGTCGTCAACGACCACTACGACACGGACGGATTCCTCTCGATGTTGTCGCTGACCCGCCCATCGGTCGCACTCGCGCGCGAGGAGGTCCTGTTGGCTGCAGCCGGCACCGGAGACTTCCAGTCCTTTCACACCGTCCGAGGATTCGCGATCGACCGCACGGTCGCGGGCCTGTCGAAACCGCGATCGCCGGTCGCCTCGGAGTTCGATGGATTGGACGGCCCGTCGAAAGACCTCGCTCGAACCGAATGGTTGATCGAAAACGCAGAGAGCGTGCTCGATCGCCCCGAAGACTTCGAGCCGATCTGGCGAGCCGAACTCGATCTCGTCGTCGACGAGCTCCAGACTGCTCGACTCGGCAAGCTGCGCCGCGAGCCCTGTCGGGACGCAGCGATGACCGTCCTGCGCAGCAACGGCCCGCTGCACCGGATGACCTTGAACACGATGGCGGGCGCGTTCCGCGTGCTCCACGTCGTGGAGGAAGACAACGGCCCCTTGGTCCGCTACCACGACCGCACCGAGTCGTGGTTCGAAGTCGTAACGATGACTCCCCCGGCCCGCCGGGATCTCCGCGAGATCGCCGCACGCCTCAACGAACTCGAGTCGCCGAGCGGCGAGGCCCGCTGGTGCGCCGACGCGCCGACCTCGCCGATCCCCGAGCTGTGGTTCGGCCTCGACGAACCACAGGTCTACGGCCGGGTCACGCGCACGCTTCACCCCACGACGTTGCCGATCGACACCGTCGTGCAGGAAATGCGAGCGGCCTTGCGTGAGGGCTGATCATCGCTCGCGCGCGATCGGAACCACGAGCTCCAAGACCCGCCTCGTCGTCCCATCTGGGAGCGTCCGGGTCCCGACCATCGAGGGCTCGATGTCGACGGTCCGCGACTCGAAGCCATCGCAACGGATCTCCAGCCGCATCGGCTCGAGAAGGCCACCCAGCGCGATCATCGGCGACGGCCCCGGCATCTCGGGCGCGTGAGAGCTCGTGTTGTCGAAGCGCCGCGTCGTGATCGACCAGGTCGGGACCTCCCGCTCACCCTCGACGATGCTTCCGACCCGGGTCGCCTCGGCCGTCGCGATCTCGAAGTCGTCCGAGCTACGGATCAGCCGCAAGGCGATCCGGTCCTCGATCTCGGCCATCTGAGCGCCCTCCAGGAAGATCTGGCGCGCCTCGTTGCGGTCGAGAAGCCGGGTGCGAAGTGGATCGTCCTCGTCCAGCTCCATCGGGAGTGCGACGATCCCGAGATCGACGTTGGGCGGGAGCGACTCGACGACCATGGAGACCAGCTCGTCGGACGGCTCGGTCAGATCGACCTCCATCTCCGTGGGCTCGCCGCCGGCTTGCGGACTGAACACCAGGGCGATCGGCTTGGCCGGCAAGCCACGGAGTTCGACAGGGCCATTGTAGGTGGTCTCGCCGCCACTCCGAGCTCCTCCACCAGCATCGACCCACAGGTGCTCGCGCGTCACCACGTCGTAGGCGCGCACCGTGCCCTGCACGAATTCCCCGTCCACCGAGCGAACCTCGAGACGCAGGTTCCGCTTCGGCAGCAGCATGAGCTGGACCGGATTCTCGGAACCGACCCAGTCGGAAGGCCGCAGGTCGGTCAGCTCCACGTAAGCAAAACCGATCGCATCGGCAGACACCGAGAGACCCTCCGCATCTCGCCGGAGCCCCGGAAGAACTCCACGACCATCACCTCCGATCTCAACCACTTCCGAACGCGAGAAGCCTTCGCGAATCGGACGACTGATCCGCACTTCCAGGTCGGTGAACCCTTCCTCCCATTCGCCGGACGCTCCGACGATCTGAATCGGCAGGTTCACGAAGTCCGACACCGCCGAGTGCAACTCGACCGCTCCTAGATCGGTCGGAGTCGAGACCTGCATCGAACGCGCCACAGACCGATCCTTCGGATGCTCGAGCGTCAGCTCGAACTCGCCTTCGTAGAGACGCGGCAGCGAGAAGCGCCCCTCGTCATCGGAGATGGTCGAGTCCGCCGCTTGGGCCCACTCCCAAGTGCTTCGCTCGGAGAACACGACATTCAACTCGAGGAGCCGCTCTCCCTCGGCGTGGACCCGGACCCCCGAAATCGGTTGACCCGCGGCGTCCACGACCAAACCGGTCACCTCGCTCGACGGCTCGAGGAACAACTGCAACGGCGTGTCGCCCTCGGGAATCGGGTGCAATGCGAACACCGCGCTGGTTTCATCGATCACGTTCAGGAAGTCCGATCCGCGATCGAGCGAGAGCCCCGAGATCACGAAGGATCCGTAGCGGTCGCACTCGACGGCCGAACGGCGGTTCCGACCGATCTGCACGCGAGCTCCGGCCGCACTCGACCCGTCCGCACGGAAGACAGAGCCGCGAATCGACTCACCGTCCGGAAGCTGGATCTGCAGGAATCCGTCGGAGGCCCGGTGCTGAATGCGCAGGAACTGGAGGCCCTCTGCGCGGACATCCCAGTGCAGCTCCATGTCCGCGACCGCGATCAACGAGAAGCGACCCTGCGCGTCCGTGACCGCCTCCTGAGGGACCGGCCACTGCGAGAACACGTCGTGAATACCTCGGAAACCCGGGCCTCCGCTGGTGTAGCCCCGAGCATTCCCAATCTTTGCGGCAGCGACCGGCGCTCCCTGTGCGTCGAGCACAACACCCTGAAACTCCAACGCGCGCTGCAGCTCGAGGTCCAAGCCTTCGACGAGCTCGCGCGCCTCGACGGTTCCGGTCAGGCGACGAGTGCCCAGTTGGTGGAACCCGTCTTCGCTTCGCACATGCACCGCCAACCCGAACTCGTTGTCGTACCACGGCAACTCGTAGAAGCCGGCCGGGCCCGAAGTCACGCTCGCGACGGGCTTCTCCTCGAAGACCCCGTTCGCCATCGCCGGACCACCGCTCCGCGTGGCCCACGCCACGACCTCGGCACCCCCGAACGGCTCGCCAAACTCGTCGAACACGCGGCCGCGTAGGGTCGAGATCGGAGTCCGCGGAGTCTCCTGGACCTGTGAATCGACCGGTTCCGACCGCGCGACGATCTCGCGCTCGGTCGGCGTGGCACTTTCACCCTGGTTCGGCTCCCCGACTCCCGCCGTCTGGGCCGGAGGTCCCTCGGGGACGTCTTCGGGAGTGGCCGGACCGAACGGGTCGGCATAGAGCAGGCCGCTCATCACGACGAGCGCGAGGGCGGCCAACGCGAGAGTGCCTTTCTTCATGGTGAGGAACGCAAGGGTGGTGGCGAAGACGGAGGTGCCGGTGACGGTCGCTGTGGCCGAGACCGAGGCGGTCGACGCCTTGGCGGCCGCACTCTTCAGGACCGCGGTCCGAACTGCGGCGAACCCGGCGGAAGGCAGAAGTCCGGCGAGCACTCCGGCCAGCCCGACCGGCAGCAGTGCGCGAAGTTTCTCGAGACCACGGACAACCTGGGTCCGGACGGTGCCCGCCGGGCGGTCGAGAACCGCGGCGATCTCCTTCGCCGACAATCCGTGCAGGACGTGAAGGTGGACGACCGGACGCAGGGTCGGAGACAGGGCCGCGATCGATTCGCCGACGCGGCGATCCAGTTCGGAACGCTCGGCATCGAGAATCGGGTCCAGCGGTTCGGGCTCGGGCAGGCGCGCCGGATCCGGCCGACGACGCGCGCGGCGCTGCATCAGAACGGCCTGGTTCTTCAGGATGCCGGTCAGCCAGCCGGCGACGCCGCTCGAGGCCTTCTTTGGATCGAAGTCCTGGGCCGATTCGATCGCGGTCAGGAACGTCGCCTGAACCAGGTCGTCCGCGCTCTGCGAGTCGCCACCGGTCAGGCGGGAGGCGAGCCGGTGGAGATCCCCAGCGGTCGCGTCGAACACCTCGGTGAGGTCCGCCGGACGCCCATGGCGCTGGTAAAGCTGGAAGGCCCGGTCGGCCCGCTCGGAGCGGGGATTCGGGGAGTCGATTCGAGAACTACGGTCGCGTCGCACACCCCCCATGGTCGGAAGTGCGGGCCCGTGCGACATCCGGCCCGCAGTTTTTTTGGATCAGCCGCCAAGCCCGCCCGGTTCGGTCGCGACCAGATCCCGAGCGGTCTGCACCAGACGGCGCAGCAGGGCCCATTCGCCGTTCGGATCGGCCCCCTGGGCCGCATCGAGCATCGCGACGATCCGGTCGTAAGAGGTGTCCCCGAGATGCGGTGAGTTCTTCAGCTTGAGCGCGAACGCCGCCGCAGCACAGGCGCGCAGGCCGTTCGAGCTCGGCTCGGAGACCTCCGGGGCCACAGTCCAGTCGTGGCGGATGCTCGAGTCGGCGTCGGGGTGCTTCGCACGCAACTTGACGAGGCACAGCTCGTTGAGCACGCCATCGACCGGGTTGGTCTCCCAAGCATCGTCGCCCTTCTCGGCGTCCGTATTGCCGTAGCGGAGCGGGTCGACCGAGCCGAGCGGCGATTCGGCACCCGGCGGCACGATCTCGTAGAGCACCGTGACCTGGTGACCGGCACCGAGCTCGCCACCGTCCTTGGTGTCGTCGTTGAAGTCGCGATGCGCCAGGGCGCGGTTCTCGTAGCCGATCTGACGGTAGGCCTGCACGAACGCCGGGTTGAACTCGATCTGCACCTTCGCATCCTTCGCGACGGTCACGAGGGTCGCGCCCATCTGTTCGACGAGCACGCGACGAGCCTCGACGACCGAGTCGATGTAGGCGTAGTTGCCGTCCCCCTTGTTCGCGAGAGCCTCGCAGTTCGCGTCGTTCAGGTTGCCGCTGCCGAATCCGAGCACGGACAAGAACACGCCACCCTTCTTCTGCTTGGTGATGAGTTCGGTCAGCTCGTCGCGATTCGTCACGCCGACGTTGAAGTCTCCGTCGGTGGCCAGGATCACACGATCGATACTCTCCGCGGTCTGGTTCTGCCGCGCGAGGCGATAGGCGTCGACGATCCCCTCGGAGGCATGGGTCGAGCCACCCGAACGGAGCGTGTCGATCGCTCGTTCGATCGTGTCTCGCTCATCACCGTTGGTCGGCTCGAGATGGATCGAGGATCGTCCGGCGTAGGTGACGATGCTGATTTTGTCCTGCGGGCGGAGCTGCTGTGAGACCAAGCGCAACCCACGCTGCAGGAGAGGCAGCTTGTCCTGACTGCTCATCGAACCCGACACGTCGACGAGGAAGACGAAGTTGCAGGGTGGAACGTCGGCAAAGTCGACCGCCTCGGTCGACAACGCGACCCGGAGGATCCGGTGCTCCGCGTTCCAGGGCGAGGCGAACATCTCGGTCGCCACGTCGATCGGCAGGTCGCCCGCTCGAACACGGTCGGCATCGGGCTCGTAGCGGAACCAGTTCACGCACTCTTCGATCCGAACCGCCTCGGTCGGCGGCAGTGAACCGTCCTCGAGGAAACGACGAACGTTGGTGAACGCAGCGCCGTCGACGTCCAGGCCGAAGGTCGACAGCGGTTCGTCGTTCGGATCGAACCAGTCGTGCTCGGCGATCGCGTCGTAGACCTCTCGCTGCTGCTCGGGAGTCAGGCTAGCGAGCGCGCTCCGCCGGACCTCGAGGTTCGAAGTCTCGACCAGACCGACGATGGCCTCGTAATCGGCCCCGGTCGCCTCGAGGCGGTTCCGGATCGACTCGAGGAGGCGGACTTCGGAGAGCTCTCGCTCGGCGACGGCCACGGCGGGATCCTGCTCGGGTCGGCCGGCATCCGACTGCACCCGACTGCTAGGTGCGGCGGTGTCGGTCAGCGCCACCTGCTCCGGAGCCCCTACCTTCGTCGGAGGCTCGCCGCAGGACGGTGTCAGGAGAACGACGGCGGTCGGCACCGCCACGGCTAGGAACTTCTTCATCGTCCGCGCCCCGACGCCCACCCCGGAGATGCGTTCCAGGCTTTTGCGGAGGACCGGCCGACCGACCGCGACCGAGCCGGGATCCGGGTCGGCAGACCGAGAGGCGTCCTGTAGGCTCCCCAGCCGCCTCGGCCGTGGAATCCGACTCCAGGATCCCCGCTGCCATCGGCGACTGGGCCGTGTGTGTCTTCCGGGACAGCACGGTCCGACGGAATCCGGTCTCGGAAGGCCACCAATGCGCTGCCGAATCCCACCCGTCGGGGCCCCACCCCCGGCTCGGGGCTCGGCCCGGTACTTCCGGAGGCCAAACGCTCTCCTGAATCACAAGCCATGAGAAACCTCACCTCTGCTCTGTCGCTGTGCGTCTTCGCCAGCTTCACACCCTCCCTCGCGGCCCAAGACGCGACCGAGACGCGGACGACCACCCAGTCCCGCCCGGCGATGATGCTTCGCACGACGGACACCGGGCTGACGTTCTTCCTGACGGCACAGTTCATGGGCTCGGGCAACAGCCCCGACCTGCGCCCGGGACAGGCCGCGTCGTTCACGATGGATCGGAGCGGCGAGTTCTCGATGGAGCTCGTCGAGGCATCGGACTACTTGTGGCTCGACG
This sequence comes from Planctomycetota bacterium, assembly GCA_039815565.1. Lineage (GTDB taxonomy): Bacteria > Planctomycetota > UBA1135 > UBA1135 > UBA2386 > JBCBZB01. The sequence continues at coordinate 11,538 of JBCBZB010000050.1, forward strand.
TCGATCCGGCGGGCGTCATGGAGGCTTTCCCCGAGCAGATCGACGAAGCCCGCGAGCAGCTGAACGCAGTCGCCGGCCTGATCGCCGCGATGAACGGCGGCAACGCGAAGCAGATCGGCGAGTCGTTGGCTCCGCTGATCGACCTCCCGAAGCAGTGCGCCCGATTCCAGATCCGCATCCCGGACGACCCGACGACGTTCATCGGCAACCCCGACGCGGAAGGCGACGTGCGCGTGCTGATCGACGCGGTCCCGGTCGTCGACAGCGACTTCGCCCGGATGCACGAGGCGCTGAACCCGACCGAGGCTCCGGTACCGGTGCTCTCCGCGCGCGACTCGCTGATGTCGATGACGATGAATGTCGACATGGACGCGATGCAGCCGATGTTCATGGACCTGGTCACGATGATGATGTCGTTCGCCGGCAACATGGGCTCGGAAGAGCAGATGACGACGGCGAAGGACGCGATGAACCAGTGGTTCGGCGCCTTCAACGGCATCGGCGGCATGGTGTGGAGCGCCGAGGGCGGCATGCGCGGCGCATTCGGTGTCAAGGACTCCGAGGCGGCCAACGCGTTCCTGGCCAGTGAGGAGTACCGCGAGTTCTTCGAGTCGAGCTTCGAGCAAGTCGGTGGCGACGGCTCGATGACCGACGAATTCGAGCACGAAGGCGTTCAGGTCATCCGCTTCGAATCCGAAGTCCCACTTCCGCCGGGCGCCGCGGACCAGATGCCAATCCCGATGTTCAACGAGGACGGCCTCATGGTGCAGCGCGTCGCGATTGCCGGCCCGTACATGCTGATGTCGATGTTCGACGCGGACGATTCCGGCGACGGCATGCGGGGCCTGATCAGTGCTACCAAGGCCGAGGAGATCCGCACCCGCCGCTCGCAGGACCTGATGCGCATGGACTTCTCGCTCAAGCGCCTCGCCGATCTCTCGGGCCAGCCGATCCCGACCGGCGCGGTCCCGGATGAGCTGAGCGTGCTGCTCCGCAAGACGGATCGCGCGATGCGCCTCGAGCTGCGCCTCCGCTGAACCCACCGCCCGGGGGCGGGCGGATTTTGAGGGTTCCCGACGGGTGAGCCCCTCGCGCGGCACAGGTCGCTCTGGTCAGATCCCGGAGTGACCACCGTCCCCGAGAACTGGCAGCAGCGCGCGATCGAGCACGTCTCGCTCGACGCCTTCAACCCCGTCCCGCTCGTCGACGCGATGGAAGGCATGGCCTTCCAGGCGCGCAATCTCGCCCGCGCAGCGAAGATCTACGAGCGCATGCTGCGCGACCAAGAGTGCAGCGTCTGGCTGTGCCTCGCTGGCTCGCTCGTCAGCGCCGGGCTGAAGCAGGTCTTCCTTGACCTCATTCGCTCGAACATGGTCGATGCGATCGTCTCGACCGGTGCGAACATCGTCGACCAAGACGTATTCGAAGCGCTGGGCTTCCAACACTGGCACGGCGACGTCACTGCCGACGACAACGAGCTCCGCGACAAGGAGATCGACCGCATCTACGACACCTACATCGACGAGAGCGAGCTACGCATCGTCGACGACACGATGCGCGACATTTCGGATCGCCTCGAGCCGCGCCCGCACAGCTCTCGGGAGTTCCTGATCGAGACCGGCAGGTTCCTCAGCGACAACGCCAAGAACCGCGACTCGATCGTGCTCGAGTGCTACGAGCGCAAGATCCCGATCTTCTGCCCGGCCTTCAGCGACTGCTCCGCCGGCTTCGGCATGGTCGAGCATCAGTACAAGAAGCAGCTGAAGGGCGAGCCATCCATGTCGCTCGACTCGGCGAAGGACTTCCTCGAACTCACTCGCGTGAAAATGGAAGGCGGCGCGAGCGGTCTGTTCATGATCGGCGGAGGCGTGCCCAAGAACTTCGCCCAGGACACCGTCGTCGCAGCAGACATCCTCGGCGTCGAAGCCGAGATGCACCGCTACGCGATCCAGCTGAGTGTCGCGGACGAACGCGACGGAGCGCTCAGTGGCTCGACCCTCAAGGAGGCAAGCTCTTGGGGCAAGGTCTCGACCCAGGCCGAACAGATGGTCTGGGGCGAAGCGACGATCACGCTCCCACTCGTTGCTGGCTACGCCTTCCACAAGAAGGCGAGCGAAGGCCGCAAGGAGCGGCGCTTCAACGACCTGCTCGAAACGCCGACGCAGCCGACGGTGTGAGGTAGCGCTGTGGCGGTCTCCCGCATGAACTGGCTCCGAGCGCTCATTGCGCTTCTGCTCGGGCTCCTCCTATTTGGGGGGATACACGCGCTCCTTGGTGAGCGGCGCATCACCAGGGCAGGACAAGGCGTTCACCTCGGAGAGTTGGCGTCAGGCCGGACAGACAGAACGCCGCCGCATGGCCCGGGACCTGATCGAACGAGGCCTCGCCATCGGTCAATCGAGGGAAGACGTCCTGAATCTCCTCGGAGTGCCGACCAGCATCCGAGGAAGGCTCGGCGACGAGAATCACGCTTACCGATACGGCCTGGGGCGGACGTCTGCGTTCGAGAGCTGGAGCCTGTTCATCCGGTTCGATGGCAATGGTCGTTCAACCGATTGCGATCGGGGTGTTGGCTCTTGAGCCCAGCGCCAAGAATGCTCCGGGCGCTAAACGGATTCGGCGTCCGCGCTCTACCGGCGCGTTGCTCGGTGCCGAGTCGGGCTCTGCTTCGACGGCCTCAGCGCTGACTCGCCAGGCCACCGACCTCTCCCAGCGATGTGCTCGGCGTGGCGATGGGATCCGGCCCACACCCGTCCCCGATCAGAGGGCGCTCAAGCCAATCGACGCGAAGAGGAACAATCCCATCGGCAGCCCGAGCACCGCGGCGAGACCAATGAACCAGCGAGCAGTCCGACGATAATTCCGCGCCCGCTTCGCGGTCCTCGCGCGAAGGATCGCGTGCGAGTAGCCCAGCGCTGCCGCCGGGAGCATCGCGACGAGCAGCCATACGAACATCAGCCCGGCGACCTGATGTGCCTCCAGGCTCTTCTCCCAGATCGCTTCGTGGGCGATCACCACGACCAAGAAAGCCGGCGGGATCACGAGGGCCGACGAGAGCCGAATTTCCATTCGAGCGTCACGTCGACGACTCATCGAGCGAACTTCCACGGCGAACGACTGTCTCCTCAGCGCCCGCGCTGCGCGGACGCGTTGCTCGGCGCCGGGTCGGCCGGCGCGGCCGAGACTTGCTCAGCCAGCACCTCGACAGCCTTCTCGAGCTGAGCGTCGCCCGAGACCGGGTCGTTCCACAGCGCGTGGTTCGGCAGGCAGCCGTTGAGCTCCATGTCGCGACCGTCGGCGGAGACGTACCAGCCGCGGAACGGCATGCGGACGAAGGAGCCGTCGAGCAAACCCTGACCACCGGTGCTGATCACACCGCCGGCGGTGCGCATTCCAACCACGGGGCCACGGTTCAGCGTCTTGACCGCGTGGCTCAGGATCTCGGCGTTGCTGAACGACATCTCGTTGCACATCAGCACGATCGGCCGGGTCCAGCTCGCGTAGACCTTGCGGTCCTGCGGGTAGCCGATCGGGCCGTTGCGCGGGACGGTGATCGCGTGCTTCGGCTGAGTGAGCACAGTCAAGACGCGGTCCGCCGTCGACCCACCGCCGTTGAAGCGCACGTCCACAATCAGGCCATCCTTGCCGTGAGCCGCAGCGTAGAGATCCTCCTCGAGCTGGTAGAAGCTGGACTGGTTCATTCCGCGGATGTGGAGGTAGCCGAGGCGACCATTCGACAGGCGCTCGACTTCGGCGCGGGTGTTTTCGACCCACTCGTCGTAGAGCAGACCACGCACCGAGGAAGTCGGACGCACGACGACATCGCGCGTCTCGCCATTGCTCAGAACACTGAGCGTCATCTCGGACAGCTCCGACACGGTCATCCGCCTCTGCAAGTTCGTCGACCGATCGATCGGCTGACCATCGATTGCGACGACACGCTCGCCGGCCTCGACGAGGCTACGGCGCAGACTGCAGGGAGAGCCGGGGATCACCGACTCGACCAGGAGTCCCGGGCCATCCGCCGCCACGCTGAAGCGAAGACCGAGCTGCGCGGTCTGGTTGCTCCACTGCGGACGATCGAAGCTTGGCAGCGGATCGGAACCGCCACGATGCCCCATGTGCGAGGCGTTCAACTCACCCAGCATCATGTTCATCCACAGCGAGAACGCCCGCTGGTCGAGCAACTGCATCGCGATCGGGCGGTAGTGCGCACGCACGGCGTCCCAGTCGCGGTTGTTCATCGCCGGGTCGTAGAATCGGTCACGCATCGCGCGCCATCCCTGGTCGAAGGCAAGGCCGCGCAGTTCGTGCCAATCGCGGTTCTCGCGAACAGAGAACGCGAACGTCTCGATCTTGCCGGACTTCGGGTTCATCGAGGCAGGCTTGCCGCCGCTGAGGCCGACGACCTGGTTGCCGTCCTTCAGCCAACGCGCATTGGCCGGAGCCGAAGACGCCACGCGCTTCGGAGTCAGTTCGTCTGGGAACGCGACCTTGAAGATCCCACGCTGCCCGTCGACCGAAGCGGAGAAGAACAGCTCCTTGCCATCCGCGGACCAGAGCAGGCCACCCTCGAACGAGTCGGGGATCGAGATCCGCTGCAGGCGCTCGTGAATGCCATCGAGGTCGATCTCGACGAGATCTTCGTCCTCGGACGCCTCGTCTTCACCCTCCGGCTTCTGCTCCGGCGCCTTCTTCGGCTTCTTGCCCTTCTGCATCGCAGCCAGGGCCTCCTCGAGCTTGCGGTCGCGCTCGGTCTGCTCCTCGGTCTTCGCATTCAGTGTGATGACGTAGATGTCGGACTCGTCGCCTTGACGGCGTCCGGTCCAAGCGATGCGTGATCCATCCGGGGCCCAGACCGGGCCGCGATCGTCATCCGGGTGCATCGAGAGGTTGAACGGCTCGGTCGTTCCGTCGATCGAGGCGATCCAGACATCGTCGTTGAACTCCTCATCCTGCACCGACCAGCAGAGCCAACGACCGTCCGGCGACCAGTCGAAGCTCGCCGCATCCCAGGACTGGAAGAAGCGGCGGTGATCGGAACCGTCTTGATCCATGACCCAGAGGTCCGTGCCCTTCAGGTAGGCGAAGTGCTCCCCCGTCGGCGATGGGGCCAGGCTCGACTCGACGCCGACATCGTCGGTGACCTTCCGGAGCGAAAACTCGTCGCAGAGCCACCAGATGCCGTCTTCCTGGTCGCAGGTCGCTTCCCAGATATCGACCTCACCGGAGACTTCGGAAGTGAAGAACAGACGCGAACCGTCTTGCGAGAACACCGGCGAGCCCTCGATCGCCATCGACGTGGTCACGCGCTTGGGCTCCCGAAGAATGCGATCCATTACGTAGAGGTCGTGCCCCGAGACGAAGGCACACTGCTTGCCGTCGTCGGTGAACGCGGCCGCGGACGCCGAGTCGAGTCGACGCCGCTCCTCCCAGGAGGTCGGCAACTCTTCGCCACGCTCGAGTCCGATCGTGGTCAGCGCTCCATCGCTGGTGTCACAGAGGTGCAGATGCACACCGCGGCGGAACAGGATCTTCGACCCATCCGCCGAGAGGCTCGGCGACCAGACACCATCGTCGCGACCATCGAGCGATCTCAGGTTGGTCAGCCGGGTGACCTTGCCACTCGCGAGGTCGCGGTAGTGAAGGTCGAACGTGCCGTCCGGATCGCTGACGAACCAGTAGCCGCTGCCATCCGGGTTCCAGAGCGGATGCCGCTCACTGATGTTCTGGAATTCGGGCAGATCCTTCGAGTGGCGCGTCAGAGTCGGAGGCGTCGTCGTCAGATCGGCGTGCCAGATCTGCTCGGCGGCCGGACCGCGGTAGGCCTTCCGCTCCTCCTGAATCCGCCCGCGGAGGAACAACAGATGGTTTCCGTCAGCCGACAGAGCACCGGTGTTCGCACCACAGTCGACCAGGTTGCGCTCGGCGGACGAGCCGTCGAGCGGGATCCGAACGATCCGCCGCGCTTCGGTCGCAAACGGCGAGGCGTCGCTGGTCCGGACCGCGAGGAACCCCTCCCCGTCCGGCGTCCACTGCAGAGGAGTCTTGCTCTCCGAGTCGACCGTGACCTGCCGAGGGAGGCCACCGTCTGCAGCCACGACGTAGGCCTGCAGCGTGCCGTCCCGATCGCTCAAGAACAGCACCTGCTCGCCATCCGGACTGAAGATCGGTCGCCCGTCCCGCGCCGGGTGTGAAGTCAGCCGGCGAGCCACCGCCGGACCGTTCAGATCGCGGATCCACAGGTCGCCCAAGTGAGCGAAGACGACCCGGTCTCCGACCGGGCTCAGGTGCGGATCGAGCGGTAGGAGGATCGAGGTGTCCTGGGCCTGGACCGCCGAGCCGAGCGAGAGCGCAGCCAGGAGCCCAGCTCCGACGAGCGTGGAGAGGGTTTTCATCAGTGAGCCGAGGGCCGAAGAGGAGGCCCTCACAGAAGGGTTCTGTGTCTCGACGGACGTCGAGGCCCTTCGGCGAGCGCTGAATTCGCCCTTTCTGTCCGGACAAGGCTCGGGCTCGGATCTGACCCGGGCATTCCGTCGCAGGGCCTCGCTCGGCACGATGTCCCGCCCTAGCCGGCCACGATCCGCAGTCTCGATGTCCTCCCCCTACACCTTCGCCCGCCTGGTCGCCCTCGGCCGCATGGTGTTCGGAATCCTGGGGATGGCTCTCGGCTTCGCGATCGCGCAGCAGAAGGACGCCGGGTTCATGACCATCGTCGGGTTCTTCGTCGCCTTGACGAGCACCCGCTGGGCGTTCCAGGGCTTCAAGCAACTGCTCGGCGTGGCCGTCGCTGAACAGAACTGGCGCCGGATGGGCGGGGCCAGGACGGGCCCCGGATCCCGGGCCAGCAACCTGCCGCGACAGATTTTCCTCCTGCTGTTCTCGGTCGCCGAGTCCGACGGCACCGCCGGTCCGAATGAACGACAACTCGTGCGCGAGTTCGTGCTCGAGCGATTCCGGGACCCGGCGGTGGCGAGAGACCTGCTCGGCTGGAAGGCCGAGGCGCTGCGTGGAGAACAGTTGGCCGGCCTCGTACACCAGCTCCGCGCACGCCTGAGCCGCTCGGAGTGCGAGACGGTTTTCTTCTGGTGCTGCGCGGTCACGCTGATCGACGAGAAGTTCAACCAACAGGAGCAGGAGACGCTTCAGACGGTTTCAAAGGCCTTCGACATTCCCGGCGAATACGCTCGGGTGGTCTTTCAGAACGCGAAGGCACGCATCCTCGCCGGCCGGGCGTTTCGAGAGGCTCAGCAGCGCGCGTTCCGCGGTGGATTCCAAGGCGGCTTCCACGGCGGTGGCGCACACGGTGGCGGTTCATACGGGGGCGGCGGTCAGTCCTACTCCACGGGCTCGCAGGGACTCGACCAGCGGCGTGCCTATGAAGTCCTGGGACTCGACAACGGCGCCTCGCTCGACCAGGTCCGTGCGCGACACCGCGAACTGGTAAAGAAGCACCACCCCGACCGGCATCGCCACCTCGGCAAGGTCGCACAAGAAGAAGCGAGCGAACGCTTCCGCGAAGTACAGCAGGCCTACGAGTTCCTGACCAAGGGGGCCTGAGCTCCTGGCTACGATCGCCGCCATGGTCCAGATCGAAGCCCGCTACGACGGTTCGCTGCGCTGCTCGGCCGTGCACGGCCCCTCCTCCTCATCGCTCGAAACCGACGCGCCCGCCGACAACATGGGCAAGGGTGAGAAGTTCTCGCCGACCGACCTCGTCGCGACCGCGCTCGCGACCTGCATCCTGACCACGGTCGCGATCGTCGCCGAACGGAACGAGTATGACATCACCGGCATGACCGCCTCCGTCGAGAAACACATGGCCGCCGACCCGCACCGCCGAATCGCACGCCTGCCGGTCACGCTCCGCCTGCCCGGAAGCCTCCACGACACAGCACGCAAGAAGCTCGAACACGCAGCCGAGCACTGCCCGGTGCATCACAGCCTCGGCGCCGGAGTCGATGCTCCGATCGAGTTCGTCTACGGCTGACCCGGATCAGTCGGCCCGCTTGCGCGCGAGCACACCGAAGCCGGCCGCGAGCGAGCGCGTCGCCTCCTCGGACAGCTGATCGAACGGACGCCCGCCGCCGTGTTCGAACTTCTGCAGCGCCTGTCCGATCGTCATCTTGCGCATCTCCTCGCGCAGTTCGTCGCTCGGAAGCCCGTGGTAGTAGCGACTCAGATACCCACCGAGGGCGACCTGCGGATGGAGGTGCGGCTCGACCTCGATCGAAAGGGGCTCGAGCCCGACACGCTCACTCAGCACCCGAAGACCGGAGTGCGAGAAGTTGCAGTAGTGGTCCGGAAAGCCGTGGTAGGGAAATACGAAGGGCGCATCGAGCCGCATGAGTCCGCCGGGCTTCAGCACGCGGGTGACTTCGCGCAGGTAGCGTTCGGGATCGGGAACGTGCTCGAGGACCGCCTCAGAGAGCACCGCGTCGAAGGTGTCGTCGGCGAAGGGCAGCACCTGACCGTCCGTTGCGACATCGACCTCAGGGAACGCGAACACATCGAGGTGCACGACGTTGTCGAATCCGCGGCTCGGTGAACCCGAACCGCAGTCCAGCACCCAGCCATCGCGGAACTGCTCGATCAGTGAAAAGACCTGCTGACCGTAGTTCGACTGCGAAGTCGGCTTGTCCTCCGGTTTTGCGTCCCAGGAGTCGTCGAGAGTCAAACAGGGCTTGCCGTTGACGAACCGATAGAGGTGGTCAGCCTGAGGGCTGTAGAGGCCGTCTTCGCGTTGTTCGAGCGGGCCACCGGTTCGTGGGCAGCGAAACAAGGGTCGAACGCGATCCGCCTTCGCGGCGACTCGAGCAAACCGCTGGCCGTCGGACTCTTCCGGGTTGGTGACGACCGGGTCAGGGCCCGGTCGACCGGGATCCGGAAGCACGCGAGCCTTCATGTCCTCGCCGAGGATTGGATCCCCGAGGCGGGAGATGCGAACCGCACCGTCCTCGCTACGCATTGCGACTGACGGCGCACCAGTTGCCGTGTCGTGGAAGATCAACGCGCCGTCGATGCCGAGTTCCAGCTCGATGACGGCCTGCTCACGAGCCATCGGGCGGACGAACCGCCGCTCCGCTTCTGTGTCGAGGCCCGGCTCGGTGACGAGGTTGATCTCCGACGCGAGCGGATTCGCCGGCGCCTGCCGGAGAAGGTCGGCACGCGGCGTGACCTTCTGGACCAAGGCTTCGATCGCCGAGCCCTCGTCCGGGCCGATCGCACAGAGGTCGATGCCACGAAACCGAGCTCGCGCGATCACCGATTCGCCCTTGGGCGGTCGATGAATGGCGATCGACGACACCTGGTCGCCGAGCAGTCCCTGAAGCTTCTTGTCAGACGTCGTCACGCGAGAAGCGTAGCCGACGAAGGCTCCCGACCCCTCACCCGGCCTTCAGCTGACCGAGACGCCCTTCCAGAACGCGAAGTAGCCCTCGATGTTCTTCGCCTCGGGTTTGCAGTCGGGATAGCACCAAGCCGCACCGGCGTTGACCTCGCCGCCGACGACGATGTCGTAATACCTCGCTGTACCCTTCCAGGGGCAGACCGAGGTCTTCGAGCTGTCCTTGAGGTGCTCGGCGACGATCGAGTCGGAGGGGAAGTAGTGATTCCCTTCGACGACGACGGTCTGAGAACTCTCGGCGATCGTGACTCCGTTCCAGGTGGCTTTGGTCATGGTGACGTGACCACGGTTTGCGACGGAACCGTCCGATCCACAAGAGTCGTCGAAGATTCCGCACCGCGACTTGGATCGCGACTCGAACGAACGTCACGATGCGCGGTTCGTGAATCCCTGGCTGCAAGAGATCCGAGAGAACCTCCGACTGGCGATCCCGATTGCGGCCGTCCAGAGCGGGCAGTTCCTCATGGGGTTCGTCGACGCAATCCTCGTCGGCCGCCACTCGGTCGCGGAATTTGCCGGCATCAGCCTCGGCACTCTCTGGTTCTGGCTGCTCGCGGTCATGGGCCAGGGCACACTCGCTGCACTCGACCCGCTCGTCTCTCAGGCCCGCGGCCGCGGGGACGACAACGCCGCAAGGCGGCACAGCCAGGAGGGCCTCGCACTCGCGATCTGGATCGCTCTTCCGATCGCGTTCCTTGGAGCACTCTGCGAACCAGTCCTCCTCGCACTCGGACAGCCCGAGCGCTCGGCTTCACTCGCAGCGGATTACACGCTGCTCTCGCTCCCCGGCTTCCCCGCGATCTTCCTCTACTTCGCCCTGCGCCAGGCTCTCCAGGCCTACGGCGTCACGAAGCCGATCCTGATCACGGTAGTCGCTGCGAACCTGCTGAACGGCGCGCTCGACGCGGTTCTGATCTACGGCCTCGGACCGTTCCCCGAGATGGGAATCGAGGGCGCGGCGATCGCGTCGGTCGCCTCGCGAATCGCACTCGCCGTCGGACTGTTCTGGATCGGGAAGGAACACACGCGGCGGCTCTACCTGCCCTTCGATCGCTCGGCGTTCCGCATGGAGCGGCTGCGCCCCCTGCTCCGTCTCGGCGTCCCCGTCGGGATCCAGTACTCGCTCGAGGTCTCGGTGTTCAGCGCGACGACGCTGGTCATCGGTGCGCTCCATGGCGAGCTCGGACTCTCAGGCCACAAAGCCGCGATCGACCTGGCGACTCTGAGCTTCATGGGAGTGATCGGGATCTCGGTCGCCGGCGCGGTGCGGACCGGATTCGAGATCGGCGCGCAGAACGAGGAACGCCTGCGCCGCGCCGCCTGGACCGCAGTCGTCATGGGCGGCGTCTACATGGGACTGTTCGGGATCCTGTTCGTCACGGTCCCAGCCACCCTCGCGACCCTGTTCACGGACCACACCGAGACCGTCGCCATGGCCGCTAGCCTGATCCCGATCGCCGGAGCGTTTCAGGTTGTCGATGGCATCCAAGCCGTCGCGGTCGGCGTGCTCCGCGGCATGTCGGACACGCGCGCCCCGATGGTCGTCAACCTGATCGGCTTCTGGGTGATCGGGTTCCCCCTCGGGGCCTGGCTCGATCACTCAGGACTCGGCGTCGCCGGTCGTTGGTGGGGTCTGACCGTCGGGCTCGCGGTCGTCGCGCTCTTTGCCGTGCTCCGGATCCGGCGAAAGCTCCGGCACTTCCGGTTCGATTCCGACGGGACCTGACACCTCGGGCCGGAACTGGGGCTGCGGCTCGGGTTCGGGAAGGCGCTCGAGCGGGTCGTCCATGCTCGGCAGCGCACGCTTTTCCAGTCGACGAGCGACGGCCTCGGCCTGCCCTCCGACCGGGTAGCGCAAGAGGCGGCAGTCGATCCCACCGTTCATGACCGGAATGCGGGCAGAGGCCTTGAGGCGCAGCCACTGCGTCGGTTTCGGATCGCCCGACAACACGAAGGCCATACTGTCCTTGGGACAGGCGCGAAGGAACTCGCCGAGGCCACGCCAGCTGTTCTCGAGATCCTCTGGGTCGGTGCCGATGCGTTCGCCGTAGGGCGGGTTGGTCACGATCAGACACGACCGACTCGGAGCCGGAGCACTCCCGACATCGCACTTGGCGAACCGGATCTTTCCCCCGACGCGCCCGCGCTGCGCGCCTTCACGCGCGAGTTCGAGCGCTCCTGGGTGACGATCGGAGGCCAGGATCTCCGGGAAGTCCGATCGCGCGAGCCCGACTTCGGCACGGTGCTCTGCTTCGTCCCGTAGACGACGCCAGCGCACCTTGACCGCGTCTTCCCAGCGCTCGCAGGCGAACGTGCGTTGTAGTCCGGGTGCGATGTCCGCGGCGAGGCGCGCCGCTTCGATCGGCAGCGTGCCCGAGCCACACATCGGATCGACGAACGGGGTCTTGCGGTCCCACTCGGTCAACATCACGAGACCACAGGCGAGCGCCTCGTTGAGCGGACTGCGAACCTGGATCTCGCGGTAGCCGCGCTTGTGCAGCGACTGACCGGCAAGGTCGACGTAGACGCGCAGGGTGTTCTCTCGCAGCAAGACCCGCAGCGGCAGGTCCGGATCATCCGTGTCGACACCCGGCCGATCACCTTCGCGATCACGGAACCGGTCGACCACTGCATCCTTCGAGAGGAGTGCCGTGAAGTGCGAGTGAGTCAGGAAGCTGTCACGCACCGCCGCCGAAACCGCGAGCGTTCCGTCAACCGACAGGAATCGCTCCCACTCGATGCCACGGATCAGGTCGTAGATGTCGTCTTCATCCTGAACCTCTCCGACAGCGAGTTCGAGTTGCACGCGAATCGCCGTGCGCAGCCACAGGCAGCAACGCTCACCAAGCGAGCGGTCTCCCTGGAAGCGGGCACCACCGCGCCGCGACTCGATCTCGGTCGCCCCGAGATCACGGAGCTCCTGCTCGAGAATGGACTCGAGGCCGAGGGGACAGGCGACGAACCAGTGGTGACTCACTCGCCCCCACCCGTCGCACGCTTCTCAAATACGTCTTTGAACAATTCGATGCCGCTCAGAACCGGCGCGGCCGCCATCTCGATCAACGAGCAGCGACCCTTGCCGCGCGCGAAGTTCGCGACCTTGTGGATCGGCTCGGCGAAGCCGGGCCCTTTGCCGTCCGCGACGCCCTGGAGCACGTGGACGAACTGGTTGGTCTCCATCCGGCAAGGCGGGCACTGCCCACACTGCTCGTCCATGAAGAACTGCGCGACCTCGACGAGGTAGGCGACGACGTCGTCTCCCTCTTCGAGCATTCGCACGCCACCACAGCCTGGAGACGAGGAGTGTTCGGCCATCGCCTCCCAGGCGATCGGGACGTCGAGGTGCTCCCGCCCGAGAAAGCCGCTCGAGAGCGCGGGTTGGAACGCGCGGATCGGCTGCCCGCTCTTCGTCCCCCCGCCGAGACCATCGAACAGCTCCCGCCAGGTGATGCCGTAGGCGACCTCGTAGACGCCGGGGTTCTGGAACTTGTCCCCGAGCGTCATCAGCATCGTGCCCTTGCTCTCAGCGGTACCGATCGCAGAGAACGCCTCCGCGCCTTCGCGGACGATGAACGGGACGTGCGCCAAGGTCTCGACGTTGTTCACGGTCGTCGGCTCACCGTGCACTCCGGCTTCGGCCGGATAGGGCGGCTTCTGCTGTGGCTTCGCCTCCTGACCGTTGATCGAGGCGATCGCCGCGGTCTCCTCGCCGGCGACGTAGGTCGTCGGTGCGAGGTGGATCGAAGTCTCGAACGCGAAGCCCGCGAGCCAGCGTTCGCCGAAGCCCGCCTCCCCTAGCTCCTCCAACGCAGCCTCGACGGCTTCGCGCTGCGGGTCCATGTCTTCGATCAGGTAGACCCAACCGCGTCGTGCGCCGGTCGCGAGACCGCACAGCATCAGACCTTCGAGCACGGCGTGCGGGCAGTGCGCGACCAGGAACTTGTCCTTCTCGCTGCCCGGCTCGTGCTCCCCGCCGTTCGCGACGACGTGCTTCGTATCGCCCGGAGCGGCTGCGGCGAACCGCCACTTCTTGCCGGCGGAGAAGCCTGCACCTCCGCGGCCACGCAGCCCGGAGAGTTCGACCGCGGCCAGAACGTCTTCGGGCGAACCGCCAAGAGCCTTCTCGAGCGCTTGGTAGCCACCGCGGGCACGGTAGTCCGCGAGGGTCTCTCGGCCATCGGGCCGGGTTTCGGGCAGGAGGATCGACCTGGTCATCGGGCCGCACAGCTTCGGGGGTGCGGGCAGCCAGAGCAACGATCGCTCGGGTGAAGGCCTCCTTCCTTCACCCGAGGGCGGATCCGAGGATCCGGCACGAGCCGATCGGCGGGGCTCGGCGGGACCGGGAGCGATGGGCTCAGTTCGTGGTCATCTCGTAGGCGTTGTAGACCGTGCCGAGGTTGTGGATCTCGACGCGGAAGGTCTCGGTCTTGCCGGGGACCCAGCTGCCGAGGCAGACGTCCGTCAGGTCCGTGTCCGAGGCGACCAGGTTCCCCTCGCTGTCGAAGACGTAGAGGTCCAGGTCCGTGTCGCCATCGCCTTCGACCAGCACCTGCGCCAGCGCACCGCCCTCGAAGGTGATGTTGTAGAAGTCCACGCCCCGCGCCTCGACCCGCTCGCTGACGTGGCCCGGGCCTCCCACGCGGCCGACCGCCCGTTGGATCGAAGCGTCGATCGAAGCCTCGATCGATTGGGTCGGCTTCGGCGCCATCGTGAGCTGGGGAGCAACGGCCTCGGGAGCGGTCGGGATCAGGAGAGCGGCGGCAGCGGCGAGGTTCGTGAGGAGCATCATGGTTCTGGTTCCGGTTGGTTGGGTTCTCTGTTCGTGGCGGCCGGATCGTTCCGGCGACACCACTCCGAGCGGCCCCGCCCTCCCGGACCGAAGCCCTCCGAAGCGGAATTCTCCGACTTTCTCGCTCGGGCTCGCCGGCGGGCTCCAGACGGCCGCTCGCCACGGATCGACCTCGCGGATCGATCCCTCGGCGCGACCTCGGGTTCGGCCCGTACATGAAGAAGCCGAGCGCAGGGGTCGCCCCCGGCTCGGCTCCTGTGAGCAAGACACTGGCTCGCGGACGGCCCCCGAGCGACGCGGCCTCGCGGTCAGTTGGTGGTGATCTCGTAGGCGTTCCAGACCGAACCGAGGTTGCGGACCTCGATCCGGAAGGTCTGCGTCCGGGACGGGGTCCAGCGGGCCAGGCAGACGTCCGAGGTGTGGACGTCGGAGTCCATCAGATTGCCCTCACTGTCGTAGACGTAGAGATCCAGGTCCGTGTCGCCATCGCCTTCGACGAAGACCCGGGCGAGCTCACCACCCTTGAACGTGATGTTGAAGAAGTCGGTGCTGTTCGCTTCGACTCGATCGCTCGAGTGACCCGGACCGCCGACGCGGTCGACTCCGAACTGGAGGACAGAGTTGGCTCCGTTCGCCGGAGCAAGCTGGGGAGCGATCGCCTCAGGGACGGTCGGGAGCAGGAGAGAGGCTGCGGCAGCCAGGTTGGTGAGGAGCATCATGGTTCTAGGTTCCGATCAGGGTCTGTCTTGTCGTGGCGGCCGACTTCCTTACGGCCACCCCCTCGGAAAGCGCCCCGATCCGGCGAAACCGAAGCCACGGACCTCGAGGATTCCGCGGCAGACCTAATCCGGATGCTCCCGGGACGGCCTGCTAGGATCGCTCGGCGATGATGCGAGAACTGCGAGGCGGTTTGCTGGTGGTCGTCGGGGTCCTTCTCGGCTGGTTTCTGTTCGACGAATCGCCCACCGCCGCTCCGGCGCCCTCGGGTGACGACGGAGCAGCGATCGTGGCCGCGATCGAGAGCCTCGAGCGGAGCCTCGAGTCGCTCGCGCCGGTGCGTGATGCTCGAGCGGCGTCGGGCCTCGACCTTCCGGCTCGAAGACCGGCTTCGACCACCGGGGAACGCCAGAATCTGGATCAGCTGATCGCCGCCCTCGACACGACCAACGAACGGATCACCGCGCTGCTCCGTCAGCAATCGAGCACCGCGCACTCCCCCGAACTTCGGGTCTCGAGTCGTCCGAGCGATGACCGGTCGATCCTCGACACCCTGGTCGCCGCGAGTTCAGCCGGCGAGGCCGACCAGATCGTCACCCGAGACTGGCTCCTGCGCTCGGTCAACGAGCTCGTGGAGGTGTTCGGTCGCCCACAGAGCATCAGCACGAACCCGGACGGCGAATACTGGTACTACGAGACCCGAGACCCTCGGACCAGTGAGGTTGAGAACCTGGGGTTCAAGGTGTCCCAGAGCGGCTACGTGATCCGCGCGGACGCCGCTCAGATCGACCGCTGAACGACCGCAGCGACGGCTCGTGAACCGGGACACAACCGGACGATCGAGACGTAGTTCTCGCCGCGAGAGCGCATGGACCGCATGATCGCCAGGAATGGCCTCACTCCGCTTCTCTCTCGCCACGATCGCCAACCGCGTCGGTGGCGAACTTCGGGGTGAGGAGTCCGCTGAAGTCTCCGGACTCGGCACGCTCGACACTGCCGGCCCCAATCAGGTCACGTTCGCCCGTTCGAACGAATTCGCCGACTCCGCCAAGGCCTCGAAGGCCGGAGCGATCCTCGTCAGCGAGTTCATGGACATCGAACGCCCACAGATCCGGGTCTCGGACCCCGATCTGGCGTTCGCGAAAACCGCGCAGCTCTTCCACCCGCGGCCGCGCGCGACGACTCACGAAGTCCATGCTTCGGCGATCATCGATGAGTCGGCAAACCTCGAGTCCCCAGTCCGAATCGGTGCGGGCGTGGTGATTGGCGCCGGGGTCAAGATCGGAGCAGGTTCGGTCGTCGGGCCAGGCTGCGTGATCGAAGATGGAGTCGTCCTCGGTCAGAACTGCGTTCTCGTCGCGAACGTGACCCTGTGCCACGACATCCAACTCGGCGACCGGGTCATCCTCCACCCCGGTTCCGTGATCGGTGCGGACGGATTCGGATTCGCTCCGGACAACGGCACCTGGGCCTTCATCCCGCAGATCGGAACCGTGCAACTGCAGGACGACGTCGAGATCGGCGCGAACTCGACAGTCGACCGGGCAACGATGGGCGCGACCACGGTCGAACGCGGAACCAAGATCGACAACATGGTCCACGTCGGCCACAACTCGACAATCGGCGAACACTCGATCATCGCGGGCTTCTCCGCGATCGCTGGCAGTGTGAAGGTGGGCCATCACTGCATGTTCGCGGGCCACGTCGCCGTCGCCAGCCACCTGTCGATCCCACCCGAGACGCAGCTTGGAGGCGCTTCGGTCGTCCTCCGCACGATCCGCAAGAGTGGCCGTTACATGGGACACCCGCTGCAGCCGCTCCAAGATTCGATTCGGTGGATGCGCCGCGTGATCGACATCGAGGACCTGGACTCGCGGGTCAAGGGTCTCGAGAGGGAGTAGCCTGACGCTGGCTCGCGTCGAGCCAGATCAGCCGAGGCCCGTGTGGAGGCCCACGGTCACGACCACGGGCCCAACGGCACGCACGCCGATCCGCGATACACTCGGCGGACATGAACGGAGAGCTACGGGGTGGCCTGTTAGTCCTGATAGGTGTTCTGGCCGGCTGGTGGATCTTCGATACGGACCTCCCGAGTGACCGATCGCCGAGCGCCAGCGATTCCTCCGACGTGGTCCGGGCGATCGACGAGCTTCGAGCCAGTCTGGAGACGCGCGTGGACACACGCAGCGCCCCATCGACGTCGGAGTCGGCACCGACGACGCGACGCGAACCGTCGACGAGCAGAACCGAAACTCCCGACTTGGAGTCGATCGGCGAGCTGCTCGATCGGCTCGAAGCGCTGACCGTGCGCCGAGCCAGAGAAGTCGCGACCGGAACCGTGGCGGCCGACGACCTTCGCGCCGGGACCCACGCGATGCACCCGCAGGCTGTCTTCGCAGCCGTTCAGGCCGCGAACGCGGCCGCCGAATACCCGAGCGAATACGTGACCGCTCAGTGGCTCCTGGCGTCGCCGCAGACGGTCCTCCACGCGTTCGGAAGACCGAGCGAAATCTACAGCAGCGGAGTCGAGAGCTGGATCTACGAGACCCAGCATCCGCAGACCGGCAGATCTATCTCACTCTCCTTCTACTTCTCGTCCCACGATCGGGTGCTGCGCGTAGATTGCAGCGACCTCGAGGAGTAGCGCCACCTTCGCTGGCCTGCGAAGGCGCGCCGGACGACGCCGCTCAGTACGGCGAGTCGAGCATCGTCCAGACCATCTCTTCGACGTCCGGCTCGGCCTTGCCCTTCAGTCGCTCGAGCGGCTCCTTGCCCTCGAGGACCTGGTCTGCGATCTCGTCGAGATCCTCTTCTTTGATCTCGCTGTAGAACTGCCGGTCGGGCCAGACCGTCATGTTCACGCCGCACTCACAGGCGCCGAAGCAGGGGTAACGCCGGACGCGGACCTTCTCTTCGTTCGGGTCCTTCGCGAGCAGACGATCCTTCAGCTGGTCGTGGAGATCGCCGGAACCTCGTTCGGTGCAATCGCCGCCTTCACAGACGTAGATGAGCTTGGGGTCGGACATGTCGGGGTCAAAGGGGCGGCTCCTACGAACGATCGGTGTTCGAAGGAGCCTTCGTTCAACAGTGCGGATGGGAGTCTACGGATGCACGAAGGGCCGAGTGCCCGACGCGAAGTTCGCGGTCTTGCACCCAGCCCCGGGGCCGCGCAGGAACGCGGCGTTGTCCACGCGCCCCGCATGGGCGCGTGCTCGAACACGCCTCAGTGGAACTTGACGTATTCGAAGTCCTGCGGAGTGTCGTTCACACCGCGGGACGGCGGCGAGATGTAGTTCGCGAACTTGCCCGGCTCCATAACGGCGACCATGCAGGACTTGACGTAGTCGCGGTCGGCCTGACTCGGGAGCCAGGTCTCCGAACCCTTGACGAACTCCTCGGCCGAAACCGGCTGACCGTCAGGCGAGAAGTGGTGCCCGGAGTAGACGCCTTGGTTCCGGTTGAACTTGTGATCCGGAAGCTTGATCTCGAAGTCGACGCCCTGCTTCTTCAGATCGCGGTTCCAACGCAGAACGATGCGCTGGCAGTCGGCGATGTAGGCGTCGAGCAGCAGCGCGTTCATCGCGCGGCGCAGCGGGATCTGCTTACGCTCGACGTTGCCGTCGGCGTTCGGCACCTCGAGATCGTAGGTCTGGTCCAGAGCCTTCGGATCCTTGTAGATGCCATCACCCTCGCGGTAGCGGCCCTTCAGGCCAGCCGCGAACGACTCCGCGGCGTTCGTCGAATCCTCACCACCGAACAGGTCCATCGACGCGGACGCCCAGTAGTTGACGTAGCGCTGAAGGATCTCGAGCGGGATCGCGCCCTCGGCCTTCGGGTCCTTACCCGCTTTGATCAGCTCACCCGTGCGGTGGATGATCCGGCCCACGCCGTTCTCACCCGTCTGCATGTGGTAGGCCTCTTCGGTGAGCATGAACTGCGTCGTGCGAGCAAGCGGATCGAAGCTCGACTCGGCCAGCGCGCTCAGCTGGTACTTGCCGTCACGGTCCGTGAAGGTCGTGAAGCAGAAGAAGTCCAGCCAGGTTTCGATCGGGTTGTTGAACGCCTCGAGGATACGCGGGCTGTCGACATCGCCACTGTGACGCTGAAGCATCGCATCGGCTTCGTCGCGACCATCCGCACCGAAGTGCGTGTGGAGCAGGTAGACCATCGCCCAGAGGTGACGACCCTCTTCGACGTTGACCTGGAACAGCGAACGCATGTCGTGGAGCGACGGCGCGGTGTGGCCGAGAAGGCGCTGCTGCTCGACCGAAGCGGGCTCGGTGTCGCCCTGCGTGACGATCAAGCGACGCAGGCGGTTGCGGTGCTCACCCGGAACTTCGTTCCACGCCGACTCGCCCATCGTGTCGCCGAAGTGGACCTTGCGGTCCTCGGCGCCATCGGCGAGGAAGATGCCCCAGCGGTAGTCGGGCATCTTGACGTAGTCGAAGTGCGCCCAGCCACCCTTGCCGACACCGACCGCCGTGCGGAGGTAGATGTCGTTGTGGTTGAAGTCCGACGGACCCATGTCCTTCCACCAGTCGAGGAAGGCGGGCTGCCACTTCTCGAGCGCACGGAGGAGGCGCTTGTTGTCGCGGAGACCGACGTTGTTCGGAATCTTTGCTTCGAGGTCGACGCTGCTCATGTTCTTCTCCAGTCGAAGGTCGGTTGCTGGGGAGACCCGTAGGCCGGCAGAGCGCCATGCTCGCCGGTCGCGTTGGGCCGGATGAAGATCCAGTTCTGCCAAGCACTCAGGCGACCGAAGATCTTCGAGTCGCAGGTCTCGGCGCCACCAAAGCGCAACGAAGCTTCCATGCCGGTCAATGCGTCCGGCGAGAAGCTCGCGCGTTCTTCGATGTGAATGCGGGTGTCGTCGTCCCAGTCGACGTCTTCGACAAGGAAGGTCACGAGGCGCTGTTCGTCGGCCTCCAGTATGTCGAGCTTGGGCTGCTCAGCTTGGAGCTTCTTCGCGTGCTCGGGGTCGTTGAGGAAACGACTCTGCAGGCGCGTGAGGCCGTTCGACATCATCAGGTGGCCATCGGAGAGCGGGCCGACCGCGACGTGGACCGGGTGGTCTGGGTCGTCGAGGCCGTAGATCCGGTCGCCACCGAGTGCCAGCTCGAAGAACACGCCACCGAACGCGGAGTCACGGTCGAGCATCGCGAACATGCTGCGCGCGGTCAGCTCGTAGCGACGGCAGACGCGCGCGAGGTAGTGGACGATCTCGTTGCAGAGCCAGTCGCCGGCATCGGCCGCTGCGAGCAGAGCCTTCTCCGACTCGAGGATGGCATCGATCGAGCCCCGCGTGTGCAGCAGGACGAGACCGACGTTCTCGTGGTTGAAGCGGAGCTGGCAGATCGCGTCGTCGAGGCCTTTGAAGCAGCGAAGGAACCAGGCATCGCAGCCCTGCTTGTGGAATTCCTCGGCCGTGAGCGGCTGCGGACCGTTGGGGCCCTGAATCGTCAGCGTCGCGACGCGGCGACCCTCGTCGACGATCAGCTCGACGTCTGGGTAGCTGTAGGTGGTGACTTCGCCCTCGGTCGAGATCTCGCGGGCAATCGGCTTCCACTCGATGCCGGTGCGACCCGACTTGTCCGTGCCTTCGGAAGCGATCTCCTGGGCGCGCTCGTTGACCTTCTCAGCGAACTTGGAGCGCGGCCAGGCCTGGTCGACCAGGTTCCACTTCTTGGCCTTCTTACCCTTGATGCCCTCGGCCATGGTCGAGAACACATCGGCGAGGTCGCGGCGGATGTGACGCTTGTCGACGAGGCGGGTCAGTCCACCCGTGCCCGGGAGCACGCCGAGCAGAGGCACCTCGGGCAGTGAGACCGTCGAGGTGTTGTCGTCGATGAGGTGGATCTCGTCACAGGCGATCGCGAGCTCGTAGCCGCCACCCGCGCAGGGGCCGGTCACCGCGGCGAGGAACTTGACGTCCGAGTGACGGCTCGCGTCTTCGATCGACAGGCGCGTTTCGTTGGTGAACTTGCAGAAGTTCACTTTGAAGGGGTGCGAGCTGCGCGCGAGCATCCCGATGTTGGCGCCTGCGCAGAACACCCGGTCGACGCCCGACCCGACCTCGACCACCTTCACCTGCGGGTGTTCGAAGCGAACCCGCTGGATGGCGTCTTGCAGCTCGATGTCGACGCCCAGGTCGTAGCTGTTGAGCTTCAGCTCATAGCCGTCGGAGAACGGGTGCTCGGAATCGACAGCGAGGAGAAGGCGTGCGGTCGCGCCGTCCACGGACAGGGACCAGTGGCGGTACTGATCCGGATGGGTCTGGAACTCGATCATGGGCGTAAGCGGCGAAGGCTAGCGCCGGCGCAGCCGAATGCAAGCAGCATAACGCAGGTTCGGACGATCGGCGCCCTTGGATTCATGCGTTATGTTGCATAATCGCCTCCGCGGGGATTCTGCCTGAATCCGCACAGAAAACTGTGCGCCGCCAGCAGTCCACCCCGGACCGGGCCCGGCCAGCGATTCGATTCGCTCGACCCTCGGGGGCGTCGATCTCGAAACCCGACGGCTCCGCCGAGCTGTTCCGAACCCCCCGCTGTCAACGCGGGTTCCGCAAGCGGCTCACTCGGCCGCCGCGAGTGGCTGCTTCAGGCTCTCGCAGAGCGACTCGACGAAGAGCCGGATCTCGTTGCGGATACGGCGGTAGATCCGGAGCGCCTCGTCGTCGCTGCGCGCGGACTCGGCAGAGGTCGGCGGATCATCGAAGCGAGCGCGGAGAAGCTGGATACCGGAGAGGTCGCGATAGTGCTCCGCGGCCCCCTCGCAGACCGTGACGACAGCGTCGTAGGCCGGCAGATCCCGCTCGGCGACCGGGGTCGGAAGACCTCCGGTGATGTCGACGCCGACCTCCGCCATGACTTTGACGGCACGTGGATCGACGATCGGTGTCGGGTCGGTTCCGGCGGACGCTGCTTCGAACGCATCGCCGTAGAGGCTCCGCACCCAACCTTCTGCCATGTGACCACGACAGGAGTTGCGGGTGCCGAGGAAGAGGATCCGAAGACGCTTCGCGTCGCTCATGGTCCGGTCTCCAGGGGGTTTGGGGAGCGCGGGCCGAGGTCGAGCACGCCCCCGAACCGCATCCCAGATCGTAACGGGCGAGAGTCGCCATCGCTCCCGGACGAACGTCGCCAGATCTCAAGAAGCCGACGATGGACCACGGGTCAAACCGAGGAATCGGCACTTTTTCTCCGGACAACTCTCCAGATCCTGCGTTACATTGCCGGAAATGGATGCGGATGCCCTCCTGACGCAGCTCGGTCGCACGCTTCGAGAACGACGTGCAGCCCGCTCCTGGAGCCGCCGGGAACTCGCCGAGAAGTCAGGCGTCTCCGAACGCTTCCTGGCCGACGTCGAATCCGGTCGCGGCAACCTGTCAGTGCGGAAGCTCGCACTGATCGCGACCGCTCTAGACACCACCCCAGCAGTCCTTCTAGAGCCCGCTTCACTCCAGGCGCTCGGAGCCCGATCGATCTCGCTCCTCGGTCTCCGAGGCGCCGGCAAGTCGACGGTCGGGCGCCTTCTCGCGGAGCAACTCGGCCGACGATTCGTCGAACTGGACCGCGAGATCGAACGGACCACCGGCTTGCGGGTCGGCCAGATCTTCGAACTCAACGGCGAACGCTACTTTCGCGAAGCCGAACGGGGCGTTCTCCGCCGACTTCTGGACGACAGCGACCAGCCGCTCGTGATCGCGACCGGTGGCGGCCTGGTCACCGATCGGGAGACCTACGAGCTGCTCCGGGCGCGGACCGCGACAGTCTGGCTCCGTGCGCGCCCCGAGGACCACTGGCGGCGAGTGGTCGCGCAGGGCGACACGCGCCCGATGGATGGCCAGGAGCAGGCCTTCGATGCCCTCTGCCGGATCCTGATCGAACGCGAGCCGGCCTATGCCCTCGCCGCTCTGACGATCGACACGACCGACCGCGAGCCGGAGATCCTCGCCGACGATATCGCTCGACGATTCGGAGATCGTGCCACGCCGAAGCCCACGGCGCCGACGCCCGGGTGACCCCCGCCCCGAACCCGGAGATCCAGGCTACAAAGGGGTCGACGATGTGGTGGTCGACGAACAATCCGGGCACGCGAGGTCTGCGGCGAGTGCTTCTGACCACGGTGCTGGTGGTTTGGACCACCGGACTCCAAGGGCTCGCCGCGCAACCAGAACGCGGGGACGACCTGCGCGATCGGCTCGTCTTGAAGAACGGACGGGAGCTGCGCGGTCGACTCGAGACTCCGTTTGCCGACGAAGAGTTGATCCTCCGCCAGGGCGGCAAGCGGATCCGAATTCCAGTTGGCAAAGTGGCCGAGCGTCGAACGGTGCGCGAGCAAGTCGCGGAGTTCGTCCGACTACGCACGCTCGCCGGCGAAGACTTGCGCAAGCAGTGGCCGCTCGTCGACTGGGCAGCGAGCCGAGAACTCGGAGCCCTGGCGAGGCTGCAAGCGATGTGGGTCGCGCTCCACGAACCGGCTCACACCGAGGCACACGAGTTCCTCGGACATCGCCAGCGAAGTGACGAGGCCTGGCTTTGGCCCGATCCTCCGTCGAGCCGGTCGGGGCGAGTTCGCTACGTCGATCTCGACACGCTCGAGCAAAACCACCAAGGCCATGGCCAAGCTCTGCGACTCCGTAGCGAGCACTTCGAGATCCTGTCCGACGGTCGACTGCTCTCGACAGTCGCGACCCTGTTCGACCTCGAGGTGCTATACGCGTCGTTGTTCGACGACTATGGAGCCGAGCTTCTACTCGTCGAAGCGCTGCAACCGATGGAGTTGCAGGTGTGGACCGACGAAACCGAGTTCCCGCA
>JBCBZB010000012.1:0-98263 GCA_039815565.1 Planctomycetota bacterium
CCCCCCCTGACTCCCATCACCCTCACCGCATGAGCTGCCGAATCCCCCTCGTTCGACTCACGGTCTGCGCGCTGCTGGTTGCTGCCTCGAGCTCCGGGCTCCGCGCCCAGGAGCCGGCTCCGAACCAGATCGCCTGGCAACGGAACCTCGACGACGCACTGCAACTGGTCGAGGCCACCGGCCGACCGCTCCTGATCATCGTCAACGACCCGGCCGAACCGCTCAGCAATCGGCTCGCGAACCGGGTCTACCGGACTGAGGAGTGGGTCTCGCTGACCCGGGGCTTCATCTGCGTTCTCGCCTCGCCCTACGACGAGAAGCAGCCGGAGTTCGACAGCCGCGGTCGGCGCCGTCCTTCGCGCCTCTACGGCCGAGTCCTGCAACGAGAGTACACGCAGATCGAGCCAAAGCTGTTCGAACGCTACTTCGACGGGCGCCGCGTCGCCCCTCGACACGTCGGTGTGTCGCCCGAGGGCGAGGTTCTGTTCGACATCTACCTGACGAACGACATCTCGAGCATGACCTCGGCGATGCGGAAGCACGGCAAGCCAGACCTCGCGATGCCGAGCTATCCGAGTGACAGCCTGAACCTGATGGAGTCCCCCGCCAACATGCACCGCATGCTCGTCGAGGAACTCGCGCTCGAGACCGTCGGAAACGTCGAGCTCCGGACCAGCATCATGGAGGCAGCGCTTCCGAGTTCCGGCACGCGTCACCCGGATCTGATTCGTCTCGGACTGCGTGATCTCGATCCGAGCGTGCGCCTCGCGGCCGCAAGCGCACTCATCGCTGGGGCCTCCCTCGACGAGCTCGAGTTCCTGCCGTCGGCACTACAGGCCTTGACGGAAGCCGGTGAGGATCCTGTCCCGCTCCTCAGCCGCTTCGACGCCGAAGCCGAGGCCGGACGCGGTGCGCGCAAGGCCTGGGCCGAGGCCGCACTCGCTCAGACACGGAGATTCCGTGGAGTGACGCAGACTTCGAAGAACTTCGATGACTCGACCTGGATCGCACGACTTCAGGGCGTCGAGGCTCCCGAAGGCGAACGCTGGGCCGGGACTTCGCCCACCATCGACCGCGACGCGATGGACGAACGGCTCGGCGAGCTCGAAGCAGCGGTCCAGAATGCCTCGGGGGCCGAGGAAGTGCTTGCTCGTATGGAGTGGGCCGAAGCGACGTTGGACTACGCCCGCGTTCTCCTCCGCGACGGTGCAGACCCGAGCTTTTCGCTTTCGGACTGCGTCGTCGCCGGCACCGAGCTGATGAAAGTCGAGGGACTGCGCACCCGCGCCGCCACCCTGGTCGCGATCGCCGGCTACATGAACAACGAGGGCGATCCGATCGGCGCAGCCTGGATCGCGCTCGAGGACATCGACACTTCGCGAGTGCCGCAGCGCATCACGGCCGAGTTGCTCGACGTGATGAGCAACACACTTCGTTCCGCGGTCTACCAGTCCGGGACAGACGCGGTGCCGGTCGAGACGATTGCCGACACGGCAGCGGTTTGCCGCGTCATTCCGCACCACCCCCTGGCCACCGTCGACCACGGCATCGAGTGCCTCGACTTCTTCGGGTGGCTCGGTGCGAGGGCCGATGAGACGCGCGCCCTGGAGGCCTTGATCCGGCGCTTTCCGAACGACTCACGACTTCACGACCGACTCCGGAACCAGCGGCTGCGCGATCGCGGACCGGCCGCTCTGCACATGACCTACGAGGGTTGGATCGCCGAGCAGACGCCGAAGGGCGACCAGGCGCTCGCCTCGGCCGAGTGGTTCGCAGGCGTCGCATCGGTGCAGATCGCGAGCACCTACATCAACGATGGAACGCCGGACGCCGGAGTGACCAGCGCGCGGTCGGCGATCGACCGCCTCGACACCTCGGTGCGGCGCGCTCCGGAGTTCCGGGATTCGGCCAACCACTGGGCCGTGTTCGCTCTGTCAGCCGAAGCGAAAGCTCAACTCGATCTCGGTGACCTCGACGCAGCCGCCGAGAAGGCGATCGCCTCTCTGCAACGACGGCCGACAAGCGCGGCGATCAGCGACTGGCTCCTGTCCACGCCAAAGAGCGTGGCGCAATCGATTGCACGCGCACTCGACGATGCGGGTCGCCCGGAGGACGCCGCTTCGCTGCGTTCGGTCATCAAGGAGTTCACCGGCGAATGAGCGACCTCCGCGACTGCAAGCGCATCGCGATCGTGTCGACGGGAGGCACGATCGAGAAGACCTACGACGAGCTGCAAGGCGTCATGATGAATGGCGTCAGCAACCTCGACGTGATGTTGGCGACGCTCCGACTCGACCACCTCGAGATCGTGCGGGTGCCGCTGATGAGCAAGGACAGCCTCGACATGAACGAGGATGACCACTCGCTGATCTCCGACACCGCTCAGTCGATGGCGCAGAATCATGATGGCGTCATCATCGTTCACGGCACCGATACGCTGGCGAAGACCGGCGAAGCGATGGTCGAGAGGATTCCTGAGACGCCGGTCCCGATCGTCCTGACCGGGGCGATGCGGCCGTTCGTCATGCGCCACACGGACGCCCAACAGAATCTGACCGAGGCACTGCTGGCAGCCCAGATTGTCGACCCCGGCGTCTACGTGGCAATGCACGGCCGCGTGCTGCGGTTCCCGGGGGTCGTCAAGGACCGTCAGCGGTTGACGTTCGTCCGCAAGAGTGAACTCCCCGGGAGCTGATCCGACCGGAATTGGCGTCTTCTGAGTGACGCTCGGAAAGAGGCCGCCTATCGACCGCGTCCCGCTCTTCCGCCCCTCATGCTGTCGGCCCAAGTTCCGGGCCGAGCTCTCCGCAGCGCGCTCCACTGCGCTGCCCTCGGGCTCGGCGTCTCGCTCTTCGGATGTTCGGAGTCATCGAGCGCCCTACCAGACGAGTGTCCCGACAATGTCGCGTGCGCCTCGGCGAACGAGCTGTTCGACGGTGTCTGGCGGATCGAGGAAGTCATCGCCGTCGAGGGCGACATCGAGCGCGCACCGGCCATCGGTGACATCGTCCTCTACGACACAACTCAGCTCCGGTCGTTCGGGAACACCGACACCTCGTTCGAATCGCTCGATCTCGAGGCCGGTCCCGTGACCGACTATCGCAACTCGATCACCGAGGACCGTGCGATGTTCGAGACCGTCGTTTCATTCAACGGAGCCCGTCCACCCGTCCGAATCGCAATCGAATCGGCCCTGCTCGCGGACGACGTCCTGAGCGTCAACTTCGAGACCAACCTGACGGAACCGACCCAGGTTTCGATGCGCCTCGTCAAGGTACCGTTCCTCGCCGAAGCACCGGGTGGCCCCAGCGCCCCTCTCGACCTTGGCGATCGAGCCGGCACGTTCCTCGTAACGGGAAGCGATCGCCCCCTCCCCGCCGTGCTCGAGAACGGTCTGTTGGCGGTCGACTTTTCGGGACAGGTGTCGGCTGCGTTCGGCCGGATGCCGTTGGACCCAAGAGACTTCTTCGACCCGAGCTTCGTGTTCAATCGCGCGACGGGACGTGAGATCGCGCTGCAGCTGACGGACACGAACGCTCTCGGAGAACTCGGAACCATGAGCCTACGCGCGGTGACGGTCGACCGGGATCTGATGGTCGTGGCCCTCGTCGACGACGGACTCCTCAACCCGACCGGATCCGAGACCGCCTATCAGATCGAACTCACACGCATCGCCGGTATCGAACTCTGCGGTCGCGTGCAGACCGGCGAGTGGGAGGTCCGCCTCTTCGAGAACGGGAGCGAGATCTTCGACCTGGACGACGAGCCCGGCATCCGATCGACCCGGCTCTATCAGGCGGGCTGTGAGATCCGGATCGACTCTCGGGACCTGACCGTCGGCGCCCTCCATCCGGACGCCGGCACCTCTATGCAGGGAACGCTACGGACCGATGCCGGCTGGGACCCGATTGGTTCTGGCTTCAGCTCGTTCGGTCTGATCGACCCGGTCTTCGAGTGCTTCTTTACGACGACCGAAACGTTCACCGGCACGTTCACGACCAGCGATGGTCGGAACGGCTTCGTCGTCGGCCAAACCGCCATGGGCAACTGACCGCCACCGACGGCGAACGACGAAGCACGACTCGGGCTCAGTCCGGGTCGTAGGCGAGATTCGGTCCGAGCCAGCGTTCGGCCTCTTGCATCGTGATCCCAATGCGGCGGCTGTAGTCCTCGACCTGGTCGCGATCGATTCGACCGACGGTGAAGTAGCGGCAGTCCGGGTGCGCGAGGTAGAGTCCCGAGACCGACGCGGCTGGCGTCATCGCGAAGTGCTCAGTGAGATCCATTCCGATCTCCCGCGCCCCGAGCAGTTCGAACAGCGTCTGCTTCGGTAGGTGGTCCGGGCAGGCCGGATAGCCGAAGGCCGGACGAATGCTGCGGTAGCGCTCGTGGACCAGGTCTTCGTTGCTCAGACCATCGTCGGCGAAGCCCAGCTCGGAACGCACGCGCACGTGCATCATCTCGGCGAAGGCCTCGGCGAAGCGATCGGCTAGAGCCTTCACCAGAATCGCGTTGTAGTCGTCGTTCTGCTCCTCGTAGTGGGCCGCGAGATCTTCGGCGCCCAGTCCGGCCGTCACGGCGAATCCACCAACGACGTCCGTCAGTCCGGTGTGGTCTGGCACGACGAAGTCGGCCAGGCTGAACGTCGGCTTCTCCTGGTCGTGGATCCGTTGCTGACGGAGCATCGGGAAGCGCGCGACTTCGACCGACTTCTCCGGGCACTCGAACAGAACGATGTCCTCGCCCTCGCTGTGCGCCGGCCAAAGGCCGTAGACGCCGTGCGCGGTCAGACGCTGATTCGACACCAGGTCCTCGAGCATCTCCTGCGCGTTGTCGTAGAGCTCTTTGGCCGCAGATCCGTAGTCCGGATGCTCGAAGATCTTCGGGAACTTGCCCTTCAGCTCCCACGCCGCGAAGAAGAACGTCCAGTCGATGAACGGAACGATGTCGCTCAGAGGCACGTTCTCGAGCTTGCGAAGCCCGGTGAACGACGGCTTCGCCATGTCCTCGGCACGCCACTCGATCGACTCGCGACGCGCCTTGGCCTTCGCCTTCGTGAACGGCAACAACGGATGCTCGATCTTCTGGCGGTGCAGATCGCGCAGCCCCTCTTGCAGCTCACGGTTGTCACCGTCGAGCTTCTTCTTCCGATCATCGTCGAGCAGGTCCGAAACGACGCCGACGACCCGAGAGGCGTCCTTGACGTGCAGGGTCGGCTCTTCGAACGCCGTCGCAATCCTGACCGCGGTGTGCTGCTTGCTCGTCGTCGCACCACCGATCAGGAGTGGTTGCGTCATGCCACGGCGCTGCATCTCCTTGGCGACGGAAACCATCTCGTCGAGTGACGGGGTGATCAGACCGCTGAGCCCGATCACGTCGGCGTTCTCCTTCTCGGCCCTGTCGAGGATCACGTCCTGCGCGACCATCACCCCGAGATCGATGACCTCGTAGCCGTTGCAGCCGAGCACAACGCCGACAATGTTCTTGCCGATGTCGTGGACGTCGCCCTTGACCGTCGCGAGAACCACCTTGCCCTGCGAACTCGAGGCGCCCTGAGCGGCCTTTTCATCCTCCATGTGCGGCAGAAGAACGGCGACGGCCTTCTTCATGGCTCGCGCGGACTTGACGACCTGCGGCAGGAACATCTTACCGTCCCCGAAGAGGTCACCGACGATACGCATGCCGCCCATCAACGGGCCCTCGATGACGTCGAGTGGCCGGTCGTAGCTCTGCCGAGCTTCTTCGGTGTCGTCTTCGATGAAGTCGATGACTCCGTGCACGAGTGCGTGCGCGAGACGCTTCTCGACCGGCTCGAGACGCCAGCTGAGGTCCAACTCACGCTTCTTGCCTTCGCCCTTCACGGTCTCGGCAAAGGTCACGAGCCGCTCGGTCGCATCCGGGCGGCGATGCAGGATCACGTCTTCAACATGCTCGAGCAGAGCCGGCGAGATGTCCTCGTAGACCTGCAGCATGCCCGCGTTGACGATGCCCATGTCCATTCCCGCGCGGATCGCGTGGTAGAGGAACGCTGAGTGCATCGCCTCGCGGACGCCGTTGTTGCCGCGGAAGCTGAACGAGAGGTTCGAGACGCCACCCGAGATGTGCGCGCCCGGACAGTTCTTCCGGATGATCTTCGCCGCTTCGATGAAGTTCAGACCGAATCGGTCGTGCTCCTCGATACCCGTCGCGACGGCCAGGATGTTCGGATCGAAGATGATGTCGTTCGGATCGAAGCCGACCGTCTCCGTGAGCAGCTTATACGCCCGCCCACAGATGCTGACTTTGCGTTCGACGGTCTCGGCCTGCCCCTCTTCGTCGAAAGCCATCACGACCACGCCCGCGCCATAGCGCCGCACGGTCTTGGCCTTGTCCAGGAAGTCCGCCTCACCTTCCTTCAGCGAGATCGAGTTGACGATGCACTTACCCTGCACGCACTTCAGTCCCGCTTCGATGACTGACCACTTCGAGCTGTCGATCATGATCGGAATACGAGCGATCTCCGGCTCGGTCGCGATCAGGTTGAGGAACGTCGTCATCGCCTGCTCGGAGTCGAGTAGGCCTTCGTCCATGTTGACATCGAGGACGTTCGCGCCACCGCGCACCTGGTCGAGGGCCACCTCGACGGCCGTCTGGTAGTCGTTCGCCAGGATGAGCTTCGCGAACTTCCGCGAGCCCGTGACGTTGGTCCGTTCGCCGACGATGACGAAGTTCGTCTCGGGTGTGAGCTCGAGCGGTTCGAGCCCGGAGAACAGCGCGACGCCCTCCGGCGCCGTGACACCAGCTCGAGGCTGGACGTCTTGCACCGCGTTCGCGATCGCCTCGATGTGAGCGGGCGTCGTGCCACAGCAGCCGCCGAGCATGTTGACGAGCCCTTCCTCCGCGAACTCCCGGAGGAGCTGGGCGGTCTGCTCGGGCAGCTCGTCGTACTCGCCGAATGCGTTCGGCAGCCCAGCGTTGGGGTAGCACGAGACGAGCGCGGTGCTCCGCTTCGACAGCGACGCCAGGTAGGGCCGCATGTCTGCTGCACCCAGTGCACAGTTGATGCCGACGCTCAACGGATCGGCGTGGCGAATCGACGCCCAGAACGCCTCGATCGTCTGCCCAGACAGAGTTCGACCCGAGCGATCGGTGATCGTCACCGAAATCATCAACGGGATGTCGACCGCGAGTTCCTCGACGAGGTCCTGGTAGGCGAGGATCGCAGCCTTCGAGTTCAGCGTGTCGAAGATCGTCTCGATCATGATCAGATCGACACCCCCCTCGATCAGGGCACGGATCTGCTCCGAATAGGAGTCACGCAGCTCATCGAACGTGACCGCTCGGAAGGCCGGGTCGTTGACGTCCGGCGAGATCGACAGAGTTCGGTTGGTCGGGCCGATCGCGCCTGCGACGAAGCGGGGCTTGTCCGGCGTCTTCTGCGTCCACTCGTCCGCGGCCTCGCGAGCGAGGCGAGCCGCTGCCCGGTTGATCTCGACGACGAGATGCTGCGCGTCGTAGTCCGCCTGGCTGATCGAGGTCGCGTTGAACGTGTTCGTCTCGACGATGTCCGAGCCGGCGGCGAAGTAGTCCGAGTGCACCTGCCTCACCACATCCGGCCGCGTGAGACACAGGATGTCGTTGTTGCCCTTCAACTCGGACGGGTGGTCTTTCAGCACCTCCCCCCGATAGTCGTTCTCACCGAGCTGGTAGGTCTGGATCTGGGTACCCATCGCCCCGTCGAGCAACAGGATGCGCTGGTTGCAAAGCTCCTCGAGTCGACGTCGACGGCCGTCAGCCGTCGGGGCACCAGGTGGAACAGAAGTGGAAGTCATGACGAAATGGCGTCCGTCGCAACCGAGGAGAGGACTCGATCTGCGGACGCGATGAAGGTCGCGGGGAGGTCTTGGCTGCTGGCTGCGGGCGCCTGCGGCTCGACACGGAGATTCTGAAGGCCGGCGTCTTGCAGCCAGCTGGTGACTCGTTCGCGAGAGAACCCCTGCCAGAGCACGCCAAGATCCTTGCGCATCCACTCGTGGTCGCGGCGCGGAGACTCGTCGTCTTGCAGGAAGTCGACGATCACGACACGGCCGCCGGGCTTCACGACGCGCGCCATCTCGGCGATCGCTTCACGGGGCGAACTCACCGAGTGGAGCACCATGTGTGCGAGGGCAGCGTCGACTTCACCGTCTTCGAGCGGCAGCGCAGTTGCATCGCCCGCCCGAAGCTCCACACCACCGATCTCAGCGAGTCGCAGGTTCTCTGCGGCCGCCTTCAACATCGCGTCGGCGTTGTCGACGGCGATCACTTCGACACCGAGGTTAGAGAGGTCGACGGCGAGAACGCCTGTGCCGGTTCCGATGTCGGCCACGCGTAGACCGCGCGGGACCAAGTGTCCGATCGCTCGCGCGCGCTGAAGGTCGTCACGGAACACCTGCCGGATCCGGTCCCAGTCTGGACCGACGGCGTCGAACCACTCCCGGCTCTGCAACGCCCGCTCGTTGCGAAGCAGTTCGAGAGCCTCGGCGTCAGTCACCGCCTGCGGGTCGTCACGCAGTGAGTCGCGCGCCATCTCCCAGGCCGTACGCCAAGGCCCCGTGCTGGGAACGTCGAGCCGCGAGTAGGAGAAGGTCCCCTCCCGCCGCTCGCGCAGGATCCCCGCTTCACGCAGGACGCCGAGGTGACGGGAGACCGTCGACTGTGGGACGGCGAGCACCCGCACCAAGTCCTGAACCGCCAGCTCCTCGACTTCCAGCAGCGCGAGCATCCGCAGACGGGTGGCGTCTCCGAAGGTCTTGAGCAGGCGCTGGAAGGAATCGACGGACATGAGTCGCCAGAGTGTATCGGCTCATCCGGATTTTTGGGTTTAGACCCGCAAGAATCCGGATCTTCGGATGGATCCGAGATGGCCCGCGGAGTTCATGCCTCGGAGACCCCGACACCCGACCCCGCACCCCTAGGGCAGGAGCCTTCGGCGCCGACAGAACTCCAACAGCGAGCGAGCGACGAGCTCGTGGCCTCGAGCGGTCCAGTGGCCATCGGACGGGAACCGCACCGCCGGCCCGCCGGAGTTCCCGGCCAGGGCCGGCCCCAGATCGTGGACGTAGAGGTTCGGAACGCCCTCGAGCGCATCGCTCAACCAGGGAGCGCCCTCGTGAAAGAGCACGAGGGCCGCGCCCGAATCGGCGGCGGCTGACGCCAGCCCACGGTAGAGAGCGAGAACCGTCGCCCGAGCCAACTCCGGCTCGACCTCAGCTGGCCGACCGACCGCCCAGTTCACGGCCCACTTCCGGATCGATCGGAAGAACTGAGAGTTTCGCGTCAGCCATCCGACCTGCGGCCGTTCCGGGCCCACGAGCTCTCCGGCCGCGCCCAGACGGTACCGGGGTTTCGCGGCGCCATAGACCTCGGAGCGCAGCACCTCGTCGAGATCGTTCCGGCAGAAGTTCACCAGGATGACCTCCGGGCTGGCCCGCCCTGCCAGCAAGCCCGGAAGTCGTTCACGCAGCATCAGCAGGTGCTGATCCGGGGCCTGACCGCTGATTCCGAGGTTCCAGACCCGGGAACCCAGCGCCGCCGCGAGCCGGGCCGGAAAGGTCTGCTCCAACTCCACCCCCCACCCGAAGGTGAACGAGTCCCCGAGCGCGACGACCTGTGGCGACACCGAGTCAGGTCCCAGACCCCCGCGAAATCCCTCAGGACCGATCCGGATCGAGACGTTGAACTCGTCGGTTCGATGCCGCGCCTCCGCGCCCGGGCGGTAGACCCAACCGAGCAACGGGTCGTCTTGGACCAGCTGAGGGTTTGTCGTCGGGCCGAACCCACTCGTCCGAACGAAGCGCCAGGTCCACTCCCCGACCAGCAGCGCGAGCAGCGGCACGCAGAGCCGGAACGCGATCCGGATCCATCGACGGGGCCTCGGCTCGCGACCGTTCATGGCTTCAACACCTCGTGGAGATCCGTCCCAGAGCCGGGACACTCAGTGGGAAAACGGAGCGACGACTCGGGGCTGCGCACCCCCGTTCAGGCGGCGGTGGGCGCCGGGCCGTTTCGCGGCTACCTGGGGCTGACAAGGCCCAGCCGGCGCGGCCCCTAGGCCTCTGGCGCTGGGAGTGTGCGGTGTGGAGATGAGGGGAGTCGAACCCCTGACCTCAGCATTGCGAACGCTGCGCTCTACCAACTGAGCTACATCCCCGCACTGGGGGCGCCAGAGTCTAGCGAGCAGCGCAGCGATTGGAAGTCACCAGGAGAGGGCTTTCGGAGCGGTTTCAGAGGGGCCGGGTCCCAGCGCGGGACCGGCCGCGAGCAGGACCTTTGGCTGGGCCCCTCGCAACGCCGATTGATCCAGCGACGGCGAGGTCGAGTCCACGCCGTCACACCGAGAAGAGGGGAGTCGAATGCCGATCCGAATCAGCGACGCAGCCGCGCAACTTCAGACTGACGAATCCGAGATCCGTGACCTCCTGATGCAGCATCGGGATCGGTTCGCCTCCGGCGGAGAGGGAGACGTCCTGGCCGACCCGGACTTCGAGCTGCTCCGCATGCTCGTCCGGGAGGCCCACGGAGAGGCCCTGGCGCCGATCGTCACGGTCACATCGGGCAAGGGCGGGGTCGGCAAGACCTCGACATCCGTGAACGTCGCGGTCGAGCTGTCAAAACGCGGTCGCCGCGTCATCCTGCTCGACGCCGACCTCGGCCTCGCGAACGCCCACATCGTCGCCGGCCTGCGCGCCGCAGACCGGACGTTGTCCGACTATCTGCAGGGCGACTCCGACCTGATCGACATCGTGATGGACGGTCCGGCCGGCCTGAAGATCATCTCGGGTGGCAGCGGCATCAAGGAGATGGCGGACCTCGACCAGAAGGGTCGAACGCGAATCATCGACGCGGTCCGCGCACTGCGTCCGCACTGCGACCTGATCCTGATCGACACCGGCGCCGGCATCGGCGACACGGTCACGGACTTCGTGAAGGCTGCAGACCACACCCTGGTCGTCACGACCGGCAACTTCGCCGCGATCGCAGACGCCTACGGAATCATCAAGGTTCTCGCGCAGTCCGGCTACGAGAAGCCGATGCACGTGATCGTGAACCGGGCCCGTTCCCCGGAGGAAGCCGAACAGGTGTTCACGAAGCTCAACGGCTGTTCGCGACGTTTCCTGAATTCATCCCTCAACTGGCTCGGACTCCTGCCGGAAGATAGCGGTGTCGAGGGAGCAGTCCTGCAGCGCACACCGTTCTGCATCGCGAACCCGAACAGCGTGGCCACGCGTTA
This sequence comes from Planctomycetota bacterium, assembly GCA_039815565.1. GTDB lineage: Bacteria > Planctomycetota > UBA1135 > UBA1135 > UBA2386 > JBCBZB01. The sequence goes on from JBCBZB010000012.1 coordinate 11,252, forward strand.
CTTGACGCGACTGGTCGACGCGCTGGATCGAGTTCTGCCGAGCCAACGGGTTCGCGTCGGCTGAAGCCGAGCGCAGGAGGGGGATCACTCGAGGGAGAAGGGAAGACAGAGATGACGAACGTTTCCGAACACGACAGCGGACACGCAGACGGCGGTGCGAACACCGAGAAGACCGAGTCGAACACGCTCGGTCGCCAGGCCAACAAGGGCATCCTTGCCAAGGCAGTTGCGGAGGAGCTCGACGTACCACGTCGCGCGGCCGCCCGCATCTTGGATGCCGTCCTGGACTCGGTCCGCGATCTGCTACGCGACCAGGGCCGAGTGGCCATCAAGGGCTTCGGCACTTTCGAGCGTAAGATCCGCAAGGGTCGCGCCTACAAGCACCCGCTCACCGGGGAGAGTATCGAGGTCGCCGACAAGGAGACCGTGCTCTTCAAGCCGAGCGACGCGCTGATCTCGGACACCCGCCAGGGTGGTGCCACCCGCCGCCGCAAGGCCGCCGGCAGCCGCACCGAAGACGTCCTCTTCCGCGGCTGAGCCGCGGAGGCGGCCACAGGAAACGTGGTCGCAACAAGCCGCGCGCGCTTGCTATCTTCTCGCGCCGTGGCCAACGAGCAGACCGATACCGCGTTCGACGCGGCCTGCATCCAGTGCGACATCGCACCCGGTGACGTCGAAGGAAACTTCGAACGGATCGAGGTCGGGTTGCGTGAGGCGGCCGAAGCTGGCGCCCAGCTGATGGTGTTGCCGGAGATGTGGACGACTTCGTTCGTCGACAGCTACGACGACGACCTGCTCGACCGCGCCGTGCGCGCCGAGACCCGGGTGGCGGCACTGAGCGCCGAACTCGACTGCATCATCGTCGGCGGTGGTCCGGCGCGAGACGGAATCGGGGTCTCCAACCGAGCGAACGTGTTCGATCGCGGGGCCGCACTCGGCACCTACCGGAAGATCCACCTCTTCTCGCCGATCGCGGAACACAAGCGACATGTCGCCGGCAACCGCCCGCTGATCCTCGACACGCGACTCGGTCGACTCGGCGTCGTGCTCTGTTACGACCTCCGTTTCCCCGAGCTCGTCCGTCACTACTTCGTCGAGCGATGCGACGTCCTGCTCGTTCCCGCGCAGTGGCCCGAAGCCCGCGCCGATCACTGGCGCGTCCTCCTGCGCGCGCGGGCAATCGAGAATCAGTGCTACGTCATCGGGTGCAACCGCGCCGGCGTCGAAGACGGCCGCCACCCGAACGCTGACCACCTGCTGTTTCCGGGTGACTCGCGCATCGTCGATCCGACCGGCACCGTGATCGCCGCGGGTTCGGGAGAAGCGAAGCCGGTGCTCGGACACATCGAACTCCGCACGGTGCGCAGCATGCGCCGGATCGTGCCGATCGCGAAGGATCGGCGTCCAGAGGTCTACTCACAACTCTGGAAGACGCCCGAGCCGGACTGAGCCCGTCCGCCCCTCAAGCAGCGACCGTCGAAAACGCCGCTCCGCGGAGATCGCTCAGTCGAAGATCTTCAGCCGCTCCAGCGGCTTCGGCTTCTTCAATCGCTCGAGTGCAGCCTTCTGTAGCTGACGCACACGCTCGGCCGTGACACCGAGATCTTTCGCGATGTCGGCGAGAGTCTCGGGCTCATCTCCGTCGAGACCATAGCGACGACGGAGGATCATCTGCTCACGGTCCGGCAGCTCGGCGAGCACCGCGCGCAGCTCTTCTCCGAGGTCCCCCTCCGGAACCGATTCCGGAATCGGGGTCGCGTCCTCGTCCGGCAACATCGCACCGAGGGAGAAGCCCTCGTCATCACCGCCGATCGTCGCGTCCAAACTGACGGCAAATCGACGGACTGCTTGGATGTCTTCGACTCGGTCCGCCGGCATGTCGACGCGCTCGGCGACCTGCTCGAGCAACGGCGCCGAGCCGGTCTCGTTGCGAATCGCATCCTCTGCACGACGAATCTTGCGGAGCGCCTTCTGCACCCAGATCGGAACACGGACGGTCCGCGACGCGTTGTAGAGCGTCTTCAGGATCGCCTGCTGGACCCAGTAGACGGCGTAGGTCTTGAAACGGACCTCACGCCGCCAATCGAAACCCTCGATCGCCTGGAACAGCGACGCACTGCCTTCCTGGATCAGGTCCGTCGCGTCGACACCGAGACCGCGGTAGCGGCGGACCGGTCCAAGGACCAGGTAGAGCGCGCCTTCGACGTAGAGATTGCGGAGGTCTTCGAGGTCCTGAACGACCTGCGCGAGCAGGTCCGCCGCACCCGACTGCGCTTTCCGGGTCGGCTTCGGCATCGCTCGGACCGGACGCAGGACCAGATCGTCGACGATCGACTCCCGGTGACCCGCGCGGAGCAGCGCGTCTCGAACGCGCGCCTTGGCGAACTCGTAGCGGCGGGCCATGCGGAACTCTTCCGCCCGGTCCATCCGCGGCAGCAGCTTGACCTGCGCTTCGAAAAGCGAGGGCCAAGAGACCTTGGCCGTGTCCGAGGAGATCTGCGGGAGCGCCGAACTCGGAACGGAGACCTGGTAGCTCCGGTTCGCAAACTCGCGAACCAGTTTCTTCAGGTTCTTGCCCCAGTCAGCAGTCGGGACGTCGAGCAGAGCGTCGAGTCGGTCGAATCCGACGATGCTCTTCTCCGGCAGGGATCGGCGTGCGCGCGTGTTCATGAGGCCTCCGGCGGATCCGCGAATACGCGGACGCCTCCCGGTCGGTTTCAAGTTTCGGGCGAGCCGGCCAAAAAACAGCCTTGAATTGGGGCTGTATTGAGGCAGCCAGGGAGTGGAACCCCCTAACAGGCTTGTAAATCAGCGCTTACGGCCGCTGAACAGAACAGCGCCAGCCAGCAGAACCAGAACCGCTGCGCCGCCGTAGATGAGGAAATCCCCGCCACCCTCGTCCGGATCCTCGGGCAGGTCTGCCACATCGACAGGACCAGCCTGAACCGCACGGTCCGCCGCATCGAATCGCTCCGCGAGTGGGCCGGTGCGAACCGACGATTCTCCACCCTGGCTGCGGACCGACTCGGCCTCGAGCGCCTCTCGGCCGTCCTGACCCGGAACACGGACCGGCTCGTCGGAGCCTCCCTGCTCGCTCGGGATGAACGAGGGCAGTGCTTCGCCGACGACGACCTGGACCCGCGCGATCCCCTGCAGAACACCCTGGAAACGCCCTCCGCGGCGCACCTGGATCGGCACCTGGACCTGCACGCCGCCCGGGTAGGTGCCGTGCGGAGCATCCTGCGACACCGTGACCGGAGCCTCGATCCGAATCAGGTCGTCGTAGACCGTCAGGCCAACCAGGTCCGGATCCTCGCTCCTGCTGATCGGCTCGGAGACGACCGCTGGCCCGAAGCTCAGGTAGCCCTGATCCGGGCTCAGACGGACCTGGAATCGCTCGTCGGCGAGCCCGGCGTAGAGCGGGCGCATCGCGACATAGAAAATTGCCGTTCCAGTCTGACCGGGAGCCAGTCGCCGGGGCCGAATGCTCGCTCGGAGGTCCGCGTGACGGGACAGACCGTTTCGCGGCGCGTTCGGATCCAAGAACTCGGCATCCTCGTCGTCGCTGTCCCGCTTCCGCCCGTTCGGCTCGACCTTCAGAGGCTCACCCTGGCCTCTCCGATTGAAGCGCAAGTCACTGCCTGAACTCGGCTTGGATCGCTCTTGCGCAATCAGGTCAGGCGCCAGAGAAAGGGCCCCGATCGAGAGAACGAGGCAGAGGATCTTGGAACGGAGCATGGCGGAGGGTCGGAACTCGGACGCGCCGAATCCCTGTGGCCGGTTGAGACGCCGGCTGGCAGAGTTTACTCCGCCGCAACCATGTTCGCGGCCCCCAGATGACCGACACCCAGCGAGACGCCGTCCTTCAGTCCCTCCGTCCCATCGTCGATCCGGACACCCGCCGGAGCATCGTCGACGGCGGAACCGTCCGAGAACTTCGGGTCGAAAACGGCGAAGTCCGATTCCTCCTGGCCCTCCAGCGCACCGGAACGCCCGAGGCGAAAGCCGTCCTGGCAGCCGCTGAAAAGGCCGCGATGAGCGTCGAGGGGACCGCCTCGGTCCACGTCCGCCTCGTCAACGCCGCGCCGCCGGCGGAGGGAGGCCTGCCGCCGAAACAGGCGATCCCAGGCGTTCGCCACGTCGTCGCGGTCTCGAGCGGGAAAGGCGGGGTCGGCAAGTCGACGGTCTGCGTCAACCTGGCCCTCGCCGCCGCGAAGGAAGGCTTACGGGTCGGCATCCTCGATGGCGATGTCTACGGCCCGAACATCCCTCTGATGCTCGGCGCCAAGGGACGCCCCTCCGGCGACGCCGAACGCCTTCACCCGTTCGAGTCCCACGGCATCCAGACGATGAGCATGGGCCTTCTCGTCGGGGACGATCAACCGATGGTCTGGCGCGGCCCGATGCTCAACAAGGCGGTCACACAGTTCATGTTCCAAGTCGCTTGGAACGATCTCGACATCCTGTTCGTTGACATGCCACCGGGCACTGGCGACGTCCAACTCACGCTGACCCAGAACACCAACCTCAGCGGAGCGGTCCTCGTGACGACGCCGCAGAAGGTGTCAGTGCTCGACGTGAAGAAGGCCGTGCGCATGTTCGAGAAGATGGACACTCCGGTCCTCGGCGTCGTCGAGAACATGAGCTGGTTCCAGCCTCCGGGCAGCTCCGACCGCTTCGCACTGTTCGGCGAGGGTGGTGGACGGGAGATCGAGAAGCAGTTCAAGATCCCGCTGCTGGGCCAGATCCCGATCGGGATCTCGGTCCGCGAAGGTGGCGACAACGGGAAACCGGTCGTCGTCGCCGACCCGGATTCCGACGCTGCCGACGCGTTCGTCCGCACCGCTCGCCGCACGATCGAGCGGATCCGCGAGCTCGCCACGGCCCCCCAGCCCCAGTGAACCGAAGCACTCCCAGCGCCTCCCGATGACCGAAACCAAGAACCCGATGGACCTGTCCGACATCGGCCCCGAGACCGAGATGGCCGAGGTCGCGCGCAGGAACCCGAACCTCCCCGTCGCGCTGATGCGCTACCACATCGGCGGCTGCACTCTGTGCGGCTACGAGCCCGAGGACACGGTGGCCAAAGTCGCCGAGGACAACGGAGTTCCGCTCGAAGTCCTCCTCGAGGCCGTCCGGCGCTGAGCCGGCTCGGGGAACTCCGAAGGCCGTTCCTCGAATCTCTCCACCCATTCCTTCCCTTGCGTTCCGGCTCCCGGGGTCCAAAATGCCCGGCCACGCGGTCGACCGACGTACTGGAAGGCCCCCACTACGTAATCCCTGACTATCACCGATGGCGAACGTCCCAGAACTCCAGGATTCGAACCTCGAGACCACCCTCCAGTCCGCTGAGCGCCCGGTCCTCGTCGACTTCTCCGCGACGTGGTGTGGCCCGTGCAAGGCCCTGGCTCCGAAGATCGACACCGTCGCCAGCGACTACGACGGCAAACTCGACGTCTACAAGGTCGACATCGACCAGGCTCAGGAAGCCGCGGTGCGCTTCGGCATCTCTGGTGTTCCGACCTGCATCTTCTTCAGCAACGGCGTCGAGGTGGACCGCTTCGTCGGCAACAAGGACCTGAAGCAGATCAAGAGCAGCGTCGAGAAGGTCCTCGAGAACTGAACCCTCCTCCGGCGTGAGGCTGGGTCGAAGAGATCCGTCCACGTCGGCCCAGCGCGCTAGCGCGACGCGACGGAACGTCGGAACAGATCCCGGCAGTTCCAGAGCACGAACGCTCCGACCGCGCTGCCGAGCAAGGCATACGGCCATCGGGTGACCGGGTCGACCGCGCGAATCGGCGTCGTGCAGTGCACGCCCTGAATCACCGCCTCCAGGCGGTATGGGCCCGGCTCCTCGGGCATCGTGATCTCGAGCCGACCGTCCTCGTCGGTAAGCCCGAGCCTGCGCGGCTCCTCGGTCGCACCCGAATCTTCGTTCGGCGTGACGAACACCTCGACGCCGCCGATCACGTCCCCGCTCGCGGATAAGGTTCGGACCTCGATCGACTCGCCCGCCTCCATCGCATCGGGACGCGGCTCGATCGACTGCAAGACACAGACTGTGACCAGCGCGGACAGCAACATCGGAATCGAATCGCTCGGGCAGATCGACTACCGCTGTGCCCTGCAACGCATGCAGAGCGAACATGAAGCGGTCGTCGACGGGCGCTCGCGGGGCGTGATTCTGTTCTGCGAGCATCCACCGGTCTACACCGCAGGCCGACGAACCGAAGAAGGAACTGCCCCCGAAGGCGCAGTCGCGATCGAGCGCGGCGGTCGGGTCACGTTCCACGGCCCGGGCCAGCTGGTCGTCTATCCGATCGTGCGCCTTCCCCACCGCGACCTCGGGGACTGGCTCCGGCGCCTCGAACGATTCGGGATGGCCGTCTGTGAGTCGTTCGGGCTCGAGGCCCGACCCTCGGTCGACGGGACCGGCGTCTTCGTCGGCGACTCCAAGGTCGCGTCCATCGGTGTTGCGGTCCGCCGATGGGTCAACCTGCACGGAATCTCGATCAACGGCCAGATGGACCTCGCTGCGTGGCACAAGATCCGCCCCTGCGGCCTCGACCCCGATCGGATCAGTGACCTCGCGTCCAAACTCGGGCGAGACGTCGAGTTGTCGGAGCTCGAGGCAGCGGCGCAGGATGCTCTCGATCTGCTCATCGATCCGGCCCTGCGCGTGGATCCGCACGACGACACTCGGTCGTGACCGCAGTTCGGCGTAGGATCGCCTGCCTTGGAACGCTCGATCGAACTCGACGAGGACCGCGCGCAGCTCGTGCTGCGCTTCGACTACGACAAGTTCCTGGTCGATGAAGTCCGCGAGCTGCCCGGTCGGCGTTGGGACAAGGGCTCCCGCTGCTGGCGTGTGCCGGCGAAGCACGCCGAGGTCGTCGTGACCACGATGATGCGACACAACTTCGACGTGTCGCAGCCGGTGATGGAGCTGATCGCCGGAACGCGCGAGCTGGCCGAGCCGAAGGAAGAAGCGACATCGAAGAAGACGTCGAGCCCGCAAGCCACCGACGACGATCCCGACGCGCCGCTCACGGTGTCGGGACTGAACGAGCGGGTGCGGGATGCGCTGCAAGAGCGCTTCCCCGGCCGGCTCCTGATTCAGGGCGAGCTGCTCGGGTATGACCGCAGCGCCCAACGGAAGCACGTTTTCTTCCAACTGATCGAGAAAGCCGAAGGTCAGGACCGCCCGCTCGCCGCCGTCGACGTGGCGATGTTCGAACGCACCGCACAGCGGGTCCTCAAGAAGCTCGAGGAGAACGGGCTTGAGCTGAAAGACGGCGTCGAGATCCTGGTCGAAGCCAAGATCGATCTCTACCCAGCGACCGGTCGCTACCAGCTGATCCTCGAGGACATCCGCCCCGAGTTCACCCTCGGCAAGCTCGCTCAGTCGCGCGAACAGGTCCTCAAGGAGCTGCGAGCGCAGGGCCTCGACGCGCTGAACCGCGACAAGGAACTGCCGAAGCCGAGTCTTCGTGTCGGCGTGTTGACGAGCCCCGAGTCTGACGGCTTCGTCGACTTCCTCACCGAGCTCGAGAAGTCCGGACTGCCGTTCGACCTCGGTCTCTATCCGGTGCGCGTCCAAGGCGAGTACTTGAAGCCGACCGTTCTGGATGGCCTCCGTTGGTTCTCGAGGCACCAGGACGACTACGACGTCCTCTGCATCTTGCGGGGCGGCGGCTCGCGAACCGATCTCGCCGGCTTCGACGACAAAGACATTGCGATCCAGGTCGCCGAGCACCCGCTCAAAGTCCTCGTCGGAATCGGGCACGAGCGCGACCAGAGCGTGCTCGATGAAATCACGACGTCGATGAAGACACCGACGGCGCTGGCGGCATTCCTCGTCGACCAAGCCCTCGAACTCGAAGCCGAACAGCGCGAGGCAACCCGACGCCTCGTCAACGCCGTCCGCGACCAACTGACCGAAGCCCGCCGCACCCTTCACCGGAGAGCGGCACAGCTCGAACGTGAGGTCGGACGCAATCTGATTCTCGCACGACGACAGATCGACTCGGCTCCGTCACGACTTCGACAGGCTTCTCGCGGCGCGCTGCGGGACGAGCGCCAGTCGATCGCGCACCAAGAGACCCGACTCGTCTCGGCGGTCTCCCGTCGCAGCGAGCGCGCTCGCGTCGACCTCGAGCGTCGAGCCGAACGACTCCTGGAGACCGCATCCCGACGAATCGAACGGGAACAAACCCGCCTCGACCGCTTCGAAGATCGGCGACGACTGCTGGACCCCGAACGCGTGCTGCGTCGCGGCTACGCGGTCGTCCGCGACGAGCAGACCGGCCGGGTCTTGCCGTCGATCGACCGATTCCAGTCCGACCAACGAGCTGTCCTCCAGCTCCGTGATGGCCGTGCCGTCGTGCACGTCGAACGAACCGAACAACACCCGGAAGACGACCGGAACGAAACCTCAGCCGATGGCAGCCCGTAAGAAGTCCGATCTCACCTACACCAAGGCCGCGGAGGAACTCCAGTCGATCCTCGACGAGATGGAGTCCGGGGAGGCCGATCTCGACGTCCTGGACAAACGCGTCGAGCGCGCGGCCGAATTGATCCGCTTCTGCCGCGAGTCTCTCGCCGGCACCGAACTCCGGGTCCAGAAGATCGTCGACGAACTTGCCGACGACTCCGAGGCCGAGCCGGCGACCAACGAAGAAGACTGAGGCCGCATGAACGACGAGACCACGCGCATCGTCCTCTACTTCGTCATCCTGCTGATCAGCCTCGTGTTCCACGAGGTGTCCCACGGCTTCGTGGCCAGCCGACTCGGAGACAAGACGGCCTCCGACGCCGGACTGGTCACGCTGAATCCGTTCCCGCACATGCAGCGGGAGCCCTTCGGGACGACGATCCTCCCACTCGTCATGCTGATCTACAGCGGCGGCACGATGATGATGGGATTCGCGCACGTGCCGATCGACGCGACCTGGGCCGACCGCAACCCACGCAAGGCCGCCTTGGTCGCGGCCGCCGGCCCTATCGCGAACGGGATCCTCGCCGGGCTCGCGTTCCTCGGTCTCTACCTGCTGGTCGAGAATCAGGTCGCCGACCCATGGCCGACCGCGCGGGACTTCTACTGGTTCGTGACGCCGGCCGATCCGGATGACGGGTCGATGGTCGCACTGATCAGCATCCTGACGACGTTCCTCTACCTGAACACGCTGCTGATGGTCTTCAACCTGATGCCGTGGCCACCGCTTGACGCCCACCTGATTCTCAGCGGGCTGTTCCCGAAGACCGTCAAGCCGTTCTACCGCGCGATCGCCCAGCAACCACTCGTCGTGCTGGTCGTGTTCGTCGCGATGATCTTCATGGTGTTCCCCGAGATCTTCCGGCCGATCCTCAGAGCGTTGATCAACGCCTTCTGATCGAACTCAGTTCGGCGGCACCGGCTTGAGCGGCATGAACACCTCGTCGGCCGCGACCCGGGAACGCACCCGGACCAGCGCGCGACGAAGGGCGTGAGCCGAACGTCCGCTGGTCGCTGCGATCAGATCGTCGAGCAGCCCGGCGAATACCTCGGCATCCGGCACGTCCGCGATGCGGTGCAGTCCGGCCTCACGGTCTCCGCGCTCCCGCAGGTAGCGCAGGCAGTCGGCCTTGGTGACAGTCCGACCACCGTGGCGAGGATCGACGAGCACCCGCCGGTCGCCATGGACCCGAACGAGGAAGTAGTCACCGAGGCGAACCGGCGAACACTCGAGGCCCGCGCGACGACCGATGGCGAGGTAGAGCGCGCAGATCGCGGCCGCCGAACCGACTCGGGAGCTGAGGACGCGAGACGGCAGGAGCGCCTCTCGCTCGAACGGGTGATCGAGCACCTCGAACCCCGCCTCGTGGCCGAGCTGGCCGACCAGGTGACGAGCCTGAGTACGGCTCGTTCGTCCCTCGACGACCTCACGCAACGGCGCGACGAAAGCCTCCAACTGACGGTCGAACGCACCAGGCTCGAAGTCCTCCGTGCGCGAGAACCGGTGCAGCGCATCGAGCGCATACTCGAGCTGGAATCGTCCGCCGCGCGGTCGCGCCATCGCTGCGACTTCGTCGGCGAGGAGCTGGAGATCGATCCGATCGAGCAGGCGCCTCGCGCGCGTCCGGACCTGAGGATCCGCGTCCCGGCACATCTCGGCTAGAACGATGCGCGCAGGCCGCCCCCAAGCGACCAGGCAACCCTCGACCCGACGCACGACCCGCGGGTCGTCATCGGTCAGCAAACGGATCGCCGCCTCGATATTCGAGCGCCGCGTTCGTTCGGTCTGCATTCCCTTCATCCAGTTCAGTGCTTCGCTCGGACACACACCCTGAGCGTCCGGCGGATGCGGATCCTACGTCTGCAGAGACTGGACCGAGGACCTCCACTTGATGAGACTCGGGGGTGGCCAATCACCCGGTAGGCGAAGCGCCGATGACACCGATGTCGAACGCGCTCCCGTTCTCGGACCAAACGAGATCTCAAATGGCGAAACAGCGACTGGCGGCTCTTTTCCTGTGCCTCGCGGGCTCCGTGACGGCGCAACAGCCCGCATCCACCGCGAGCGGCCCCGTTCAGTACACCGTGCGCGCGACGACCGTAGATGCGGATGAACGCGGTCGTATTCCGGTCGAGGTGACGATGCGTTGGCGGCACAGCGGAGGAACTCGTGCGGTCCTGCAGATGCCGCACTGGACTCCGGGCTCCTACCGCTTGCGAGACTTCCCCGAACGGGTGGATGTCTTGTCGGCTCGCTGCGAGACCGGCCGCGACCCGCTCGAAGTCTCCGTGCGCGAGGTCACCGAGGGTCGCTTCGATCTTCAGCCGCTGTCGCCGTCCGAGGTCGTGGTCGAGACCCGGGTCTGGCTGCTGGAGGCGGATCGGTTCATGCACCCCGGGCCGGGTCGCACGGCGCTGACCTACGAGGGGCCTCAGATGTATCTCTACATCGAGGGCGAGAAAGACCGGCCCTGCGAGGTCACCTTCGACCTCCCTGAGGGCTGGGAAGCCGCCTCGGGTCTCCATCCGAACGATGACGGCACCTTCCGGGCCGACGACTACGACTTCCTCGCCGACTGCCCGGTCAAGCTCGGGACCTTCCGTCGCTGGTCCTTCGAGACCAACGGGACACCGATCGACGTCGTCATGGATGGAGCCGATACGGCGACGTTCGACGACAAGGGGTGGATCGCGAACATCCAGCGCATCACGGAGGTCCAGAGCGCGATATTCGGCGGCTTGCCCTTCGACCACTACACGTTCCTGTTCACCGCCTCGCGGATCGGCAAGGGTGGCGGCCTCGAGCACCTGACCTCGACCGCGATCGGGGCTCAGACGGGCGGCCTGGGACCGAGGGCTCGTATCAGCACGATCGCACACGAATTCTTCCACGCGTGGAACGTCAAGCGCGCACGGCCGATCGAACTCGGGCCCTTCGACTACACCCGCCCGAATCGCACGACGATGCTCTGGCTCTGCGAAGGCCTGACTTCGTACTTCACCGACATCACGCTGGCGCGCATGGGCCAGGTCGATCTCGACGGGTTCTGGACCCGGATGGGTCGACAGATCCAGTCCCTCGAATCGAACCCGGCTCGCTACGAGATGTCCTCGGGAGACGCGTCCTACACGGTCTGGGACGATCGGCCGGTCTACGGCGCGATCAGCTACTACAACTCGGGCGAAGTCCTCGGCTTGCTGCTCGACGTGCAAATCCGAGCCGCGACCGACAACCGAAAGAGCCTCGACGACGCGATGGTTTCGTTGTTCGAGTTCTGCACGCGCGAGGACCGTGGGTTCACCGAAGCCGAAGTCCGCGCGACCGTGAACGAGATCAGCGGCACGGACCTCGGATGGTTCTTCGATGCACATGTGAACGGCATCCTGATCCCCGACTACGCCAAGCTGCTCGCACCGGCAGGCATCGAGGTCACAACAGAGGAGCGCTCACGCGTCGTGCTCGACGGAGTCTCGACACTGACCGGTGAGAACGGGCGACTCCCGTACTGGTCCGACCCCGAGAACCCGCGGATCGCTCGCCAACGCGCGGGCGTCGTGATCGCGGTCGACGGCGAAGAGGTCGACGATCCCGACGAGCTCCGGACGCTGATCGCCGACAAGGAACCGGAGTCCCAGGTCACGCTGACGATCCGCCGCGCGGATGGGACGAACGTCGAGGCTTCACCGACGCTCCGCACGGAACGAGGCCTGCGGGTTCGGCTGACCCTCTCGGAGGAGCCCGACGACCTGGCGAAGCGCATCCGAGCCTCGATGATCGCTGCTCCCGAGGGACGCTGAGCGCACGACGCTGCTCGAGACGATCCTGTTGGCGCGAAGTGAGCTACCCGCCCGGGGAGTGAGAGAAGCCTCTCGCTCGACCCGGGCTGGGAGCTGAGTGCCGAGAACAGGACTTGAACCTGCACGTCCAGTTAAGGACACCAGCCCCTCAAGCTGGCGCGTCTACCAATTCCGCCATCTCGGCACAGAAGCGGGGGCGGAGAAGTTAGCGGGCTGCCCGATCGAGTCAAGCACGCGACTGGTTTTCAGCTCGACGTCGAAGACGCCCTGAACCCCGCCAGCGGTCCGGAGCGCCCGATCAGCGGAAGTTCAGCAGCGCGCGCGCCTTCCAACGCAACTCGCGCGGGCCGAGTTCGATCTGCATGAAAGCCCGGTCGACCAAGCGCATGAACGCCTGGTTCTCACGGATGTCGGCGATCGCAGGACCGAGGAATCCTTCGCGATCCCGCCCCCAACGCCGACTCATCGCCTCCGTGACCTTGTCCTCGAACTCGTCTTGCTGGTCCGGCCGGAGCGACGAGGACGAGCGGATGCCCGGGTAGCTGTTCCGAAGGACCTGCGCCTCGATCTCACCGCGCACGTCGACCATCCAACCCGGATCTGGAACGTCGGCCTCCTCGACGAGGAACGTCACCTGGTCCTCGGCGACCTCGACGAGACGAGGGCCGTTGAGCCAGACGAAACCATTGAGCTTCTGCCCGAGCTCGGCCTCGATCGGCTGGAAGGCCTTCATGTTGCCGAGGTGGCTCGAGTCGAGCTGCGCCTGAACCATGTTCCGGACGAGGCCGCCGGAGTTCGAGAAGATGAAGAAGTCGCGGAACAGGCAGGCGACCAGCTGACCGGTCGCCGGAATGTTCGGGCTGTTGAACTCCTGCGCGACGTCTCCGCTCGCCGCGTTGACGATCGGGAGATCGGTCAGCCGGAACTCGAAGGTCCGGTGCTGCTCCTGCATGAACCGGATCAGGTTGCGGACCTGGCCGCGGAATCGATCGTCAAGCCAGAACACCCAGGCGACATCTGGGTCCGCACTCGGGTCGTAGGTCTCGATCCGCTCGGCTCCCTCGGTGTTGAACTGGTTCGGGTCCTGCTGACGCTTGAAGACCACGCCGATGCGGTCGCGCAGCGATGGGCGTAGCGTCTCGACCAATCCGTCGAGCGACTCGTAGCGGCCCGTCGACTTGATCAACTGGTCGATCTCTCGACGGATCTCGGGATCGATCGCCGCCGCCATCTCGCGGAGGAAGTCCGCCGCGGGAACACGCAACGCCGCCGCCGCACACGCCTCCCGTGGCACCAGCGTGAAGAACGGGTCGAGCCAGACCCGTCGTTCCTGCGGCTCGGCACGGAAGAAGTCGGTCTGGAACGACGAGTGTGCGTTCTGGTCGATGCGGATGTCCCCGAGCCAGGTCAGCGAATCCTGCTCAAACAGGAAGCTGCCGCCGAGGTCCTTGAAGCTCTTGAGGTTCAGGAACGACGACAGCACGCGCTGCTCGACGCTGTCGGGGTGGTTCGCATCTGGCCAGCCGTCGTCGAACTCGACGTGGTCGAACAGAGCGTTCGTGCGCACGAACATCTCCATCGCGTTCGTGCCCTCTTCGGACACGCCCGTGACGCCCCGCCAGTCTTCGATCCGACTGAGGATCTTGTCGCGGTAGAGACTCGAGGTGCCGAACGGACGCGCCTCCGGGTTGTCCGGAATGCCCATCGAGTCCAGCAGCAGCGTCTCATCGTTCGCGACCATCAGGCAGTCGCGGTGACGCCCGAGGAACATCGGTGGTTCGCCAGCAGTCTCGATCGTGAAGATGCCGTCGTCACGCGGCGTGATCGTGGGGCCACCCCCGTCGACAACGCCGGAACGGACACTATCCCAGTCGAGCATCCCGACCCCGGCGCGGATCTTCCAGCTGACTCGCATGTACGCGCACCACGCAGCATCGGCGAGTTCCCGCCCTTGCATTCGGCCAGCGAAGATGACTTCGTCGCCGACGACGTCATCCACCAGCGACACGAATCCGCCGGACCCCGCCTCGATCTGGACCGCGATGTCCTTCAACTGGGCTTCGTAGTCCAGCAGGTCCCGTCGCAAATCCGCGACGGTCTGCCCCTTGCGCAGGTCGCGCCAGGCACGGGAATTCTCGATGTCCTCGAAGAACGCCGGAGCCGGAAACTCCCCCAGATCGTCTGCGAGGTCGTCCTTCCGCAGGAAGAAGTCGACGTCGGCTGGCACCATCCGCCGCATGTCGTCGACGCCCGATTCGAAGGGGTCGAACACAAAGGCAGTGATGCCGATCACCACCAGCACGACCAAGGTGGCGACGATGATGCCGAGGCGCTTGAAGAGTTTGCGGGACAGCATGGGCGGCTGAGGGTAGCCGGATCGCCCGGCGAGGGCCTCGTGGAAGCTCGAGCCTTCGACGATCGAGAGACCGAAGCCTTCCCCAGGATTTGATAACCACGTCGGCCGTGGCTCCAATCGCCACCAATGCCGGCCATCCCCGTCAGCGCGCGCGCACGCGCGATCAGCGATTCCGTGACCCTCGCGATCCAGGCCCGGGCCAAGGCGATGCGGGCCGAAGGTGTCGACGTCGTCTCGTTGGGAGCGGGCGAACCGGACTTCGACACGCCCGAGAACATCCAGGACGCAGGCGTCCAAGCGATCCGCGACGGCCACACCCGCTACACAGCGGTCTCGGGCATGCCGGAACTTCGCACCGCCGCGGCGAAGTGGTTCAACCGCCACTTCGACCTCGACTACAGCAAGGAGGAGATCATCGTGACGGCCGGCGCCAAGCCCGCGCTGTCGCTCGGCCTGACAGCCGTCCTCAACGACGGCGACAGGGTCCTCCTCCCGGCCCCGTTCTGGCCGAGCTACCCGGACATCGTTCGGATCGCCGGCGGCGTGCCGGTACCGCTCGAAGCGGTCCCGGAGCAGGGGTTCGTGCACACGCCCGACCAACTCGCCAAGGCCTTCGCCGAGACCGGCGCGAAGGGCGTCATGTTCAACTACCCGAACAACCCTTCGGGGGCGATCGCGACGCGCGAACAGGTCGAGGGTCTGCTGAAGGTCTGCATCGACCACAACGCCTGGATCGTGTCCGACGAGATCTACGCTCGCCTGCTCTACGACGGAGCGAAGCACGTGTCGTTCGCCGCCCTCGACGGAGGCAAGGAACGGACGATGATCGTCAACGGCGGAACGAAGAGCCACTCGATGACCGGCTGGCGCGTCGGCTTCCTCGCGGCGCCGAAGGAGATCGCCGCCGCCGTCGGTCGCATCCAAGGGCAGGCGATCGGCAACACCTGCACGATCAGTCAGCACGCCGCGATCACGGTCTGCGAAGAGACGGATAACACCGAGCTCGAGCGTCGACTGGAAACCTACGATGGGCGCCGCCGCCTGATGGTCGAGCGCGTGTCCGCGATCGACGGCCTCGCGGTCAACCTTCCGCAAGGCGCGTTCTACGCGATGGTCGATTGCCGTCCGGTCTGCCAGCGTGCCGGAATCAACGACATCGAGTTCTGCGAACGACTCCTGATCGAGGGCAAAGTCGCGACCGTGCCGGGAACCGCGTTCGAGCTCCCAGGGTTCCTACGCCTGAGCTACGCAGCTTCCACGGACGCGATCGAGACGGCGATCGACCGGCTCGGGACCTTCGTAAAATCTCTCTGATCGGCTCTGGAGCCCCTGAGAACCTCGAACAACGTTTCTTGAAGAAGCCTTGTTCATCCGAAATCCCGGCCTACCATCCGGTTGGCTTCGCTTCTGGCGAGGTCAGGATCCCTAGAGGCAACTCGAAGGGTCCACGAGAGCAATAGAGAGTTGAGACAAGGTTCGGGGGTTGGAGTTGAGAGCCTCCAGCCCCCGATTTTAGTCCGGCCTCGCGCCGCCTCCTCCCCTGCTCCGTTCGAGCTGCACCGCCGCACAGAGGATCAGTCCGTTTCGGGCCGCGTTCTGTTCAGAGCCGCAGCGCGTTCACGCAACCATCCGGCAACTCGCGCAGACAGACCTGCTGCAACTGAGCCCGCGCGTCCCGATCGGTCTCGGAGCTGAACACATAGAGACGCCACAACCGCGGGTAGGAACGTGCGAGGTCACCGAGTCTCGGAACGCGGTCCGCGAAGTCCTCGAGTGTGCCGAACACGGCTCCCTCGCGCGACGGCATCCGGACCTGGGTGCGCGCTTCCTTCAGCTGCATCTCACGCGCGGGGCAGTAGAGAAGGACATCGACCGGTCGGCCAAGCACCTTCTGCGCCTCGGCTTCGATGCGTTGCTCCCAAACTCGCCGCGAAGTCGCCGCGTTCGGATCGAAGAACGTGTCGAGCAACGCCTGCTGATGCTCCTGATTCTCGGCCGCGGTCAGAACCGCTAGGCGTTTCAGGAGCGCCCGCCGCCGATAGCGCTCGATCAGTCGTCGCAAGCGCGCCTGATCCTCGCCGTTCGACAGTCGAACCGACTCCAGATGGAACAGCAGGGATTCGTCGGTCGCCTGCCGCAGGTCGTCGGCAGTCAAGCGACCATCGAGCAACGCTGCCTCGACCATACGGGCGATCATCGCTCCGGCCGCGATCTTGGCGTGGTGGTAGTAGACCCGCTCGCTGAAGTGGAAGCGGATCTCAAGCATTCGCACGAGTTCCGAGGTGATGTCCTCCCGGAGCATCCCGCCCTTCTCGCAGTCGACGAACATCCGCTGCGACTCGCGGTCGACCCGGAACCAGGCCAGAGCGCGATCGTCGTAGCGGAGCGCAAGGCCAGTGTGGTACGCGTCGCGGCGGAGGTAGTCACACAGGTCGGCATCGATCGTGTCGGAATGGATCTGCGTCAGGTAAGGCGGAAGCTCTTCATCACCGCAGAGCATCCCGAGCACGCGGGACCGTAGCCCGAGTCCATCGAGCACCGAGCCGATCTCGGTGTCGCCGAGAGCTTCGCGAAACCGCTCAGCGTGGTCGTGCCGTGCCAGGAGACCGGTCTGATCCTCGAGGTTGTGCCCGAACGGAACATGCGTCACGTCGTGGAGCAGGGCAGCGATGCGAATCGTGCGCCGATCCTCGTCCCCGATCCGAAGGCAGTTGCCCGGGTCCCGCTCGGCGTTGCGATTCACGGCGTCGATCATCCGATCGGCGCAGTGCATCGTCCCGATCGAGTGTTCGAACCGGGTATGCACGGCGCCCGGATAGACCAACGAAGCCGTCCCGAGCTGCTTGACTCCGCGCAGACGCTGAAAATCGCGCGTGTCGATCAGCGCGATCTCTTCGTGGGTCAGCTCGATGTCACCGTGTACCGGGTCGCGTAGCGTCCGCGTGCTCATCCGACCGAGCGTACAAAAAGTGAGGCCACACCCGATCCGAGAACCGGGTGCGACCCCACCCCACGACAGAGAGACGCCACCGCGACCCCACAGCCACGGTGAGTGGCGGCCACAGGCAGTCGCCTGCGCAGCTGAGTTCTTCGGCTCCCGGTGTCCCGAACTGTCGAGTTTTTCGACAGCCGAGCCCGGAGAGAGACCGCATCTCACGAGCGGAGCCGGCAGTTCGAGCGGATCGGTGCGACGGCAACGGCGGAATGGCTACGGCCAGGTGGTGTCGCCGAGAAGCAGCATCGAGCGAACAATCTCGTTTCGCGTGATCCGCCAGAAGCCGGGACGGATCGGCAGGGTGGGTTCTGGACCTTGGGCGAGGACCTCGACCCTCTCCACGGTCGGGTCGGGACCAAGCACCACCCGGTCGAGCTCCGCGAGCCCGGACCAGTCGATCGACACCCGATTCGATCCGAGCTCGAGGAAGCCTCGCGCCGGCACCCGACTCCGCGCCAGAGGCACGGCGAGCGTGACCGAACCGCTATCCGCCAGTCGACCACGCAGGATCCCGGGCGAGGCCGCCGCTGGCGCGAGAAGGCCCCGGCGAGCAGGGACCGGGGAGCGCACGAACGAGATCTCGGCCGGCAACTCCAACAGTGCGCCTGCAAACTCGAAGTCGACCGTGACCTCCTCTCGTTCGCGAGGGAACCGCAACCGAATCTCGGCTCGCCCAGATCGGAGGTCGAACCGTTCGACGAGGCCTTCGGGCAGCGATGGATGCTCGCAGACGAGTTCGAACTGCCCCTCGGCCGGCAGTCCTCCGATCCATGCGACTCCGTCTTCTCCGAGCTCGACCGATCGATCGGCCGAGCGATGAAACGGATACGCGATCGCATCGCGCCCTCGTCGACCCGGACGCAAGTGGAGCTGCACGAGCCGGTCGGAGTCGAGCTCACGAAGACTCCGCGTGTGCACCCGCAGTCGCCCCTCAGGTCCGAGCCTCAGCACCAGCGGCTCCGGGCGTTCCGTCACCTCGATCCGCTGGAACACAGTCGTGTACCCCTCGGCACGAGCGACGATCGGAACTCCGGTTCCCGACGAGGTCTCGAGCGAGAACCGGCCTTCGGCATCGGTCGTCACGGTCTGCAACTCACCGTCGATCCACTCCGACGCGTCCACGACCGCATCCGCGATCGGCTGCCCCTCGGAGTTCCGAACAGAGCCCTCCACGAGGCGCCGAGCCGCGACGATAAGCTCGAGGGATCCGCTCTGAGCGAAAGCGATCCGATCGATCTCTCGACCCTCGGGGATCCTCACGCGCAGGAGGTGCGCCCCGACCATTTCACCACCGGCGGCGGCCGAGCCGGCGATCAGTTGGGCTTCTAGCCGATCACCGCCACGTCCGTAGGTCACTTCGACCTCGCCCAACTCGGAGAGCTCGAGTCGACCGATCTGCTTGGTGAACCAAATCGTGGACGCGAAACCGTCGCTCCCGGACTCGGCGGTTTCCGGATCCTCGGGTCGCGGCTTCTGGATCCGCTCGGTCGTTTGCCGGATCGGCGGCGGCTCCTCGCCCGGATCGCCGCAACTCTTCGCCGGGAACAGGAAGACCCCGGCGACTCCGACGATCAGAACGAGCGGCACCCATCGCGGCCCGGTCTCCCGGCCCGCCTTGTCTCCGCTCACACTGCCCGACGCCTTGGCCATCCGCGCCGACGATAGCTCGCCCGGACGCCCCTGTTTCGCACTACGCTCGGAATCGCCCGTGACCACGAAGCTCCGCATCGCTCTCGACTACCGACCCGCCCTTCTCGGTCGGTCCGGGGTGCCGCGCGCGGCCCGCGAGCTCTCCCAGGCGCTCGCAGCCGACGAGCGGATCGAGTGCCGCAACTTTGCGCATTCGTTCGGGTGGGCCAGGGTCTCCCCTCCGAACGGCACACGATTGAGGCGGTTGCCGATCCCCGGCCGATCGCTCCGCCACCTCTCGCGCCTGGGTCTGACGGCCGAACGACTGGTCGGAGGTGCCGATGTCGTGCACTGGACGGACTTCGTCCTGCCGCCGACCGCTGCCTCGACGCCCGTCGTGTTCACCGCGCACGATCTCGCAGCCTTCGAGGACCCGAGCTACCACGGCCGCGGCTCACAGGCGCTGATCGAACGCACCCGGTTCGCCGCCGAGCGGGCTCAGCGCGTCGTCACACCGACCGAGACGATCGCGCGGGCTGTCACCGAACATCTCGGTCTCCCTCCCGAGCGTGTGACCTCGATTCCCTGGGGACTGAACCACGACGGTTGCTGGCCCAAGAAGCCCGAGTCCGGTGGTTCGCACCTCCTCTGCGTCGGAACGATCGAGCCGCGCAAGAACCACCTGGCCATCCTCCGCGCCTGGCGGCAACTCGGCGAGGATCGACCGAAGTTGCTGGTGCTTGGCAAGCTCGGCTGGGAAGCGGAACGGATCGCCACCGCGCTGGAAGCCGCCGCAGACGACGGGTCGCTCAAGTGGCGACGCGATGCGAGCGATCACGAGCTCGAGACAGCCTTCGGAGATGCGCTCGGACTGGTCTACCTCTCGAGTTACGAGGGCTTCGGGTTTCCTCCGCTCGAGGCTTTGGCCCGTGGTCTCCCGACGCTGGTCGGGGACGCCGAATCCTGCCGAGAGTCCACCTTGGGTCTCGCGACCTCCTGTAACCCACAGGACGACGAGTCGGTCCTCGAAGGACTCCGCACCCTGCTCGAGGCTCCAAGAACGGACGAAGCGATCGCTCGGCGGGTGCAGCACGCACGAGGATTCACCTGGTCCAACTGCGCCAGTCGCTACGCCGACGTCTACCGCGAGGTCGCAGGATGACCGGACCTGTGGTCTTCGACGGCAGCATCCTCGGTGCCGGCCCCTGGACCGGGGTCGCATCGAGTTTCGTGACGACACTCGACGCCTGGCTCGACACGACCTCGCTCGAGGCAATCGTCGTCCTGCCCGACGAAGCCAGTCGAGACGCGCTCCACCCTCTGGTCTCGGATCGTGCGGAGTTGCGTGTCGAACCGAGCCTGAGCGGCCTCCTCCGACCGATCGCACGTACCCGACTCTGGCAGCGCCTTGGGCCGGCGATCTGGCACAGCCCGGTTGCAGCTCTTCCCGCGGGCCCGCTCGACCGGGGCGCCGGCTTCGTCGCGACGATCCACGACCTTCCCTGGATGCGGGGCCAAGAGCTCGATGGGGAGCGACCCTTCGGACGACACCGTCGGGCCCTGCGTCGTGCACTCAGAGCGGCACGCGCGGGGCGCGGTCGAATCCTCGTTCCCTCCGCAAACACCGCGACCGAGCTTCGGGCCTCAGAGGGAAACCACGAGGTCACGGTCTGCGCTCCGGGTCTCGCCAATCCAGAAGCCCCCCCGGACCTCGATCGATCGCGGCGGACCGGGCCGTTCGTCGTACTCGGCGACGATCGCCCGCGGAAAAACATCGATCGCCTGAAGAGAGCGCATGCAGCCGCTCGTGCGCGATGTCCCACGCTCCCGGAACTTCTCATCGCGGGTCCGATCCACGGGTTCCTGAACGAGGAAGAGAAGGATCGCCGCGTACGAGCTGCGACCGCTCTCCTTCACCTGTCGCTCCACGAGGGATTCGGCATGCCGATCGTCGAAGCGTTCGCGCGCGGGACCCCGGTGTTGTGTAGCCGAATCCAGGTACTCGACGAAGTCAGCGCCGGCGCCGCACTGCAGGCGGACCCCACCGACGAGTCCGAGATCACCGAAGCGTTGTTGCAGCTGCACCAGAACGCCGAGCTGCGCGATCGACTCGCGCGCGCTGGCCTCGATCGAGCCCGCGCGTTCGAGCCGGAACGCAGTGCCGCAATCTGGTGCGACGTCCACCGTAACCTCGCCGCATCCCATGGTGGAATACCTCCGGGATGACAACTCGATCGAGACGCTACGGCTTCGCACTCTGGCTCGACGACGGAAGACCGTCGGGTGCGAACCGACGTCTGCGCGCGCTCGTCCGCGAACTCCCGGGACTCCTCGATCCGAACGAGCGCCTGATCTTCCTCTGCGGGAACGAGACGCCGGAGCCCGAGCCCCACCCGCTCTGCGAAGTCCTCCGCGTCGACATTCCAGCGATCCCCACACTCCGCCGCGCCTTCGCCGAGTCTCGCCAACTCCCGTCCTTGGCCGCAGAGCTCAGGCTCTCTCTCGTCGACGTCCAAGCCCTCCCGGTCCCGGGAATCGGCGAGATACCGACCGTCTGCACGATCCACGATCTGCGCGACCTCGGCCCTTTCGCCCGCCGTCCACGTTGGGTCTACCGCTGTGTGCTCCGTCGGTCGGCACGACACGTCGAAGCCTTCGTCACCCCGAGCCGAGCGACAGCCGCCCAGCTGCGCGACGAGATCGGTGCGGACTCAAACGCCTCGATCACGGTCGTTCCGAACGCACCGGATCCGGCGTTCTTCGACCTCCAACGGGAGCCGAACGAAACTCCGATCCTGCTCCACGTCGGGCACCTCGAACGCCGCAAGAATCTCGGCCGTCTCGTTGAAGCGCTGGCCATCTTGAAGACCGAGAATCTGGAACTCTGCCTGATCGGCAACGACGGTGGCGAGCGAAACCGCCTGACTCAGCTCGCGGAATCACTCGGCGTCGCCGAACGAGTGCGCTTCGAAGGAGTGATCGACGAGGGCGAGATGTGGGACCGAATTCGAATCTGTTCACTGGTCGCGATCCCCTCACTCGACGAGGGATACGGCCTCCCCGCGATCGAAGCTCTGGCGGCCGGGTGCCCGACCCTTGTGTCCGCACACGGGGCACTCCCCGAGGTCGTCGGCGAAGCCGGCCAGGTCGTCGCGTCGGATCGAGCCGAAGACTGGGCCCGAGCGATCGACGAAACGATCGAGCTCAGTCGGGATCCGCACCGAGAGCCTCTTCGGATCGAAGTCCGGAAGCGGCGCGCCGCCCGCTACTCGTGGACCGAAAGCGCGAGGCAGCTGATCGAACTCTGGCGCGCGACGGCGGACGCCGTTCAGGCAGCCAACAGGTAGGCCCCGTAGCCGACGGCCAGCGCCACCAACACGGCGAGGATGTTGACCATCAAGCGGCGGCCACCCCCGAGCTGGTCGATGTCTTGGGACAGCAGGTTGCCCGACGCACCGCGATCCGCAGCGACGCTCCTCTGCGCCATCGCCGAGGCGGCCGACGGCCGCGTCGCGGGAGCCGAGCGCACCTCGACGACTTCATCCTCGAACTCGACCAGGTTCGCTGTCGCCTTCTGGGACGCGGGAGCCTGGGGCGACCGAGGGGCGGTCGCCGGCTCGTCGAACGAGATCTCGTCGAAGTCGTCGGCGGGATCGATCGATGGCGGGACGGAAACCGGCGCACTCGCGACCGGTTCCTTCGGGGTCGCCGGCACAGGCTCGTCGAAGGTCAGTTCGTCGGCCTCATCCAGGCCAACTCCGGATGAAGCCTCGACCTCGCGGAACGTCATCGACGTGCCACCGCACTCGAGCACATCACCGTCGCGCAGCAGACGACGCGAGATCGTCTGGCCGTTGATCCTCGTGCCGTTGCGCGAGTCCAGGTCTTCGACCTCGACGACTCCCGACTCGACGATGACGCGAGCGTGCTGTCGAGAGACCTTCCCGTCCGCGAGAACGAGGTCAGCCGGTTTGACGCGCCCGATCACGAGTCCGTCCTGCACGGGCACGAGCCGGCCATCCGGCAATTCCAGGGTCGAAGCCACGACGAGACGTTAGCCGATCAGCCCCGAATCGCGGCGAAGTGCGGCGTCTCCAAGAGCAGCTTCCGATGCACCCAGGCGACCTCAAACTTCCTCTCCCGGCCCTGAGCCAGGTCGCTGCGATCCGCCTTGGACAGCGAACCGTCGTCGGTGACCAGCCAGGGTTCGAAGCCGAGCTCCTCGAACTGTCGGACGTGGTCCCCCGAGGAGATGCCGGCCCGCTCGAGGAAGGCCGCCGAAAACTCCGCGACGATCAACGGACACTGAGAAGCCACCTTTTCGGCACCGCGAAGCACCAGATACTCGGCACCCTCGACGTCCATCTTCCAGAGGGTCGGACGTCGCGAGCCATCCTCGTTCCACTCGGACCAGAACTCGTCCAGCGACTGCGCCGGGACCTCGACCGAGCCGCCACCGGTTTCCGAGTGGAACGGGA
The DNA here is from genome assembly GCA_039815565.1 of Planctomycetota bacterium. Lineage (GTDB taxonomy): Bacteria > Planctomycetota > UBA1135 > UBA1135 > UBA2386 > JBCBZB01. The sequence continues at coordinate 35,002 of JBCBZB010000012.1, forward strand.
TCAGAGAGTGCTTCCCCTGGTTGACCTTCTTGTAGCGGTGCAGCCGCACCGAGCCGGAGGCATCGCTGAGCGCACAGTGGATCGGCTCCACTCTTCGTTGCAGCCCTGCGAAGTTGCGCTGGAGCAGCGCAAAGTTCGACGGATCCGCCTCGAACGCGAGCAGCGCCGCGTCAGGTGCCGCCTCGCTGAGCAGGCGGGCGAAGAATCCGCAGTGCGCGCCGACGTCGAGGATCACATCCTGGGGATAGGCGCGAGCCGCTCGGGCCAGAAACGTCGTGGTCTGCTGTTCGTGGATGCCGCGCTTGAAGAGACGACGGCCGATGAAGTCGTCTCTCGCGACGAAGAGCTCGCCTTCGAGGGCCAGCGGCTGGGTCTTGAGCGTCGACTGCCGCAGCAGGTGATTCCGCAGGATGTAGCCGCCCGACCAGAGCCACCGGCTCACCTGACCGCGGCCGCGGATCGAGGCCGCAATGCGGTCCGGAACGGGTTCAGTCGCCGAATTCATCGCTCGAATTCTGACATCGAGCAGCGTCCTGACCAGGGATCACGACGGAATTCGGCGGCTGAATCGTGAATGATCCAAGGTGCTCGGGATAGCAAGGGCGCGCTCAAGCAGCTCTCGAATGGACGAACTCTTCTACTACTCCGCTCTGATCGGAGGCACGGTACTCGTGGTGCAGACGCTGATGCTCCTCATCGGCATCGGCGGCGACGAGTTCGACGCCGACTTCGATGCCGACGTCGACGTGCCGGACACCGACGCGGCCCACCTCGGGATGGTCAAGATCCTGTCGGTGAAGGCGCTCGTGGCGTTCTTCACCTTCTTCGGTCTGACCGGGATGCTCGCTCGGGAGTCGGAACTCGACTTGCCGTCGTCCGGACTTCTGGCAGTCGCCGCCGGCGTCGCATCGATGTTCTTGGTGGCGTGGCTGTTGGCCTCGCTGACCAAACTTCACTCGCGCGGCAACCTCGACTTCGGACAGGCACAAGGCTCGACCGGGACGGTCTATCTGCGCGTCCACGCGGGCGGCGAGTCCGGAGGTCGGGTGACCGTGGAAGTTCAGGGCCGCCGGGTCGAGTGCCGCGCCATCACGCACGGCGAGGAGATCGCCGTCGGCACTCCGATCGTGGTCGTCGGGCTCGCCAACTCCAACACTCTCGAAGTCCGACCCGCCGTCTCACCATCCCAAGCCGGTGACTGAGCGCTGATCCTCCGCACCGACCGGAACCACCATGCCTACTGAAGTCTACTTCGTCATAGCGGCGGTCCTCGTACTCACGAGCTTCGCCGCAGTCCTGGCCAAGCGCTACAAGCGCTGCCCGAGCAACCGCATTCTCGTCATCTACGGCCGAGTCTCCGAAGGACGCTCCGCGCGATGTTTGCACGGTGGTGGCTCGTTCGTCTGGCCGCTGATCCAGGACTACTCATTCCTGTCGCTGGACCCGATGCAGATCGAGATCCCGCTGCGAGGCGCGCTGTCGAGTGAGAACATCCGCGTCAACGTGCCTAGCGTGTTCACGGTCGCGGTGGGCACCGAGCCGGCCGTCATGAACAACGCCGCCGAGCGTCTGCTCGGACTGCAGGTTCGCGAGATCATGAAGCAGGCCGAAGACATCATCTTCGGTCAGCTCCGCCAGGTGATCGCGTCGATGGCGATCGAGGACATCAACCGCGACCGCGACAAGTTCCTCGAGAGCATTCACGACTCGCTGGCCTCCGAACTCGAGAAGATCGGCCTCATCCTGCTGAACGTGAACATCACCGACATCACCGACGAGTCGGGATACATCGAGGCGATCGGTCGAAAAGCCGCGAGCGAAGCGATCCAACAAGCCGAGATCGATGTCGCCGTCCAACAGAAGAAGGGTGCGATCGGGGTCGCCGAAGCCGAACGCGAGCGCATGATCTCCGTCGCGCAGGCGAACAAGCTGCAGGACATCGGCACCAAGGAGGCCGAGCGTGACAAGCTCGTCCGGATCGCCGACCTCGACCGCGAAACGGCCGTCGGCCAGCAGGAAGCGGACTATCAACGCGAAGCGGAGGTCAAGCAGGCCGAGCGCGAGATGCGAATCGTCACTTCGAAAGCCGAGTCCGAAGCGGTCACCGGCGAGAACGAGGCGAAGAAGACCGTCGCCGATGCGAACGCGTCTCTTAGTGTCCGCGAGGCCGAGGCGTTCCAGCTCTCCGAGACACGTCGCCGCGAAGCCGATGCGGCCGTTCGTCAAGCGCAGTACGAGGCCGAAGCACTCGCCGCCGAAGCACTCGCCCGCAAGGTCGAGCGTGAGAAGCGCGCCGAACTCGAAGCGGTTGCCAAGGCCGAGAAGGCCAAGCAGATCGTCGACGCGGAAGCGGCCGCCGAGCAGGTCCGTATCGATGCTGACGCGCGCGCCGCGGCCATCTTCGCCGAGGCTGAGGCGCGTGCTCGTGGTGAGTACGAGGCCCTCGCCAAGAAGGCCGATGGTCTGCGCCAGATCGTCGAGCACTGTGGCGGTGCGCAGCAGGCGTTCCAGCTGTTGATGCTCGAACAGCTGCCGCAACTCGCGGAGACCGCAGCGAGCGCGATCTCGAACATCAAATTCGACAAGGTCGTGGTCTGGGACTCCGGGAAGGAAGGCGGCGGCACGCAGGGCTTCCTCAAGAACATCGCCGGGTCGCTCCCTCCGATGCTGCACATGATGCGCGACATCGGCGGAGTCGAGATGCCGGAGTTCCTCGGGAAGCTGATTGATGGCGAGACGAAGCCAGATTCCGAGAACGCATCGAAGTCCGAGTCGGAAGGCGCGGACGCGGGCGCAACGAAGAAGAAGTCGACGCCACGCAAGCCGACTCCGAGCCGCGGCAAGCCCGGGACTTCCGGCGGACCGAAGGCCTCGGGCGGAGGCTCGAATCCGGAACCGAACGCCTGAGCGGCTGGCCGCGTCGCTCGAATTCGGTAGCTTCGCGCGGTGGCCCGGGTCCTCCACCCGGTCACCGCTCGCCGAACCGCTCCGATTCCCGTGAACGACGCTCGCCAGACTCTCGCTCTCCTTTCCACGCTCTTCGCGGCGGTGGTCACCTCGAACCCGCTCGCCGCGCAGGACGTGTTGCCACGGACCTTCACACCGAGCGTCTCGGCGTCGATCCTCGATCAACCGCGCGACGGCCTCGGGGATTCGTTCGACCCAACCTTCCCCGGACTCCTGCGGGAGCAGTCGACCCGGGAGAACCGCGCGATTCAGGAGTTCGACCTGAACGGTCTGACGAGTGCCGACGTGTTCCAGGCGACCTTGTCGACCGAGGTGAGCGTCAACAACGCCGCGAACAACGGTCTGCGGACGTTCGACTTCCTCCTCTACCCGGGGAACGGCGTCGCGGATCTCAGTGACTTCGAGATCGCGAGCACGGTCGTCGGAACCGGTTCGTACTCGCCGCCGGTCGAGTCGTCGTTCACGGTCTCGTTTGACGTGACGACAACCCTTCGCGCGATCCTCGACACCGGAACCGATCAGATCGGTCTGCGCGTCGACCCGACCTCGAACCCGAACTTCCCGAACGTTCTGGGCAGCGCGACGACGCTGACCGTCGACGTCGGCCTGTCCGAGTTCGGAACCTCGACCAGCTGGACCTCAGGCACTCCGCGCGCGAGGTTTGCGGCTCTCCCGAGCCCGACGCTGCCAATCCCGCTCGAGCTCAGCGGTAACCCGGCGAACGGCACGGTGTTCTGGCTGCTCGGGTTCTCCGCCCTGCCCTCGCCGATCGACCTTTCGCCGATCGGCCTGCAACCGGGCGCCGTGCTCCTGATCGACCCACTCACCTCCGGAACCGTCGTGGCCGACGCGTCGGGCAACGCGACGCCAATCGTGGTCACGCTGCCAAACCGCCCAGCGATCGTCGGCGCGTCACTGTTGGCGCAGAGCCTCACGCTCGATCCGCTGCTGCCGTTCCCGATTCCGCTCGCGACGAGCCGAGCTGTCGAAGCAGTGATCCGCTGAGGCCGAGGTCCGCACCTGATAGCCTGACCGGGTGCCCGATCACACCCCCGCACCGACCGGAACAACGACGCGCACCGAGCAACGGACGGTCGAGGTCTCGGACGTCTCGGTGCGGTTCCGCAAGAATCGGTTCGCCGGCATCCGGCAGGACCTCGACGCCCTCGTCGGGATCGACCTGACGGCGACCTCGGGTGAGGTGCTCGGCATCCTCGGTCCGAATGGTTCCGGCAAGACGACGCTGTTCCGCGTGCTCGCCGGCGAGCTCGAGCCAACGTCTGGATCGGCGCGGGTGTTCGGACTCGATCCGACGGCCCGGGAACTCACGGCGCGCGTGGGTTACCAACCCGAAGGCCCCTTGCCGTTCTCGAACCTGCCCGGCGGGCGCTTTCTGCGACACATGGGCGCGCTCTCGGGTCTCTCCTCGACGCAAGGCAAGGAGGCGGCATCGCACTGGCTCGATCGCCTCGACCTGAGCCACGCAGCCGACCGCCCCCTGCGCGACTACAGCACCGGCATGCGCAAGCGCCTCGCTCTTTGCGCCGCGCTCCTCGGTGATCCGGAGCTGCTGATCCTCGACGAACCGACGGCTGGTCTGGACCCGGATGGATCGGAGCGAATCCTCGAGATCCTGCAGGAGCGCGCTGCAGCCGGCGGCACCGTACTGCTCGCGTCCCACCACCTGCAGGAAGTCGAACAGGCCTGCCAACGGATCGTCGTCCTGTCGGCTGGACACCTCGTCCGGGAGGGCTCACTCGAGGACCTCCTGGACAACGAAGAGCGTGCCTTGATCTTGCGCCACATCGAAGACGAGAAGCGTCCGTCGGTCGAAGCGGCGGCACGTGCCGCCGGCGCCCAGGTCATAGATTGGCGACGCGGACAACGACACCTGTTCTCGCTGTTCCGCGAACTGCGCGAAGAGACCAGACGGAGCGATCCTTGAGTTCGCGCTCGCGAGTGCGTCGGAGTCTCGCGATCGCAAGCTCGGTCACCTCGGGTTCGGTCGTACCCCTCGCAGCGGCGGCCGTCCTGGGCACGGCGCTGACGATCGCCCTGAGCCCCGGCCAGACGATCGAAGCAGACGCCCTGGGTCTCGATGGCATCGACCCCACCATCGCGTGGCTCAACCTCGCCGCCCTCGTTCTCGGGGTGACGTCGCTGGCCTCGACGATCGAGAGTTGGCCTGGCTTCGGGCGCGGTCACCCTGGCCGGGGAATGGTCGACCGACTGCAACCCGGACCACTCGACGGCTGTGTCCAGGCCAGCGTGACGGCCGTCCTGCTGAACGCCGTGTTCGCGACCCTCGTGTTGCTCGCGCTCCTGTCTTCCGGCTTCGGTCCGATCGAAGCCGAACAGGATTCCGTACCCGGCAACCGGTCGGAGGGGGCCGCCGTCCACGAGGTGGCCACCTTGCTGCCGCTCCGATCCGAGGACCTGGGAACCGACCTAGCGACAGCCGTCGGACCGGGCCGTCCGATCGCTGAGTGGCGGCTCCCCGCCCAGGCCGGCTTCGAGCAGATCGAGCTCCGACCGCGCATCGTGGTCACCGAGAGCGGACTCGGGCCGGCGAACCTGCGGATCTGGTTCGACGACCAGGATCCCGCCGTCGCCGGGACGATCTGCCAGATCGAACGCAACGGTGAGCGCCTCCGGCTCCCCATGCCGAGCGGTGCGAAGACCCTCCACCTCGAACGACTCGCGGGTTCGGGACTGGCCTTGGCGTTTCCCGACGATTCCTCGACCGCGGTCCGTCCGATCGACCGCAGCCGGACGCTGAACCTCATCTACGCGATCTCGATCGCCTCAGCAGGGCTGTTCGCGGCCTTCGGGGCAGGCTGCGTCCTGCGCCGCTTCGTCCGTCGGGACCTGTTGGCAGGGACCAGCGTCGGTATCTTCCTGTTCCTCACACTGATCGGCCTGGCCCCGCAGGTGCCCGCTCTCGCAGCGGCTGCCCGAGCGGAGAGCGCCCTCGGACCGGACACCCAGCACGGGGTGTTTTGGTCGCTTTCCATCGGGGGCGGGCTCATGCTGTTTGGCGTAAGTCCCCGCTTCCTGCGACAACCTTGGCTTCGACGCGCGACATGACCCCCTGGATCGCCCTCCTGGTCGCGCTCGGAAGCAGCACGGCGACCCTGGCGACTCTGCCAGTCGAAGCCGGATCGCAGCCGTCCGCGTCGAGATCCGAGGTCGCGACCGAGCTGCTGTTTCCAATCCGCGCCCTGGTCCGCCCGCTGTCGATGCCGCGCACCTGGCTTTGGCTCGATCAGAGCAGCCGGTTCGGGCGATTCGAAGAAGAGGTCGCAGCAACCCGCGCACTCCTGGACGTCGTTCCGGAATGGACCGACGGGCATGCCCATCTGGCCTGGCTCCTCGGGCTCGACCTCCGTCGCAACGAAGACGATCCACGTCGTCGTGCGGACTACCTGTTCGCCGCAATCCAGACGCTCGAGCGAGAGACCGATCGCTGCCTCCAACGTTCGGACGAAGTCGACGCGGTATCCCTCTGCCTCAGTGCGGCGACCCTGCTCCTTCACACGGCCGACGTCGACGCCGACCTCGCTCCGATCTACCTCGAGCGCTACGGCCTGAGGATCGAGGATCACGCACGACAGATCGCGGCACGCGCCGTCGAGATCTCCTCGGACGAAGTCACTCGTGGTCGCCTCGCCGACGCCTCGACGGCTTCGCTGCGCGCCGCACTGAGACGTGGCCAACTGGAGCGCGCGGAAGCGATGCGCGAAGGCGCATTCGAGTTGTTTCGCAGTGTCGACGCGCCGAGTGCACGCCGGTTGGCGGACACCCTCGAAGAGCTCGGCCCGCTGCCAGAAGCCCTCAGAGAGGCTCAGAACGACGATTCGCGACTTCGGCGACTCGCCGAGGACGCCCCCTGGATCCGCAGCGCGATCGACAGCGTCCTCGAAATCGCCGCCGAGCGACTTCCCGAATCGAACGAGGAGGGTCGCTGAACGATGGAGTCTCTCCAGTTCCTCCTCGACGCACCCTACTACTCGATCGCGATCCTGTTCATCGCCTGCGGGTTGGGGTTCCCGTTCCCGGAGGAGCCCGGGCTCCTGATCGCCGGCTTCCTGTGCTTCAAGACTGAAGCCGAGGTGCCGACGATGATGCTGATCTGCGTCACGACGATCCTGATCGGCGATCTGATCCCCTTCGCGATCGGCAAGTTCCTCGGCCCAAAGGTGCTGAAGATCCGACTACTCCGGTTCTTCATCACGCCGGAACGACTCGCGCGCTTCGACCTGTGGTTCCGCAAGCGCGGCGACCTCGTCGTCTTCCTATCGCGCTTCGTCGTCGGCCTGCGGATCGTGTCGTTCTTCACCGCGGGCACGATGCGCATGAGCTTCGGGCGCTTCCTGCTGCTCGACGGCCTCGGCGTCGTGATCATCGCGCCGCCGCTGATCTGGCTCGGGAACCGCTTCGGCAGCTCGATCGAGGATGTGCTGGGCCAGGTCAAGCAGATCGAACACGGCCTCCTGGTGACCCTGGCCGCAGTCGGCACGATCGGCGGCGTCTGGTATTGGCTGCGTTGGCAGCGCCGCCAGAAGGCCCTGGTCGGTGCGGCGACCGACGCGTTCGTCGGGCCCCGGCTTCCCCAGCCTGACACCTTGCGCATCGAGGTCGGCCCGCGGGGCCTGATCCAAGGCGGCGACGATCAGCCGATCGAGGCCCAAGCGACGGCAGCCGAAGCCGCGCCAGACCCGGGAGAACCCCAGGACCCGAAGGCCTCCGAACGCTCCGAAGAGGCGTCCGGATCGGGATCCGGGGGCGATTCGGAACCTCCCACGGCATCGGGCGGTGACGAATCGAAGACCGGCTGAAAACGCCGTCTGAGCGCTTTCTTGCCCGCCAGAACCGCGCCCGTTACCGTCCGGCGCCCTTCCGCGCGGCGTCCGGCCGCGCCAACTTTCAGCTCAATCGACCCCCACCACCACCATGACCTACGTGGCCCTGGTCATTGCCCTCCTGGCCGTCGGTCTCGCCGTGAAACTCTACGGCGAGATCATGCAGCAGGACGAAGGCACCGACCGCATGAAGGAGATCGCTCGCTACATCCAGGCGGGCGGCAAGGCATTCCTCAACGCCGAGTACAAGTGGCTCTCGGTGTTCGTCGGCATCGTGTTCCTCGCGATGATCGTCACACCGGCGTTCGGCGCGAAGACCGCGCTGGCGTTCCTGCTCGGAGCGATCGCCTCGGGTGCTGCCGGCTACTTCGGCATGCACACGGCGACCCGCGCTGCGGTGCGCACGACGCAAGCGGCGCGGAGCAGCCTGAGCAAGGCGCTCGACATCTCCTTCAAGTCGGGAATCGTCATGGGCATGACGGTCGTCGGCCTCGGCCTGACGGGCATCTGCCTCTTGCTGATGTTCTACGGCAAGGACGGCGAGGCCCTGAACCAGATCCTCGGCTTCTCCTTCGGAGCCTCGTCGATCGCGCTCTTCGCGCGCGTCGGTGGCGGCATCTACACGAAGGCCGCGGACGTCGGTGCGGACCTGGTCGGCAAGGTCGAAGCCGGCATTCCGGAAGACGACCCGCGCAACCCGGCCACGATCGCGGACAACGTCGGCGACAACGTGGGCGACGTCGCGGGCATGGGTGCGGACCTCTTCGAGTCGTTCGTCGGCGCGATCCTCGCGACGATGATCCTCGGCGTGTCGCTTGCATCGGGAACCGGTGAAGACCTCGAGAAGTCGCAGAGCGCGCTGCTGTCCTACCCGCTGGCGATCGCCGCGATGGGCGTCATTGCCTCGTTCCTAGGCACCTTCCTGGTCAAGACCGACGACGAGAAGAAGCTCAGCCACGCACTGCACAACGGTCTCTTGGCGGCCTCCGGCATCCTGGTCGTCCTGATGGCGATCCTGACCGCGATCGTCAAGCCCGAGATCGGCACTGGAGACGACAAGGTCGGTTCCTGGAGCATCTACTTCTCGATGATCATCGGCCTCGCCGCCGGCGTCTTCATCGGCCAGGCGACCGAGTACTTCACCTCGGAGAAGAAGAAGCCGGTCCACTGGATCGCGGAGCAGAGCCAGTCGGGCCCGGCGACGAACATCATCGGCGGCCTGGCTGTCGGCATGCAGTCGACCTGGCTGCCGGTCGTCCTACTCTCCCTCGCCATCTACGGCTGCTCGGAGCTCGCTGGCGTCTACGGCATCTGCGTCGCCGCGGTTGGCATGCTCGCCACCCTGGGCATCTCGCTCGGCATCGACGCCTTCGGCCCGGTCGCCGACAACGCCGGTGGCCTCGCCGAAATGGCCGAGCTCGAGCCGGAAGTCCGCCAGCGCACCGACGCCCTCGACGCGACCGGCAACACGACGGCCGCGATCGGTAAGGGATTCGCGATCGGCTCGGCGGCGCTGACGGCGCTCGCTCTGTTCAACACCTACCAATCCCAACTCGCCACTGAGTTGGCGGCTAAGGCCTCCGCAGAAGGTGGTGGCCTGGCCGGCATAATCTCTGCTATCGACACCAGCTCGATGCTGAGCTTGGGCCAACCGATGGTCGTCGTGGGCCTCCTGCTCGGCGCGATGCTGCCGTTCCTGTTCAGCTCGATGGCGATGCGCGCGGTCGGCCTGGCCGCGAACGACATGGTCGAAGAGGTGCGCCGCCAGTTCCGGGAGATCCCGGGCATCATGGAAGGCACCGGCAAACCCGACTACGAGCGCTGCGTCGAGATCTCCACGGCCGGCTCGCTCCGGGCGATGATCGTTCCTGGCCTGCTCGCGGTCATCGCACCGCTCGCAGTCGGCATGATCTTCGGCCCTGCCGCCGTCGCCGGCCTGCTGGCGGGCGCCCTCGGCTCCGGTGTGATGATGGCACTGTTCATGGCGAACGCCGGCGGTGCCTGGGACAACGCCAAGAAGTACGTCGAAGCCGGTGCCCACGGTGGCAAGGGCTCGGACGTCCACAAGGCCGCCGTCATCGGCGACACGGTCGGTGACCCGTTCAAGGACACCGCAGGCCCGTCGATCAACATCCTCATCAAGCTGATGTCGATCGCCTCGGTCCTGGCGCTGCCGCTCTTCCTCTGAGCGCAAGCCGGCAGCGCCGCTCTCGGGCGGCGCGCCAGGCCACCCGACCGGCAGGGTGCCAAGGCCCTCTTCGGGCCGCCCCGGTCTTCCGTTGGGGCGAAACGCGCCCCACGGAACACCCCCGGGGATCGGGTTGCCGCCATTCGATGAACGGCTCCCCCTTTCGGGAGCCTTCGTTGTTGGTATCCTGCGGGGTTCCAAAACCCTCAGGACCAGACCCATAGACGCCAAGCAGTTCGCTCTCGACCTCGCCGACCTCCTGGACGAGAACTACGCCGGGGACCTCGCGATTCTCGACGTCTCGGGTCCGCTCGCGATCGCCGACTACTTCGTGGTCGCGACCGCGAGAAACTCCCGCCACGCGCATGCGCTCGCGCGCTTGCTGATGCCGATCGCCAAGAGCCAGGGAGCGTCGTTCCGCCGCCAGGCCGGACTGCAGCAGAAGGGCTCGGGCGGCAACGGTGGTGATTCGGGCTGGGCCCTGCTCGACTTCGACCTGGTCGTCGTCCACCTGTTCGACGAGGAGCGTCGGGCGTTCTACGCGCTCGAGGATCTCTACGCAGACGTCCCCAGGGTCGAGTTCACCCCGCGCGAACGGCCGGACGGGATCCCCGAGGATGCGATCCCGGGCATGGAAGGCACGGATGGCCGCGGAGGGAACTTCGAGGACGCCTTCGACGACCTCGCCGCCTTCGACGACGGCAGCGACAGCGGCTTCGCTGATTCGTCCACTTCGGACCAACGTCGCAACTTTCCGGACTCGGCATGGCCCGAGTCGGTCGACGAAATCTGATTCGTTGAGGATGATCGGGGCGACGGCTGGATGGCGCGTCCGCTCTCGATCGAGAGCAATCCTCGGGCACTGAGCAGATCGGGTGCGTGACCCACTGCCAGTGATCGACCATCCGGACGATCGACGGCATCAGACGGCATGGCGGATCTGCGATGGGAGAACTTCGATCCGGACGCGTTCGATCGCGCCCGGCGTGAGAACCGACCGATTCTGTTGGTCCTCACGAAACCCTGGTGCACGGTCTGCCGAGCGCTGTTGGATGGACCGTTTCGGAGTGACGAGGTGCTCCAAGTGGCGCGCGACCGCTTCGTCCCGATTCGTGTCGACGCCGAGCGAAGACCGGACGTCAACGAACGCTACGGCCTCGGCGAGTGGCCGACCGTCGCCTACCTGACCCCCGACGGCGAACTGCTCAAGCAGCACGGCAGGCTCGAAGCAGCCGAGCTTCAAGCCGAGCTCCAGTCGGTCGCCGACTACTTCGCCGGAAACCAGGGCGAGATCGAGGAACGGCTGCAGTCACTTTGGGCCTCGCAGGAAGCCGGCGAAGAGATCCGCCGCCAGCGCCAAGGCGAACTCAACAAGCAGATCATCGAGGACATCCGGCAAGCGCTCTACTCGGGCTTCGACCACAAGTACGGCGGCTGGGGCGACAAGGAGAAGTTCCCACACCCCGAGGCGATCGACTTCGCGTTGATCCTGTTCCAGAAGCAGAACGATCCGCAGATGCGCGAGGTCGCGCAGCTAACCCTCGACAAGACGATCGAGGGCGCTGTGCACGATTCGATCGACGGCGGTTTCTTCCGCTACTCGAAGACCCCCGACTGGCGCCGCCCGAACTTCGAGAAGCTGCTCGACTCGAACGCGCTGAAGCTCCGCAACTTGCTGGAGGCCGGACAGATCTTCGACCAGCCGCACTACCACTCCGCTGCGCGCGGCATCGTCAGCTGGATGACGGGCCGCATGATGGATCCGGATAGCGGCGCGTTCTTCGGCTCCCAGGACGCCGACCCCGACTACTACCTGGGCGATCGCGCGGCCCGCGAGGATCGCGAGCCCCCGCACATCGACAAGACCATCTACACCGACAGCAACGCGATCACGATCAGCGCCCTGTTGAAGGCCGCCGTGGTGCTCGATCAGCCAGAACTGCGCACAGTGGCTCACCGCGCGCTGGACTTCCTGCTGCGCGAACTCGTCGACGAGAGCCAAGGCGTCTTCCACTACTGGGATGGCACCTACCACCTGCCAGGCCTTCTCAGCGACCAGGCCTACCTCATCCGCGCCTTGATCGACATGGCGCAGCACACCGGCAACAGCGACCTGCTGCTGCCCGCGGAGCGGATCGCAGAGCAGGCGATCGCGCGTCAGCGGGCTCCGGGTGGAGGCTTCTTCGACATCCTCCACGATCCGAGCAACCGTGGATCGATGAAGCGCCGGAACCGGAGCATCTTGGAGAACTCGGTCATGGCCGAGTCCCTCCTACGCCTGTCGAGCCTCGCGCGTCGCCCGGAGTTCCACGACGAGGCGGTCTCGACGCTCGCAGCTTTCACCGGGGACTACCGCGAGTACGGTCATTTCGTCGCCGCCTACGGCCGCGCGGTCGACCTGCTCTTCTACGAGCCGTTGATGATCACCGTCGTCGGCGACCGGGAGACCGAGGAAGCCGACGCACTGCGTCGCACCGCTCTGCAACCGTACGTGCCCTCGCGGATCGTCCAGATGCTCGATCCGAAGCACGACCCGATCCTCCTCGAACGCGCGAAGTTCGAAGTCGAGGACGCGCCGGTCGCCTACCTCGAACTCGGTCGCGAGATCCGTGCGACCGCGCGCAGCGAACGCGAACTTCTCGAGGCGATCGCCGGCCTCGAGGAAGCGCGACGCTGACGACCGGGTCGGGAATCCCGACACGGGACAGCGTGTTCGATCGACGATCGACCGCAACCGAACTGAACTGACCCCTCTCGGTGTTGGGACGGAGAATTCACCGGCTGGTCGCTCTGTCGGAGTCTTGCCCGAGGTCACGATCTTTCCCAACCACTTGGGGCGGCGAAGGCTCTGCACGACGCCAGTCGCTGCCATGACCGAATCAGTCGGGAAGCAATCCAGGCGGCCTCTCGGGCGACTTGTGGCCATCCGCAAGTCGCGGGCGTTCGAGGTGCTACGGCGACGACCTCGAAGTGAAAGAGAACGCCGTGCGCCCGCAGTTTGAGCTGCGGTGAGGTCAGGTCATCAGGCTGTGGACCGGCCTGCACCACCTCGGAGGGCCTCCCTCGTTCCCAGTGCCCCGAGACCGTCCTGGGTCACCGAGAAACGTCGTGAACTCCTCTGAGCCGCAGTCCGACCAACACGGGCCGAGGGCAGTTCACAACCGAACCCAGTTCGCTTCGCGCCGAGCCGTAATACGCGACGGTCGAACCCAAGACCTGCGGCCTGGAGGCGCTCGAGTCTCACCTTCATTGATCGAACGCACGTGACATGCGCGCTACAAAATCGCCGTGCCACTTCGTCGGATTCGCGCGTAGGGGCACGCGCCGGCGACAGCTGAATGCATTCGTGCGGCTCCTCGACAGACCTGCATCCTCGAACGTCGCATGACCCTCAAGCTCTGGACCATCGTCGCCACGACGATCAGCATCTGCTGTGCGAGCAGTTGCTTGTCCGCTCAGACGAACCTGCCGACCGGGTTCGTCGAGGAAGCCGTTCTCCAGGCCGGCGACGACCCCGCGACCTTCGCGTTCTCGCCGAACGGCCACCTGTACTTCGGCGAACGGATCCAAGGACGGCTGTTCGTGTCGCTTCCGGACCCGACCGCACCGACCGGCTGGTCGACACCCTCGAACCCGTTCTTCTCATTCGACGTCCCCAGCGACGGCAACGGCAATCCACGACGCCACCGCAGTTCCGGTCTTCGTGACATCGCGTTCCACCCAAACTTCCCGAACGAGCCTTGGGTCTACGCGTTCTTCATGCGCGATCAGCCTCGGCACAATCGAGTCGTGCGCGTCCGCGCCTCGGCGTCGAACCCGACGATGGCCGTGCCCGGTTCGCTGCAGGTGCTGATCGACCTGCCCTTCAACAACAGCGGGTCCTCCGGCTCTCACAATGGAGGTGCCCTCGAGTTCGGCCCTGACGGAAAGCTCTACATCGCGACCGGAGATGGCTGGACCGGCGGTGACTCGGTGCAGACCCTGTCGACCTGGACTGGCAAGGTCCTCCGCCTGAACCCAGACGGATCGATCCCGAACGACAATCCGTTCTTCAGCGTCGCGAACGGCAACTTCCGCGCGATCTACGCACTCGGCTGCCGCAATCCGTTCTCGATGTCCGCGGACCCGTCCGACGGCACACTGTTCCTCAACGAGACCATCGGTCCGAACAAGACCAACATCTATCGGGTCTCCGCCGCAGCGAACTTCGAACACCAGGGCTTCGCGGGCATCGGCGTGCCCACCCAACCGTTCGTCGCGGCCAACAATGGCGGACGAATCAATACCGGCGGCGCTTGGTACTCGCCCAGCTTCCCCGGCCAAACGGCCGCCTCGATGCCGTTCCCAACCCAATACCAGGGCAGCTACTTCGTCGCACAGTGGGGCGGGAACGACGGCAGCGGGGCGGAGATCGCGCGTGTCCGATCGCGCACGAACCGGTCCGTCAGCACCTTCGCCTCCAACGTCGACCACGGCCCGGATGGCCGACCGATCCTGACGCGCGTCGGCCCGGACGGCCATCTCTACTACCTCGCCACCGACTACGAGACATCGAGCGGATCGATCTACCGCATCCGCTTCGACCCCATCGCCGCGGGCAACGCGATCGCCGTACCGACGATCGAGCCGAACGGCGGCACCTTCTCCGTGCTGCCACTGATCTCGCTCGACCACGTAAACCCGGCGGCCAACATCCGCTTCACGATCAACGGGTCCGAACCAACCGCATCCTCGTCGCTGTTCTCGCAACCGTTCGCGCTCCGGAAAGCCGCGACGCTCCGCACGCGCGCATTCGTGAACGGAATCCCCGGACCGGTCAACGCGGCGGCATTCGAGGTCGGCGTCGATGACATCCCACCGGTGGCGATCGCCGGTCCGGACTTCATCTGGCCGCGAGGCCAACTTGTCACTTTGAACGGGTCCGCGAGCTACGACCCCGACGGCGACGATGCGGCGTTGATCGACAACTGGGTCCAGACCGGTGGGCCGGCTCTGCTGCCAGGCTTCGACGGAGGGGACTTCCTCAGCTACTTCAACCCGGCCCGTATCGGCACCTACACGTTCCGCCTCGACGCGTCCGACGCCTCGACCACGACCAGTGAGGAGATCTCGATTCGCGTCGTTCCTTGCCTTCTCGAAGTCCTCGACGGACTCGCGGCACGCTGGCCGCTTTCCGAGGGAACCGGCTCGATGGCCGGTGACTCCAGCCCCGGAGCCGACCACGGAACCATCGAAGGCGCACGCTGGATCGCACGCGGACCGCGCCCGCGAGATGCGTTCTCGCTGGACTTCGACGGTCAGGACGACCGCGTCACGATCCCGGAGTTCGATGCAACGGGCTCAGCACTGACCGTCAGCCTCTGGATCCGACCGGATGGTTTCGGCGTCGGTGACGCGCGACTCCTGTCGAAGTCCGAAGGCACCGACACAAACGACCACGACCTGATGCTGTCGACGATCCCGGACGGGCCGTCCCAGCACGTCGTTCGCGCGCGCCTGCGGACCTCGGGAACGACCCTCGAACTGCGGGCTCCGCCCGGCAACCCTCTCGTGGCCGGAACCTGGCAACACGTGGCACTGGTCTACAACGGAACGAACCTGCGCTTGTTCCAGAACGGGCAGCTCGTCGCTCAACGACCGATGAGCGGCAACCTGACCTTCAACCCGGCACGACTGCTGGCGATCGGCAACCAACCCGAGGGAGCTGGAAGCCGCCCCTTCGACGGCCGGATTTCGAACGTCCGCAGCTACGGCCGCGCGCTCACCCCAACGGAGATCCAGTTGCTCGCCTCGCCGGATCTCGGAACGATGCCGAGCCCTTGCGCCTGCGCGGACGACCTCGGTGGCCAATCGCCGAGCGGCGGCGCGTTGGTCGCGTGCACGAACCCGAACGGTTCGAGATCCCTGCGCATCGAAGGCGGCGCACCGGGCGCTCTCGCCGTGTTGCTCGTCGGTATCGCGCCGCTCAACCCGCGAACTCGACTCGGCCGCGGAGAGCTCGTCCCAGCCAACCCGCTTCCGGTCGGCCTGGCCGCCCCGATCAACTCGACCGGGACTCTGGAGATTCCGCTCCCGCGCTCGACCCGGACGACCACGCTCTATGTGCAGGTGGTCTACACAAACCCGGGTGCGGTCGGCTTCCAGGCAACCAACGGCCTGGCACTCGACTTCTGACCAAGTCGACAACCTCGTCGAACGGACTCAGAAGAACGTCACTTCGAGACCACTCGTCGCCGAGAAGAGGCCGTTCGGAGCAGTCGCGTCCTGAACAAGACCCTGGAACGACAGCACCGCGCCGCTGAGTGCTGCCGTCGCAGGAAGCGGTAGCGGCACTCCAAACTCACCGTTCGCGCCACCGGTCAGGAACGAAACCGAGGCGAGTGGAGCCACGAGGATCTGGCACCCGAGGAAGTCGATGGGCGCGATCTGGTTCCCGATGTTCAACGCACCCAGAACGCCGGCCTGTCCAGCCTCAACAACGACCTGGTAGCTACGGTTGCCATTCCCACCGGGAGTCGGAGTCCGAAGCGTCGGAATCCCGTTCGCGCCTCCACAGCCGAGGCCGAACTCGACTCGAACGTCCTGACCGTTCGTCTGGCCGAGGGTCGGCGAAGCGTCCACGTACCAGAACTCGGATCCCACGCCTTCGCCCCCGAACGAAATGGACCAACCTTCGACCGCCGGGAGGCTGACGGAATCGTTCGCGTCCGACCACTCACCGATTTGGATCGCCTGGTTGATGCGGGCCATGCCACCGCCGAACGACATCGCGTCGACGATTCGATCGCTCGCCCCGAAGTCGAACCCACGGAAGAGCATCACCGTCTCCGCCGCGCTCAGCGGGGACAGAGTCGGCAGGAACCAGTCAGTCGCGGTGTTCGTTCCGGAGGCGGCAATGTGCAGTCGAACCACCTCTCCCTCATCGACCTCGATGGTCGGGAATTGCGCGTAGTCGAACGGAACACAGATCCACTGGTCGACCGGCGCATAGGGCGCGCCCGTCACGTTGCGGATTTCGATGATCTGGTTACCGGCATCCGGCCCCACAGGATCTACCAGGACCTCTTCGATCCGAAACGTTCCTTCGAGAGCCGCGTAATCGAGCGGTCCGTGAAGTCGACCACCGGTCGAGTCCTCGAGGCGGATCAGGAACGTGTCCGACGTCGTCGAAATCACCTCGGACGCGCCGGTCCACAGGCCTTCGGACACCGCCTGTCCGCTGCGAAACAACGAGCTTCCAGCGGACCCTGAGGGCTGATTCCACTGCAGGTGATCGGTGATCAGGCTGCTGTTGCCGAATGAAACCGAGCCGTTCGCCCCGGGCCGGTAGAGCTGAATCCCGTAGGCATCCTGATCGAGCGGAACCGCGAACGAACCGACCGCAGAACGATCCAGGCGGTCCGGATCTCCTGCCGGAGCATCGTTGTTGAAGTGAACGAACACCGAGGTTCCAGCCTCGAGGACGACGCCGTTCAGTCCAGACGTTGCCGAGTAGCGCCGCACCTCATTCGAGTCGTGCGAGCAAAACCTCCAGCCAGTCAGATCGAGGTCCGACGAACCGAAGTTGAAGAGCTCGAGGACACCCGTATCGAAGTTCACACTGCGGATCTGCGCGTCGCGGGGGTCGGGCTGGGCGAAAGCGCTACTGATCACAGTCAGCGCAACGAGGGGGAGTCGGAGGTTCATCTCGAGGTCCTGGGAGTCGGAGCGTGCGACCGAACGTCGCGCATCGCGTGGAGGGTAAGAATCGCCCCCGCGTGACACGAACTCTCAAAAACCCGCAGGATCCGGCCCGAATCGAGGCTCGCGCCCGAGCCGGTCCACGGCGGGCTGCGTGAGGCCCACAGGCGAGTATGTCGGCCGAGGGCATCGCACCCTCACGCCGAACGGCCAAGGCTCAGAACCAGTCGGGAGCGTCTTGGGGCTCACGCCCCATCGACTCAAGGATCAGGCCCTGAACGTAGGTCGGGTCGATGCTGAACTCCTTCAGCGTCTCGTAGCAGCTACCAGCGCGCACTGACATCAGCGCGATCGCGAGATGCTCGGGATCGACGACCGAGTCCCCGAATTCGTCCGCGCACTCGCGAGCTCGCTCGAAGACGGTGCGGACGTGCCGGTTGAAGGGCTCCTGGTCCTCGCCCATCGACGGCTCGCGCGGCAGGCTATCGACATAGCCCGAGAACATGTCCGGGTCGATGTTCAGGTCCTTGAAGATGTGGTGGAGCCGAACGCTGGTGTCCTCACAGAGCCCGAAAACCAGATGGCCGGTCGCAACGGACCCGTCTTCGAGCTGCTCAGCCAGCTGCTTCGCCGATTCCACGGCCTTCAACGACTTGTCGGAGAACTTGTCCAGCATGCTCATCTCAGCCCCGGGCGAGCCCGATTCCAGGCCCAGCGGGGCCCCGTAGACTAACCCTCGGGGGTTCTCAAAGGTCAACCTTTGGTCTCTCGACGGGCGATTCGGGCGTCTCGACGCTGTTTCGCCTTCTCGTAGCGGCGCTCTTCCTCCCCGGTCTCCGGCAGAATCGGCGCGACCGGACGCGGCGTCCCGGTGTCCGAATCGAGGGCGACGAAGGTCAGGTAGGCCGAAGCCACATGGCTCCGGGCTCCGCTACCGCGGTGCTCGGCGTAGATCTTCACGCCGCACTCCATGGAGGTTCGATGGGCGTAGTTGACCGAGGCGTAGATCACCAGAACCCCACCCACGCGGACCGGCCGCTTGAAGTCGATCGAATCGACCGAGGCGGTGACCACCGGTCCACTCGCATGGCGCCCGGCCGAGATCGCGGCCGCGATGTCGACCCAATGCATGATCCGGCCCCCCATCACGTTGCCGAGGGGGTTCGCGTCGTTCGGGAAGACGATCTCAGTCATCTCGGTCTTGGAGGCGGAGACTGGACGGCCTGGGAGCTTGGAATCGGTCACGGATGGGCAGCAGGGTCGTGCGGATCAGAACGATCGGCCAGACCGAGGGCTGGAACAAGCCCGAGCCCGCCCGCGGCGCCGTTACCGCGGTGCGGCGGTGCCTTCGGTCTCGGGCGCCCAGGTCACGCCTTCCCGCTCGAACAGGGCCGCGAGGCCGTCGTTCATCGAGTAGAGCCCAAGCCAGACCTCGCGCTCCTCGAAGAGTTCGTAGCGGTAGAAGTTTCCCCACTGATCGGCGTAACCGACCCACTGACCGCCGAGAGTCTCGACCTGCCAGCGACGGATGTCGTGCTCGACATCGACGATGACCCACTCGATCACGCGTCCGATCGGATCGCCCTTGGCCGAGACCAGGTAGCTCTCCCCCTTGCGCACCGGGCGGGCCTGGAACTCCGTCGGGCGCGTTGGACCAGACTCACAGGCCGTGAGTGCCAGGAGCAGCACACTCCCGAAGGAGAGCCCGAGTAGATCCGTTCCAGCGTTTCGACCGCGCATGATTCCGCTGCGCAGTGTAGCGAGCCGTTCTGCATTTGGCTCGCGTCGTGACCGTGGCGCCGGCCCCCGGCAGCCGTCATCATCCCAAGTCCATGGTGAATGCCTTCCAGGAGCGCCTCCGCGCCGAACTCGACGAGATCCGCGACGCCGGGCTCTACAAGAACGAACGCGTCATCACGAGCCCCCAGGGCCGGCAGGTCGCGGTCGGCGACGACGAGCTGCTGAACCTCTGCGCGAACAACTACCTCGGACTCTCGAGCGACGCGGCGCTGGTCGACGCGGCCAAGACGGCTCTCGACACCCACGGCCTGGGCATGTCCTCGGTCCGCTTCATCTGCGGCACGCAGGACATCCACAAGGAGCTCGAACGGCGCATCTCGAGCTTCCTCGGCAAGGAAGACGCGATCCTCTACATCTCTTGCTGGGATGCGAACGGCGGCCTGTTCGAGACGATTCTCGGCCCCGACGACGCGATCATCAGTGATCAGCTGAACCACGCGTCGATCATCGACGGCATCCGGCTCTGCAAGGCGAAGCGTTTCCGCTACCAGAACTGCGACATGCAGGACCTCGAACGGTGCCTGCAGGAGGCCGACGGCGCGCGCACAAAGCTGATCGCGACCGACGGCGTGTTCAGCATGGACGGCACGATCGCTCCGCTCGACGAGATCTGCGCGCTCGCCGACAAGTACGGCGCACTGGTCATGGTCGATGACAGCCACGCGACCGGGTTCGTCGGCAAGACGGGACGCGGCACACCTGAGTACCACGGTGTGCAGGATCGCGTGGACATCATCACGACGACCTTCGGCAAGGCACTCGGTGGCGCCTGCGGCGGCGTCACGACCGGCTCCAAAGAACTGATCGACATCCTGCGCCAACGCTCACGGACCTACCTGTTCTCGAACACGATGCCGCCGCCGGTGGTCGCAGCCGTCAACGCCTGCCTCGAACGACTGAGCTCGACCACCGAGCTCCGAGACAAGCTCGAGGCGAACACGAAGCACTTCCGCGACTCGATGTCGGCGGCCGGCTTCCAGATCAAGCCCGGCGACCACGCGATCGTTCCGATCATGCTCGGCGACGCGCGTCTCGCCGGCGAGATGGCCGAGAAGCTCCTCGACTACGGCGTCTACGTGATCGGCTTCTCCTATCCGGTCGTTCCGAAGGAGCAGGCCCGGATTCGCGTGCAGATCAGCGCCGGCCACGAGATCGAGGACCTGAACCGGGCGATCGAGGCCTTCACCGCCGTCGGACTCGAACTCGGCGTCCTCGCCGGTTGAGCCGCCCCCGCCGCATCGAGGTCGTCGGGCAGGAGACAGAGTCTCCGCCCGAGAAGGCCCGGGCCGAGCGCCTGCGCTCCGACCGCCGAGGACTCCGAATCCTCGGTGAGATCGTTCTCTGGACCCTGGGAATCGCGGTCTTTCTGACGGTCGGGCGGATGTTGAACACGACCGCGCCCGGTCTCGTCGCCGGTCTGCGAGCGGTGCTCTTCAATCCCGTCGGTCTCGTCCTACTGTTCGGCGGCGGATTTGTCGCTCGTATCCTGCTGCGACGACGCCGCGAACGACTGCGCGAACGATGAACCCTCCTGACCTCGAAAAGCTGCGCCTCTCCGGCCGGATCTCCGCCACGGCCCGCGAGCATGGCAAGACACTGATCCGCCCGGGCGCCAAGATGAGGCGCATCCAGGAGGAGGTCGAGGAGATGATCTACGACATGGGAGGCAAGCCAGCCTTCCCTGCCCAGCTGTCGCAGAACCACATCGCCGCCCACGACTGCTGCTCCCCCGACGACGAGCGCGAGATCGGCCCGACCGACATCGTGAAGCTCGATCTCGGGACTCAAGTCGACGGCTACGTCACTGACAACGCGACGACGGTCGACCTACAAAACGGCCCGAACTCGGCCCTAGTCCAGGCCAGCCAGATGGCGCTCGAGAATGCGATCGGCCTGATGGGCCCCGGCGCGTCGATCACCGAGATCGGCGGTGCGATCGAGACCACGATTCAGGCCTTCGGATTCCGCCCGGTCTACAACCTGACTGGGCACGGCGTTGCGCGCTACATCATCCACTGTGCGCCCTCGATCCCGAACTACCCGGACCCCAAGGCTCCGCGCCTGAAGGCCAACCAGACGATCGCCTGCGAACCGTTCGCCTGTGACGGCAAGGGCGGCATCGAGGAAGCGGGCGTCGCCCAGGTCTTCGGCCTCAGCCGCAAACCCAAGCCGAAGGACAAGCTCCCCGACGACGTGATGCGCGCCCTCGAGTTCTGCGAGGGACTGCCCTTCGCCCGTCGCACGCTGCTCCGAACGCTCGAGGACCCGAGCCGCGTCGAAGAAGCGCTGAAGATGCTGAAGAAGGCGCGCCTGCTGCGTTCCTATCCGCCGCTGGTCGAGGCCAAGGGCGTCCGCGTCGCGCAGACCGAGCACACGATCTTCATCGGCGAAGAGGGAGCCGAAGTGCTGACCCGCGCACCGGAGAAGGTCCCGTCAGGAGGCTAGAACGACGGAGTCACCGGCTGACCAGCGAGAATCCTGTCCTGGACCGGAAGAGTCCCGCCGGGGACATCGCTGCCAAGTAACGGCCACGGCTTGCCTGCCCAGAATGGCGGTGGCGTTGCGAGGAACTGTGAAGGCGGAAGCGAGCCGTTCCAAGTCCAATCGAAAGAGCCCCCGACCAAGTTGGAGTGGGCCCGGAGGTCGAACACCCCCCACTGGACGAACACAAGCGGCATGCGATTGCCTACGAGGTTCTGGTGATTGGAATGATCTCGAACCTCGAGCTGAAACCCCTCCGCATGGTTCCGAAAGAGGGTGTTACCTGGACCACAGGGTCCCCAGTAGTCGGCCATCGACACCTTCTCGCAGACGTTCGACTCAAAAAGATTCAGTGACGGCCAGTGACCATGAAACGAGATGTCCGCTGGATCGCCTGAGCCGGGCCACCAAGCATTGGTTGAGAGGTTGAAGGCGAACACGTTCCCGGACGCCCCTTCTTTCACCATCATCGAGTGGCGCAAGTGATCGAACGCGTTGTTCCAGACCAACGAGTCTCGAACTTTCCCACCACAGACCACTCCGTAGCCCCGGCCGCCGCCATAGCCCAAGGCATGATGGAAGTAGCAGCCTTCCACTCGGCAATCGGCACTCGTCGAAATCCAAACGTGCGCAATCGTCGCATCTGACGATTCGACGTTCCGAACCACGCATCCGACTGCGTGCCGCATCCCAAACGTGTAGCCCTCCCCGATGTCTGTTCTCCGGATGCTCAGGTTCTCCACTACAGAGCCTTCGACAGCCACGAACTGCCGCACCTTCGGAAGGGATGCCAACGGGTAGTCGTAGTGAAGCGGACGATCCAGGATCAACTCCCCCTCCTGGACTCCTACGATCCGCACCACCTCTCCGACCGCTCGTTGCGCCCAAGGAACATCAAACGATGGACTCGTGTACATCTCCGCCTGATTCGCGCGCGAGACTTCCAGCAGGCGGCCGACAGAAAACAACGACCCGTCCGTGACCGAGATCGCACCATCCCCCGCGAGAGAGCTCGAGGCCAGCTCGACATAGTCATCGCGCTGCCATTTCACGAACTCGATCGCAGCGATGCCCTCTCCCGCGGCTCCACTGAGATCGAAGACCATTTGACTCTCGGTCGGGGACCCACCCAATAGGGTCACCTCGTCCGGCATTTGGATCGGGTGGTCAACATCGAAGACACCGTTCGGCACAAAGCAGGAGAATCCGGGCGGAGTCGCATTCAGAGCGGCCTGAATCGCGGCCGAATCATCGACGCCATCGTCGCTGATCGCTCCGAACCCTGTAATCGAGGTCGCGACCGGACGAATCGCAATCTCACCGCCGCCGGCTGCGGACCAGTTTGCTCGGTTGTCCGGGTCGATCGAAGAATCGATCAGCTCCAGAGACACGTCATCGAAGTACAGTGTGTCGGGCTGAGAACCACACCAGAGTGTGAAGCGCAGATCCCCGCCGAGGGTCGCCGGGCACATCCACAAGAACTCATAGGTCTCCCAGGATGAGCCGAGATCGAAGTTCTCGTAGCGGTAAGTCGAGTAGGGGCTCGAGTTCTTCATCAGTACGGCGGTGACGCGACTTCCGACTGATTCCGAACGAGCGGAGAATCGGACCCGGTAAGTCTCACCGTGGAGGCAGGACAACCCGGATTGACGCAGTTGCACTCGCCATCCCTGCGGAGAGACCGGAGTATCCAGGACGTCGACAACAGCACACCACGCCCCACTCATAGGAGCATTCGTCGTCGTATTGAAGCTTGCGGTGTAGCCGAGGCTTTGGGTCCCGCTCCAACTCGACAAGCCGCTTTCAAAACTCCCGTTGGCGATCATTTCCGGAGCTTGTGCGGCTCCCGAGACAGCTAACACCAGGACGGTCACCCAGATCCGAATCGTTCCCATTGTGATGATCGCGAACTCTCCTCGCGAAGACGTGCAATGAACCCGACGCCTGAATCGTCAACAACCGAGGAAAGACCCGCGTCGGGTGAAGCGCGCATCGAGCACAAATCTCTCCGAAACTGACTCCAAGTCGCCAAGACGTCGAGCCGAGACAACCGATCAGATATCCGTCCGACTGAGGTTCATCGAACAACCGTCCTCGCGGACCTTCTCGTTAGCATTCCGGGCTCAAGTCGCCCCCGAACATGTGCTCGATCCTCGCCATCCTCGGTCTCGCCCCCGGTGAGTCCGAGTCCCTGCGTCCGCTGGCCCTCGAACGCTCGCGCACAGTGCGCCACCGCGGCCCCGACTGGTCGGGCGTCCGCGCTGCGAATCAGGCGCTGCTGGTCCACGAACGCCTGGCGATCGTCGACGTCGAGGGAGGAGCCCAGCCTCTGATCTCGCCCGACGGCCGCTACGCACTGGCGGTCAACGGCGAGATCTACAACCACCAGGCGCTCCGGCGAGAAATCGACGCCGCAGAGCCCTTCGAGTTCACGACACAGAGCGACTGCGAAGTGATCACCCCCCTCGTGTCGCGACACGGTCCCGAGGCCGTCGCCCGCCTCCACGGCATGTTCGCGTTCGTGCTGCACGACGAGCAGACGGGCCGCAACGTCGTCGCCCGTGACTCGATCGGAATCATTCCGCTCTACTGGGGCGTCGACGAGCAGGGCCGCCGCTGGGTCGCGTCGGAGCTCAAGGCCCTGCACGGCATCTGCCCGAACTTCGAAGAGTTCCCACCCGGCCACTGGTGGGACGGCTCGACCGAGAAACCGGCCCCGTTCTTCGAACCCGAGTGGCGAGACTACGAACACGTCGCGGGCAAGCCGGTCGAGCTGAAAGACCTGCGCGATGGTCTCGAGTCTTCGGTCAAGTCTCACCTGATGGGCGACGTGCCCTACGGCGTGCTGCTCAGCGGCGGCCTGGACTCGTCGATCATCGCAGCACTCGCGGTCAAGCACGCCGCCACCCGCGTCGACGACAACGACCAAACCGAGGCATGGTGGCCGCGCGTGCACTCGTTCGCGATCGGGCTTGAAGGCTCACCCGACCTCGAAGCAGCGGCCGCTTGCGCCGAGCACCTCGGCACCGTGCACCACGGGTTCACGTTCACGCTCGACGAAGGCTTCGACACCCTGCGCGATGTGATCCGTCACCTCGAGACCTACGACGTGACGACGATCCGCGCCGGCACGCCGATGACCTTGCTCGCACGTCGCATCCGCTCGATGGGCATCAAGATGGTGCTCAGTGGCGAAGGGGCCGACGAGTTGTTCGGCGGCTACCTCTACTTCCACAAGGCACCGAACGCGCGTGAGTTCCACGACGAGCTCGTGCGCAAGCTCTCGGACCTTCACCTCTACGACTGCCTCCGCGCCAACAAGGCGATGTCTGCCTACGGCGTCGAAGCGCGCGTGCCGTTCCTCGACCGCCCATTCCTCGAGACGGCGATGGGATTCGACGCAGCCGACAAGATGTGCCGCACCGGCGCCTCGGTCGCACCAGAGGATCAGCGCATCGAGAAGTGGGCACTGCGCAAGGCAGCGGAAGACCTGCTGCCCGACTCGATCGCGTGGCGTCAGAAGGAGCAGTTCTCCGACGGCGTCGGCTACTCCTGGATCGACGGCCTCAAGGGCAAGGCTGAGCGCGAGGTCTCCGACCAGCAAATGGTAAACGCAGCGGCACGATTCCCGGTGCAGCCACCTCGAAGCAAGGAGGCCTACCTCTACCGCTCGATCTTCGACGACCTCTACCCGGGCGAGGCAGCCGCCCGCTGCGTGCCCGGCTCGAAGAGCATCGCCTGCTCGACCGAAACGGCGCTGCGCTGGGATGCGACGTTCGAGAGTCAAGCCGATCCGAGCGGGCGTGCGGTCCTGGGCGTGCACGACGACGCAACGGAGGTGTGAGGGACCTGACACGTGGCAGTGCGTGAGAGTTGGCTGGCCGCCTGCTAGCCTGTGCGGCCCGGCCCAGCCGGCCCACTTCACCTCGCCACCTCTCCGATGACCGACCAGCCGAAGATCGTCTACACCCACACCGACGAAGCCCCCGCCCTCGCGACCTACTCGTTCCTGCCGATCGTGCAGGCCTTCACCCGCGGCACGGGGATCGAGGTCGAGACGCGCGACATTTCGCTGAGTGGCCGAATCATCGCGAACTTCTCCGACAGTCTGCCTGAAGAGCACCGGCAATCGGACGCGCTGGCCGAACTGGGAGAGCTCGCGCAGCGCCCGGAGGCGAACATCATCAAGCTGCCGAATATCTCGGCGTCGATCCCGCAGATGAAGGCGGCGATCGCCGAGCTGAAGTCGCAGGGCGTGCCGCTGCCGGACTACCCGGACGAGCCGCAGAACGACGAGGAGCGCGAGACCAAGCGCCGCTACGACGCGGTCAAAGGCTCGGCGGTCAACCCGGTGTTGCGCGAAGGCAACTCCGACCGCCGCGCGCCCGCCGCGGTGAAGGCCTTCGCGAAGGCGCACCCCCACCGCATGGGCGCCTGGAGCTCCGACAGCCTGACGCACACAGCGTCGATGAGCGGCGGTGACTTCCGGGCGAACGAGAAGTCGGTGACCATCACCGAAGCGACGAGTGTCACGATCGAGCACGTCGCGAGCGACGGCACGACTACGACACTGAAGAGCGCCTTCCCGCTCGAGGCTGGCGAAGTCGCCGACGCGACGTTCATGAGCAAGAAGGCCCTGACCAGCTTCCTCGCGGAGCAAGTTCAGGAGGCCAAGCAGCAGGGTGTCCTGTTCTCGCTGCACATGAAGGCGACGATGATGAAGGTCTCCGACCCGATCATCTTCGGCTACGGCGTCGAAGCCTTCTTCGCGCCGTTGTTCGAGAAGCACGGCGCGACCTTCGAGGAGCTCGGGGTCGATCCGCGCAACGGGTTCGGCGATGTGATGACGAAGGTCGCCTCGCTCTCCGACTCGAAGCGCGCCGAGATCGAGAAGGATCTCCAGGACCTCTACGCCTCGGGACCCGGCATCGCCCAGGTCGACAGCGATCGCGGCATCACGAACCTGCACGTGCCGAGCGACGTGATCATCGACGCGTCGATGCCAGCGATGATCCGCGAGTCCGGTCGGATGTGGAACGCAGCGGGCGAGACGCAGGACACGAAGGCCGTGATCCCGGATCGCTGCTACGCCAGCGTCTACCAAGCCGTGATCGACGACTGCAAGCGACACGGCGCCTACGATCCGACGACGATGGGCAGCGTTCCGAACGTCGGTCTGATGGCGAAGAAAGCCGAGGAGTACGGCTCCCACGACAAGACCTTCGAGGCTCCGTCCGACGGCACGATTCGCGTCCAGGACGCGAGCGGCAACACGCTGATCGAACACCAGGTCGAGACCGGCGACATCTGGCGCATGTGCCAGGTCAAGGACGCGCCGATCCGCGACTGGGTCAAGCTCGCTGTTCGCCGCGCCCGCGCGACCGGCGCACCGGCCGTGTTCTGGCTCGACAAGGATCGCGCGCACGACGCGCAACTGATCCAGAAGGTCGAGACCTACCTCGCCGACGAAGCGACGGACGGCCTCGAGTTCCACGTCCTCTCGCCGCTCGAGGCGACCAGGCTCTCGGTCGAACGCATCCGCAAGGGACTCGACACGATCTCGGTCACCGGCAACGTGCTGCGGGATTACCTGACCGACCTGTTCCCGATCCTCGAGGTCGGCACCTCGGCGAAGATGTTGTCGATCGTGCCTCTGATGAACGGCGGTGGACTGTTCGAGACTGGAGCCGGTGGCTCGGCCCCGAAGCACGTGCAACAGTTCGAGAAGGAGAACCACCTCCGCTGGGACTCGCTCGGTGAGTTCCTGGCACTCGCCGCGTCGTTCGAGCACATTGCGGAACACGCCGGCAACCCAGCTGCGGCGATTCTCGGCCGCACCCTCGACGACGCGGCGACCCAGTACCTGCTGCAGAACAAGGCCCCGTCCCGGAAGGTCTCTGAGCCTGACAACCGATCGAGCCACTACTGGGTCGGACGATTCTGGGCCGAGGCGCTCGCGGCTCAAACCGAGGACACCTCGCTCTCCGGGCGCTTCGCCGCAGTCGCGAAGGAGCTCGCGGACAAGGAGAGCGACATCGAGAAGGAGCTGATCGACGCGCAGGGTCAGCCGATGGATGTCGGCGGCTACTTCCGACCGGATCCGGCGAAGGCCACCGTCGCGATGCGCCCGAGCACCTCGCTGAACGCGATCATCGACGCGCTCCGCTGATCGAACGCGGGACCACGGCTCCCGCGCCCCTTACACTGATTCGGGACGGACACCCTCCGTTCCGTCAGGACCAAGCCCGATGACCCAGACCACCATCGTTCTCGCGACCGACTTCTCGCAGGAAGCCCAGCGCGCCTACGGCCCGACCGTGGATATGGCGGAGCGACTCGGCGGCAAGATCGTGCTCGCGCACGTCGTCGAAGCAGCGCTGATCTCGCCCCACGGCGCCCCGCTCGCGCCGGCGCAGGTCGCTCCAGACACCCCGCAACGGGTCGACGAAGCTGAAGAGCAGCTGAAGAAGGAAGCCCAGCTGCTCGGAGACCGGGTGCCCGTCGAGGTCAAGGCAAGCTCGCACGAAACCTGTGCCGAAGGTCTGGTCCGCCTCGCCGACGGTGTCGGCGCAACGCACATCGCGATCTCGACGCACGGCCGAACGGGCCTGCGGCGACTGGTCCTCGGCAGCGTGGCCGAAGGCGTCGTCCGCTACGCGACCGTGCCGGTCATCTGCTATCCGGCTCACTGAGCCTGAACGGCCCCGCGGAGTTGGCCGACCCGACCGAGGGTCAGCCGCTCCGGCCGCGCTCGGTTCGCCGCGCGGCTGGGCGCGCGATCACGCCGAGCGGCTGCGCTCGACGATCTGCTGCGCCAGTCGATCCGCGGCATCGCTGGTCGGGATCTTCTCGCTGTCGGAGATCTGCCAGACTTCGCGCAGCGCTTCGGGGATCCGCTGGATGCGTTCGACGGCGACACCCTCGTCGTAGCCACCCTCGCGGAACTCGACCGACACGTTGACGATACCGCCCGCGTTGATGACGTAGTCCGGCGCGTAGACGACCTTCTTCTCGAAGAGCTCACGGCCGTGTTGCGGCTCGGCGAGCACGTTGTTCGCGACGCCGGCAATGGCCTTGCACTTCAGCCGACCGATCGTGTCGTCGTTCACGACCGCGCCCATCGCGCAGGGCGCGAAGACATCCATGTCGACGTCGTAGATCTCGTCGGCGCCGACGGCCTGAACACCGTGAGCATCGACGAGCGCTTGGACCCGCTCCTCGTTCCGGTCGGTGACCGACACGATCGCGCCATCCTTAACGAGTCGCTCGACGAGCGCGGAGCCGGTCGCTCCGACGCCCTGGACCGCAACCTTCTTGCCGGTGATGTCTTCCGAGCCGAACGCGCGGCCGCAGGCGGCTTTCAGTCCGAGGAAAACGCCGTAGGCCGTGTAGGGCGACGGGTTGCCGGAGCCACCGTCGTCCCGGCTGAGACCGGTGACGTGGCGGGTCGCACGGCGCACGGTCTCGAGGTCCGAGACCCCGATGTTCATGTCTTCGGCCGTGACGTAGAGGCCGTCGAGCGAATCGACGAACCGGCCCATCGCGAGGAACAACGCCTCGGACTTGATCGACGGATCGCCCAGGATCACCGACTTGCCGCCGCCAAGGCCAGTGTGGGCGATCGCCGACTTGAAGGTCATGCCACGGCTGAGACGCAGCACGTCGGTCAGCGCCTCGTCCTCGGACGCGTACGGCCACATGCGCATGCCGCCGAGGGCCGGGCCGAGGGTCGTGTCGTGGACCGAGATGATCGCGTGCAGGCCGGACTCCGGGTCCTTGGCCCTGACGACGCGTTCGTAACCGTCGATCGAAAGTTCGGTGATCTCCATGGAGGTGTCGGGGGGCTGCCCCAGGAGCAAGAAGGCTCGGGGCGAAGGGCGGAGTAGCTTAGCGACGCCGACCCGTGACGCCATCGCTGCCAGGGATTCCGAGACGGCGCATGCGCGCCAGAATTCGGCCTACCGCAACCTGAGTTTGGACCACCTGTTCTGGCGGTCGAGCGAAACCGCGAGCCCCTCTCGGAGGCCCGCGGTAGATTCGTCCCCGCATGGCAAAAGGCCAGATCGTCTCGATTCACTCCTACCGCGGTGGGACCGGCAAGAGCAACCTGACGGCCAACGTCGCGTTCCAGCTCGCGACCCGGGGCAAGCGTGTCGCCGTTCTCGACACCGACCTCCAGTCGCCCGGCGTCCACATGGTGCTGCAGCTCGACACCAAGCGCCTGTCACACACACTGTCCGACTACCTATTCGGCACCTGCGAGATCGACGAAGCGGCCTACGACATGTCGGCCAGGCTGCCGGACGAATCGACTGGCAAACTGTGGCTGCTTCCCTCGAGCATGGCCGTCGACAAGATCGTCAAGATCGCGCACGACGGCTACGACGCGAACCGACTCAACGATCAGCTCGACCAACTGATCGAAGACCTCGAACTCGACTATCTGATCCTCGATACGCACCCCGGGCTCAACCGGGAGACGATGCTGTCGACCGCGATCTCGCAGATCTTGATCGTGCTGATTCGACCCGACACCCAAGACTTCCACGGCACCGCGGTGTTGATGGAGGTCGCCGGCCGACTTGGCGTTCCGCACGTCTTCATGGTCGGCAACAAGGTCCCCAGAGCCCTCGACCACGGCGAGTTGAAGACACGGATCGAGCAGAGCTTCAACCGCGAGGTCCTCGGACTCCTTCCGCTCGCCGAAGACCTGGCCGCGCTCGGGAGCAACGGACTCTTCTCCGAGAAGATGGCGGATCATCCAGCGAGCCGCGAACTGAACCGCATCGTCGACGGCCTGCTCGCACGAACGGAGCCGAAGGGCGGAGGCGGGGCGTCGTGAGCGAGAACGCGTCGGGCCGCCCCCAGGACCAAGCGATCGCTCGCGAGGTACCGCTCAAGCGCGAGCGCTTCTCGACGATCGAGCGGATGGTCAGGAACGACGACTACCGCGTCGTCTTGTCTCTCGGTGGCGGAGCCCTCCCGGGACTTGCCGGAAACATCGCACTGCTCCGCATCCTCGAAGAGCTCGACCTCAAGCCGCACATCGAAGAGGTCTGGGGCACGAGCGCCGGCGCGGTCGTCGGCGGCGGTTGGGCCGCCGGCACGCCTGCCTACGACATTCTCGACCTCGTCGCGAGTCTCGCCGAAAAGGGATCGGTCGATGCGAACCCACTGAAGTTCGCGTTGTCGATCCTGGCGTCGTGCAAGCCACTCAAGCGCCCGCTTCCCGACGGCGTCGTCGCCGGGAAGGCGTTCCGCAAGAAGATCGCCGGCGGACTGCGTGTCGACCGGATCGAAGACTGCCCGACGCCGTTCCGCGCCGTCGCCTGCACAGACGACGGAATGGGCAGGACCAAGGTGTTCCGCAAGGGACCGATGATGCCTGCGATCTATTCGAGCATGGCGATCCCGGGCGTGATGGCGTCCTACCCGGGCGACGACGACGGCAACACCTACTTCGACGGCGGCCTCGTCGAGAAGACGCCTCTGAAGTCGGTCATCGCGGACCACAGCCGCAGCAGCGACCAGCGCAAGCTGCTGATCCTCGCCTCACACTTCCAGAACGAAGCCCGCGAGAAGTCCACGGGTCTGGTGAAGCGATTCCTCGCGACGATCTACGTGCTCGAGGAGCTTATCTGGGACTACCAGATCAAGGAGGCCCGCGAACGCGACGACGTCACGGTGACGATGCTCGACCCTCACCTCAGCGGATTCAGCCTGTTCGCGTTCGATAAGACCGTCGACGCCTACCTCGAGTCGCGCGATGCGTTCGCGAACTCCATCCAGAACACCAGCATCGTCGCCTCCCTCGGCGGCATGCTCTGATCGAGCCAGTTAGAACCCGCGATGCAGCAGCAGTTCGACGACCGCAACCAAAGCCTCGTCTACAACGTCAACGGCCGACTGATCGGCCGGGACGAGCCGGGCCTCTCCCCGTTCGACTCTTCGGTCCAGGGTGGCGACGCGGTCTGGGAAGGCCTGCGCGTCTACGAAGGCAAGATCTTCCGGCTACAGCAGCACCTCGAGCGTCTGCGGCACTCCGCCAAGGCTCTGGCCTTCTCCGAGATCCCGGGCGACGACGCCATACGAACCGAGATCCGCCGCACACTCGAAGCGAACTCGATGCACGACGACGTGCACATTCGCCTGACGCTGACGCGCGGGGTGAAGATCACCTCGGGTATGGACCCACGCCTGAACCAAGCCGGCCCGACCTTGATCGTCCTCGCCGAGCACAAACCGCCGGTCTACGGATCCGAGGGGATCACGTTGCACACGAGCTCGATCCGCCGATTCCGCGCGGACCAGATGGATCCGAAGATCCATCACAACAACCTGATCCAGTCGATCCTCGCGAAGATCGAGGCGAACGCGGCCGGCGCTGATGACGCGTTGATGCTGGACAGCGATGGGTTCATCGCCGAGACGAACGCAACCCACGTGTTCTGTGTCGAGGGCGGCACGGTCGTGACGTCCACCTGCAAGGCCTGCCCCGAGGGCGTGACCCGGAGCGTGGTGCTGAAGCTGTGTGAGGATGACGGCATCCCGTTCCGCGTCGGCGACTACTCGCAGGCCGAGCTCTACCGAGCCGACGAAGCGTTCTGCACCGGCACGATGGGCGAGCTCGTCCCGGTGTTCGAAGTCGACGGACGCCCGATCGGCGAGAAGCGCATGGGACCCGTGACCGAGGCGCTGCGGACCAAATTCCGCGGGATCGCACGAACCCAAGCCGAAGCGATCTAGTTCGCAACCCGGTCCACAGCCTCGAATCCCGGGCTGGACATAGCCGGCTTTGCATGGCAGAGTCCGGCCCGTGAGGAGTTCATCTTCGTCGTCGGGAAGCACGCTTTCCCACCGACTTCGACGAGCGGCCGTCCCCGCCGGGTTGGCGCTGCTCCTCGGAATCGGTGTCGGCACTCAATGGCCCGACGGCGAACGGGCGGAATCGCCCCCTCGAGCCGAACCGAACCCAAGCGTCGACACGGACTCGCGGACCGTCGCGGCAAGCGACAACGGAACCGCGAGGCGCCGGGCGAGCGCGACCGAGTCGCCGAGCGCCGACGGTTCGGTCACACGTCGGACCGACCTCGCGGGCATCGTACGTGACCTCGACGGGGACCCTCTCTCTGGCGCCAAGGTCGTCCTGCTCGAAGGCGACGGCGGAGCTTGGAACGAACGGTCCTCGCTCGTGACCGACGACACCGGTCGATTCCGGTTCGACGGCGTCCGAGACCCCCAGTGGCAGGTGTCCGCCCACTTCGAGGACCTGTTCTTCCTTCCCCGCCACCCGAAGAACCTCGGCTCGCGGGAACGAGGCGACCTCGAACTCTCCGCGCAAGAGGGTCACCACACCGCACTCGACCTGCGGCTCCCAGACGGCACGACGCCCGACCGCGCGGAGCTGCGGCTTCAGTGGAACCGCACCTGGCGCGCGCTGTGGACCCCCGCGAGCCCAAGCATCTGTGTCCCTCAAGGTCTGGTCACCATTCGCGCCCTGACCTCGCTCGGCGCGGACAACGACAGCGATTCGGACGCGGGCTCCCTCGACCTCGCCTCAGAGGCCGGCGCATTCCGAATCCGCGCCCAGGACGAAGGCCCTCTTCGGATCGAACTCAGCCCGCGAACGTCGCTCGAGATTTCGATCCGGTCCGAGTTCGCACGACTCGACGACCTGCTCGTCGCCTTGGCGCGCCCCAACCCGAACACGGAGGGGGCTCCGTTCTCCGTCCGTGGCTATCACTCCCCCGAGTCGGGAAAGATCGAGATCGGGGACGTTCTCCCCGGCGAGATCGAGCTGCGGTTCGTCGGCCGCGCCAACCTTCGGCGCACCGGCTCAACGAACTATCACGTCGAACGCCATCGCATCGAAGCCGGCCAACGAAACCTCGTCGCCGTCGAGCTTCCTCCACCGGACCCGAGAGACTTCCTGGTCGTGAGCTGCGTCGATTCAACCGATCGGCTCCTACCGGAGTGCTCGTTCGGACGACTCGACCCACCAGCTACGGAGGGCGGACGACCCGTGCGGCAACACGTGACACCGTTCGCGCTCGGAGACCGGCGGCTCCTATTCGATCGCGAACACCTGTTCGGTCCGAGAACCGACCGATCGTTCGAACGCGACGAAGCCGTGCTGATCGCACACCACACTTACTTCGGAACGACGGTGCTGACTCTCCAACCTGATCAGGAGTCGGCGGAAATCGTGTTTGGCCGCAACTGCTCCTTGGATGTGACGGTCGAGAACTTGCCGGACACGACTGCACTCGCAGGCTCCGAACTTCAGGTCCGGATCGCGCCGAGCACCGAGACCTCGACTGGAACACGAGCCACGTTCCAGAGCGGCACGCTGGCCGTCGACGATTCCGGGATCGCGCGCTACCCACAACTCTCCACCGGGACCTACCGTTGCGTGCTCCAACTGAGTCAGCAGCAGTCCACCACTCCGTTGGAGCTCGCCGCCGCGATCGTGGAACTCCAACCGGGCCCGAACCAGGTCACGCTGATCGCGAGTGGGACCCACCCATTGCTCGTAACGAGCTCCAACCTCCCGCCCGGTCAGAGCCTTTCGCTTCGCGGTCCACTCGGCGATCCGGCCACTCCGCAAGTCACGATGCTCGCCTCTCTCGACGAGAATCGTCAGGCGAGGTTCGCGACGACGACTCCGGGTCGTTTCCGCCTGGGAGTCGGCGACCTGCCAGGAAGCTACATCGACATCGAGCTCCCCCTGCAGAGCTGCGAGTTCTCGCCCCGCCCATTCGACTGCCTCGACGTGGTCCGCCAACCGCCCTTCGGCCAGAGCACGGACCAGGGGCTCTTGAACGGGGACCGGATCGTGGCGATCAACGACCAAGCGATCGAGTCGTTCGGGCCCGTGCCGGAAGTCCTGCCGTTCGAGCCGGGAACCGAGTTGCGCCTTCGTGTCTTGCGTGGCGAACGGACCGTCGACCTCGCGATCGAGATCAATCCCCTGATGCTCCGCCAGCGCTTGGAGCTCGGATACCGATGAGTGCAGCCGTGAACACCGGGCTCTCGATCGCGACCCTTGGTTTGGGAATCTGGATCGGCGCGTTCCTGACGGGCTCTGACGGCCACCAGGGAGCGAGACCCTCCGAAGGCCCGGTAGGCACTCCGTTGCACACGGCAGCCGAGACCGAGCCACAGCCGTACGCGACAGCTCGAGATCTCGAGTTCTCCGACGACCGAACCTCGTCCGACATTCGAAGAGCCAGCGACTCGGACCTGGGCAAAATCAGTGCCCGATTCGAGGAGTCTCTGCACGGTCGCGTGCTGGACCCGCGGGCGGAACCTCTGAACAACGTCTCGATCGAGGTCCTCGACCGAACTGGCCGACGCTTTGAGACGGCGACGGACCAGAACGGCGAGTTCTCACTCGACGAACTCGCGGATGGCCCGGTGACGATCCGCGCAGAGCTCGACGGCTGGCGGTTCCGCAACGAGAACCCGAAGAACTCGGCATCCGGTCAGTTCCTCCATCTGTTCGGCGAGCCGCTCTTCGACGTCGAATTCGAGATTCGGGGCCCAAACGGAAAGAGCGTCGCGGAGGCGGTTCTCGTCGTTCAACGAGAGTCGGAGTCACGGACCGTTCGATGGACCCCAGGCATGCCGAACATGCCAATGTTGGCAGACGGCTCCCTCGTGCAGGCCTTCGCTCGGCCCATCGAGCCTTTCGCGCCCCCTGACGAGCCGTATTTCTCCGAGTGGATCTGCAAGGGGCAATGGGTGTCGTCCTACTCCAACCCCGACGGGCTCGTCGTGATTCAGCTGCGCGATGCACCTTCGCTCGTGGTCTCCTTGGTGAGCGAGCGGATCCCTCGCAGCCAGGTCCGCGTCGCCCTCAAGAGTCTCGAGACCGAGAGTGCTTCGACCTCGAAGCTCTCGCGGACCCGATTGGAGAACCTCGAGCTGTTCCACGACCTGTCGCCAGGCGCCTATGACCTCGGCCCCATCTGGTCTCCGGGAGGCACGGCTACCCCGCTGGGACCACGAACCCGCATCGTGTTGAACGGCGGCGTGGAGCGAGTTGAACTCCGAACGTCCCTGCCGACCGAAGAGGGATGGATCCACCTGCAGGTCGAGAACGAGGCTGGCGAGCCCGTCGACCAGATCAGAACCTTCCTTCGCCCAGACCCCGCCCACCCCTACGAGATCGGGCTAGCGCACCTTCCACTGGGAGACGGCGCCTATCTGCTGCACCGCTCCCGAGTCGAGGCCAGCCAGTTCGGTGCGCGCTCGGGCTCCGAGGACATCCAGGATGTACGACTCGTCGTTCGCAGTGAGGGATCCGGCGAAGCGATCACCACGGTGACGGACCCGACCGACAGACTTCTGGTCCGACTCGCACGGCCGGCCGACCTGGAGCTTCTGGTTTCCGGCGCCCCGAGGGGCTTGCGCGGGCCGATGGCGCTCACGGTGGAGGTGTTCCAACTCGACGGGCCAGAGGAACAAGACGGCCGCCGGGTTCAGCAATGGAACTTCTCAGCCGATGGCCAGATCAAGCTGAGCCGGCTTCCGCGGAGCTTCGTCCGAGTCGCGATCCGAGCATCGAACGCCACTCGTCGCGTCCCGGACCTGGTCTCCCAAGTCGTCGACCTTCGCGAGGGCCCGAGCAGCGCCGAGCTAGTAATCCCCCCGACCTACGCGCTCGAAGTCGAGTGCCCGACGGCCGAACGAGGCGATCTGTTCCTGGCCTATCGGATCTCCGACGACGCACAACGAACCCGCCGGATCCACGCTCGGTCACGCTGCGTCACCCCAGGCACGACGACGTTCACCGGATTGGAGCGCGGCCGTTACGAACTCCAGGTCGAGGGACAGGAAACGACCATCCAGGTCGACGTTCCATCCGGTCCGGTCACGATCGAGTAGGGGAGAGTCGAGCCGGCGATGATCGGGTCACTCGGAATCGCTCGAGCCGTCGCCCGGCTGAATCCCAAGGTAGTCGCGGATCAGCTGGTCGGCCTCTTCTTTGACCTCCGCCGAGTCGATCGTGAACGACGGCAGATTGCGCGACCGAGCGATCTCACCCCAATCGGCAAACAGGAACACGAACTCGGCGATCTGGATGCGATCGTTGTGGCTGAGCATCTCCGGCTGACCGGAAGTCAGCGCACGGCCGTTCAGCAAGGTGCCGTTCGACGATCCGACGTCCTCGAGCGCGTACTTGCCGCCGCGACGCACCAGTCGGGCATGACGTCGCGACGCGGAGCCGCTCGGGAGACGAAGGTCGTTCTCCGAGTGACGCCCAATCCGGAACTCGTCGCCCTTGATCGTGAATGGCGGCAATCCGCCTTGGACGCACAAGAGCTGTGCGTGCACATCGTTCAAGGGCTGGTCCGGCGTAATGCCGTTCAGGGTCTCGCTGTCGTCCCAGGTCACTGGCCTTCCAACTGTAGCAGCTCAAAGGAGGAGAAGCCCGGCCCCCTGAGGATGCCGACGGACGCTCAGTCGCGAGAAACCTCGGGACCAGAACCGAACCAGGTCGATCGATTCACTCTTGGCCACCCGAGGCCCGAACGAAGGCGCGGACGCTCCGGCGCTCCCAGAGCCATGCAGCGAGCACGAGAACCGGCACGCCGCCGAAGAGCATCCCGAGACCGACAGAGAGGCCAAACCACTCTTCGACGCCGACCAGCCAACGGTCCATGAACCTCACGTCGCTCTTGGCGTCCTCGAGACTCCAGTAGCTCTCAGGCTCTTCCCAAAGGAACTCTTCGGCGCGTGCCTCGACGTTCAGCAGCGTGTCTCGATCGACGACCGCCCATGTGAGGGTCGCGGCGACGCAGCAAAATACAATCCACCAGCGGAGCAGCAGCCAGAATCGTTCCGACACGCCCGACTAGACGGTCGGTGTTTGGCGATCCTTCCGCGCTCCAGCTCAGGCGGACCGGGATCCGATCCGCCTGCGCTCGTCACTCCCAGGGTTGGCCAGTGGCCTGGAAGTCGTCGCGGATCTGCGGCAGCAGATCTTCGACCTGTTGCGGATCCAGGCCGATCTGGTCGTAGACCTCGTGGTCGAGCTCGCTCGACATCGTGCCTTGCGTCGACGGGCTGCCGTTGCACCAGGCCAGGTGATCGGCCAGGTGGATCAGCGAGCTCAGCGAGCGGTGGAACGGGTCCTTGCTCGGCTGGTGGTGGTAGCGGATGGCGACCGTGAGCTCCTCCGGGAGGAACCACTTCACGCCCAGGACGCTACCGACGTCGGCGTGCGTGAAGCCGAAGACTTCCTGCTCGACCTCCGACTCGGGGCGACCACTCTTGACGGCTTCGGCGAGCACCTGACGGTATTGCTCTCCCGCTTTCTCCATCATGATGATCTTGCCGATGTCGTGCAGAAGACCACAGATGTAGAGGTCTTCCGCATCGGTCGAGCCGAAGCGCGAGCTCTCGAGACCGAGGACACGGGCCGCGACGCCGGTGAAGATCGAGTGCTTCCAGAACGCGACCGGATCGAAGTGATCCACGGTCTTCTGGTTCTTACCGAACA
This sequence comes from Planctomycetota bacterium, assembly GCA_039815565.1. Classification (GTDB taxonomy): domain Bacteria; phylum Planctomycetota; class UBA1135; order UBA1135; family UBA2386; genus JBCBZB01. Next base: position 73,487 of record JBCBZB010000012.1, read on the forward strand.
CGCTGAAGACCGCAGCCTTCAGAGCGACCTTCTTGGTCATCGTGAAGCCCATGATCGAAACCGCGAGGCCGATCGAGGAGACACGGACTTGAAGGCCGTAGTAAGCCGAGTTGACGATGCGGAGGATGTTGGTCGACACCGCAGGGTCGACACTGATCACCTTCGCTACATCTTCTGCTGAAGACTCCTCTGACGCGATCACATCGTTGAGTCGAACCAGGACTTCCGGAATGGTCGGAAGTTCCATGGTCTTGTTGACCAACTTCAGGATGCTGGTGGAGTTCGAGATCGCTTCTGCCATCTGGTTTTGATCCGCTCGTTTACGCCCTGGTCTCCGTATCGAACTCCTGCGGTCCACGCTTGAGCCAGAGCGACCGGATTCCCAGGATCGAGAGCACAAACCAGCTCGCAGTGGAGCCGCACCCCCCGAACTTCCGACTCCATGAAGAGGGCGAGGGCCGCCCCAAAGACGGCCTCAGGCCACGACCATGACCGACTCCCCGCCGAGCCCAGAACGCGAGAACTCCCTCCCCGGGGGCGGTCTGCCGCGGAACGTGGTCTTCCTCTGCCACCGGGTCCCGCACCCTCCGGATCGCGGAGACCGGATTTCCACCTACCACGCCCTGCGGCAGCTTCGCGAAGCCGGCAGCAAGGTGCGGGTCGGCTGCCTGTGCGAGGACGATCGGGACCTGCAGGCCGTCGAGGAGCTGCGAGGTGTGGTCGACGCGGTCTGTGCTCCTCGGATCGATCGGCGCCTGAGGAAGATCACCTGCTTTCGCGGCCTGGTCACCGGTGAGCCGCTGACTCTGCCCTACTTCCGATCGCGAGAACTCCAGAAGCAGGTCGATCGCTGGCTCGACGAAGATCCGCCGGACGTCGTGTTCCTGTACAGCTCGTCGATGGCGCTCTATGTGATGGATCGCCGCGAGCAAACCCGCGTGATGCACTTCGCTGAACTCGACTCGGACAAGTGGCGTCAGTACGCAGCCGCCGGGGGTGCCGCCGCACGGTTCATCTACGGACGAGAGGCACGCGTCTTGTTGGAGTTCGAACGCCGCATCGCTCGTGAGTTCGACGCCTCGCTCGTGATCTCGGAAGTCGAGAAGGCGCTGTTCGTCCGGGACATCCCGAACGTCGTGCCGACCGTGGTTCCGAACGGCGTCGACGTCGAGCACTTCCGATCCCGGGGCGACCAGCACCGCGAGCCACACACGGTGATCTTCACCGGGGTGATGGACTACGAGCCAAACGTCGACGCCGTCACCTGGTTCGCCGAGGAGTGCTTCCCGACGATCCGGGCAGAGCACGCGGACGCGCGGTTCCTGATCGTCGGCAACCGACCGACCGACGCCGTGAGGGCCCTCGGAGAACAGCCTGGAGTCGAAGTCACTGGCTGGGTCGAGGAGACACCGCCCTACTTCGATCGAGCGAGTGCTGCGATCGCACCTCTCCGCATCGCACGCGGCCTACAAAACAAAGTGCTCGAGGCGATGAGCATGGGGCTGCCGGTCGTCGCGACGACAGTCGCCGCCCAGGGGCTCGGCGACGTTCCCTCGGACACGCTTCCGATCGCCGACGACGCGGAGACGACGACCGCGACGATCCTGCGCTTGTTCGCGGATCCCGCCGAGGCCGGGGCGATCGGCGGCCGCGCAGCCGAGTTCGTCCGTCGAGTCTTCACCTGGGACCAGGCGTTCGAGCGCCTCGCAGCAGTCTACGCGAAGGTCGGAGCGGCCTCGACCGACGCGGCAGGCTCCCGAGGTAGTTGAAGATCGCTGCGGTCTAGCGACACTCGGTCGTTCGGAAAGCGTCGAACCCCCGTTCGTCACCGTCGCAACGCTGATGACCAATCGCCTGCTGCTCCCCGCTCTTCTCGTGATCGCTGCGATCGCTGCATGGCAGTTGTTCGGTTCTGATCCGATCGACGATTCGACCCCGACGACGAACAGGGGAACGAACGAGACCGATCCGGCTGAGGCCCGCACGACGACCAACGAGCAAGAGCCCCAGCCGCAAGACGCAGTTCCCACCGAGAATGACCTCGTCCAGCAAGTCCCGGACGCCGACTGGATCGAGATCAGCGCACTGCCGGAGGCGATCCGCCACCGAGTGAACTCGGTCCTGCGCGAAGTGCGGGCCGCCCACATCCGGGTCGGCCAACGCCTTCCTCAGGAAGACCCGCGGACCACGCTCGAACTGGCCCAGGAGGTCCTCCGCCGACACACCCGCTGGATCGAGTCACGCGGTGAACTCCGCGAGCGCTACGGCGAACGGTTCGAGATCGCGCGAGCCCAGGCGCCGCTCGACAACCACGGCACCTACGAGAGGCCCTCGGAGTTCGAGGCGATGATGCGCAATCGGTTCGGAAGCGACTTCGATCGCAAGCGCGGCCACCTGTTCACCCGACCGGCGGGCGATCGATACGAGTGGTATTACTTCCCGCCCGGTGCGATCCCCGAACTCGACGAGATCAAGGAACAGCGGCGCGGCGACCCGCAGTATCAGTTCGAGCAGCTCTACGCGCCGCTCAGTCAGCACTTCAAGTGGCGGTAGTCACGCCCTCGCCTGGACGCTGAGCGAAGGCCTCAGTCGTCACCCGAGACGAGCCGGACGATCCGTCCGTCGAAGCCGCAGAACAGCAGCTCACCCTCCGGCTCGCGATGGATCGACGAGATCGGTCCCGGCGCCTTGCCGAGCAGCTCCAGACGGGAGTTCGGATCCGCGCCGTCACGAACCGCCCAGACGTTGCGAGTGACGAAGTCACCAAACACGTAGCGCCCCTTCAGCCCGGTCAGCGTTTGACCGCGGTAGACCTCACCGCCAGTGACCGAGAGACCGCCATCGGGATCCGGAGCACCATCCCGTTGGTGCGCGTACTGACCGATCGGCGGCACGAGACCCTTGAGTTCGCCCTCCGAACGATCCGCGTCCGGCGGGAACACTTCGAACCCCTCCATCAGGGGCCAGCCAAAATTGCCACCGCGTTGCAGTCGACCGACCTCTTCCCAGAGGTTCTGGCCGACGTCCGCATACCAGAGGTGACCGGTCTCGGGATCGAAGCTGATTCGCCAGGGATTGCGCAGCCCGTAAGCCCAGATTTCGTCGCGAGCGGACTCGTCGCCGACGAAGGGGTTGTCGGCAGGCACCTTGTAGGGAGACGACTCGGTCGCCCCCGACACATCGAGGCGAAGCACCGCGGCAAGCAGCGTCTCGAGGTTCTGACCGTTCCCGCCCATGTCGTTCGCAGCACCTCCGTCACCGAGCACGACGTAGAGCATCTGGTCCGGACCGAAGATCACGGTGCCACCGTTGTGGTTCGACCAGGGCTGACGCAGGCGAAGGATCTCGAGCTCCGAGTCCATGTCGAAAGTGAGCAACCCGTTCTCACGCTTCGTTTCGAATCGCGAGACGACGCTGTCGCGGGTGATCCGGGGACGACGGCGACGACGGTTCCGAGCGTTGGGGTCCCCGGGGATCCGATCGACCTCGTCGCTGAAGTAGACGAAGACGTATCCGCTCTCGACGAAGTCCGGCGCAAAGGCGAAGCCGAGCAGGCCCTCTTCGTTGCCACCGTCGTTGCGCGGGTGCAGCGCCTTCGCCGTGAAGTCGGCGACCAGATGACGGTCGGCCGACTCCGGATCACGCGGGACCTGGAACAGGTTCCCGGTCTGCTCGACGACGAAGGCCTGGCCCTCGAACTGGTCGTGGAACTCGATCAGAACCGGCCGGTCGAATCGCTCCTGCCCGGGGAACGCGTTCTCGAACGCGATCTCGACGGAGGCCTGCTCATCGGACGCGGTGTCCTGAGCAGCGCCGGGGAGCGCCAGAGCCAGTGCGGTAAGGAGGAAGGCGGAAGACTCGGAGACGTGCACGTCGCGAGGATATAGCCTGCCCGCGTGGAAACCGAATCGGTGCCGAGTCCGTCCGCTCCCGATCGAGACCAACCGATCCTCTCGATCGACCGGCTGTCAAAGTCCTTCGGCGCGCTGAAGGCCGTCGACGAACTCAGCCTGACTGTTCATCCGGGTGAAGTCTGTGCGCTGCTCGGCCCCAACGGTGCGGGCAAGTCGACGACCGTCCGATGCCTGGTGGGTCTCGAGACTCCGGATTCTGGATCGATCGAGATCGCCGGCGCCGATGCGAAAGCGGATCCTCGCGCGGCCCGCCAACGAACCGGATACGTGCCCGAGCTCGCCCGACTGCACGAGGCGCTCACTCCCACGGAGTATCTCGCGCTGCGCGGCCGGCTCTTCGGTCTCTCCGAGGAGCGAATCGAGTCGCGCACCGAGCAACTTCTCCAGCAGTTCGACCTGACCGAGCGTCGCGATTCGGCCCTGTCCGATCTCTCGAAGGGCAACGCGCAACGGATCGCGATCGCAGCCTCGCTCCTTCCCGGCCCAAGGCTCTGGATCCTCGACGAGCCGATGTCCGGACTCGACGTCGAGACCGCGATGCTCGTCCAGGAACTCGTCCGCCGCTTCGCGGATGCGGGCGGGGCGGTCCTCTACTGCTCCCACCTGCTCGAGGTCGTCGAGGCCGTCGCCGACCAGGTCGCGGTCCTGTCGGAGGGGAAACTCGTCGGTCAGGGAACCCTCGAGGAACTCCGTCGTGGACCGTCCGATTCCGATTCCTCGACCGAGAGACTCGGCGAGGTGTTTCGGCGCCTGACCCGCTCGTCGGATCCAGCCGCTCGCGCGGCGTCGATCCTCGACGCCGTGCAGGATCCGTCCTGAACTGACGCCTCCCGCCACGGGATCGGGTTGAGTTCTGGCCCTGGTCGGCCGACTGCGCGAAACTCCACGACCCACCTCATGTCCGAGCCCCGCAAGACCCTGATCCTCGGTTCCGGCCCCGCCGGCTACACCGCCGCCATCTACGCCGCGCGCGCCAACCTGGAACCGCTTCTGCTCGCTGGAGAGCAGCCGGGCGGCCAGCTGACGATCACCAGCGACGTCGAGAACTATCCGGGTTTCCCCGAGGGCGTCATGGGCCCGGAGATGATGGAGATGTTCCAGAAGCAGGCAGAGCGCTTCGGAACCGAGGTCCGGTTCGATACCGCGGTGAAGGTCGACTTCTCGAAGCGCCCGTTCCGCGTCTGGACCGCCACGGACGAGGAGCTCAGCGCCGAGACGATCATCATCTCGACAGGTGCGAGCGCCCTCTACCTCAACCTGCCGAACGAACAGGCCCTGCAGGGCCGCGGGGTCTCCGCCTGTGCGACCTGTGACGGTTTCTTCTTCAAGGAGAAGAAGGTCTACGTCGTCGGCGGCGGGGACTCGGCCTGCGAAGAGGCCACGTTCCTGACCAAGTTCGCCTCCGAGGTCCACATGCTCGTCCGCCGCGACGAACTCCGGGCCAGCAAGATCATGGCGGAGCGTGCGCTCGAGCACCCGAAGATCACGATGCACTGGAACACCGAGGTCCTGGACGTCCACGACGTCGAGGCCGGCAAGGTCAACGGACTTACGCTGAAGAACAACAAGTCCGGAGAGGAGTTCCGAGTCGACGCCGACGGCCTGTTCCTCGCAATCGGCCACAAGCCGAACACGGACATCTTCAAGGGCTTCCTGGACTTCGACGAGACCGGCTACATCCAGACCGTCCCCGGCAAGACCGCGACGAACATCGAAGGCGTCTTCGCCGCCGGCGATGCGCAGGACAGCTATTACCGTCAAGCGATCACGGCGGCCGGCACCGGCTGTATGGCGGCGATCGAAGCCGAGCGCTGGCTCGAAGATCAGCACGGCTGATCGATTCGATTCGAGCCGAAGCGCGGACTCGACTGGCAACTGCAACGCCGGTCGAGGATCCTTTGTGGATGAGCGGATCCGTCCCGGAGGGCGCGACCAAGAGTCGCTACAGCGAGTCCGAGAGAAGACTCCTCGAGCGTTACGTCTCGGTGGTCGAGCCACGCGAGCATGCGGACGTCTTCCTGATCCAGAATCTCCCGCCAGAGGTCGCGGCGACGCTGAACGGCGTCTACTCGCGCAGCTCGAAGTCCCTGCGGGACAACCTCCTCGACCGCCTGAAGAAGGGGCTCGAGTCCGTCGGCCGCGACTTCGAAGAACTCGTCGCAGACCTTCCGGAGCAGGAGTCCGAGCCGCTCGAGCAGGTCATCTCCGACAAGGCGGGCCAGTTCCTCAAGACCTACGCGATCGACCACGGGCACAACTCGCTCCGCGAAGGCTCGGTCGTCCACTTGGCGGTCGAAAACGTCTCGCAGCTCGTCACGCGCTACATCCAGCGTGAGCGCCGCTGCAGCTTCGAAGAGTCCTCGACCCGCTACATCTCGTTCGAGCGCGAAGGTCACTGGCGCGACCCGGACGTCGTCGCCCACGGAGGAGAAGTCCTCGAGGCCTACGACAAGGCGATCGAGGAGAGCTTCGCGCTCTACCAAGAGCTGTCCCGTGAGCTCCTGGAGCACCTGAAGCGAGAACGCCCGTTGTCCGAAGGCGAGCGCGAGAACGCCTGGATACGCGCACTGCGCGCCGAGGCCTTCGACGCGGCCCGCTACCTGCTGACCCCGGCGATCAACACCAAGTGGGGCCTCGTCATCGATGCTCGCACCTTGTCCGACGTGATCCGTGAGCTGCGCAGCCACCCGCTGAAGGAATTCCAACAGGTCGGCGACCGCCTCTCCGAGGAAGCCTCGAGCGTTCTGCCGACGCTTCTGGCACACGGAGTCCGCAACGAGTTCCTCGCGGCCCAGCACGTCGACGTGCGAGCGGTCAGCCAGAGCGTCCTCGCGCAGACGGACCCGACCGAGCGCCAACCGGAAACCCGGCTGCTCGACTACGACAAGTCACTCGACCAGAAGCTGCTCGCGTCGATGCTCTACGAGCACTCCGACCGTAGCTTCTCCGAGCTCCAAGCCGAGGTCGAACGACTCGACGAGAAGGGCCAGCTCGAACTGTTCGAGAAGCTCCTCGGAGGGCGTGGGAAGCACGACGACCTGCCGATCGGACTCGAGGGTGCTCAGCCGTTTTGCTTCGAAACACTCGTCGACTTCGGTGCCTACCGTGACATCGGGCGTCACCGGAAGGGACTCCAGCAACAACAGCTGCTCACGACACGCCACGGCTTCGTCGTGCCGCCGCTCGTCGATCAAGCCGGGTTTGGCGACCGCTTCCGCGCGGTGATGCGGCGTTGCGCCGAACACCAACAGGCCGTGGCGGACAAGTTCCCACACGCCGCCGGCTACGTGACTCCCTTCGGATTCCTGCAGCGGATCCGACTGATCTTCGACCCGCGCCAGGTCGGCTACTTCGTCGAGCTGCGCTCGAAGCCGGATGGGCACTTCGCCTACCGCGAAGTCGCGCAGGACATGTATCGCCTGCTCCGCGAGGTCGCTCCGCTCTACGCGCAGTTCATCCAGGCCTTCCTCGGCGACGCGTTCGTCGGGCGGATGGTCAGCGAGCAGACCGCAGACGACAAGCGTCGCGAGCGGATGCGACGCGCCGGCGACCTCTGATTCGTCCTCCGGGACCCTCTGATTCGCCTCCGGAACTCTGCGGCCGCGCACCTCGGATGCGGACGCGGCCGGCACGCAGCGCCTGCGCGCAAGGGATCAGCCGGCGGCCGATCCCCGAGCCCAACCCAGCCGTCGAGGCGGGGGCTCCTCGGCTCAGCGAACCAGGACGTCGACCGGCGTCGTCACACGGACGCCCGACGAGAGGTTCGCGAAGTCGGCGACGATGCCGATGAAGCGCAGGTCCCGACCGATCAGGCTCAGCAACGACGGGCCGAGCAGCGTCGATCGGAACACGGTCTGCGTCGATCCCTCGCTGTCGAGCAGCGAGAAGAAGTTCGGGCAGATCGGTGAGTTCGCCTGTTGGGCGAACACGTTGAACAGGAAGCCCTGGTCGATCGGCAGGAACGCACCGTTGAGCGACGTACCACCCATGACCGGACGATCACCGATCGCGATCAAGTAGGTCGTGCCCGCGCAGTCCGCGCCGGCGAACATGTCGAGTCCGACGTCGACCGGGTTGGTCACATCGATCTCGAGAGAGTCCGAGCGAAGAACCGGAACCGGCTCGCGGATCGGGAGCGCCAGACGAGTCAGGAGGTCGCCGTGGGCGATCCCGAGGTCGAAGTTCGTGAACGTCGGCGACGCGTAGAGCGCCGGCAGGTGCGGCAGCTCGGTGATCCACAGGTTGCTCAGGCGCAGCTCCAGCGTCGAGCCAGCCGGCAGGACCACAGCGATCGGCGACATCCGGATCTCGATGTCGGTCGGGACGTTGATACCCGCATCGAGGCGAGCGCCACCCTGACTCAGCATCGCTCGCTCACCGGTCGGGAGCGTGACGTGCAGCGTCACGGCAACCGACGCGACCGGCGCGTTCGCCATCGACGACAAGAGGAGCTTCGGCTTGCCGTAGATCTCCTTCTCGCTGCCGAGAACCGACGTGTAGGACAACGTCGACTGCGGAATCGCCGTGCGGGTCGCTGGGACCGTGCGGAGCGAAGGCGTATCGAGCCAGACCTGCGGCGAGAAGCCGGCGGCGACCCGGTTGGTCAGCAAGTCGGTCGAGACCGAGGCAGGCGCCGTTTCAGTCAGCGTTCCCGAGGCATCGGTGTGCAGGAACGTGAACCCGACGCCCTCGGGGTTGGCGAGCGACTCGGTGTCGATGTGCGGCCAGGAGAGGCCTGCGCCGGTCGGGTTGGGGCCGAGCGGCAGGCGAGCCGTCGCGAAGCGCGGCTCCTGGTCGATGCCGTTCGGGATCCCGCGGAGGAACCGGTCGAGCCAGCAATCCGCGTTGGTGAAGAAGTACTCGGCCTCCAAGACATTCGGCTCGGTGGCGTGGCCGCCAGTCGAGATCACCGCGCGGACCGGAGTCGTCGGCGGAACGAGGTCGAACGCGTCGACGACCGGACCGGCTTCGCCGACCGCATCGAACCAGGAGTGACGGTGCAGCACCGGAACGTCCAGTTCGACGAGCTCGGCAGCGAAGTCACGCGCCTGCCACTGGGAGAGACGAGCCGGCCGGCCGGCGACGACCTGCGCCTGGATCTCGGACTGAACCTGGTTGTCGATGACGAGCACCGGTGAGGACGGCAGCAGCGCGAGGTTCAGGAACGACATCCCGAACTGCCCACCCGGCAGACGCTGCGTCTCCGCGTCCGGCACGAGGTCGAGCGCGATCGCGGCCTGGAGCGACGGGAACACCGAACCGAGCCCGGACACCGAGTCGATGATGGCTCCGCCCGAGTTCAGCGCGGCAGTCCAGGCGTGGAACCCGCCCTGACTGATTCCAGCGACACAAACGGCATTCGAGTTCACCGTGCCGGGCGGTGGCTCGACCGCGACCGCCGAGAGCTGCTCGCCGAGGTCGACCATCTCGCGCGAACCCCAGAGCGTCGTCCCCGCAAGGCGAGGACCGGACGGGTTGCGACGCCAGGCTCCTTGGCCTCGGACGTCGTAGGTCCAGATCGCGTAGCCACGCTCGATCATCCGGTCTTGCCAGACCGGCGCTTGAGCACGGTTGGCTCCGAGCGCGTGAACGAAGACGACGACCGGGAAGCCACCCGGCGGCGGCGACGCTTGGGCCGGGGTCTTCAGCTCAGCGGTCGTCGAGGAACCGTCCGAGTAGGTGATGCGGTAGGTCGTGACCGACACGTTGACGATCGTCGTGGTCGTTCCAGACCCCGAAGTCTGACCCACCTGCGCGGAGCTGACCGTCGCGAGGAAAGCCGCGAGGATCGAGACCCCGAGGAGGGTGCGCAGTGAGGGAAGCGAACTCATGGTCGAGTGGGGAGCGTTCTGAGGAGTCGCGTGAGAGAGGGTCGTTGGATTCAGCCTCGTGAGCCGCCGAGTCCGGACTCGGCAAGACACTCGTGAAGCGCGGTGAGAGCCCAACGAACCCCGGGGAGAGAGGGCGCGCCCCGATCAGAATCGGGGCCACCGGGCGCGCGGGAGTCTATCAGATTCCGAGCGGCTCCAAGGGCCGCTGGCCATCGGGAGTTCCCGTTTTGAACCCCGGCTGCAGGCCGCCTGGCAAGCCAGATCCCCGACGACCGGGCCACCTGCCTCCAAGTCCCGTTGGCACCGCGCCTTCCGGCCCCAGGACTGCGGCCCGGTGAATCCCGGTCCACCGTTCTGCGCCGCCACCCTCACCCCCTCCCTGACGACGGTTTTTTCGGCCGTTCCAGCCTCGGCTCAGCGAGCGAACTCGGCGTAGAGGGCGGCCCAGGATCCGACGTCCGCGAGCTCCGGCACCCCGACGCGCGCGCGCTTTGGCAAAAATGCCCGCGCGAGGGCCTCCGCGGCCGACTCGTCACCGACGAGCACACAGGCCGCCGAATCCAAGCCGTTGACCACCATGTCCAAACGGTTCTCGAAGTCGGCCAGAACCGGCCTCGGTGCGAGTAGCCCGAGCCAGCCCCGGCTCCGTGCCTTCCTGGCCTGCGCCTCGGTCATACCCCCCTCGAAGGGAGTGGTGCAGCACTCCAGGCAGCGCGCGGCCTCCGCCCAGCGAACACAACCCTCGCCCCGCTCGTCGACCAGGGTTTGGCGAGCGCAGAGCGACGGCTCGATCGGATCCGCAACGACGACGGCCGGGATGCCCATCCGCTCGCAGAGCCAGGGCATCAAGTAGGTCGCAGTACCGCCGAACCCCTGCACGTGCACGAGGTCCGGCGGGTCGGAGCGAAGCAGGTCGACGAACACGCGCTCGTTCGGAACGTCGTACAGGCGCGAGGTCACCTCGGCGAAGTCCGGCAGCCTGCTCTCGACTCCGAGCACTTCCACGCCAACGGGCGCTGAGGGAATGGACTCGCCCTCCAACCGCGGAGAGAGCCAACGCACCCGATCTCCCCGCTCGGCGAAGGAACCGGAGAGCATCCTCACAGCATCGCGCGCGGCGTCGGGTCCCGGGCCCGAAGGGCGCCCTGTGACGAACATCAGGTTCATGGACGCGGCGATGCTACGCTCCGCATCCATGCAGGCCCACAGCGCCTTGAGCTGCGCTTCGCAACTCGACCAGGCCATCGCCGAGGTCGCCGACTCGATCCCGTTCCGCCCGGAACTGTGCCTCGCGTTCGCGACCCCCGGTCTCGGCGACCTCTCCCGCCTGCCGAGCGAACTCGGCCGACGTCTCGATGGCGTGCCGGTCGTCGGCGGATCCGGCGCTGGCGTGCTGGCGAACGGCCAAGAGACCGAGAACGGCGCCGCGCTCGGCCTCCTCGCCCTCGATCTCGACGGCTCGAGTGTCGAGGTCCGCCACTTCGAGACCGACTCGCTGCCGAGCGACGACGGACCGCCGGGTGACTGGGTCGAAGCGATCGGCATGAGCCGCGAGGACTGCGGAGGACTGCTGATCTGCGCCGATCCGTTCTCGATGGACTCGGAGGCGCTGGTGCGGGGCCTCGACTTCGGTCTGCCAGCGGCACCGAAAGTCGGCGGCCTGGTCAGCGGCGGAGGCCCTGGCTCCCAGACTCTCTTCTGCGGTGACGCGGCCAGGGAAGCAGGCGCGGTGACCGTGGCGCTCGGAAACGACATCGAACTCGAGCCGGTCGTCGCTCGCGGCTGCCGCCCGGTCGGACGTACCGGGACGGTCTCGTCGGCCAAGGGCCAGATCGTTCACCGCATCGACGACCAGCCAGCGCTGGACTTCCTCCGGCAGCAGGCAGCGGAGTCACGCGGCGGGTCGATGTTCCTCGGCGTCGAGAGCGACCCTCTCGATCCGACCGAACCGAGCGTGGATGACTTCTTGATCCGGAACTTCGTCGGCTCGGACGACGCCTCGGGCTCGGTCGCGATCGGCGCGCTGGTGGGAGCCGGACGCCGCGTGCGCCTTCACGTCCGTGACAAAGACGCCAGTCGGCTCGACCTGCACGAACGGCTCGCGTCGGCGCGTTCCGAAGCGAAGGCCGCACTCTTGTTCTCGTGCCTCGGACGCGGACAGGCGTTGTTCGGCGAACGGCATCACGACTCGAACGCGATCCGGCAGCGTTACCCCGAGGTCGCGCTGTGTGGCGCGTTCTGCAACGGCGAGATCGGACCGGTCGGCGGCGTGAGCTACGTGCACGGCTACACGGCCTCGATCGCCCTCTTGTCGCAGCGGACCTCCGACCCGACGTGACGAATCGAAGACAAACCAATCGGCTGAGAGCCCTGTGGTCGGCGTGGCTGCGCGTCGACCTCGCCGGTGCCGACTCGCCGACTTCGACCTCGACGATCGCGTCGGCTTCGTTCCTCGCCCTCGGTCTCGCGGCGCTCACGTTCTCGCCGAAGGACTACGCCTCGACGTTCTCCGCAGCGCATCTGAGTTTCGCGGCGATCTGGATCGGCGCGGCTGCGCTCGCCGACCCGGAATCCCTGTCCCGTCGACGCGCGGACCGACTGCTGCTCGCGACCGCCCCGCTCGGCGCGCTCGAACGACGTCTCGCGATCGCCGTTCGACACGGGCTTCGCATCACCCTGCTCGCGATCGGCGTCGGCATCGGCCCGGCCGTCTTCCTCGCAGCCACTCGCGGTGGTTCGTTCACGGGCTCGGCATGGCACGTCCTCGCGACGGTCTGGATCGCGTGGCTCGCCACGCTTCTGACCGGATCGATCCAGAACAGCTCCGATCGCTTCTTCGGACGAAGCGGCGGCGCACTGGCGCTCGGCGTGGTCCGAGCTTTGGCACTCGCCCTACTCCTGGGCGGCTTCGCGACCTGCGTCGCCGGACTCCGAGGCACACCGGACGACCTCCCATTCGGCGGGGCCTGGGTCGACGCCGTTCCGACACTCTGGCTCGCCCGTCTCGCTCAGGGCACAGCACACACCGGCGATGGCCTCGCGGTTCTGGCGTTCACTGCGTCCGTCCTGTTGATCGCGCTCGTGGCTCGGCCCGCGGAAGGGCTCGGAGCCGGACGACTTGGGCGCCTGCGCGGCCCGTTATCGCGGCTCGAAGCCCGACTCTGCCACGACCCGGGTGAGTTGGGCGTCGCTCGCTTCCTCAGTGCGCAGATGCTCCGCAACCCGGCGTTCCGGGCACGCGTGCTGCCGTTGATCGGCCTCCCGGTCGCACTGACGATTCTCGGCTTCGACAGTGAGAGCGCCGCGGCAAAGGTCGCAGCCGGGATCGTCGCCGCGTTCCCGGCGATCTTTCTTCCGCTGGTCGCCGCCTTGTTCCGCACCGACGACGACACCGCGGGCTGGCCGTTCCAGACGGCGCCGATCGATGCACTCGAAGCGTCGCGTCGCGCCACACGGATCGTGCTCGCCGTTCGACTGATCTGGCCGCTCGCGATCCCGCTCGCGATCGCGCTCGTCGCCTTCGGATTCCTCGCCCCACTACCCGCGCTGACCGTCGCGCTCTTCGGCGCAGCCCTCGGCGACTGGCATGCGGAACGCATCGGACAGCGCCTCCACGCGGTACCGTTCACGACCCCCGAGGGCTCGAGCGACACCGGAGAAGCACTGACGATCGGACTCCTACTCGCGGCCGTAGCCGGCGTGTTCGCGTCGCGCGCCGACCATCCGGTCGGGCTTCTGGTGGCGGCGATCGTCGTCGGCCTGCGACTCCGCAATCTCGCAAACGGCGCCAAGACCAAGGAGGCCCCGTCGTGAACCCGAACGATCCGGTCTCGAGCGAGGACCTCGACGACGACATGGCGCTCCCCGCTCCAGAAGCCGTCGAACACGCCCCCCGATCCCTTCAGGCCGAACTCCGCGCGGTCCTGTTCCTCTACGGGACGGTCGCTGCGCTGGCCTACGTGCTCCGCAGCCTCGGCTCCTGACACTCTGGCAGGCCGTCGCCGCCGTGTGCTTGCCGTGGCGGGGCCTTCGAATTAGCCTCGGGCTGTTCGTTCGTCGGTCTCTCCCATGAACAGCTCCCACACAGCGGCGGCCCAGACCCCGGCAGACCAGTCGGAGGGTCAGGCTGCCCAAACACAGACGGACCCATCGACGGGTCGCGCACCTTCGGAATCGCGGACGGCGATCCCTGAGGCCGGGAGTGAGGCTGGTCCAAATTCGGGACCCACGGGTTCGGGCGGCAGCATCGATCCGTTCCGATCAACGGACCGCTACGCACTTCGTCGACCACTCCTGGACGACCTTCGGAACTAAGCCCGGCCACGCCCGATTGCCGATGGAGAATCGGAATGGGCCAGCCCAGCGAGAGACCGACTGAGACGAAACTCCGCCCGAGATCGGCGAGGCTGAAGTCCGACCAGATCTTCGCGGCACTGATCGACACCGTCACCGGTGCCGATCAGGCATTCGGAGTCGTGCGCAACGTCTCCTCCTCCGGCATTGGCCTCATCACGCCACAACCACCTCACAAGGGAGCGCGGATCACCGCGAAGCTGAGCGTGGGCGAGCAGATGTTCGAGCTCCGGATGCGCGTCGCGCGCTCGGACCCCGACCCTTCTGGGCAGACGATGGTCGGGCTCTCGTTCGAGCGTCACGACGAGCAGCGGAAGGCTTTCCTGAAGGCGTTCCTCGCCGACGGCCAGTCGAAGTCGGACTGACTCAGTCGCCGCCGGCCGGCACCAGGTTGGCCATATCGCTCGGAAGCGGAGCGTGCAGGCGGAGTCGCTCCTCTCGCCGCGGGTGGAAGAGATGCAACTCGGCCGCGTGCAGCGCATGCCGATCCAACACCAGCTCCGAACGCTGATCGTCGGTCAGCCGATCTTCGAGCGCGTTCAGGAAGATCTCCGCATCGACGCCGTAGACCTTGTCACCGACGAGTGGGCAACCGATCGCGTCCATGTGCACCCGAAGCTGGTGGGTTCGGCCGGTCTCGGGGTGGAGCTCGACGAGGCTGAAACGATCGTTCGAACGCAGCACCTGGTAGCGCGTGCGGGCGCTCTGACCGGTTCCGTCTCGACGTGCCTCCTGCTTCAACCGAATCGGTGAGCGACGATCGGGACCGATGCTGTAGTCGATCCAACCTTCGTCTTCCGAGGGGCGACCGTGAACAACCGCCAGGTAGACCTTCCGCACGGTCCGCTCCTCAAACTGCGCACGCACCTCCCCGTGGAACCGATCGTCAAGGCCAACCGCGATCACGCCGGACGTTTCGCGGTCGAGTCGGTGCAGCAGACGGGGCACGACGTCGTGTGCCGGATCGTCGGGGCGACGAAACCGCTTGTGCAACATGTGGATCAGGGTGCCGTGCACACGGCGCCCGGAAGGATGAACGGTCAGTCCGGCCGGCTTGTCGACCGCGACGAGGAACCGGTCTTCGTAGACCACCGGCACTTCCCAATCGTCGGGAAACACGTCGACCGGCTCGGGTGGCTGCGGGATGTCGATGACGATCTCATCGCCGTAGCTCATCCGGCGCGCCGCCTTCACCGGGCGGCCGTCGCTGAGGGTGACCAGACCCTCCTGGAGCAGCTTGCGAATGCTGGTCCGTGAGCGCCAGTGCAACAGAGCGGCGAGGACCTGGTCCAACCGCAGGCCGTCGTGTCGCTCGTCGCAGCGGAGCTCGAGCCGCTCGAGTGGGCGGCTCAGGTCGCGAGGACCGTTCTTCTTCCCAGGGAAAGGCACGGTCGCTCAACACGCGCTCCGCAGCCGAACCGGCGAGGGCCGGACCGGACGCAACGCGTGTCGTCCTCGGTCAGCTCTCGTTGGTCGGAAGCTCCAGCGACGGAGCCTCAGCCGGCTTGGCTTCGGTCGACTCGGTTTGCGAGACAACACCGGCAATGTCGACGCCGGTCTGCGGCTTCGGCTCGCTGGTGGTCTTCTGCTCGGTCGCCGGGATCGCCTGGTCCTTCGACGAGGTCGACTCGGTGTTCTCGCCCTCGGTCGTCTTGGCCTTCACCTTCGACTTCCGACGCGTCTTGATCGGCCCCTTGTTCTCCGACTTGCGGAGCAAGCGGTACAGCTGACGCTCTTGCTCGCGACGAATCCGGCGCTCCTTGTCACTCCGCTTCTCGTGGAACGTGTTCGCCTTGGCGAGCCGGAAGATCCCGGCGTAGTTGCACTGGCGCTTGAAGCGGCGAAGAGCCGCTTCGAGCGGCTCGTTGGGGCGGACCTGGACTTTGATCATCGAGCGGGCTTTCGTTGGAACATCATTCGAGGGCCTGGGATGGGCCGTTTTCGCCGTGTGGTGGGCCGTCGATGGCACTGCCCTCCGGCGAAAGGGCGCGACAGGATACCGACCATCGGCCAAAGGGCAATCACCACTTGGGACAAGCCGACGACAGTTCCGGCTCCACGACGGTCGTCGACGGCCTGGTCGGCACCATCGACCGCTTCACGTTCCGCTCGGACGGCGGCTCGTTCGCGGTCGCTCGTTTCCTCCCCGACGACGGAGGTCGGGCCCTCTCGATCGTCGGAGACATCGCCCAACTCGCTGAAGGGCAATCACTTAGAGTCTTCGGACGCCGCTCTCTCCACCCTCGGTTCGGACCCCAGATCGAGGTCGACCGCTGCGAGGCGACCCTCCCGATCTCACTCGAGGGCCTACGCGCCTATCTCTCGTCCTCGCTGATCCAGGGGGTCGGGCCGGCCCTGGCCGAGCGCATCGTCGACGAGTTTGGCAGCGAGACCCTGGAAGTCATCGAGAACGAGCCAGAGCGTCTCCGCGAGATCCCAGGCCTCGGCGAGAAGAAGGCCAAGGAAGTCGCCGAGTCGGTCCGCTCCCACCGCCAGATCCAGGAGGTCACGGTCTTCCTCCGCGCCCACGGACTCGGACCCTCTCTCGCAGCCCGCATCGTCGAGCGACTGGGCTCCGAGGCCTCCGCCCGGATCCAAGCCGATCCATACCGACTGGTCGACCAGGTCGTCGGGGTCGGGTTCACCACCGCCGATCGACTGGCGCAGCGGCTGGGCATCGCGTCGGATGCCGAGATCCGCCTGCGAGCTGCCCTGGTGCACGAGCTGACCGAGGCGAGCCTGCGAGGTCACTGCGCGCTCCCGGAACCCGAACTGCTCGAGCGCTCGCAGAGGCGACTGAAGGTCGACGCAGACCTTCTACGCGAAGCACTCGGATCCCTTTGCCGCGAGGGCCAGACGATCCGCGAGACGATCGACGACACGGAGGTCGTGTACCCGCTCCGCCTGCACCTGGCCGAGAGCGAGGTCGCGACAATGCTGCACGACCTGGCCAGCCGGGAATTCGAACCCGTGTGCACGGACGTGGAACAGGCGATCGACGAGTGGGCCGCGCGCTCGAACCTCGACCTGGCTCCAGGACAGCGCCACGCGATCCGCACCGTGCTGGAGTCCCCGCTCTCGGCGATCACCGGTGGACCAGGCGTGGGTAAGACGACCGTCGTCCGAGCGATCGCCGACCTCTTGTCGAACGCCGGCCAGTCACTTCGCCTCGCTGCACCGACCGGCCGTGCCGCCAAGCGACTCGAGGAGGCCACGGACCGCTCGGCTTCGACCCTGCACCGGTTGCTCGAGTACCAGCCAGGTCTCGGACGGTTCGCACGTGATCCGGACACACCACTCGAAGGCGAAGTCCTGATCGTCGACGAGTCGTCGATGCTCGACCTGTTCCTCGCGCACGACCTGCTCCGAGCGATTCCCGAAGGCATGCGCCTCGTGTTCGTCGGCGACGTCGACCAACTACCTTCGGTCGGACCTGGCCGGGTGCTCGGAGAGCTGATCGACTCGGGTGTCGTTCCGGTCGCGCGACCGACCGATGTGTTCCGACAAGCCGCCGGGTCACAGATCGTTCGAGCGGCCCACGAGATCCTGGACGGCGAGCCACCGATGTCGGGCCCTGAAGGGTCGGACTTCTACTTCATCGAAGCCGACGACGCGCACCGGACGCGCAAGGTCATCGTCCGACTCCTGACCGAGCGCATCCCCGCGGCGTTCGGCCTCGACCCGCTACGCGACGTGCAGATCCTCGTCCCGATGTACCGCGGGGGCGCAGGGGCCGACGCGCTGAACATCGCACTGCAGAACGCCCTCAACCCGAAGGGGCCGCAGGAGCACGCCCGCGGGGATCGCCTCTACCGCGTCGGGGACAAGGTGATCCAGGTCCGCAACGACTACGACCTCGACTTGTTCAACGGCGACGTCGGCAAGATCAGCGGGCTCGACCGCAGCACTTCGAAGCTGCGCGTCGACTTCGATGGACGCGAGGTCGACATCCCGTTCGGCAGCCTCGATCAGATCCAGCCGGCGTACGCGATCACGATTCACCGCTCACAAGGTAGCGAGTATCCAGCCGTGATCGTCCCGGTCCTCACCGAACACGCGGTGATGCTGCGCCGTCAGCTGATCTACACGGCGGTCACCCGAGGGAAGCAGCTCGTCGTCCTCGTCGGCTCGAAGCGCGCTCTCGATCTCGCGGTGCGTCGCACCGAAGGGGACGAACGGATCACAGCACTGGCTGATCGCCTTCGCACCCTGTCCCGCGGCTGAGGCCGCTTGCGGATTTGGCGGCTGCGTCGCAGTCTTCCGCTCCATGGCGAGCGTGCGAGAGTTCGAGGACGGTGACCAGCAGGCATTCCGCGATCTGAATCTCGCCTGGATCGAACCCTTGTTCGGCATCGAGGCCGAAGATCTCAATCAGCTCGGTGATGTCCGGACGCAGATTCTCGATCACGGCGGGAGGGCCTTCGTCGCCGAACACGAAGGCGAAGTCTGCGGGACGGTCGCCCTGATCCCGAAGTCCGAAGCACTCGTCGAGCTGGCGAAGATGTGCGTCCGCTCGGACCTGCAAGGCCTGGGAATCGGGCGCCTCCTGATGGATCGAGCCGTGGTCGAGGCACGGTCGATGGGCGCGCAGCGAATCTGGATCGAGTCGAACTCGAGCCTCGACGCCGCACTCGCCCTGTATCGGAAGTCCGGCTTCGTCGAACTCCCCCAGTCGGACTACGTCGCAACGCCGTTCTGCCGTTGCGACATCCAGCTCGTCAAGGAGCTCTAGACTTCACGCTCAAGGAACCGGCAGTGGCTCCCAAGGAATCGCGACGAATCCGTCGGGGAAATCGAAACTCAGAGCGACATCCCGACGGACCGTCGGAAACCCGGCCCCCGAGACCTCGACGGTAACGATCGCCTCGTCGGCGAAGAATCCCGACTCGAGGTAGGCCTCACCGGCGAAGGTCTCGAAGAACCCCACTTCGGCATCCGCGAGATCGAAGGCCGACAAGAACACTCGTCCGTCGAGGTCGGTCTTGAAGATCAGGTCCGGACGCCCGGTCGCCACGATCACATCGCCGTCTTCGAAGTAGGCCTCCACCACCCGGATACAGGCATCAATCCAGACACCATTGGTGACCGGATCGAACACTTCGACCTCGACCGAAACCGGCGTGATCAGGGTCCCCGAACCCTTCGAGACGTGGCCGGAGCGACCGCAAGCGGTCAGGGTGAGGATCGACAAAAGCGCAACGAGAGTTCTCATGGCAGATCCCGGGAAGGCAATGGCCGTGCCAACCGTCTGACCGAATGCCGAAGGCGGTGTCCAGAGCCCGCTCTCAGGGGCCAAACAGGCCTTTCTGGCCGCCCAGAGCAATCTGTCCCAACGCCGGATAGTGACGCAGCAGCGTGTCGGGGACGGCGATTGGCTCCCCTTCGAGCCACGCCCGCAGCTGTAGGGCGACAGCCATGGCCTGGCCCTGATAGTGGTTGTTCGCGACGACGTGGACCTTCGCCGTGCTCTCGGCGATCCGGCGAAGCCGATCTTGGATCTCGTCCCGCTCGGAGCGCACGTAGTCGTGGTCGTAGACCTGATCGCGGTTCGAGGATCGGCGCCCCCAGTGCTCCCGGTTGCGACCGTGGAGCCGGAAGTAGGCTAGGTCGGAGTCAGGCTGCCCCGGTCCATCGAAGCCCTGGCCGAGCTTGGGCCAATCGAGGAACACCGGCCGAAACCCAAGCTCTCGCACGGCGTCGACCGCATCGCCCTCTCGCCAGGAGGGATGACGAAGCTCCAAGGCGATCGGGACTCCCAGATCGAAGGCCGCGGCGACTGCAGAGAGGTATTCACGCGCTCGCACCGAGTCCCGGAACCGCTCGGAGTACTGCGCGAGCAAGACGTCGAGCCTCCCGCTCGCACGCAGCGGTTCGAAGGCGAGACGGAACGGCTCCACGACCGAAGCCCCGACTCGCCCCTCGTGCGTCACCGCGCGCGGCAGCTTGACTGCGAAGCGCGTCCCGAGATCACCGGTCCGGTCGACCCAGCTCGCCACCCGGTCCTCGTCGGGTGTCCGGTAGAAGCTGACGTTGATCTCGATCAGGTCGACCAGCGCGGCGACGGCGCGAAGTTCATCCACACCGGATCGCGCGTAGACGATGCCTTTCCAGTCGGCGTAGCTCCAGCCCGCGATACCGACCTTGATCCGCTCCCGGAGAGCCCCGGCCTCAAGATTCATCGCCGCTTGCGTCGCTCGGCGATCTCATCGAGCCGAGCCTGCACCCTCGGCTCGAAACCCCACTCACCGGGCCGGAAGAAGCGCTGCCCGACCAGTTCTGCCGGAAGACAATCCATATCCGCGACGTGACCGGGCTGATCCGGCGCGAACTGGTAGCCCTGCCCATGCCCGAGCTCCTTGGCGAGCTTCGTCGGGGCGTTGCGAAGATGGTCGGGGACGCCGTGCTGCCGCTCGTTCTGCACCACCCGGACCGCGCGGCTGAGCGCGTCGTAGACCGAACGACTCTTCGGCGCCGAGGCGAGGTAGATCGCCGCCTGTCCGAGCGGCAGCCTTCCTTCGGGTAGGCCCATCCGCTCGAAAGCGGTCAGGGCGGAGACCGCGACGGTCAGCGCGTTCGGGTCGGCGAGCCCGATGTCCTCCGCGGCCATCGCGACCATCCGTCGTGCGAGCTGTGAGCCCTCCGCGCCGGCTTCGAGGAAGCGAGCCATCCAGTAGACCGCGGCATCGACGTCCGAGTTGCGCAGGCTCTTGTGGAACGCACTGAGCAGATCGAAGTGGTGGTCTCCGGACTTGTCGTGCGCGAGGGCCCGCTCCTGGGCCGCTTCGGCGACGTGCTCGAGGTCGATTCGGGCATCGGGAGACCGGGCGGCAGCCCGAGCCGCTGCCTCGAGGATGTTCAGCGCGCGCCGAGCATCGCCTCCGGCCTGGAGCACGATCCGCTCCACCGTGGCCTCGTCGATCGACAGCCGGAGATTGCCGAGGCCGCGTTCCGGGTCCTCGAGCGCACGTCGCACCAGGCTCGCGAGGTCCGCGTCGGCGAGCCCCTCGAGTCGGACGACCCGGCACCTCGAGAGCAGAGCGGCATTCGCCGAGAAGGACGGGTTCTCGGTCGTCGCGCCGATCAGCGTGATCTCACCGGACTCCAACATCGGTAGGAACGCGTCCTGCTGCGCCTTGTTGAAGCGGTGAATCTCATCGACGAACAACAGGGTCCCCCGGCCTTCGTGGGTTCGCCTGGATCGAGCCCGCTCGACCGCCTTGCGCACATCTGCCACTCCGCTGAGTACCGCGGACAGCGGCTCGAGCTCCATCTCGCTGTTGCTGGCGATGAGGCGAGCGAGGGAGGTCTTGCCGCAGCCAGGTGGACCGAAGAGAAGCAACGAGCCCGCCTCCCCGGACTCGATCGCCGTGCGCAGGTCCGAGCCCTCGGACAGAACCCGCACTTGACCGACGAACTCGGAGAGTGTGCGAGGACGCATTCGCTCCGCGAGCGGGACATTCGAATCGGCCGACTCGTCGTCCCGGTCCAGCTGCCCAAAGAGACTCATCGATCGTTCTCGCGGCGCTGTCGGTGCGCCTCGAACAACATCACGCCGGTCGCGACCGCGACGTTCAGACTCTCGATCGACTCCGCCATCGGAATCCGGACCAGCGTCGCTCGATCCCGAACCACGGGCGGCAGTCCCGCACCCTCGTTTCCGAGCGCGAGAACCGTCGGCTTCGTCCAATCGATCTCGAGAAAGTCCCGATCGGCCCGATGGTCGGCCGCGACGAGTTGCAGCGAGTGCTTCTCGGTCAGCTCACAGAGTTCCTCTGGCGATACCGAAGAGCGGGTCGGAAGCCGCAGCACCGATCCCGCCGAACCACGAACCGCCTTGTCTCGGAACGGGTCCGCTCCACCCTGCAGAGCCAGGAACCCGGTGCCGAACGCCGCTTCGGTGCTGCGCAGCATCGCACCTAGGTTGCCCGGATCCCGGACCCCCGCCGCGGCGACGACCAACGCCGACTTGGAGTCGCCGCCGAGAATCTCTTCGTCGGTCCACTCAGGCTTCGAGAAGACTGCGAGGACGCCCTGGGGTGTGTTCAGCGACGACATCTTCGCCAGGACCGAGTCGGGGCATTCGATGCACTGATCGGCCTTCTGCTCGAGGCGCCGCCTCAATTCGTGCCCGTTCTTGGCCTTGAGAAGCCGCTCGGTGAACACGGCGATGCGGATCGTCCGGCCGGCGTCGAGCGCCTCTTCGACCAAGCGGTTGCCGTCCACGAGCACTTCGCCCTCGTGGTCGCCCGCGCCGACCTCACGCACGTGGTGGACAATCGGATTCTTCGCGGAGGTAACGGACTGGAGACGGCTCATGAGCCTCGTGAGAATAGCCGGCGGCGGAAGATCCTCCGGGAATTCGCCGATCTGCGAATCTTCACGACCGGGCGACGAAGGCCCGGCCGCTCCTCGAAGCTCTCTACCATCCGCTCGATGACCGTTCTCGACTACGACGCGACGACCCAATCGACCCTGGTCGTGGGGTTCGCGACCGTGGTCACGGCGGGCCTCACGGCCGCGCTGGCGGACGCCAGAGCCTTCGGACGGGTCCTGAGCAGCTCGGGCATTCTGGTTCCCGCGGCCATGTCGGTCGGGGTGTTCCTCACGCTACGAGCCTTCGGTGGACCGGCTTCGGCCATCGGAACGGTCTTCACCGACGACGTTAGACCGATCGAGATCGGCGCCCTGGTCTTTCAGGCGATCCTTCTCGCAGGTCTGACGGGCCTCCTCGAGGCAAGACACCGACGGCAGCCTCTCGACGGACTGACGTTCAGCCGCGGCGTGATCGATCACTCGCTCACGTTCGTCCTCGCCGTTGCGATCCTCGCCGTCATCCATCGGATCGCCGTCGAGCCCGCCGAGCGCGCTTGGGGTCTAGGGATGCTCCTCTTGGTGCCGTCCCTGATGATGGCCCCGCTCCTGGCGATCGCGACGCGCTACCCGAGACAGCCGATCACTGCGATCCGAGAAGCCGCGCAGCTTTCACTTCGTGCTCCCGGCACCTGTGCACGGCCGGTCGTGGCGATGGGCACCTTTCTCGTCGTCGAGTCGGTCCTGCTCAATCGCTATCTGGGCGTGCGTTCCGACGAGTTCATCGACTACGTGCACAATCCGATCCTGTCGTTCCACTCCCTGCCCTTCGCGGCGTTCCGGATGCCGGAACTGCTCATCCCGCTGGTCACAATCGCCTCCGGGTTCGTCAGCACGGTCTGCCTCACTTCCTGCCGAGAGCGAACCGAACTGCAGATCGGTTTCGAGCGCAGCTCGGTTCGGTGAAGCTCTCAGCCGAGATCGAGCGCGTCGAATCCCTCACGATCGATGACCAGCTCGTCCGGAGAGATCGACAAGAGATCGAATTCTTCGACGGAGCCACCCGCCGGCCAACCGAGGGAGTGCTCGAGCCACGCTCGCACCTGCGCCCCGGAGAACCCCGCGTCGCGCAGCCCCCGCAGCGACGTATCGCCATGCCGCTTGGCCAGACGTCGACCATCAGGCCCGACCACGAGTGGAACGTGCGCGAACACAGGCTCGGGTAGCCCCAACGCGCGATACAGGAGGAGCTGGCGAGGTGTCGACGCGAGCAAGTCGTCCCCTCGAAGAACTTCGGTCACACCCTGCCAGGCGTCGTCCACGACGACCGCGAGTTGATAGGCCGGCAGCCCATCCCGTTTTTGGATCACGAAGTCACCACGGATCCGCCCGTCTTCCGCGCCGCGAAAGGCGTCCTCGAATGGCAACGTCTCGACGTCCACCCGGAAGCGGACTGCGGGATCCCGGCCGGTCTGTTCGCGAGCGTCGCGCAGGCTTTCGAATCGATCACGGCAGGTCCCGGGATAGACCACCGCGTCCTGCCAAGCCTCGCGCACCGGCTCATGCGGCGCACTGGCGGCCTCCTCGACCTCGGTTCGGGAGCACACGCAGGGGTAGGCGACCCCCTGTCGTATCAGCTCTTCGACCGCCGTCCGGTGCACGTCGTAGCGCGCCGACTGCAGGACCGGCTCGTCGTCCCAGTCGATCCCGATCCACCGCAGATCCTCGATCAGCTCGGAGCTCGCCTCCGGACGCACGCGTGGCCCATCGATGTCCTCGATCCGGAGGACCAACCGACCGTTCCGCGATCTGGTCCACAACCAGTTCAGCAGGAAGGTGCGGGCGTTCCCCAAGTGGAGAACTCCGGTCGGCGACGGAGCCAACCGACTGACGATCCGGTGGGTCATCGAGCCGGTGATAGCGCCGGTCACCCCCGGGTGCGAGCTGCGCTCCTTGCGTGTCGTGGCGAAAGCCCACCTCGCCGGATCGCGAGGTTGTGAGGTCACCGAGGCGGGTTTCCGTGCACCGGGAGTGCGAGAGGCCCTCGGAGCGCCGAAGGCTCCCCCGCATCCCGATGTTCCGACCCAGCCACTGCCCCTACCCCGAGTGCTCGATGCATCGCGAGCCCTCAGAGAAGTTCTTCATCCGCCACGGCTCCTACCAGCCCTTGTGCAGGGCACACGCAGTGCCCCGCTTCCAGTGCCGCGGTTGCCGACGGACATTCTCGCGACAGACGTTTCGGCAGGACTACCGGGACCTGCGGCCCGACCTGAATCCTCTGGTGATGCTGCTGCTGACGAGCGGCGTTGGACTTCGGCAGACCGCCCGACTGCTTCAGATCCGCCCCAAGAACCTCGCCGCCAAGGCCA
>JBCBZB010000074.1:0-23298 GCA_039815565.1 Planctomycetota bacterium
GAAGAGGCGATCATCGCCGGTGACCTGCACGATCCAAACAGTCGAGTCGCGAAGCTCGCGGCTCGCGAGGAAGCGCAGGTCCGGCGCCCCGAACAGCAGACCGGACCGAACGTCTTCTACCTCGGCGCGGAGCCCATCACTCTCGATCCGGGAGCGGCGAAGGAACCGTCGACCTACCTGTGGTCGGAGCGTCGACTGCCGCCGCCAGAGTGGCCGGCCGATCGCCCGGTGCGCGAAGACGCGACGACGGTTCTGAACGTTGATCACCCGGTCCACTGGACCTGGCGTGTCGACGCCTACCTCGTCACCAAGGGAATCGCCGGCGGTGCCGCGATGCTCGCGTGGCTGCCGCAAGTGTTCGGCCGCAACGACGGCTTGTCCCGCTGGGGTCCGGAGGCGATCTCGCTCGTCTTCCTGACGATCACGATGCTGCTGCTGATCTTCGACCTGAAGCGGCCGCAGTATTTCTTCCGCTTGCTGACCCGCCCCAACTGGTCGAGCTGGCTCGTTAAGGGCGGCATCATCCTCGGCGCCTTCGGCGGCTGCACCGCGGCGATCCTGCTCGCCCGTGCCGCTGGGATGGACTCGATCGCAAATGCGCTCCGCATCCCGAACGCCTTCCTCGGACTCGGAACTGCGATCTACACCGCGTGGCTCTTCGCGCAGTGCGAAGGCCGAGACCTCTGGCAGCACAAATCGAAGCTCGCCTGGCACCTCACCTCGCAAGCGGTGTTCCTCGGCGCCATCGCCCTGCTTCCGCTCGCCCTCCTGGGCCATCAGAAGGACAGCCTGATCGGCACGATGATCATGCTCGCGAACTTCGGCGGCTTCTGGCACCTAGCCTTCGCGCTGCAGGAGAAGGAGCACAAGGCGAACGGCTCTCGCCACGACACCTCGAACGCGCACCAGGCGCGTCTCTTGCTGAACAAGATCCCGCTCTTCGAATCGAAGACGCTCCAGAACTCGGGGTTCGGCGCGTTCCGAACCGGCATCACGGTGTCGACGATCGGCCTCGTGCTGCTCGACCTGGCCAAAGTCGGAGGATTCCTGTCCGTACCCCTCGGAGCCCTGGTGGTCCTGACCTCGGTCGTCGGACTCTTCGCCTACGAGCGCGCCTTCGTGCGTGCCGGACAACTGCCGCCACTCTCCTGATACACAGCCATGACTGACACCCAACCGGGACCGACGAACAAGGTGGCTTACGACCGAGACGGTCGCTTCGGGCTGCAGACGTTCCCGCCCTTCGAACAGTGGCAGAACTGGAAGGAACTCGACCCGAAGGCCTGGCCGAAGAAGGTCTTCAAGCAGTTCTCGCTCGTGCCGACGATCTGCTTCAACTGTGAAGCGGCCTGCGGCCTGGTCGCCTACATCGACAAGGACTCGGGCAAGATCACCAAGATCGACGGCAACCCCGAGCACCCGGGTTCGCGCGGACGCAATTGCGCGAAGGGCCCGGCCACGCTCAACCAGGTCAACGATCCCGACCGCATCCTCTATCCGATGAAGCGGGTCGGCGAGCGTGGCTCCGGCGAGTTCGAGCGCTGTTCCTGGGACGAAGCACTCGACGCAGTCGCGGCGCGGATCCGCAAGGCGATTCAGGAAGAGAGACTGACCGAGGTCATGTACCACGTCGGTCGCCCGGGTCACGACGGCACGGTCGATCGCGTCCTGCAGGCTTGGGGCGTCGATGGCCACAACAGTCACACGAACGTCTGCTCGGCCTCGGCGCGTCTCGGATACACAGTGATGGTCGGCCACGACCGCCCCTCTCCCGACTACGAGAACGCCAAGTTCATCCTACTGATCTCGGCCCACCTCGAGACCGGCCACTACTTCAACCCGCACGCACAACGCATTCAGACCGCACGCGAGAACGGCGCGAAGATCGCAGCCTGTGACATCCGCCTGTCGAACACGGCGGGCCTCGCGGATCACTGGCTCCCGACTCGGCCAGGCACCGAGGCGGCGATGCTCCTGGCCTTCAGCCACATCATCCTCCGCGACAACAAGCAGAACGACGACTTCCTCCGCACCTGGGTCGACTGGCGCGGCTGGAACGAAGCGCACGGCCTCCCCGAGGGCAGCTACGAAGACTTCCTGGAGAACCTGCGCTCCCACTACGCCGACAAGACGCCGGAGTGGGCCGAACAAGAGTGTGGTCTCCCAACCGCGCAGCTCGAGCAAGTCGCGAGCGAGATCGCCGAAGCCGGCACGCGCTTCAGCAGCCACGTCTGGCGCAACGCGGCGTCGGGCAATGAGGGCGGCTGGGAAGTCGCACGCACGCTCCAGTTCCTCACCACGCTGCTCGGCGCCGTGGGCACCGAAGGCGGCACGAACCCCAACGGGTTCAACAAGTTCGTCGCCAAGCCGTTCGCTTCCCGCGGGCCGCAGCAGGTTTGGTCCGAACTGCTCTACCCCAAGGAGTGGCCGCTCGCGCACCACGAACTGAGCTTCCTCCTCCCGCACTTGATCAAGTCCGGCCGTGGCAAGGTCGACACCTACTTCACGCGGGTCTACAACCCGGTCTGGACCAACCCGGATGGGCTCGTCTGGGTCGAAGTGCTGCGAGACGAATCGCTGATCGGTTGCCACGTCGCGCTGACGCCGACCTGGAACGAAACCGCTCGCTGGGCCGACTACGTCCTCCCAACCGGAATCGCAACGGAGCGTCACGACCTGATGAGTCAGGAGACGCATGCGGCGCGCTGGATCGGCTTCCGCCAGCCGGTCATGAAACGCTTCGCCGCGTTGCAGGGCAAACCCGCGGAGGATCTGCGCGACGTCAACCCGGGCGAGGTCTGGGAAGAGGACGAGATCTGGATCGACCTGAGCTGGCGCATCGACCCCGACGGCTCGCTCGGCGTGCGGAAGTACTTCGAGTCACCCTACCGTCCGGGCGAGAAGATCACGGTCGAGGAGTACTACCAGTGGATCTTCGAGAACTCGGTTCCGGGGCTGCCCGAAGCCGCGAAGAAGGTCGATGAGACGCCGCTCGAGTACATGCAGAAGCGCGCGTCGTTCCTGATCGACGAGAAGCGCTACCGCGTCTACGCCCACCCGCTCGGCTCGACCGACGGCTGTGACATCGACCGTGAGCGCGGCACGGTGCTCAAGGATGGCAAGGTCCACGGTGTCCTCGACGAGGACGGCAACCCGGTCCAGGGTTTCCCGACACCCTCGAAGAAGATCGAGCTGCACGCGAAGGTCTTCACCGAGTGGGGCTGGCCGGAGAACGCCGACCCGGGCTACGTGAAGAGCCACGTCCACGAAGACCACATCGATCGCGCCAACAGCGAGTTCCAGCTCGTGTCGACGTTCCGCCTCCCGACGCTGATCCACACGCGCTCGGCGAACTCGAAGTGGCTCTCCGAGCTGTCTAACACGAACCCGGTCTGGATCCACCCATCCGACGCCGAGGGGCTCGGTGTCGAGACCGGCGACCTGGTTCGCGTCGCAACCCGGATCGGTCACTACGTGAACAAGGCCTGGGTCACCGAAGGAGTCCGCCCAGGCGTCGTTGCCTGCAGCCACCACATGGGGCGCTTCCGTCAGAAGGGTGAGAAGAACGGCGTGAACCGTTGGCAGCGTCACGAGTCCGACATGCTGGAGCTGTCACCCGGCAAGTGGCGCATCCGTCGCGCGGCCTCGGTCACCGCCTTCGAGAGCGACGACCGCGACAGCAAGCGCGTGTGGTGGCGCGACGGCGGCGTGCACCAGAACTTCACGTTCCCGGTACAGCCCGACCCGATCTCGGGCATGCACTGCTGGCACCAGAAGGTGAAGGTCACGAAAGCCGAACCAGGTGATCAGTACGGCGACACCGAAGTCGACACGACCAAGTCGATGGAGGTGTTCGAGGAGTGGTTGAAGCGCACGAAGCCAGCCCCAGGTCCTGGCGGCCTACGCCGCCCGCTGCACTTCAAGCGCGTCGTCCGCCCAGCGGAGCACACGTTCTACCTCGACGGCAGCCCGAAGCCGGGCTGACACCGCGTTCAGACTGGCTGCCGATCCGGATTCCAGAGGTTGGCGTCGAAGGATCTACCCGTGCCCGTCCAAGGCGGGCGATTCCACGACCGTCGAACCTCGTCGATCCAAGCCCTCCCGCCATGCAACGGATACTGGCTCGAGCCACCATCGCGATCACCCTCCTCCTCTCCGCTTGCGCCCCATGGAGCGACTCCGTGCAATGGGCGGACACGATCTACATCGGCGGCGACCTCGTCACCGTCGACGACGACAACCCGAGCGCGTCCGCTCTGGCGGTGCGCAACGGTGAGATCCTCGCGGTTGGAACGAACGACGACATCCTCGCCCACCGCGGACCATCGACGCAAGTCGTCGAGCTGGGTGGCCGTACGATGGTTCCGGGCTTCCTGGACGGTCACAGCCATTTCATCAACGCACTGTCGGTCGCGACTCAGGCGAACGTCTACGCCCCTCCCTTCGGACCCGGCGATTCTGTCGCAGCGATTCTCACCGCGCTCGAAGAACTACACGCGTCACAAACCTTCGAGCCCGACGTGCCACTGATGGCATACGGCTACGACGGAGACCGGATGACGGACGGCCGTCAACTGACCGCCGCGGACCTCGATTCGCGGTTCCCAGACCGGCCGGTCGTTGTCCAGCACGTCTCGCTTCACGGCGCGGTTCTGAACTCGGCAGCGTTGGACAAGTATGGCATCACCGCGGACACCGAAACCCCACCGGGAGGAGTGATCGTTCGCAAGGAAGGCTCCAACGAACCTGCCGGACTCGTGATGGAGGCGGCCTACGAACCGATCTTCTCACAGTTGCCACGCCCGACTCCTGCCGACGCGATGGAACGCCTAGAGGCGGGCCAACAGCTCTACGCGGCCGCGGGAATCACCACAGCGCAAGAAGGGGCCACCTTCCTCCTCGACTTGGCGATCCTCAAGACAGGAGCCAAGGCCAACAAGCTCTTCATCGATGTCGTAGCGTTCCCGTTCGTCAGTGACTTCGCACAGATCCTGAGAACGAACCCCCGGGAAACCTGGGGGCGCTACGACGGAGGCCTGAAGCTCGGCGGTGTAAAGGTCACACTCGACGGCTCACCGCAGGGTCGGACAGCCTATTTCTCGGATGACTACCTGACCGGCGGCCCCAGTGGCGAGCCCGATTGGCGAGGGGAACCACTTCTACCCGAGTCCGAGGTGCCGGAGATCTTCCAGCGCGTGCATGACCTCGACCTGCCGTTGATCGTCCATTGCAACGGAGATGCTTCGATCGACCTGTTCCTCGACAGCTTCGAACAGGCCTACGGCACGGACATCTCGAACGATCACCGGACGGCCATCATCCACTCGCAGTTCGTTCGACGCGACCAGCTCGAGAAGTACCGCGATTGGGGACTGATCCCATCGTTCTACACCGAGCACACCTACTTCTTTGGCGAAACGCACATCACCAACCTCGGTCAAGAGCGAGCATCCTTCCTGAGCCCGATGCGAACCGCTCTCGACATGGGCATCCGCTGCTCGAACCACACGGACTTCAACGTCGCACCGATCGACCAGATGTTCGTGATTTGGTCCGCGGTCAACCGCCTGACCCTAGGCGGCCAGGTTCTGGGACCCGACGAGCGGATCACGCCACTGGAGGCGCTCCGCGCCATCACCCTGGACACCGCCTACTGGTATCGGGAAGAAGATCGCAAAGGGTCACTCGAGGTCGGAAAACTGGCCGACCTGGTGATCCTGGACCGCAACCCTCTCGACGTCGACCCACTCGAGATCAAGGACATCCGTGTCCTCGAGACCATCAAGGCGGGTGAGTCGATCTACCGACGCAAGGCAGACTGAGCCCCGCCTGCCCACTCTTCCATCACGCCGGCTTCGATCTTACGAACGAGCCAACCGACGGACGGCGAGTACCAATACAGACCGGTCAGCTCGGGCGACGACTCGCTCGAACGTTCGTCGAAGGTCCGATAGCGCCGCACGATCCGCAGGCAGTCGAAGCCCTTGTCGCCGATCTGCAGAAACTCTCGCGCCTCGACCTCGTACCGCGCTTCCACGACTACGCGTCGGCCGCCGCCGTCACGAACGAACCGGCTCGACCAACGCTTGCCGATCCATAGAGGCCAGGAGAACCGGGCATCCCCCGGCACGTTGCGAATCGTCTGCCCCTCGGCAGAAACGGACTCTTGAAGCGTGAAGCCCGGTCCCCACCACTGGCGGTAGACGCCATTCAGCTCACCGACCCAGATGCCCTGATCGTCGATCTGCTCGACGACGAACCCGGTCTCGACCATGTCGCCGCGCTGGTAGACGAACCGGTCGCCAACCGACCACTTCGGAGCGCGGATCAGGTCCACTCCGCGCGGTGGTTCGAGATCTTCTTCGACGAGGCCGGAACCCTCGGGCAAACGCCGAACGACTGGAGCCGGCGCCTGGCAAGCAGTCAGTAGCAGGATGCCGCACGCAACGACGACCTTCACGACTGACTGCGGAGGGATCATTCGGACCCGCTCCCTGGGTCGCTGGCATTCGAGTCACCAGCCTCCGAACTCCCAGTCTCCTTCGCGAGCGAGTCGATCGAGAGTTCATGCAACTGTTGCTGAGCCACCGGGCTCGGGGCCTCGCACATCAGGTCGGACGCGCGAGCGGTCTTCGGGAACGCGATCACGTCGCGGATCGATTCCGCACCGAGCGCGAGCGTCACAAGGCGGTCGACACCCAGTGCGATGCCACCATGCGGCGGCGGGCCGTACTTGAAGGCGTCGAGCAGGAAGCCGAACTTCGCCTGTTGCTCCTCTTCACCGATCCCGAGGAACTCGAAGACGCGCTTCTGCACGTCTTGCTGGTGAATACGGATCGAGCCCGAGCCGAGCTCCCAACCGTTCATGACCAGGTCGTAGGCACGGCTCTGGATGTTCGCCGTGTCTTGCGAGTAGTCCGTCAGGTCCCAGTCGACCGGCGCGGTGAACGGGTGGTGCGAGCTCGTCCACGCACCCGTCTCCTCGTCCTGATCGAACATCGGGAAGTTCATGATCCAAGCGAACCGGAACTCGCCCTTCGTCCGCAGACCGAGCTTGTCACCGATCATCAGTCGGATCTCGCTCAGCACCTTGCAGACCGTGCGCTCGCTGTCGGCAGCGAAGAGCACCAGGTCACCCGGCTTGGCACCGAGCTGCGACTTCAGCCCCTCTCCAGCCTCGCCCTCGTAGAAGCGCGCCACTGGACCAGCGAGCGATCCGTCGCCATCGACCTTGCACCAGGCGAGACCCTTGGCCCCGAGCTCCTGAGCCTTCGCACCGAGACCCTTCTCGATGTCC
Organism: Planctomycetota bacterium; assembly: GCA_039815565.1. GTDB lineage: Bacteria > Planctomycetota > UBA1135 > UBA1135 > UBA2386 > JBCBZB01. The sequence goes on from JBCBZB010000074.1 coordinate 7,298, forward strand.
TTGCGGGAGAAGTTCTCAGAACCGCTCGGGACGCAGAGCGCGCGAACGACGCCGCCCTTGTCGACCGCACCCTTGAAGACTCCGAACTCGGAGGTCGAGGCCATCTCGCTGAGGTCCTGAATCTCGATACCGAAGCGGAGGTCCGGCTTGTCGTTGCCGAACCGTCGCATCGATTCGACGTAGGACATGCGCTCGAACGGAGTCTCCAGCTTCGCTCCGAAAGCGGCTTCGAACGCGACGGTCAGCGCGACCTCGACGACGTTCAGTACGTCGTCCTCTTCGCAGAACGACATCTCGAGGTCGATCTGCGTGAACTCCGGCTGGCGATCCGCGCGCAGGTCCTCGTCACGGAAGCAACGCGCGATCTGGTAGTAGCGATCGAGGCCACTGACCATGCACAACTGCTTGAAGATCTGTGGGCTCTGCGGAAGCGCGTAGAACTGACCTGGGTGCACGCGGCTCGGCACGAGATAGTCCCGTGCACCTTCCGGCGTCGACTTGGTCAGGATCGGAGTCTCGATGTCGAGGAATCCCTGCTCGGCGAGGCTGACGCGGATCGCGGTGACGAACTGCGAACGCTTGATCATCGCCTCCTGCATCGGTCGACGACGCAGGTCGAGGTAGCGGTAGCGAAGCCGCAGCTCCTCGTTCGCCTCGACGTCGTCGAGGATCTCGAACGGCGGCGGTTCCGACTCGCTCAGGATCTCGAGCGACTCCGCGACGACCTCCACCTCGCCGGTCGCACGGTCGGGATTCGGCTGCTCGCGAAGACGCACCGATCCGGCGATCGACACGACGTCCTCGGCGCCGAGACGCTTGCAGGCCTCGAACAGATCCGCGCCCAGGTCTTCCTGAACCGTGACCTGGGTCAAGCCATACCGATCACGGAGGTCGATGAAGATCAGCGCACCGTGGTGTCGCCGGTTCTCGACCCAGCCGCAGAGGACCACTTCCTGGCCCAGATGTTCGGAGCGCAGGGCTCCACAGTCGTGTGTACGTCGCCAGTCGGCCATTGGGACCGAGGTTTGTAGCCGATCGCCCCCCGGGAATCGCCTACTCGAAGCGAACGGCCTGCGCGGGGTCGATTCGAGCGGCTCGAAGGCCCGGAACCACCGCCGCCGCCACCCCGACGACCACTCCGAGGATCGGCACGACCACCAGGGCGAAGCTCGGCAGGACGTAGGGCGCATCGACCTTGGCGACCCGATTCATGCCCTCGACGAGGAGACGGCCGAGCGGCAGGCCGAGCCCCAGGGCGATCAAGGCCGAGAGCAGGCCGGTCACCGCACCCTCGAGCACCAAGGAGCCGAGGATCTGTCGCTGGCTCGTGCCCAGCGCGCGGAGCACCCCGAGTTCACGAATTCGACCGAGAGTGGCGATCGTCATCGCGTTGACGACGCCGAGCGCCGCGAGTCCCAGGATCAGCGCGAGCAGGATCTGGAACAGTCGGAAGTCCCGTGTCACGTCGTTCCGAAGCGTCCGGTAGATGTTCTCGCCGCTCTTGGCCTGCGTGAAGCCGTACCACTCGTTGGCTTGGTTGCGAATGACCGAGAGATTGGTCCCGGGCTTCAATCGGACCGCGCAGTAGGCCGTTCGTTCATCACCGATGCAGAAGTCGAGCTTCAGCCACTTCGGCGAGCACAGCGCGAACGCCCGTTCGTCGGGGAAGAACCCCGCGCGGTCAGAGATCGCCAGCACGCGGTAGCGCACCGACCCACCCTCGGTTCCAACGTCGAGACCATCTCCGACCCGCAGATCCTTCAGAAGGGCGAGTCGTCGTGAGACAACGACCGATCGCTCGCGATCGAACACCTCGCGCAGATCGCTCCGTCCGTCGAATGGTCGATCTGCGACCGCGAGCGAGTCGCCATCGATCGCTCGCAGCTCGAAGGGACCGGCAACCGGCCCGAGGAAGCGATCGACCCGTTCGACGCCATCCAGCGCGGCCAGCCGGTCGAGATCCACGGTCTTGGCCGAACCGCCGTACAGATACAGCGTGTCATGCAGCGTCTCGCGCCGGAGTCGACGCACATCGCCATGCAACGCCGACGTCAGCGACTCGACGCCGAGCACGGCGAGGAACACGATTGAGAGGCCACAGATCGAAGTCGCGATGCGACCCCGTTGGCCGTAGATCGACTTGTTGGCCAGATGCGCGGGGAACGACCAGATCTTCGTCGCCGGCCAGAGCAGAACCCGTCCGATCCAAGTCACCACGACCGGCGCCAACAGAAGGATCGCACCGAACAGAAACAGGAAGCCCGCCAGCTGAAGGAGCACGAGCACCATCTCCTCGTTCGAGTCCGACAGAATTGTCGTCATCGAGAGGTAGCCGATCGGCAGCAGGAGGCAGAGCAGCGCGAACAGGTAGAGGTGCACACCACGGAGCACGTCGCGGACCTTGTCGAGACCCCGGGCGTTCAGGATCTCGACGGCCGACAGGCGCCGAGCACGCCACCAAGGAAAGAAGGCGCCGGCGATCGTGAACACGAATCCGAGTCCCGCGGTCCACAGGACCGGACCAGGCGGAATCTCTCGAAGCTGCCACTCCTCGAAGCGACCGAGGGAACTGAGTTCGAGTTGCTGAAGGGCGAAGGCCAGCACGAGGCCGAGGCCCGCGCCGAGCATGGACCCCAGCGCGGCGACGACGACGGCATCGACCAGGAACACCGCGCCCACCGTCCCGGATCCGACGCCGAGACACTTCCAGAGCCCGATCTGCCGCAGCCTCTCGGCCAGTGACTGGCTCAGTGTCTGGAACACCACGAACATGCCCAGCATCAGGGCCAGGCCACCGAGCAACTTCAGCCCGTTGCGGAACGCACGCTCGTCGGCGGACTCGCCGAGAAGCGCACTGGTCCCATCGCTCACCAGGAAGTCCTGCTCGAGTCGTTCGCGTACCCGATCCGGATCCCGCCCGTAGGCGAGCTGCGCCTGCAGCACGGTTGGATTCGTCGGCGCAAGCGCTCGCGCGATCTCGAGGCCGGAGACGAGCACACGCCCCTGGTCCCGGGCTCCGAGACCAGCGGAGCGAAGTCGGCCGGCGACTCGCACACGGCGCGGCTCGAGGACTCGCTCGATCGGTGACTCGACGGGCACACGCACTCCGTTGATGCAGCGCGAACGCGGGGCCAGCGGCGGCGGTGCCAGCACCAAGGTGTCCCCGACCTCGACTCCCTGCTCCTCGACGAACCAGGGACCTACGAGTACGACGCCGTCGAGCTCCGTCTCGGCTCCCACCGTCGCCTGAAGTTCGCTCGCACTCGGCCAAGACCCGTCCAGCAATTGGATGCGGGAGAACGGGTCGTCACCGGGACGCAGCCCGTAGAGCGCGCCGAATCCGAGCCCGCCTCTCGACTCCGATTCGACGCGGATCCGCGCCGCCTGATGGATCGGCGCCGCTGCGCGCAAGGAGTCGAAATCTCTCAGACGATCGAGCGAAGCGACGGGATCCAGCTCCCGGATCTTGGGCGTCAGCTCGAAGTCGATCCCGACTGCTTCGGGCGTCTGTGCCCGCATGCGCGACTGGATCGTGTTGTGGTCGATCACATGGATGGCCGTCACGACAGCCACACCGAGAGCCGCGCCAAGCACGGTCAGCAGCGTGCGAAGTCGCTGCCGCTTCCAACCCGACCAAACCAGGAACCAGACGAGGCCCAGACCTGGTCCGCGCCCTCGCCGCGCCGCACCGTCAGCGCCCGACAGTCTTTCGGAGAGCCCGTCACTCATCAGATGCCGAGCTCCTGCAGTCGCCCGTGGACCTGGGCCAACTCGAACGGCCCGCCACTCAGTGTCGCGGTCGGATCCATCCGGCCGTCATGCAGGAACAAGACTCGATCCGCCTCGGCCGCGTCGCGCGGGTTGTGCGTGACCAGGAGGAGGGTCGACCCGGTCTTGCGGGCAGCCTGCTTCAGCAACTGGATGACTTCTTCGCCAGCCTTCGACGACAAGTTCCCGGTCGGTTCGTCCGCGAGCACGAGTGGCGGCGAGGTCACGAGGGCGCGAGCGATACTCACCCGCTGGAGTTCGCCACCCGACAGACCAGCCGGCACGCGATCCCGGAGGTTTGCGATCCCGAGAAGCTCGAGTAGTTCATCGATCCTCTTGGCGTGAGCGCCGGGACGTTTTCCGCGAATGCGGAGCGGCAGTGCGACGTTCTCCGCCACCGAGAGATCCGGCAGCAGGTTGAAGAATTGGAACACGAAGCCGAGCGAGTCCCGCCTCAGAGCCGTCCGCCCAGCCTCGGTGGCGTCGCTCATCGCGCCCCCTCCGATCACCACCTCCCCCGCACTTGGCGAGTCGAGACCAGCGAGCAGGTGCAGCAGGGTCGACTTACCAGACCCAGACGGCCCCATGATCGCAGTGAACGAGCCCTCCTCGAGATCGAAGGACACATCCTCGAGAACCGGCACGCGCTGAGATTCCGTGCCATGGAATCGGTAGAGCCCACGCGCGCTGAGGGGGTGCGACATGGCGCCGGACCCTATCGCTCTGCAATGCAAAGCTCAACGGTCGGATCGGAAAGGTGGCAGACCGGGCCTGAGTCCGGGATTCTCGCAGCGTGGACGTCCTTGGCCAGATCGCAGAAGCCCGAATCCGGGATGCTCTCGCCCGCGGTGACTTCGACGACCTACCGATGCGCGGAACCCCGCTCAAACTCGAGGACCTCTCGCGCATGGAGCCTTCGCTGCGAGCAGGCTACCTCCTCCTCAGGAGCCAGGGCTACGCATTCGAAGAGCTCGGACTTCGCAAGGACATCCTGCGGCTCGAAGATCTCTTCGCCGCGTGCCGCGACGGCCCCGCCGTCGACGACCTTCGAGCCGACCTCGCGCGAGCTCGCCTGCGCTTCGAGCTGCTCGTCGATCGACGGGCCGACACCGCGGCTCTGGAATACGAGGAGCGGATTCTCGACCGACTCAGCCGGGAGTCGAGGTCGAGCGACGACGGCTGAACCGAACGTCGATGGCACGAGCGAACGTCGAGACGCTCGCTCCAGCGCTCAACGGCTGCCCTTGTCGAAGCTTCCGCCCCGACGCTGACCGATGAACTGACGGGCCGCAGCAAGGCGAAGCTCGGACTCGGCCTTGAGCACGTCCTCCTCCGCGAGGGCAGCACGGTTCGAGAGCAGGTCGCGCGCATGCTTCTCGGCTTCGCGCGCCTTCTCGATGTCGATCTCGTGTGCTTCCTCGCCAGCTTCGGCGGCAATCGTGACGCACTGGCCAGAGACCTCGACGAAGCCGTCACCGACCAGCATCTCGATCTCCTGCCCCTTGTCGTTGACGACCAGCAGGAGTCCCGGCTCGGTCGCGGTCATCAGCGGAGCGTGACCCGGCAGGACACCGAAGCTGCCGTCGATCCCCGGAACGCGCACGCGCTGGACCTCGGCGTCAAAAACGACGCGGTCCGGAGCGACGAGACGGAGACGGAAGGTCTTATCGGCCATGACGATCAGTGACGGTGTGGGGCCTTGAGGGAGGTTGGTTCAGGTGGCGCGAGCCTCAGAGGCTCTTGCCCTTCTCGACCGCTTCGTCGACCGAGCCGACCATGTAGAACGCGGCTTCCGGCAGGTCGTCGTGCTGACCATCGAGGATCTCCTTGAAGGAGCGGATGGTGTCTTCGAGCTTGACGAATTTGCCGGCGAGACCAGTGAACTGCTCGGCCACGAAGAACGGCTGCGACAGGAATCGCTGGATCTTCCGCGCGCGAGAGACGACCAGCTTGTCCTCATCACTGAGCTCTTCCATACCGAGGATCGCGATGATGTCGCGAAGGTCAGTGTAGCGCTGCAGAGTTTGCTGAACGCGACGAGCGACGTCGTAGTGGTCGGCACCGACGGTGCCCGGGGTCAGCATCTTCGAGGTCGACTTCAGTGGGTCGATCGCCGGGTAGATACCGAGCTCGGCGATCGAACGCTCGAGGATGATCGTCGAGTCGAGGTGCGCGAAAGTCGCAACGGGCGCCGGGTCCGTGATGTCGTCCGCAGGCACGTAGACAGCCTGCATCGACGTGACCGAACCACTCTTGGTCGAGGTGATGCGCTCTTGGAGAGCACCCATCTCGGAGGCCATCGTCGGCTGGTAACCCACCGCGGACGGCAGACGGCCGAGGAGCGCCGACACTTCCGAACCCGCTTGGACGAAACGGAAGACGTTGTCGACGAAGAGAAGGACGTCCTTGCCTTCCTGATCGCGGAAGTACTCCGCCATCGTCAGACCGGTCAGCGCCACGCGGAGACGGGCTCCCGGCGGCTCGTTCATCTGACCGAAGACGAGAACGGCGTTGTCGAGCACCGACGCGCTCGATCCATCCGGCAACTGGTACTCCGCCTCGGCCATCTCCAGCCAAAGGTCGTTGCCCTCACGGGTGCGCTCACCGACACCGCAGAAGACCGAGAAGCCACCCTTCTCGACCGCGGTGATGCGGATCAGCTCCTGGATGAGGACCGTCTTGCCGACGCCCGCACCACCGAAGAGGCCGACCTTGCCGCCCTTGGCAAACGGGCAGAGGAGGTCGACGACCTTGATGCCGGTCTCGAAGAGGTCAGAAACTTCCTCCTGCTCTTCGAAGGTCGGGGCGCCACGGTGAATCGGTAGTCGCTTGTCGGTCTTGATCGGACCGAGGGTCTCCTTCGTCCGCGGGTGCGGCACGCCGACTTCGAGCGGGTTACCCACGACGTCGAACAGGCGACCCATGGTCTCCTGACCGACCGGCACCGAAATCGGTGCGCCGGTATCACCGACTGGCATGCCGCGAATCAGACCGTCGGTCGACGACAGCGCGACAGTGCGCACGGTCGAGTTACCGAGCTGCTGAGCGACCTCGAGAACGAGGCTGATCCCACGCGAAGAATCTTCGATCGTGAGTGCGTTGTAGATCGCCGGCAGGTGGCCGTCCTGGAACTGGACGTCCACGACCGGTCCGAACACCTGGAGGATCTTGCCTTCGACTGCGGTCGTCGTTGTCACGGTTTCTCCTTGGGAGAGGTCTCGTCTGAGTGTCTGAGTTGATTCGAGTTCTGCGGTTCGCGATCCCGTCGAGGATCAGGAGACCGCATTGGCGCCCCCGACGATGTCGAGCAGCTCCTTGGTAATGCTGTCTTGGCGGACCCGGTTGAAGGTCTTCTTCAGGTCCTTGCCCATGCGCGACGCGGCGTCGGTCGCACCCTTCATCGCCATGCGGCGCGAGGCCATCTCGGAGGCCAGCGAGGAGATCATCGCGTCGTAGATGACGGTCTCGAGGTACTTCGGGACGATCCGCTCGAACACGGTCTTCGCGTTCGGTTCGAGGACGTAGTCGTTGCTCTTGCCGGCCGACTGGCTGCCCTCGTAGTCACCGAGGTTCTCCTTGGTCGTCTTCTCGACGCGAGCGGCGCGCACCGACAGCTCCGGGCTGATCGGAAGGAACGGCTCGTTCATCGGTTCGAAGCGAGCGACGGTGCGGAAGGCGGTGAACACGAGGCGCACTTGGTCGTAGCCACCGGACTGGAAGGCATCGACGAGGTCCTTCGCCGCGAGGCGCGCGGTGTCGAAGTCGAGGTGCTCGAGCGCCGGTTCGGCGTAGAAGTGCTCAACATTCAGGCCGCGACGACCGAGCCAGGTGTAGCCCTTGCGGCCGATGACGTAGAACGTGAGGTTCTCGTCGCCGAGCTCCGCGCGAAGGCTCGTCACCTGCTGCAGAACGTTCGCGTTGTAGGCGCCACACAGACCACGGTCGGAGGTCAGCAGAAGGACCGCCGTCTTCGGCTTGGCACCCTCCGCGAGCAGCTTCGGGCGAAACAGGTCGTGCTGATCGACCGCATCACCGCTGGCCGCCAGGTGACCGATCAGGCCCTGGATCTCCTCGGTGTACGGACGCGAGGCCAACGCACGCGTCTGCACCCGGCGCAGCTTCATCGACGCAACCATCTCCATCGCCTTGGTGATCTTGGCGATGTTGGTGACGGATTTGATGCGTCCGCGGAGTTCCTTGATGTTGGCCATTGGGCTTTGGCGGGGAAGGGTGGTAGTGGTTCAGAAGGGAGGAGTCAGCTGCCTCGACGGTCGGCCGGCGAGGCAGTGTTTCCTTGGTCTCTCGCCGGCTCAGCCGGCGAGAAACTCTGCCCGGAACTTGTCGCAGATGTCCGTGAAGGCCGAGGCCAGCTCGTCGTTCCACTTCTCGTTCTTGACGCGATCGAGCAGATCGCGGTGGTTGGCACGCAAGTGCTCGCGGTAGGCGTTCTCGAACTCACCGACTCGGTCCGCCGGAACTTCGTCCAGACCGCCGGAAGTGCCCGCGAAGATGACGGCGACTTGCTCGTCGACCGGCACTGGCTCGTACTGCGGCTGCTTGAGCAGTTCTTCCAGGCGACGGCCGCGGTCGATCGCCTGCTGCGTCGACTTGTCGAGGTCCGAGCCGAACTGCGCAAAGGCCGCGAGCTCGCGGTATTGAGCGAGACCGATGCGGAGACCGCCGGCGACCTTCTTCATCGCCGGGATCTGGGCCGCACCACCGACTCGAGAAACCGAGATACCCGCGTTCACCGCCGGGCGCTGGCCGGCGTTGAAGAGGTTGGCTTCGAGGAAGATCTGACCGTCGGTGATCGAGATGACGTTCGTCGGGATGTAGGCCGACACGTCACCTTCCTGCGTCTCGACGATCGGCAGCGCGGTCATCGAACCCGCCCCCTTCTCATCCGACATCTTCGCCGCACGCTCGAGCAGGCGGCTGTGCAGGTTGAACACGTCACCCGGGAACGCCTCGCGACCCGGCGGGCGACGCAGGAGCAGCATGACCTGGCGGTAGGCCAACGCCTGCTTGTAGAGGTCGTCGTAGAAGATGACGACGTGGCGGCCTTCGTCGCGCAGACGCTCACCGAAAGCGGCACCGGCGTAGCAAGCGAGGTATTGCATCGCCGCCGGAGCCGAAGCCGGCGCGGAGACGACGATCGTGTAGGGCATCGCGCCCTCTTCCTCGAGCTTCTTGACGACAGCCTTCACCGTCGACTGCTTCTGACCGACCGCAACGTAGATGCAGATGACCTGCTCCTTGTTGGTCGGGTCACCGCCACCGGAGTCCTTCTGGTTGAGGATCGTGTCGACGCAGATCGCGGTCTTACCGGTCGCACGGTCACCGATGATCAACTCACGCTGACCGCGACCGATCGGGATCATCGCATCGATCGCCTTGATACCGGTCTGCACCGGCTCGCTGACTGGCTGACGTTCCGGAACCGACGGAGCGGCACCCTCGATCGGACGCATGTCGTCGTCCGAGGCCGGAATCGCACCCTTGCCATCGACCGGGTTGCCCAGCGCGTCGACAACGCGACCGAGCAGGCCCATGCCGGTCGGAACCGAGAGGATGCGCCCGGTCGTCTTGACCGTGTCGCCTTCCTTCACCCCGGTCTCGTCGCCGAGAAGAACGGCACCCACGTTGTCTTCTTCGAGGTTTAGAGCCACGCCGAAGACCCCACCGGGGAATTCGATCAGCTCGTTCATCATGCAGCCGTCGAGGCCGTGCAGACGGGCGACGCCGTCACCCACGGACAGGATCGTGCCGACGTTCGAAGTCTCGGAAGAACCGGCGAAGCCCGCGATCTCCTGCTTGAGGACGCTGGTGACCTCAGATGGTTTCAGATCCATCGGTGTGCTCTCTGGACGAGTTCCGACCCGAGGGTCGGAGAGGGGAAGGGTTGTGACTTGCGAACCGCGGTGAGTACCGCGGTGCCGACCGAGCGAACGGCCAGCTTGGTGGAACTGTGGTGGAGCGAGTCTCCGACCCGGAGGTCAGACACTCTGAAGCGGCGCCGAGAGCATCCGAGTCCGGAGGGACTCTAGCGAACTCGCGACGGACGCGTCGTAGAGCGTGTTGCCGACGCGTAGCGTCAGCCCCCCGATCAACGAGGGATCCTGGCGGAACGACAAGTGGACCGTGCGGCCCGCGAGAGCGTTCGCCTTGTCCTGCAGCGACTGGCGCTGCGATTCGTCCAGATCCTTCGCCGAGACGACCTCACCATCGATCTCACCGCGACTCTGGCGAATCAGAGCCTCGTAGACGTCGGCGAGTTCGGTCGCGAGCGCGAGGCGCTGACGACGAGCGAGAGCCTGGAAGAGGTTGCCGACCAGCGTGTGACGACCGTCGGTCGCTGTGCTGGCGAGGGCGGAACGCTGCGTCGAGCCACAGGCCGGCGAGCGCAGAGCCATCTGCACGTCTTCGGCTGCGAACCCGTCACAGACGACGCGGAGGTCTTGGGCGACCGCATCAACGGCCCCCTGTTCCTCGGCCACCTGCAGCAGAGCGCCGGCGTATCGACGTGCGAGCGGACTCAATTGGAAGCCCCCGATCCCGACGCTGATTGCTCGGTCAGGAACTGATCGACGAGCTTGCGCTGGGCGTCACCATTGACTTCCGATCGCAGGATCTGACCCGCGCCGCCGATCGCGAGATCGACGACTTCCTTGCGGATCTCTTCGAGGGCCCGTTGCTTCTGGGCCTCGATCTCCTGGCGGGCGTTGGTGAGCTGACGCTCGGCTTCGGCGCGGGCCTTGTTCAGTTCTTCCTGGCCCTGGCGCTCGGCGCGAGCCGTTGCCTCCTGGACCATCTGCTTGGCTTCCGCGCGCGCCTTCTCGAGCTCTTGCGTCGTTGCCTCGGCCTGAGCCTGAGCATCCGCACGAGCCTGATCGGCAGCGGCCTTCGCGTCTTCGACCTTCTTGTCGGTCTCCTCGAGGGCCTTGGTGATCGGGCCGAACACGAACTTCCACATCGGCACCATGGCCAACAGGAAGACGACGATCGTCCAGAACGCAGCTCCGGTGGTGAATTCGAGCGGATCGAACCCACCAGCGGCGAGTACGGGTTGGAAGGACATCGGGATCTCGATCAGGCGTGGAAAGTGACAGGCACGAGACGGATCAGGCGTGGAACGCAGACGCACTCAGGGTCCGTGAGGACCCCGAGCGATCAGCCTCCGGCCTCGATCTTGCCCGAGATCAGCAGACCGACGACGACGCCAAAGAAGGCGACACCCTCGATCAGAGCCGCGAGCAGCAGCGCGTTACCACGGATCTGGCCTGCAGCTTCCGGCTGGCGGGCAATGCCTTCACCGGCGCCCGCGCCGATCTGGCCAATGCCGAGGCCCGCACCGAGAACGGCGGCGCCGGCGGCGATACCGGCACCGATGCCGGCAGAAGCGAGGAGGGTAAGCATCTGGATTGGACTCCTAGGAAAGGTCTGCGGATTGAAGGGAAGTCGGGGTGGCTCCACCACGAGCGTTCGTGCGTGGGGCCGGGGTCGTTGTGTTCGGGCGATCGAACACTCGATCGTCCCGGTTGGTGGTTCCAGTCGTGCGGATTCCTGTTCGGATCAGTGCTCCGGGTGCAGAGCCGCCTGGATGAAGGTGATGCTGAGCAGCGTGAAGATGTAAGCCTGCAGCAGAGCGACGAACGCCTCGATGACCGAGATGAACACCGCCATCCCGACAGGCAACACCGCGATGGCGTAGCTGCCAGCGCTCATCTCGAAACCCTTGGCGATCAGGAAGATCAGGGCGATGAACGAGTAGAGGACGAGGTGTCCCGCGAGCATGTTCGCGAAGAGTCGAATCGCGAGCGCGAACGGCTTGACCAGGAGACCGACAACCTCGAGCACTGCGAGCAGCGGAACGAGGAAGACCGGCAGGCCGTGCGGGATCAGGTTCTTCCAGAAGTTGGCAGCACCCTGCCGCTTCATTCCACCGAAGATCATCACCGCGAAGGTGACCATCGCCAGCGTTCCGGTGACGAAGATCGTCGCCGTCGCGGTCGTGCCGTTCGGCAGCATGCCGAGCACGTTGGCGAACGCGATGAAGAAGAACATGTAGATGAAGAACGGAGTGAACGTCTTCGTGTCCTCCGGGCTCATCGCAGGGGCGACCATCTCATCGCGAATCCAGCGGCACCAGCCGCGGAAGACCCGGATGAACCAGGAGTTCGCGCCGGAGCGGAAGCTCGCGAGAACCTGGAGGAAGATCGCGAACATCAGCAGGACCGAGATGACCTGCCAAAGGTTGACGTCGTAGAAGGTCAGCAGGCTTCGGCCGTGGCCGCCATCACCCCCGTCCGCGTGTGACCCGTGGGCTTCACCGTCGTGGGAGCCAACTTCGGAGCCTTCTCCCTCGGAGCCCTCCCCCTCGGAGTGGCCTTCATGCCCTTCACCAGCATCACCGTGGACAGCATCACCGTGGACGTCATCACCGTGACCTCCGAAGAGCTCGTGAGGCACGAGGTGGGAGTAGAAGTCGTCGAAGAACTCCGAGTCCTCCATCTCCATCGTCGGCGTGTGACCGTGGGATCCAAGCGCGCCAAGGCCGTAACCGATGGCAGCAAAGACCAACATTGCGAGAAGAACGCGCATGCAGGAGATGGAGTGGATTCGACCTGGAGCGAGTGGTGCTCGACCCTGGTCGCGGCGGAAGGGAAGGAGGGGTGCGGCTTGAAGTCCGACTCAGGACGAGCGGACTCGCGGCAAGATGCCGAGGACGGCTTCGAATTGAAAGGGCAAGTTGGATGGGTGACCGACCGAATCACTCGGATCCCGACGGATCCGTCGATGACTCGGGGGACACCCCCGCGGAATCGGAGGTCCGGTTCCTGATCGCCCTCGAGAGGATGCCAGCTGAGGCGATGCCGTTGAACATCACCACAGTTGCGTCCGCGAGGCCAAATCCACTCACCGCAGGGAATTTCGCATCGGTGAGTTTCAAAATCGCGATACCGATGCCGAGCCCGACCAGTTGGACCACAAAGTCCGAAAGCAGCAGGGCTTGGATCCGCATCGCGTCCTGACGGGCAATCGCGGGATCTTCCGGGATCGGCTTCTGCAACGCCTTCGCCTTGACGAGTCCGGTGCCGAGGCCAAGGAGCGCGGCCACAACAGCGCCGACGACCGCCGGACGGCGCGCGGCGTCATCGATCCCGGGGACCAGCATCGCCGTCGCGATCACCAGAGCCGCGGAGATCACAGCTGCCAGAGCGAGCGGCCCAGCGGCGCTCTTTGTTGCCGGGGCGGCCTTGGAATCAGTCATCGACGTGCCTCTTCAGATCGGCCTGCTCCGGACCGGTGGCCCCATCGGACGTCGGGTTCTGGGACCCGGCCTGCCCATCACCTCGAACCTCGTCACTGGAAACCTCGCCACTGGAAACCTCGGACGCAGGCGACGCCTCGACGGGCTCGCTGCGAGTCCACGGCAGTGCGTCCGGCATGATCTCCTTGACCAGATACAGGAAGCCCCCGAGCCCGCCGATCGCCGCGCCGACCAACACGAACAGCGGAGAACACCCCCATCGTTCGTCGAGCGCCATTCCGCCGTAGGCGAGGCCACCCACGGAGATCGCCGCGGTCAGCGATGCACTCAGCGCACGCGAGCCTTGGGAACCGAGTGAGACCCGGGCCTGAGACTTGGACTCCGAGCTGGAAGCGGCTTTGTCGCCTTCGAGGACCGGGTCCTCAGCTCCATTCTTCGGTTCAACGGCGGTCATCACGGTCCCAGCGAACGGTAGAGGCCCCCTCGGCGGGATCCAGACAAGGCGCGAGTTTTTGGGCTCCAGGCCGAGCAACGGGTCGAGGATCCCGGCCGCGATTGCACCAAGGACCCGGCGAGCGATCCGGCTCGCTGGACCCGAACACCATGCAATCCACCCATCGACTCCAACGACCGATCTTCCCCTCGGCCCTGGCAGCAGCCCTCCTCTTCTCGGCCGCATCGACGGCCCAGGTCCCCGTCGCCATCTCTCCAGCCAATCAGTCGACCTTCGAAGGCAGCAGCTCGACGCAACTCCCGCTCGGGCGACACGACGCTCGATTCCAGACGATCCACGACCTCGGCAACACGGCTCCGCTGACGATCACCGGCATCGCCTATCGCCGGGATGCGACCGGCACCAGCGGATCCGTCGGCGCATTCGACACGATCATGGAAGTTCGGCTGGCGGAAGCTGCTTTCGCGCCATCCAACGCGAGCCCCACGTTCGCGAACAACGTCGGAAGCAACCCGACGACCGTGCTGAACCAGACCCGGATCGCCTTCCCCGCGGTCCTTCGGCCGAACGATGCACCGGCACCGGCCTTCGAGTTCTTCATCCCCTTCGGTCAGACTTTCACTCTGCCACCGAACACGCCGCTGCTCGTCGACTTGACGATCTTCGGCAACACCCGACCCGGAGGGCAGGTCGACGCGAACTTCAGCGTCCACCTCGACGCCCACGAACAACCGGCAAACGGCGACGAATCAGTCAGCGGCTATCGCTTCGGACTCGGCTGCGCTGCCCCAGGAACGACGCGTCTCCACACGGCACGGTTCGAGATGGTGCGGGATCTGCTCGGGGACCTGACACTCGACATCGACTCGCGTGACGGCATCCCGAACCTCGGATCCGGCACGCCGATGACCGCGATGATCGCCTCCATGACGAACGCCCCGTTCGCCTGGCCAGGCAATCCAAGCTGCATCTTCGAGCCACGAATCGACCTGAGCCTCACCCTCGGCACCAACGATGGGATGGGCGACTGGACCGGCACGCTGAGCACGATCCCGAACCTTGCGCCCGGCTACCAATTCACGGCACAGATCGTCTCCGCATGGCCCGGAGGCGGCCCGGACCAGCTGACGGTCTCAGACCCGTCGACGATCACGGTTCCCGCGAACCGCACGCAGGCACCATCGGCCGTTCGCATCTCGAGCTCGAGCGATCGAACGGCTGCGAGCGGGACGATCTCGACGACGGTCCCGGTGACGATGTTCTTCTGACCAACGGAGGACTAGATTCCGCGGCCCGCAATGAACGAAGGCCCCGAACTCACTCCCCGCGAGATCCTGCGCGACCTCGACCAGGACGTCGTTGGACAGGACCGCGCGAAGCGCGCGGTCGCCGTCGCACTCCGGAACCGTTGGCGCCGTCGGCAACTGCCGCGCGACCAGGCGAAGGACGTCTATCCGAAGAACATCCTGCTGATCGGTCCGACCGGCGTGGGCAAGACCGAGATCGCTCGCCGACTCGCCTCGCTCGCCCGCGCACCGTTCGTCAAGGTCGAGGCGACCAAGTACAGCGAGGTCGGCTACCACGGCCGGGACGTCGAGTCGATGGTCCGCGACCTCGTCGAGAACTCGGTCGCGATGGTGCGACGCGAACACGCCGAAGCCGTGCGTGAGCGTGCGCACGCGGCGGCCGAGGAGCGGTTGTTCGCAGCTCTCTGCTACTCACGCGACCTCCTGCCCCCCGACCCTCGAGCCTCGCGCTCGGGACTCGGCGGATCGAAGAGCGGAATCTGGCGCGCGCCCCCGGTCGGTGATCGAACGGAAGACGCCGAGGGCAACACCGAACCCGTCGACCCAAACCGCGAGGAGCGAGAGCAACTGCGCGAGCAACTGCGCAGCGGCGACATCGAAACCGAAGTGTGCGAGATCGAAATCGTCGACGACCGCACGCCGACGCTGAACATCACCGGCCCGCAGGGCAACGATGCGATGGGCATCGATGCACGCGCGCTGCAGGAGATGTGGGGGCGCTCACCCGCCGAGCGAACGAAGGTCCGCCGCCTGACGATCGCCGAGGCGCGCAAGATCGTCGAAGACGAAGAAGCGCAGAAACTCATCGACGAGGACCGCATCCACTCCGAGGCGCTCGACCGCGCTGAGAACGATGGCATCCTGTTCATCGACGAAGTCGACAAGGTGATCTCTGGCGGCCAGGGTGATGGGCCCGACGTGTCCCGCGAAGGTGTTCAGCGCGACCTGCTTTCGATCGTCGAGGGATGTGACGTCTACACCCGCTACGGGCACGTCCGTACCGACCACATCCTGTTCCTCGCGGCCGGCGCGTTCCACTTCCACAAGCCGAGCGAACTGATCCCGGAACTCCAGGGACGCTTCCCAGTCCGAGTCGCTCTGCAGCCGCTGACCGAGGCTGACTTCCTCCGGATCCTGACCGAGCCCCGCGCAAGCCTGGTCAAGCAGTACCAGGCCCTACTCCGCACCGAAGGGGTCGAAC
>JBCBZB010000069.1:0-25859 GCA_039815565.1 Planctomycetota bacterium
CTTTGATATCGCCCCCGGCATCCGCTGCGTCAGCACCAACGAGCGCGACGCCGAACATCTGCCCAAGGTTCTGCGCTACACCGGCTACGCGCTCATGGGGTGATCGCCACTCGAGCATCCGCCAAGACCTCGTTGTTCCCGGCCCGTTCCCCGACGACACGAATGGTCCCGGCAAGACCGGCGCAGGCCTCCAACTGAATGACGCGAGCAGGATCGGCAGCGGACTGCGCCGACAAGGTGAACGTCTCTGACTGGTAGCGGAACGAGCTGCCGTACCGACCATCCTGAACCAGTTCGACCGCCTGCACGACCCACTCGTCGTCCAGATTCTGGAACCCGATCTGGGGCTGGGATGGCGACCAACTGAATCCACGGGTCCGCCTCCAGGGATCGGCGTCCTCCGTGTTCAGATACGCACGCTCCGGCTGCGAACCGTCCGGTAGCCGGATGTCGAATCGCTGCAGGAACACCTGGTTCGCGAGGAACGAAACGGTGGCTCCAGGTCGGTGGGACGCCCAGTTGTTGCCCGAGTTCGATTCGCTCGCGAATCGATAGCCTTCACGATGCGCGGTGAACGAGTAGTTGGAGTCGGTCAGCCCGCGAAACTCGAAGCGCCCCTCCGAATCGGTGACGACGCGGAGAGTGTTCGACCGGTTGCGCGCCCAGCCGTCGGCGGCCTTCCGCATCGCGTCGTCTAGCGACAGCTCCGGAGGCGCCGCTTGACCGAACCCGGCGTTCGTCCATCCACTCCGGCTGTCTTGTCGTCGAGCAATGATCGTCACGTCACTCAGTCCGACCGAACTCGGCCCGCTTTGCTCCTCGAGGATCACCCGTCCGCGGATGACGCCGTCACCGGTCGGCGTTTCGACGGTCGGCGAATCGATACGGCGGATCGCGGCTTGGACCTCACGATCGTCGACTCGAGCGCTTCCCTCGGAGGCCGGACTCTCACCGCGTTCGAACGACGCCTCTGCGAACCGGCTGCGAACTCCTCGGTCAGCACCGCTGCCACGATCCGACGTCACACGCCCTTCGGATCGAGGCGGCGCGGAGGAGCCTTCGCTCGTCTCACCTCCCGACGAGAGTTCCATTCCGACGAGCAGCCCAATGGTGAGCGCGACGAGAAAGCTGAGCAGCACGGGGAGCGAGCGCATGGTGATCGGGCCCTTCTTCCTGACCCGGCTTCCAAGCTACCGCCAACACCGAAGAGTGCAGCCCCCGCCCAATCGGCGACTTCGGGGCAGCTCACGCCGTCTCGGGACGAGCCCCTCGGGAAACCGACTAGTCGCGGAACCGGAACCAGACGATCGCACCGAGCGCCGCGACACCGTCGCGCCAGCCGATCTTCTTGCCTTCGTTCCAACCCCGCGCGCGGTAGCTGATCGGCACCTCGAAGACACGCAGTCGTCGCCGCGCGATCTTCGCCGTCAGTTCGGGCTCAACCGTGAACCGGCGGGAACGGATCTCCATTCCGTCCAGAGCGTCACGATGGAAGGCCTTGTAGCAAGTCTCCATGTCAGTCAGATCGAGACCGGTGAAGAAGTTGCTGACCGCGGTGAGCACGCGGTTGCCGATGGTGTGCAGCCAGTGCGAGTTGCGGGCGTGCGGTCCGAGCAGCCAACGAGAGCCGTAGACGACATCGGCCTCACCGCGCACCAAGGGTTCGAGCAACCCACCGTAGTCGCGCGGGTCGTATTCGTCGTCCGCATCCTGCACGAGGACGAAGTCCCCCGTGGCGGCTGCGAATCCGGTTCGAAGGGCCGCACCCTTGCCCCGATTCGTTGCGTGTTGCCGAACCACGACCCGCGAGTCGTTTCCGAACGCACGAATCACGTCGCCCGAACCGTCGGTCGATCCGTCGTCGACCAAAACGAGCTCCGACACCTGCGGCTGTTCGAGGATGCGATCCAGCACGCGCCGCAACGAGTGCACCTCGTTGTAGACCGGCACGACGACGCTCAGTCCCGCACGCAGATGGAACGGCGGCAACGACCGCGAACCGACGGCGGCCCGAGACGGCCGGGACGGGACAGCCTTCGGGCGATGGCTCGCCCGTCCTTGCTGCGGTGTCGTTCCTGGCAGCTGGGTCGTCATCGTTTCCGTCATCGAACGAAGGAAGTCCTCCGCACCATCCGGGTCACCACCTCGAAGACCACGCCCGGACGAGCGCCTGTGCACGACCTCGAGGCCCGAACGATCCGACCGGTTCCCGGTTCCCACCGTCCGACGGCGCGCCGCTGGTCTTCAGATCGATGCCATTTGGTCCTTGGTATGGCCATTTGAACGCCGATTGAAGGGCCTCGGGGGCACTTTGGCAAAGATGCCGTGAGGACGGTGAACGGTCAAACGCATTACCCCGGGACTGGCCCCACTCGGTGTGGTCCGGCTCCCAAGCCTGGGCTCGAGGGGCCGGGAAGACGCTGGGAGCGGACGATTCGCCGTGAGCACGGCCTAGAACCGGATGTTTGGTCCGAAACCAACCATGGTATCGGATTTTCCGGCCCAGTGACCAACACCCGAAGGGGCCAGTTCACCAGCGCAACACGGCTGCGACCTTGGCATCGTCGCCCGGCATATCTCCCTGCCGAAGAGCATGAATCTCGCCACCCTGCAGGATCACCTCAGCGACCGCGAACTCGATCAAGTCGACGCTCCCGTCCTCGCGGCCCTCGTGCAGGCTCACGGCATCACCGTCGAGCGCACCCCAGCGCTCGACGTCGGTCGCGCACAGCATCGTCTGGACCCGAGCCTCCTTGGCGGCGGCGACGACCTCCTCGATGCGCTGAACGACCTTGCCGGTCCCGAGGCCCTCGCGGACGAGATCCTCGACCCGGCGCGTCTCGGCCTCGAACTGCGGGGCCACGAGCGGCCAGGCGCGTTCGTGGAGCTCGGCGGCATCGAGGTGCTCGAAGTTCCCGTGGAGGCCTTCCTCGACCACCATCCGGGCGTTCGTCAAGCTGCGGAAGGCTGCGCCGACGTGGTCGACCGCCGCCAGCACGAGGGGCTGGATCCGCCCCTCCAGAGCCCGGTGCATCGCGTCGTTCACCGCCCGGACGAACTGCTCGAGTTCCTCCTTGTGGAGGTCTTGAGGGGAGCCGTGGCCGTGGGACAGCGCGCCCTTGGCACCGGGGCCTCCTGACCGCTGCTGCAGACCCGGGTCCTCGGAGGAACCGACGACCTCCTCGACGGACTGGGGGAGCCCTTCGATGGGAATTTCCGCCAGGCCGTCACGGTCGCCCTCGAGGACGCGGACAGCCTGCTGGCTCAGCACCAGAACGCGGAATCGCGCCTGACCCGCGGTCGCGAACGGCAACAGCTGCTTGACCCGCCGGCCTGGTTCCCACCGTGACGCACTCCCGGAGGGTCGCCGGGACCTGGATTGCTTGCATCCCGTCCGGACGGCAGAACAGAGCCAGACCGTCGGACTGGTGGTTCCAGAAGTCTTCGTCCGGCAGCAGGGCACGGGCCGGCTCCAAGATCGAGGCGTCCACGCCAGCACTCCCCGCGCGCTGTTCGGCTTCCTTGATCAGGTTCTCGAGCCGGATCGGGTCCTGTTGGACCTCCGGATGGCGCCGGTGCGTCGGCAGGAGAATCGAGATGCAGGGAGCGTCCGAGGCGGACAGAAGATCCTTGAGCTGGGCGAGGTTCGGGGTGTTCATCGCGTAGCCGAGCGGTGCGGTCGACCGACCGCAGAGGCCCGGTCTCTCCATTCTGGACCGTGGCTCTTTGGAGTCCAAAGAGAACCGCTGGGGAACCGCTCAGAGGCCTTCGCGGGGCCGAACCCGGGCGCACCAGCGGGCCTGGCGGGGCCCTGGGACACGGTCGAGCGCGATCGGGCACTCTGCAGCGAAAGTCAGCACCCGGCCGTGTCTTCCTTGTCGGCCCGGCCCCCCCTATGGTGCGGCGCCACTTTTGTCCCACCTCCCCCCCATGACGACCGAAACCAAGGGCCGATTCCGACGCATCTCCCCCTCGGAGAAACCGTCTTGGCTCAAGGTTCCGCGCCCCCACGGCGAGACGGTCGGCCGACTCACCTCGATCCTTCGAGAGCGCGGCCTGCACACGGTCTGCGAGGAGGCGCGCTGCCCGAACATGGGGGAGTGCTGGGACGGGGGCACGGCCACGTTCATGGTGCTCGGCGACACCTGCACTCGCGGCTGCCGATTCTGCGCGATCAAGACGCACAGCCAAGGCACCCCGGTGGACGCCGAAGAGCCCGAGAAGGTCGCCGAGTCCGTGGTCGCGATGGGACTGCGCTACGTCGTGCTGACCATGGTCGACCGTGACGACCTGGAGGACGGCGGCTCCCACCACGTCGCCGAGACCGTCGCCGCGATCAAGCGCCGCGACCCGGAGGTCTTGGTCGAAGCGCTGACCGGAGACTTCCAGGGCGAGAGCGGTCGGATCCAGCAGGTTGTCGACGGAGTCGCCTCAGCTGAGAACGGCGACCTCCGAGTCGATGTCTTCGCCCACAACATCGAGACCGTCCTCCGACTGACCCCGCGAGTCCGCGACCAACGTTGCAGCTACGTGAAGAGCCTCGAGGTCCTGCGCCGCGCGAAGGAACTGCGCCCCGACGTCGTCACCAAGTCGTCGATCATGCTCGGACTCGGCGAGACCGACCGGGAAATCGACCAGGCGATGGACGACCTGCGCGAGTACGGCGTCGACGTGGTGACCTTCGGCCAATACCTGCGCCCGACCCTGAAGCACCTGCCGGTCCGTGAACACGTGACCCCGGCGCGCTTCCTGGCGATCGAACAACGGGCCCTGAAGAAGGGATTCCTCTACGTGGCCTCCGGACCGCTCGTCCGATCGAGCTACAAGGCCGCCGAGTTCTACATCGAGGGCATGCTTCGTCGCCGCAAGGCCGACGAGACCTCGGACGATGCCACCACTGGCGCTCTGACCACCGGCAACCTGACCACCGGCAACCTGACCACTGGCGAGACCCGCCAACACGATTCATGACCGCGGAACTTCTGAAGATCATCGAAGAGGACGGAAACGTGCAGAAGGGACGAGATCCGCATCTCTCGGACGACGATCTGCTGACGATCTACCGCACGATGGTCGCGGCGCGCACGCTCGACGAGCGCGGCCTCGCCCTGCAGCGGCAGGGTCGGATCGGATTCTACCTGCAGGCGCTCGGCCAAGAAGCGAGCCACGTCGGCTCGGCCTTCGCGATGAAGGACAGTGACTGGTTCTTCCCGGCCTACCGCCAGCCCGGCATCCCGATCCTTCGCGGCGTTCCCTACGAGACGATCGTAGACGAGTGGTACGGCAACGCGTCGGACACCTCGAAGGGCCGTCAGATGCCGGTCCACTACTCGTTCCGCCAGGCGAACTTCGTATCGATCAGTTCGCCGATCGGCACGCAGATCACGCAGGCCACCGGTGCTGCGATGGCGGCCAAGGCTCGTGGCGACGACACCGTGTTCATGACCTACATGGGCGACGGTGGCACCAGCTCGAACGACTTCCACTCGGGACTGAACTTCGCCGGCGTCTACAAGTCGCCGGTCGTGTTCGTCTGTGAGAACAACCAGTGGGCGATCTCGGTGCCGCTGAGCGGCCAGACCGCCAGTGAGACGATCGCTCAGAAGGCCACTGCCTACGGCATGCCTGGCGTCCGCGTCGACGGCAACGACGTCCTCGCGGTCTACCGCGCGACGAAGGAAGCGGTCGACCGCGCACGCTCCGGGGGCGGTCCGACGCTGATCGAGACGGTGACCTACCGCATCAGCTCACACTCGAGCTCGGACGACGCCGATCGCTACCGCGACAAGGACGAGTTCGAGGCCTGGAAGAAGAAAGACCCGATCGCCCGCCTCGAGCGCTACATGCTGCAGCGCGGGATCTGGAAGAAGGGTGATCGCGAGTCCCTCGACGAGTCGGTGAAGGCTGAGATCAACGTCGCCATCAAGAAGGCCGAGGCGAAGCCGAAGCCGGCCATGGAGTCGATGTTCCAGGACGTCTACATGAACCCGACGCAGCAGCTCCGCGATCAGTTCGACGAGCTGCGCCGCCTCGACGGCCCGGAGTCCTCGGACATCGGCGAGTTCCCCCTCTGACCCCTCCCCGAAGCCGCTGCTCCTGTGGAGCGTGGCCCCGGACCTGACTCACCTCGGCCGAGCGGGACGCCCGTCCCGAAAGCCAAAGACCCCCACCTCAGAACGAATCCACCATGGCCACGATGACCCTTCTGGAGGCCCTGAACGACGCGATGCGCACCGAGATGCGCAACGATGACCGCGTCGTCGTGTTCGGCGAAGACGTCGGCAAGAAGGGCGGCGTGTTCGGCACGACCGCGAACATCCAGGACGAATTCGGCGTCGACCGCTGCTTCGACACTCCACTCAGCGAGTGCGGCATCATCGGCACGGCAGTCGGCATGGCGGTCTACGGCGCACGCCCGATCGCCGAGATCCAATTCCTCGACTTCATCTACCCGGCCTTCGACCAGATCGTGTCGGAAGCCGCGAAGATGCGTTACCGCTCCGGTGGTGAATACACCTGCCCAATGGTGATCCGCTCGCCCTACGGCGGCGGTATCCGCGGTGGCCACTACCACTCGCAGTCGAGCGAGGCCTACTTCTGCCACACGCCCGGCCTGAAGGTCGTGATCCCCTCGACCCCGGCGGACGCGAAGGGCCTTCTGATGTCGTCGATCCGCGATGAGGACCCGGTGATGTTCCTCGAGCCGAAGCGGTCCTACCGTTCGATCAAGGGTGAGGTCCCCGAGGGCGAGCACGTCGTTCCGCTCGGCAAGGGACGCGTCGTCCGTGAGGGCACCGACATCACCGTCGTCTGCTACGGCGCGATGGTCCCGACTGTGGAGAAGGCCGCGGTCGAAGCTGAGAAGCAGGGCCGCAGCATCGAGATCATCGACCCACGCTCGTTGGTTCCGCTCGACGAGGAACTGATCCTCGAGTCGGTCCGCAAGACCGGTCGTTGCGTCGTCGTCTACGAGGCTCCGAAGTCCTGCAGCTTCGGCTCGGAGATCGCAGCGATCGTCGCGGAGAAGGCGATCGGCTCCCTCGAGGGACCGGTTATTCGCGTCGGCGGCTTCGACACTCCGTTCCCCTACTCCCTCGAGCATCTCTACATGCCCGACGCGCGCCGCGTGCTGCAGGGCATCGAGAAGACCTACAACTGGTGAGAGCGAATCCAATCTCGCTCTGACCTCTCCACCTCTCGCCTCACCGCGAAACACCCACACCCCCCTCTGACGACGGAGACCACGCAAGATGGCCACGAAGGAATTCCGCCTGCCCGACATCGGTGAAGGCATCGCCGAAGGAGAGATCGTCTCCTGGAAAGTGCAGCCCGGTCAGCAAGTCAAAGAAGAAGACGAGTTCGTCGAAGTCATGACCGACAAGGCGACCGTGATGATCACGGTTCCCTACGACGGCGTCGTCACCGAGCTGAAGGCCGGTGAAGGAGACATCGTCCCGGTCGAATCGGTGATCGCGATCTTCGACACCTCGGGTGGAGGCGGTGCAGCAGCGCCGGCCGCGGCCGCAGAGGCTCCGAAGGCCGAACCCGCTCCGGCTGCCGCAGCCGCTGCGCCGGCCGCAACCGCTGCGGTTCCGTCCGCCGCCCAAGGCGCCGGCTCCTTCGAGCAGGCCGAGCCCGGCAAGGTCCTGGCCGCCCCTGCGACCCGCCAGCGTGCGCGCGAGATGGGCATCGACCTGCACCAGGTGCAGGGCACCGGCCCGAGCGGTCGCGTGACGAACGAAGACCTCGCTGCCTTCGCGGGCAGTGCACCGGCGGCTGCCGCGGCTCCGGCTGCTGCGCCGGCCCAGAAGGCCTTCGCTCCGGTCTCGATCGCGGCCGCACCCGCCGGTGCGACCGAGACGCGCACGCCGTTCCGTGGCCTGCGCCGCAAGATCGCCGAGGCGATGACCCGGTCGAAGCAGACCGCGGCGCACTTCACCTACGTCGACGACCTCGACGTGACGAAGCTCGTCGAGTTGCGGAAGCAGGCGAAGGCTCGCTACGCCGACAAGGGTGTCAACGTCACCTACCTGCCGTTCATCATGAAGGCGGTCGTCGAGGCGCACCGTCAGTTCCCAGAAATGAACGCGTCGCTCGACGAGTCGACGCAGGAACTGGTGGTCAAGCACTACCACAACTTCGGTATCGCGACGGACACCGACCAAGGCCTGATCGTCCCGGTCATCCCGAACGTCGACCAGAAGTCGATCGCGCAGCTCGCTGCTGAGATCCAGGAGGTCGCCGCGATGACTCGCGAAGGCAAGCTCGGCGTCGATCGCCTCACCGGCGGCACTTTCACGCTGACCAACGCCGGCAACATCGGCGGTCTGTTCGCGACCCCGGTCATCAACTTCCCGGAAGTCGCGATCCTCGGTGTCCACGCGATCAAGAAGGCTCCGGTCATCAACGAGGATGGCGAGGTCGTCGTCGGCTCGAAGATGTATCTGTCCGTCTCGATCGACCACCGCATCGTGGATGGCGCAACCGGCGCTCGCTGGATGAACGTCATCAAGGAATGCCTCGAGGACCCGCAGAACCTGCTGCTCGGCTCGATCTGAGGACGAGCCCAAGGGCCGGCGAGTGACGCCGGCCCAAGCCGACGATGCTGACGATGCAAGCCGACGACGAGCCGTTCACGATCCTCGGGGATAATCCGGGGACCGCGGACCACGACTACCCGATCGAACAGTGCCGCTCGTTCTACGAGACGATGGTGCTCGTGCGGGAGTTTGACCGCCGCATGCTCGTGCTCCAACGCCAGGGCCGGATCGGTTTCTACGGCCCGATCCTCGGCCAGGAAGCCGCGACCGTCGGATCGGTTTCGGCCTTCGAAGACCGTGATTGGATCTTCCCGGCTCTCCGCGAAGGAGCCGCGGCGATGATGCGCGGCCTGCCGATGGACATTGCGATCGCGCAGCTCGTCGGGAACGCAAAGGACCGCTGCAAGGGTCGCCAGATGCCTTGCCACTACACCTTCAAGGAAGGTAACTACCACGCGATGTCGTCGGTGATCGGCACGCAGATCACCCACGCCGTCGGCGCGGCGATGGCCGCGAAGCTGCGGAAGGACGATGTCGTCGTCGCCGGCTACCTCGGTGATGGCGCGACCAGTTCGAATGACTTCCACGCCGGGATGAACTTTGCCGGCGTGACGAAGGCGCCGGTCGTCCTGCTCTGCCAGAACAACCACTGGGCGATCTCCGTGCCGTTGAGCGAGCAGTCGGCTTCGACCTCGATCGGCGTCAAGGCCGAGGCCTACGGACTCCCCTGGCGTCGCGTAGACGGCAACGACGTCCTCGCGGTGCACCACGCGACCAAGGAAGCAGTCGAGCACGCTCGCGCGGGCAACGGCGCCACCTTCCTCGAACTCGTCACCTACCGCCGCCTCGGACACTCTTCATCGGACGATCCGTCGCGCTATCGCGACGAGTCGGAAGTCGAAGCCTGGGTACAGAAGGACCCGGTCGACCGACTCCGCATTCATCTCGAAGCCAAGGACGCCTGGTCCGAAGCTGAGGAGGAAGCACTCAAGGAGCGCATCGCGGCTGAGGTGAACGAGGCGATCAAGTCCGGCGAAGACGCCGGCCCGCCGGCCCCGGAGACGTTGATCACCGACGTCTACAACCGGCCGACCGCGCAACTCGAAGAGCAGCTCCGCGAAGTCCTGGGCCTCGAAGGCGGCCAGGCCGAGGGCGAGTTCCCGCTCTGACCCCCTACCCGGATCGACTTGCGCGTTCGCGCGAACCGCTCCGGACTCCACTCCCCGAGACTCCACTCCGTCGGCGGCATCCCCTCGCCGCTCCCACCACAGACCTCACCCCGGAATCATGACCACCTACGACGTCGTCGTTCTCGGAGCCGGCCCCGCCGGCTACGTCTGCGCGATCCGCGCTGCCCAGCTCGGCCTGAAGGTCGCTTGCGTCGAGAAGCAGTACTTCGGCGGTGTCTGCCTGAACGTTGGCTGCATCCCGAGCAAGGCACTGATCAACGCCGGCAAGACCTTCAAGAAGATCAAGGAAGCCGACGTGATGGGTATCACCGCCGGCGACCCGAAACTGGACGTCAAGAAGATGGTGACCTGGAAGGAGGGCATCGTCGGCAAGCTCACCGGCGGCGTGTCCGGCCTCCTCAAGAACCACAAGGTCGATCGCATCGAGGGCGCCGGCAAGGTGCTCTCGGCGAACAAGGTCGAGGTCACGGACAAAGACGGCAAGAAGCAGACGCTCGCGACGAAGAACGTCGTGATCGCAGTCGGCTCGACGCCGATCGAGATCCCGGGCTTCGACTTCGATGGCGAGAACGTTTGGTCCTCGACCGAGGCTCTCGAGCCGAAGGCCGTCCCGAACAAGATGCTCGTGATCGGTGGCGGATACATCGGACTGGAGCTTGGCCTCGTCTACCACAACCTCGGCACCGAAGTGCGCGTCGTCGAGTTCATGGACCGTGTCCTCCCGGGCATGGAGAACGAGCTCAGCAAGGAGATGGGTCGATCCCTCAAGAAGAAGAAGATCCCGGTCCACCTGGGAGCCAAGGCAAAGAGCTACGAGAAGACCTCGGGCGGATCGCTCAAGGTGTCGGTCGAGATCGGCGGCAAGACCGAAACCTTCGATGCCGACGTCGTCCTTTCGACGGTCGGCCGCCGTCCGAACGGCAAGGATCCGTCGCTCGGGCTCGAAGCGGCCGGTGTGAAGCTGGACGACAAGGGCTTCATTGCCGTCGACGAACGGCGCCAGACGAACGTCCCTGGAATCTACGCGATCGGTGACTGCGCCGGTCAGCCAATGCTCGCCCACAAGGGCTCGCACGAGGGCCTCGTCGCCGCTTCGGCGATCGCCGGCGAGACCGGCGCGGCCTACGACCCGGCCTGCATCCCGGCGGTGATCTTCACCGACCCGGAGATCGCCTCGGTCGGTCTGACGGCCGAAGAGGCAAAGGCGAAGGGCTTCGAACCGGTCGAGGGCAAGTTCCCGTTCGCCGCGTCGGGCCGGGCGCTCTCGATCAACGAACCCGAAGGCTGGGCGAAGGTCATTTCCGACAAGAAGACCGACAAGGTCCTCGGCGTCCACATGATCGGCCCGGAGGTCACCGAGCTGATCGCCGAGGCCGCCCTCGCGATCGAACTCGGCGCGACGACCGGTGACATCGCAGGAACGATCCACGCGCACCCGACGCTGCCCGAGGCGGTGATGGAAGCCGCGGAAGCCGTGCACAGCATGGCCGTCCATATCTTCCAGAAGCCCAAGCGCTGAGCGCTTCCGCCGCGTCCCGACGCACGCCCCTCCGAGAGAGACCCACGAGTTGAACCACAGTGACTTCTTCTTCGGCGCCGAAGCCGAACCTCAGGAACCGAACGATTCGGTGGGTGAAACCGTGAACGACTCGGTCGACGCGTCGGACTCCAACCGAGACGGCACCGAGCCGAGTCCGGACGAAGCCGCGGCGGAGCCGACGAACGTCGGCGACATCGCCGGCCTACCCTGGGACGAAGCGGTGGGCAAACTGCAGGCGCAGTTCCCCGGCACTTCGGACGGCATCCTGTTCTGCGTCCACAAGCTGCTGTCGGACAAGGAGGCTCGGCTCGCCGAGTTCCGAGGAGAGGCCGAAGTTCGCAGCATCAAGCTCAGTGGCCGGAGCATCCACTCGGCGAAAGTGTTGCTCGGCTATGCCGATCCGGTGAAACGCCGCAGCAAGAAAGCCGCGGTGGAAACGACTGAAGCCACAGAGCCGGCCGCCAAGCCCCGAGCGCGACGCGCCACAGCGACCAAGCCACGGGCTGCGACCGGAAGCCCATCCGAGGCTCTGGCTGTCGCCGTCGAGCAGATCCAGACGGCTGCCCGCGAGGAGGCTGAAGGCCTCAAGGACGCGATCCGTCAGGCGATCGCGATCCTGCAGGACGCGGTCGAGGACTGAGCGCCTCGAACCCCTGGCGCAGAGCGCGCGCTCGTCCGCTGCAGCCCGCGCCTCCGAGCAACGCTCAGTTGCCGGTGATGCTGATGATGTTCGACACAGCGACCTCGTTGTTCGGGCCGAGGCCCTGAACCTGCGCGTAGATCTTGGCGACGGGATAGAGAACGTGCACAGATCGTTGGCGAGGGCCCCGCAGGCCTGGCCTCGGGACGCCACCTGATCGCGGGGAAGTCAGCCCGACTCACTCCGACCGTTTGGCTGCGATCACGACGGCCAGATCACAGGGCGCCGACGAAGAGTGACCACTCTCGATTCGGCGCCAAGGAACGCGGGCCCCTCAGAGCTCGGTCTCGAGCGTCAGCACCAGGCCACGGCCCGGACGGTTCTGACCGGAGCCATGGATCCGGTAGTCCACGTCCGTGATGTTCTCGAACCGCAGGGCGAGGTTCGTGCGGTCGGTGACCTGAACGCCGCCTGCGACTTCCCAGATCGTGTAGCTCGGCGTTCCGCCGGCGACGACTCGAGACGTGTCGCGCACGTCGCTCAGTGATAGGCGATCGGCGGTTTCGGCCCGGATGATCCGAGTCTCGACCCACCAGCGACCGCTCTCGACATCGTCGTAGCGAAGGCCAGCCTGGTAGGTCAGCGGCATCAGGCGCGTCAAGAACTCGCGAGTTTCCGCCGTTCCGGCGTTGTTCAACGTCGTGCGCATGCCTTCGAGGAAGGTGAAGTTCGCGAAGGCCGTGACCGAGTCGGTGACGCGATACTGTCCTTCGAGTTCGACCCCGGCGACGAAACCGTCCCCCAGGTTGCCAGAGGCAACGACGACATCGCCCGGATTCGGCGCAACCGCACTCGGCACTGGCGTCCGCGTGATCTGGTCGAGGATCTGGGTGTAGAACGTCGAGGCCTGGAACGCGGCGCGCTCGGTGTCGACCTTCACACCAATCTCGTACTGCGTGTAGAGCTCAGGGCTGAGACCCGGCGATGGCACTTCGAACTCGTTCGAGCGCGCGGTGTCGAAGCGGGTCAGGTCCGAGAGGTTCGGCGCACGGAAGCCAGTCGAGACACCACCGAAGATCGCGACCTCGTCTTTCACGACCTCGTACCGGCCACGCGCAGACCAGACGACCGAGCTGTAGCTGTCTTGGATGGAGAACTGCGAGTCGTCGACCGGGTTGCGCACCTGGTTGGCGTCGACCTCGGCGTAGTTGAACCGCACACCGACGTTCGCCGAGAGGCGATCCGAGAACTGGATCTCATCCTGCACGTAGACCGCGAGCAGGTCGTACTCGGCGTCGTCGGCGACCGGGCCCTGGATCAAGTCCGCCGGATCGAGCACCGCGCCGGGCGTCGCATCGTTGAAGAACGAGTCGACGCGATCGTGGTACCACTCACCGCCGAAGGTGATGCGACCGATCTCAGTCTCGGAAACGAACTCGAGATAGGCGCCGAACTGGTCGACTTCGAAGCCCTGGAACTCGAGGCGGTTGGGTCCGCCGACCGTCGAAGGGGTTCGCTCTCGCTCTCGGGTCTCGCGCTGCGTGTGCAGCGAAATGTTCGCGTGGACCTCGTCGAACACGCCCCCGAGGTCCACGCCGTGCAGCTGCGCGTAGAGCAGGCGACGGTTTTGCTGGAACTCCCGGCGCAGGTCGCTGCCGATCGAGGTCCCGCGAAATGGCACGGCATCGACGGTGCGGTGGGTTCGCGGTACGTCCTCCTGCTCGACGCGCTGATAGGCGAAACGCGCCTGCCAGTTGTCGTCGAACCAGTGCACGAGCTTCGCGTCGAGGTCGATCTCGTCGTAGCCGGTCCCCGGCTGCTCACCGGTATCGGCGCCACCCGTCAAATCATCGAACTGCTTGCCGGTGATGCCGAGCAGCAAACCCGTGCGCTGGCCATCGTCCCAGCCGTATCCGAGATCGAGTTCCGCGCGGCCGATTACCGAATCGTCATAGGAAGCGAAGCGCGTCAGCAGTCGACCGCCGGAACGGAACCCGTCAGCGATCGGCTCGGTCGGTCCACGGGTGAAGGCCTGCACCGTGCCACCGATCGCATCCGAACCGTAGAGAACCGAAGACGGCCCCTTCACGACCTCGATGCGATCGATCGAGAACGGATCGACGGTGTTCCAATACTGGTTCGGCCCCGAACGGAACGCCGACATGTTGAGTCGCACGCCATCGATCAGGAACAGGTTGCGGAAACTCGTGAAGCCACGGATGTATGGCGATCCGTGTCCGACGGCGGTCTCTTGCACCATCACACCCGGCACGTCGCGCAGGGCCTGCGGCGTCGTCCGGAAGGCCCGGTCGAACAGTTGCTGGGAGCCGATCGAAGAGACCGTGTAGGCGGAGTCGAAGACCGTGCGGAGGTCCTTCTCCGCAGTGACGATGATGTCGTCGTCCATCATCGACGGCTTTTCTTCCTCCTGCGGGTCGCGAGCGTTCGGATCCTGTGGATCATCGTTCGACTCCGTCCGACCCGGGTTCTGCTCGGCCTCCGGGCCAGCTTGAATGGGATCCGGCGGTGCGGAACCGCCAGGATCTTGAGCGAACGCCTCCGAGGTGAGGCCTGCACCGCCGAGGATCGCGAGAGCGGCGACGAGAGTCGGAGAAACGGACGCTTGGACCGTTGAGCTCAGCTCGTGATCCGGACGCCTACGAAGCCAGCCGCAAGGGGACGGCCGGCGCGCGAAGAGGGATTTCCGCATCGGTTCGGCCACCAACGGTATCTCCAACGCCCGGGTTCAAGCGAAACCGGAATTGAAGCAATTCGCGGCCCGCGACCGCCCGGATGCGTCCGTCCCCGTTGTTTCCTGCGATCGGTCAAGCTTTCGACGAATTGCGTTGCAAAGGCATCCGCTCCCTCGACGGAGCCGAAAAGCGCCGGCACGAGCACTAAGCCCGACGGGCGGAACCGTCCAGCGAACGTGCAATCCAACGAACAAGAGAGAGCGAGAACCATGCGTGCCAACAAACTGCTGCTGACTTCCACCCTCGTCGCGGGCCTCTTCTGCGCCCCGACCTTCGCCCAGGACCACACCAAGACCGCGAGCGACGACATCGTCACGACCGCGGTGAACGCCGGCAACTTCGGGACCTTGGTCGCCGCGGTCAAGGCCGCCGGTCTGGTCGAAACGCTGCAAGGCGACGGACCGTTCACGGTCTTCGCGCCGACCGACGAGGCGTTCGCGAAGCTCCCGAAGGCGACGGTTGCCGAGCTGCTGAAGCCGGAGAACAAGGACCAACTCACGCGCATCCTGACCTACCACGTCGTCGCCGGTCGCTTCCCGGCCAAGAAGGTCGTCAGCATGTCGACGCTCGACGCGGTCTCGGGTGACACGATCGAGATCTCGACGGAGAACGGCGTGCAGATCGCCGGATGCAACGTCGTCGCGACGGACATCACCTGCAGCAACGGTGTGATCCACGTGATCGACACCGTCATGCTCCCGCCGAAGACGCCGAACATCGTCGAGCTCGCTCAGGGCGCCGGCACGTTCCAAACCCTGCTCGCTGCGGCTCAGGCCGCCGGCCTGGTCGATGCGCTGACCGGTGAGGGTCCGCTGACGGTCTTCGCCCCGACGGATGAGGCGTTCGCCGCCCTGCCGGAAGGCACTGTCGAGAGCCTGCTGAAGCCGGAGAACAAGGAGCAGCTGAAGCAGATCCTGCTGTTCCACGTGGTCGCGGGCGCGGTCGACGCACGCTCGGCAGTCGTCGCCGGCAACGCCGAGACGCTCCAAGGCCAATCCGTCGAGTTCGGAATCGACAACGGTCGTCTGACGGTCCAGAACGCCAACATCATCGGCACGGACCTCAAAGCGTCGAACGGCATCGTGCACGTCATCGACACCGTCATCCTGCCGAACTGATCGAGTGCCGTGGGAAAGATCACCGTCACGGCGGCCCTACTGATTGCGCTTCCGATGCAGACCTGTTCTATTGGTTCAACCGATGGACCAACTTCGATGAATCCTCAACCAATCCTGCACCAGATCGCTGAGGGGCAGGCGTCCGCGATGGAACGATTCCTGGATGCCTACAGCGGCCTCGTCTGGAGTCTGGCCCGGCGACACTCACCGAGCCCGCAGGACGCCGAGGACGCCGTACAGGAGATCTTTCTAGAGATCTGGCGGAGTGCGGGTCGCTACGACCCGGACGTCGCCGCCGAACAGACCTTCGTCGCCATGATCGCGCGACGGAGGCTGATCGACCGGGCCCGGCGCGCGCGGCGTATCCCGCGCGCTGGCGACTTGTCCGAACCGGAGATCCTCCCAGCGGCCGACGAGCCGGATCGGGTCGAGATCTCCGACGAGGCCCAGAAGGTCGCGGCGGTCCTGAAGACCCTGCGCCCGGAGCAACAGAAGGTGCTCGAGCTCTCACTCGTGCACGGCCGATCGCACAGCCAGATCAGCGACCAGGTCGGAATGCCGCTCGGCACCGTCAAGAGCCTGGCCCGCCGTGGTCTGATGAAGGTTCGTCGAACGCTCGGGATCGATCTCGAGGCGCAGACGAACGGCCTCCGCACCGGGGAGGCAACGTCATGACGAATCGCACTGGTCCGTCAAACCACGGCGAGCGCCTGGAAGAGCTGATGCTCGACCACGCCCTGTGGGGCCTCGATCACGAGGAATCCCAGGAGTTCGAGCAGCTGGTCGACGAGTCCCCGAACCCGAAGGCGATTCGCGCCGAGCGTGAGGCGATCGAACTCTCGAGTGCCGCCGCCTCGCTGGCGATGACCTCGTCGTTCGACACGATGCCGCAAGGCGTGCGCGAATTGGTCGAGAACCAGGCGTTCGCGTTCCTGGCCGGCAAGACCGACGATCCGATCGCGACGGCAAGCAGCAAGCCGCTACCGGGCCCCGGCTCCAACGGAGTCGCTCGGAACGGCAGTGCTTCGCCAAGCACGGCTGTCGACAGCCGAGAGCAGCCCGGGTGGATTCCCTGGATCACTGCCCTCGCGGCCGCAGCAATCATCCTGCTGGCCATCGAAGGCTTCCGTGCCGATCCGGCTCCGGAACCGACGGTATCCGCCGAGGTGGCCTACGGAGTGATCGAAGCCAAGAACACCTCGATCGCAATGGACTGGGAAACGCTGACGCCGGTCGAAGGCCGCGTCGTGTTCGACCCAGAAGAACAGACCGGAGTGATGAAGCTGAAGGGCCTCACCCCGAACGATCCGGCGACCTCGCAGTACCAGCTGTGGATCTTCGACGGAGAGCGCACGCACCGCCACCCGGTGGACGGTGGAGTCTTCGACGTCGACGACGACGGCGAGGTCTTCGTGCGCTTCAAGTCCCGGATCGACGTGCGAGACGCGGTCGCCTTCGCAGTCACGGTCGAAGAGCCTGGCGGCGTTGTCGTATCGAAGCGCGACCCGATCGCCGCGGTTGCCGGCCTCGCGAACATTCGCGAGGACTGACCGCCGGACCGCGCATCGGCCGACTCCCTCGGAGCGGTCGATGCCCGTGCTTCAGTCGTCCGCCGAGCGCGCGGGGCTGCTGTCCGAGCCTCGCTCGCGACGCACCCAGAGGGTTTCCTGATGACCCGTCGCCCGCGCAGCGGTGCGACTCAGGACAAACAGGAGATCGCTGAGCCGGTTCACGTAGCGAAGCGAGTCCGCGACTGCGCCTTCGGACTCGAGCTGCGCCAGCGAGACGATCCGACGCTCGGCGCGACGGCAAACCGTCCGCGCCTGGTGCAGGAACGCTCCGACTGGACCTCCGCCCGGAAGGATGAACTCAGTGAGCGGTCCGAGCTGTTCGTTCAGCTCGTCACAGCGCCCCTCGAGCCAGGTCACGTCCTTCTCGTCGACACGGTCCATCCCGGGCCACCGATCCGCGGGCCGTGTCGCTAGGTCCGCGCCGACGTCGAACAGGTCGTTCTGGACTCGATCGAGAATCGCATCGATCGCCGTCAGCGCCTGGACGCGCACCTTCTCGGGACCGATCGTCGCCCGAACGAGGCCCAGGACCGCGTTGAGCTCGTCGATCGTGCCGAAGGCCTCGATGCGCGCATCGTCCTTCGACACCTTCTGGTTCCCGACCAGACGAGTCTCACCGCCGTCACCGGCACGGGTGTAGACGCGCGTGATGCGCATGGGTTCTTTCTCGGAGTCGCTCAACGGGCCCCGGGATAGCCCCTCAGGACTGGGAAGCAAGCCTGCTTCCCCCCGTCGACGGAAGACCCGAGGTCTCGAGCGCGATCCGCCTATCCTCCCACCATGATCCGTTCGCTCCGTCAGGCCGCCCTACTGCCGTTCGCCGCCGTCCCGATCCTCCTCAGTGGTTGCCAGTCGGCTGGCGCGGGCGGGGTCGCGGATGCGGCCCCCCTGCCCCAGATCGAAGTTCGGCTGGACGCGACCAAGAAGATCCAGGTGGGGTTCCTGGTGCTCGATGGCGTCTACGGCTCAGAGCTGATCGGGCCTCACGACGTGCTCCAGCACACGATCTTCCACGCCGACCCGGGGATGCAGGTCTTCACCATCGGCCGGACGCACGACGAGGTCCGGACCTTCGAAGGCCTCCACCTCCGTCCGGACTTCAGTCTGGCCGACGCACCGAAGATCGATGTCCTCGTCGTCCCGAGCGCCGAACACAACCTCGACACCGATCTCGAAGATCAGGAGCTGATCGACTGGGTGCGGCTCCGGGGGCAGGAAGCTCGCTACGTCATGTCGCTGTGCGACGGAGCCTTCGTCCTCGCCCAGGCCGGCCTGCTCGAGGGGCACGCCTGCACGACGTTCCCCGGCGACCTGGACAAGTTCGCCGAGCGGTTCCCCGACCACGATCTGCGTCGTGGACCGATCGTCGTCGTCGACCGCAACACGATCACGAACGTCGGCGGAGCGCGGAGCTACGACCCCGCCATGCTGCTCGTAGAGATCCTCTACGGCCGCAAGGCCGCGCTGGGGATCGCGGGTGGCCTGGTCCTCGACTGGCGCTACGACCCCGAACAACACGAGATCGTCGCGCCCTGAGTCGAGTCACGGAACAGGGTCCCTCGGACCCCGCCGATCACGAGTCGCGCCGGATGATCTGGTAGCCGATCGGCGTCTCGACGACCTCGGGGTGCATCGCGCCGACTTCGAGCCGGAACGCGACGTCAGCGAATTCCTCGCTGAACTTGCGGAAGCCGAACGGAGCCCCGATCGAACCGCCCTTCGAGTTGCTGCGCTTGTCGTCCGAATGCTCGGTCGCGAGCTCGGCGAACTTTGAAGGGTCGGCCTTCAGCTGCTCCAGCAGTTCTTCGCAGAACGGCAGCGCCTCCTCCTTGGTCCGCGTGACCTCCGGTCCCGCGGCACGTGCGCCACTCCAAGCGATCACGATCCGACTGGCCTCGATCTCGGCCGGCAGTGACGCGTCTTCGCACAGGTCTTCGATCGGCAGAATCAGGTTGTCGATCGCGAAGTTCGGGAGCTGGTAGATCCAGCCTCCGTGCTCGCTGTTGAACGCGTTCGCAGCGTCGAATGCGGCCCGCGCGGCCAACCGTGTCTGCCGCAGCGCAGCGACCTCGGCATCGGTCCGCGGCAGGGTCTCGGGGTCCCGGACCGGCCAGACATCGGCCGCCGAAGCTGAGAACTTGCCCCACCACTTGCCGTCGTCGGACTGACCGAACTCGATCAGCCGACTGCCACCTTCGTTGAGCAGAACGCGGAAACGCGAACCGAACTTCACGTCTCCGACCATCGCCTCGAGCTCAGAAGCCGGCAGGAGGTCATCCAAGCGCACCTGACGAAGCGCCATCGCGATCTTCCGAACCTCGCTGTCGACCTGACGCAAGCCGTCGGGCACCGCCAGCAGTGTGACGTCAGGAGTCTGAGCTTGAGTCGGAGCGGTCGGATCGGAGGTGTCGGGCTCCGGAGTCACGACGTCGAGCGAGTAGCTGTCCCGACCCGACGGCTGCACCTGGATGTTCGCAATCCGCTCGGGCCCGAGCTCGAGAATCATCCGATCGAGGTAGTTCACCGGCTCGGTCATCGGGAAGAACGACGACGCCTGCAGGCGGTAGACCATCGGGTCGCCCTCGACGCGGCCGTAGCGAACGGCCGCACCTTCCTCGAGCGTCGCGTTGTCAGTGACGAAGACCCGCGTGACCATTCGACCTTCGCGATCGAAGAAGCCCACTTCGGTGCAGAACTTGTTCGGCCCGGAGATATCGACTCCCGAAGTCGAGGGCGGCGTGCCGCCGAAGGAACGCTCGGCATGCTGACCCTCGAGTTCGTCGTAGTCGTCCGTGTCGTCGGTGACCTGAGACTCGCAGATCAGCTCGTCGATCTGACGCATCAGACGGCCGACAACCTTCTGATCGGCGGAGTACGAGAACTTCTCGTCGACTCGAAACGTGCCGCCTTCCTGAACGAGTGTGACCGTGTCCTCGCCCTTCTTGACCACGACCTTCTGCACCGAGTCGAGATCCAGGGACTCGACCAGCGGTTGTCCGGCCTTGAAGGACAGCTTCACGGTCGGATCGCTCATCCCGACAATGACGGTCAGGACGAGGAGAACTCCGGCGATCGCGCCGAGAATCGTAAGGCTCTTCTCACTCATGACACGGCTCCCTTCGCCGACTGGCGGCGGTTCCAACGGACGATTGCGACGCCGAGTCCGAGGAGCAGGAACACGGCAGGGATCACCACGACGTTGACGAAGCGAAGCTGATTTTCCTCGGCTTCGATCGCCTCGCGCTCACCTCGCTTCAGTTCGTTCAGACGACGCCGACCGTCCAGGATCTTCTGGTTGATCTCACGGCTCTTGGTCCGGAACTCGGCCTGCAGCGCACGCTGAGTGTCCTGGTTCATCTGCTGCTGCATCTGAGTCTTCTCGGCCAGGAACTGGTCGATCTCCTCTTGGACAGCAGCCGTCTCTTCGCTCGTCTTCTCCGCCGCCTCACGCTCGAGCTCCTCGATGAGCTCGAAGGTTCGCGTGAAGTTGCCGCGCGAACGGACGCTCATCAGGTCCGTCGAGTTGGCCAAGACGTCGAGGCAGTTGATCATCAGCTCGTGGTTCGAGCTGATCTGCCGCGTCAGCATGCCGATTTGGGTCTGCTGCACGGCAACCGCGAGCGAGTTCGTCAGCATGTCGACGTCGGCAAAGACGATGACCTGGTTCGGCTGAGCACACTGTGGAACATGCGAAGCATCGAAGACCGGGCCGACGGGCTCATCGTCGCCGACGTCCGTCAGCGCGTTCTCGTCGACGCCATCACCGTCTTGATCGTCGTCCTCGGAGTCGGGCTTGCCGCCGGGGAAAGCAGTTCGGAACGTCCCGCTGATTCGGACCGCGAGCGGTTGAGCACTCACCGCCGAGGCCCCGGCTTCTCGAGTCGCCTGGAGCTGCTCGAACAAGCGCGCGTCCTCGAGCCGCTCGATACTCGCGAGACCGGCGAGGAATGCCACGCCCTCTTCGGAGGTGGTCACCAGCGGAGCGAACCCGAGATCTCCTGACTCCGAACTGGTTCGTTGAAGGACGCCTGCATTCAGGAACACGAGGCCTCGCGCCAGACCTTCGACGGCCGGCTCGCCCTCGACGAGCCCGACCTTCTCGGCATCCGCCGCCAGACGGAGGAGCGTCGGCAACGGACCACGTCCCTGCTGGATCGGCCCCGCAGACGCCATGTCGCCGGCCATGGTCAGAGTCGCCGGGATCTTCAGGGTCCGACCGCTCTGCATGGTCGCCCAGTCGATGCCAGGGTTGGCGTCACTGATCAGCTTTGCGAAGGCCTTCGCGTCCGAGCCGTAGAACAGCTTCGCCAGGCTCTCCAGCGTGTCGCCGGCAACATACTTGTGCTCGGTCTCGGTGGTCTGCGATGGCTTCGCCAGGCGAGCCCCCCAAGCCTCGAGCAGACGGTTGAGGTCACTTCCCGAGTCGTAGGGCGCCGGCGGCGCGAAGCGCTGTTGCTGGTTGGGGTTCGGATCCGCGATCGAAGCGTGCGGATCGCAGAACACCATCAACTTGCCACCCCCCATCACGAACTGGTCGATCGCGTAGAGCGTCCCCTCGGACAGATCCTTCGGGTGGATGACGATCAGGTAGTCGAGCTTCGAGTCGTCGGAAACGTCGAGGATCTCGTCCGCCTCGGCGGGCACCTCGACAACTTCGTAGAGGCGCTGCAGCTGCTGGATCGAACCCCAGGCAGGCTGCCCAGGCTGACCGAATTGCGGGTTGCCCGGAGCGCCGAGCACCGGCAGCGTCGACAGGATGCCAACCTTGGTCTTCGGCGGCGAAGTCGCCAGCTCGATCGCCTCGGTGATCTTGTACTCCAGCTGAGCTTGCTCGGCCGGGTTGAGGAAGGCGATCGATTGCTTCGCACCAGTGGACGACTCGATGCCGAGGCCGAAGTAGACGCCTTCCGTATCGATCTCGGTCAGCCGGGTGATCCCTAGACGCTCGGCGGCCTCCTCCTCCGGACTGAACGCCCGCGGATCGTATTCCTCGAGGGTGAGCTTGCCGCCCGACGCATCGACGTAGGCGTAGAGCAGGTCACGCACCGAGGCGTAGAAGCTCTTCAGTTCGCGCACCCCGCGTTGGCCGGTCTTGTCGATCGCGAACTCGGAGAAGAACAACTTCAGAGTCAGCGGACGACGCAGCTTCTCGACAATGCGTTCCGAGCCCTCGGAGAGCGTGTAGGCCCCCGACTCGGTCGCATCGATCTTCGGCAGGAACTTCCGCCCTTCCTTCGCGACGAGGAAGATCGAGCAGAACGTGATGATCAGAATCAGGGCGGTGCCGAGCACCGAACGGTTCATCGAGTTCATCGAATCAGTCCTCCTCAGCGGGCCTTGGTCTCTTGCAGCATCACGATCGTCGAGGCGAGGAAGCCGATCGAGATCGCGATGAGGGCGAACAAGCTGCCGGTCTCGACGAGACCACGCTGCAACAGCTCGAAGTGGGTGTTGAAGCTGATCGACTCGGCAAAGTCGGCGAGGAAGCCAAAGCCACCGCCATCGAGCGTCTTCAGAAGTGGCGGGTAGCCGGCGTAGACGAGCGCGAGGCAGGTGACGGCTCCGAGCACGAACGCGATCACCTGGTTCTTGGTCACCGCCGAGAAGAACGTCGCGACAGCGAGGTAGGCCCCCGCCATCAGGAACGCTCCGAGGTAGCCGGTCAGGATCGGGCCGTAGTCGGGGTCACCGAGGTACTCGACGGTCCAGACCATCGACCCGGTGAAGATCAGCGCGACGCCGAAGAACGCCCAGCTCGCGAAGAACTTGCCGAGAACGGCCTGGGTCGGCGTGATCGGCAGAGTCAGCAGAAACTCGATCGTTCCGGAGCGACGCTCCTCGGACCACAGCCGCATCGCGATCGCCGGAGCGAAGAGCGCGAACAACAGCGGCAGGTCCAGGAAGAAGGTGCGCAGGCTCGCTTCTCGGAAGTCGAAGAAGCCGTTGTCGAACGCCGCCAGTGCGGCGAGGAACAGGAACGCGACGAGGAAGACATAGGCGACCGGGGTCCCGAAGTAGCCTTTGAACTCGCGCTTGAAGACGGCCAGCAACGCAGTCATGCGGTCACCTCCTGATCGAACTGAGGCATCTCGTCTTCCGGGGTCGTGATCTTGCGGAAGAAGTGGTCGAGGCGGCCATCGCCACGCTGCTTCAGCTCCTCCGGAGTTCCGTCTGCGAGCACCCGTCCCTTGGCGACGATCAGCGCGCGGGAACACACGGCATCGACCTCTTCGAGAATGTGCGTCGAGATGATGATGCACTTCTCCTGCCCCATGCTGCGGATCAGCTCCCGCACATGGTGCTTCTGGTTCGGGTCGAGGCCGTCGGTCGGCTCGTCGAGGATCAGCGTCTTCGGGTCATGCAGGAACGCCTGCGCGAGGCCGACGCGTCGCTTGTAGCCCTTCGACAAGGTCTCGACGGTCTGCTCGAGCACGCCCTCGAGCGCGCAGGAGGTGATCACCCGTTCGATCGCGTCCTTCAGGTTCCGTCCGCCCATCCGGCGAATCTCACCGACGAACTTCAGAAACGAACGGACCGTCATGTCGCCGTAGAGCGGAGCGTTCTCCGGCACGTAGCCGATCGCTCGGCGGACGGCGACGGGATCCTTGCGGATATCGAAACCACAGACTTCGGCGGTTCCGCCGTCCGGCTCGAGAAAGCAGGACAGCATCTTCATCGTGGTCGACTTGCCGGCACCGTTCGGGCCGAGGAAGCCGAGCACTTCGCCCGGCTTGACCTCGAACTCGATGCCATCGACCGCGACGATCGAACCGAATCGCTTCGTGAGTTGCGCGACTCTGATCATGCGAGGCTTACGAGAGGGGAGTGTCGAGGAGAGCGGACACACGATCGACTTCGTGGCCCGCGGGGATCGGTGAGTCCGACTGGGAATCGGACTTGGTGATTCAGACCGCAGTCGTGAGGGAGACCTGGTCCGGTCGCGCCGGACGAGCAGATCCTCCCAAAACTCCGGAACCCGTTGCGGAAAATCACGCGCAGTCTCAGAGCACGGGGCGACTCGAGTCCAGAACCTGAACCGCCGCCAGGACCGAGAT
The DNA here is from genome assembly GCA_039815565.1 of Planctomycetota bacterium. Classification (GTDB taxonomy): domain Bacteria; phylum Planctomycetota; class UBA1135; order UBA1135; family UBA2386; genus JBCBZB01. The sequence continues at coordinate 24,408 of JBCBZB010000069.1, forward strand.
CCGGACCGAAGTCCGACAAGTCTCGGCGGACGTCGGGGGATCGCCCTATTGGACGGACCACTTCGGCCCACCCTGGTCGTGGATCCAACCCGGTCGGCGACAGGGCAGATCCAGTCGCCATCAGGCGCCGACGCTGTTCACGGCCCGCATCAGCAGGCTCTTCTTGCGAGCGGCGGTGTTCCGGTGGATCACGTGCCGCTTCATCGCCTTGTCGACCGAGCGGATGGCGCTCGGGAGCAACTGCTCCGCCTGCTCCTTCTCGCCGGATTCGGCGAGCGTCAGGACGCGCTTGACGTCGGAACGCATGCGCGAAGCGATGCCCTTGTTTTGGATGCGGCGGCGTTCACCCTGACGGATGCGCTTGTTGGCCTGATTGCTGTGCGCCATGGCAGTTGTGCGAGCTGGTTCGGCTCGGTTGGGGGTTCTAGGTTCGTTGAAGTTCGGTTGCGAGGACCGACCGGCGGCCCTCAGAGAATCGTGTGGCTCAGCCGCCGGCCTGCGCGCGCAGGGCCTCGACCCGTTGAGCGGTATCGCGGAAGCCGAAGTCCGCTTCGAGGATCCGCCCGAAGCTCTGGAGCGCCGCGTCCGCGTCGCCGTTGTCCGATTGGACCGAGCCGAGTTCGTAGAGGATCTCGTTCTGACGGGAGCCGTCGAGCGAGCCGCTCGACAGGGCATCCTGAAGCTGTTTCTGCGCGAGGTCGAGCAGGCCCTTCCGGTGGAAGGCCTGACCGAGGAGGACGCGAGCCTGCACCTGCCGGCGTGGGTCCTGAACGGCCTTCTGCAGCTCGGTGATCGACTGGTCGAGGCTTTCCCCGACGTCGGCCGAACTCTCGAACAGCGCCTGGCCGAGGTCGAATCGGAGACCGAGGTCGTTCGGCTGGCGCTCGACGCGACGGCGGAACTCTCCGACCCTCATCTCGGCGAGCACCCGACGGCACTGGTCCGCCGCCGCCTCGTCGCCCCGGGCAACCGCATCCTGGACGCGCTTCTCCTGGACGCGGATCCGGAGGTCGCTGGCGCGCGAGGCGAGGTCGGGATCATCCGGAGCGACTTGGATCGCGACTTCGAGCACGTCGAGCGCCGCCTGTGGATCTCTCCGCATGACGTGCAACTCGGCGACGCGCTTCAGCGTCGCCAGGTCCTGCGGCTCGCCCTGCAGCTTCGCTTCCAGCTCGTCGAGTTCGCTGTTGATCTCGTCCTCAGTGAGTTGGAGACGAGCCTTCTTCTCCTGCTTCTTCTGAGCATCGGCGTCCCGCATGAGGTCGCGCGACTTCTCAGCATCGGCGAGGCCCGACTTCTTGAGCGCGCCCTCGGCTGCCAGGTTCTTGCGCGCGCGGACGGACTCCTGGTCGCGTGGATCGACCTTGAGGGCCTGCTCGTACATCCCGAGGGCCGAATCGAGGTCTCCACTCTCGTAGAGCAGGCGACCGGCCGAACGCGACGCCTCGAGGC
>JBCBZB010000053.1:0-34056 GCA_039815565.1 Planctomycetota bacterium
CCAGCTTACACATAAACTAGTTCAAGAATTTCCATACTTTCCCGGGAAAGAACGGGGTGTGTTCGATTCCTTTCAGAGGAGCTTGTCGTGTAGTGAGCTGGCTTCATGTTTAGGGATGGTCAGGTCGTGACAGCGGATCCGCCGGCCCAGCCTACAGCTACGACCCCGAGCTGCTACGCGGTGTGAACCACTCCGGTCGCGGCGCTCTCAGCATGGCAAACGCCGGTGTGGGCACCGACGGCAGTCAGTTCTTCATCACGTTCTCGCCGCGCCCCGACCTCGACCGTCTGCAGCAACACACCGTCTTCGGCCGCGTGACCTCGGGCTGGGCTACGCTCGACAAGATCGAAGCCCTTGCTGACCCGAAGGCTCCGAACGGCGTTCCGCCGCTGGAGACGATCGTCATCCAGTCGGCCACGGTCCGCGTCGTTCCGGGCGAATGAGCGAGCGCGAGATCCGCTACCTTCCGACCGGATTCCAAGCCGCGGGCATCGCGGCCGGGATCAAGGAGCGAGGCTCAGACCGCCTCGACCTCGGCCTCCTCCTGGCCGACGAGGCCTACCCCGCAGCCTGCCTGTTCACGAAAAACGCGCTGCAGGGAGCCCACATCCCGGTCTGCCGGGAGCACCTCAAGCGCTCCGGCGGGCTCGTGCGCGCGATCCTCGTCAACGCCGGGAACGCGAACTGCGCAACCGGTGCGGAAGGCATCGACGACGCCTTCGCCTGCGCGGAGAAGGTCGCCGAAGAGATCGGCTGCCCAACGGAGCAGGTCTTGCCGATGAGCACCGGAGTGATCGGTGCACGGCTGCCGCTCGATCGGATACTCGATGCGATACCCGGCCTGGTGCATCGAGCCGCGACGAATGGAGCCGACGACTTCGCTCGAGCGATCCTGACGACGGATACGCGACCGAAGATCGTGGCCACAAGGTATCTCGATGGAGACCTTCAGATCACGGGGATCGCCAAGGGATCCGGAATGATCCATCCGGACATGGCGACGATGCTCGCCTTCCTCCTTACCGACGCGCGACTCGTCGAGCCCCTCGACACCCTCCGATCCGTCGCGGATCAGAGCTTCCACTGCCTGAGCGTGGATGGTGACACCTCACCCAACGACTCGGTCGTGCTTTGGGGATCTGGCACCGGGAGCTGCCCGCCCGATCGATTGACCAGGCCTCTCACAAGAGCCGCACAGGAGCTCTGTCAGCTCATCGCCTCGGACGGAGAAGGGGCATCGCGCACCATCCTCATCGAAGTGTCGGGAGCCGCCAGCGATGACGAAGCTCGACAAGCCGCCGCGACGATCGCGACGAGCCCCTTGGTGAAGACAGCAATCGCTGGCCGAGACCCGAACTGGGGCCGGATCGTCTCGGCAGTCGGTCGCTCCGGCGTCTCGGTCGACCTCGCGAAGGCCTCGCTGAACATCGGCACGGCGCGCCTGTTCGAGAACGGCCGCCCATTGCCAGAGAACGAAGCGGCGGCCAGCAAGTGGCTGAATTCTGAGCCCGATCACTCTTACCCCGACATCCTCTGTGACCTCGGAGTCGGCGATGGGCTCTGCCGCTACTGGACCTGCGACCTGACCGCCGACTACGTCCGCATCAACGCGGACTACCGCAGCTGAGGCCAGCCCCGAGCAGTTAAGTTAGCGGGCCTCCCCCACCAGGTCCGCCATGACTCGACCCCGCTCACTACCCTCTCGCCGCACCTTCCTGACCTCCTCGGCCTCGGTGCTCGCCTTGCCGCTCTGGGCTTCGGCTGCGACCAGGCCCCGGGGCCTGCGTCCGCGCCGCATCGGCCCGAACGACAAGCTGCGGATCGCTTCGGTCGGCGTCGGCGGCATGGGAGCCGCGGACCTACGCTCGATCACCGCGGCCGATGGTGTCGAGATCGTCGCGGTCTGTGACGTCGATGCCCAACGCCTGGCCGCTGCCGTGAAGAGCCTGACGACCGGCGACAACCCGCGCTCCGAGCCGAAGGCCTTCGCGGACTACCGTCGCATGTTCGATGCGATGGAAGGCGACATCGACGCGGTCACGGTCTCGACGCCCGACCACATGCACGCGCCGATCTCGCTCGCCGCCATGCGTCGCGGCAAGCACGTCTACTGCCAGAAGCCGATTGCCCATGATCTGAAGGGTTGCCGCGCGATGGCCGAGATGGCGACAGAGCGCGGACTCGTCACGCAGATGGGCACGCAGATCCACGCCCACTCCGCTTACCGCACCGCGGTCGCAGCCCTCCGGGGAGGCGTGATCGGCGAAATCGAAGAAGCGCACCTCTGGGTCAGCCGCTCCTGGGCCGGACCACGGGACGGGCGACCGCCTGAGGGGTCCGTGCCCGCGCATCTCTCCTGGGATCTCTGGCTCGGCGTCGCACCCGAACGCCCCTACGCGGACGGTGTGTACCACCCCGGCAGCTGGCGCGGCTGGAAAGACTTCGGCTGCGGCACGCTCGGCGACATGGGCTGCCACATCTTCGACCCGGTGTTCACGGCACTGGGCATCGGCTCGCCGACGCAGGTCGTCTCGCGTGGACCGATGCACAACGACGAGACCTTCGCCCCGGACAGCGACGTGACCTACCGATTCCCGGGCACCGAGAAGACGGCGGACGAGATCATCTTCCGTTGGACGGACGGCCGGGCGGGTAGCCGTCCCGCGGTCGAGCGCGCGCAGCTGCCAGAGGGCGTCGAACTCCCCGGAGCCGGCTCGTTCCTGGTGGGTTCCGAGGGAGTCATGGTCATTCCCCACTGGTCGCAACCAAAGCTGTACCGGAACGGTGAGCCGCTCGATCGGACCTTCGAAGTGATCGAGAGCATCGACCACTACGCCGAATGGGTCGACGCTTGCCGCGGCGAAGGCGAGAGCTCGACGCCGTTCTCCTACTCGGGCCCGCTCACCGAAGCGGTCCTGCTCGGCACGATCGCCGGCAACTTCCCCGACCGTGAGCTGAATTGGGATGCCGAGGCGATGCGCCTCGACGATGACGAGGCGCAGGTCCTCGTCGAGCGCCCGTGGCGCGAAGGCTACGACGAGTAGTACAGGGCCGCCGCGTCAGCGCGTCGGCACCTGATCGTCCTTGCCGGTCATCGCCCAACGGATCAGCGACATCGGAATCACGCCCTCGGCGTTGAGCTCGGCGAAGAAGTCGCGGAGGGCGAACTCCTCCCCCTGAGCCTCCTTCATCCGGCCGTACTCGGCGAGCAGTTCCTCGACGAGAAACTTGCCGGTGATGTAGCTCGTGCCGTAGCCGGGCTGACGCAGGTAGAGATGTTGCTCGAACAGGAGCAGCTCGGGCTCGGTCTTCATCCAGCCGCGCGGCGTCCACTCCTGGTGCACTGTCCCCGCCTCCTCGGCGGTCTGCTCGTTCGCATGCGCCCAGAGTGATCCGAGGCCACGGGCCGCACGCTGCGCGAGCAGGATCCACACGATCTCACGGCTGCGACGGAACTCGCCGTCGTAGAGACCGGCGTGCAGAAACATCTCCTCGACCCCGGTGGCGATGCCTTCGGCTCGGGAGTCGAAGATGTTGTAGAGCAACGCTTCGCGCCGGATCGGGCTCTGGTGCGGATCGTCGCGGATCTGAGCGAGATCCCACCAGTGGTAGAAGTGCGTGTAGAGCGGGATCGGATCGAGGTGGGCCGTGATCCAGAAGAAGTTCCGCGTCTCAGACGGAACGAACTGACCGAGGTGCTCGCGAAGCGCCGGCTCCATGTTCGGCAGGACCGGCAGGACTTTCTGCTCGTCGAGGAAGGTCATCAGCCGCGTCGCCGCGGCGTCTGCCCGGGCGTCGTAACCCTCCGGCGACGTGACCGGCTCGAGCTGGGACAGATCCCGGTTGCGGTGTTCCTCCAGTTTCAGCGAGCTCCAGGCCCGCGCGAGCTCGCGCTTCAGCAACCGCACTTCGTCCTCCCAGGTCAGCGGCACGAGGTGCACGTTCTGGAGGTACCAGGTGTAGTTCTCCTTACCAATACCCGAGGGCCCGTCCTTCTTCGGAGCCTCGGCTTCGAGCCAGTCGGCGAACGACTCGGTCGCGGTCTGCGCATCGTCGATCGACGCGATCAACGCCGTAGGACCGGAATCGCCACCGACACGATCGCGAAGCCCTTCGAGGTCATTCACCTGACCCCGAATCGTCCGAATACCACCGACCCAGAGATCTCGGGCATTGCTGTCCCGAAGATTCACCCGGGCCTGCTCCAAGAGCGGCGGAATCGTGGCGATCTCTACGGCCATCCGCTGTGCGTCCTGCTGGCTGAGCGGGAAGTCGTACTGCCACACTTCGACGAGTGCGTGGTGCGTCGGACCTTCGTGCGCCGGCACGTCACTTTGGTAGTTCCAAACGGACAGGTAGAACGCCGGGTCGCGCGCCCAAGGCTTGAGCACACGGCAGTTGAAGTCGAACCCGTTGAGCTCGGCGAGCACGATCTGCCAATCGATCTGCTGGTCCGTCGGCCAGCCCGACGAGTCGATCGCCTCAAGCCGGGCCCGGTAGTCCGCGAGCTCCTCGTGAGCGCTCGCCATCCGTTCGGCCGTGTAGTCGGGGGCGCCGTCGCGCATCGGCGCGCGCTCGAACTCGCGCCAGTCCGCGAAGAGGCGCACGAGGTCCTCATACTGATCAGACTCGTTCGGTGGTGTCGCGCAGGAAGCCAAGAGAGTGAGGAGAACCAAAGTCCGAACCGGGCGAACAGGCATCACCCGGTCGTAACTCCTCGGGCTCCTTCCGCCAAACGATGATCGGATCGCAGCCCAGAAGGCCAGGGATCGGAAGACGCGCGATTCAGCTCATCGTGCGCTCGTAGTAGTCCCAGTAGAACTGGGCGGTCGCCGCCAGCCCGAGCTCAATGGACCGCTCCGGATGGAACCCGGTCGTGTCTCGAAGGAGCTCTCCGCTCGCCTCCTGAACCGCGATCTCAACGACCTGCCCGGGCTCTTCGGCGATCTGGTAGCCGTTCCGACGGATCGCCGCCGCACGATCCTCGCGACCGTTCCGTTCCGCAACCAACGCTGCCGCCTCAATCGCCTTGGAACACATCTGAGCCGTCGTGAGGTTCGCCGCACCGGGCAGATTGAACGCCCGCCCTGCGAACTCCGAAGACTCGGCTGCGCGCAGAGCGAGCAGGATCAAGGCCCGGCAACAGTCGTCGACGAAGAGGTAGTCGCGACGGTGGTTCCGGGATCGCCGATAGACGTTGGGGGCCGTCGCGGTAGCCCCGAACATGGCAGCCATCGACTTGGGGACGAGGCGATAGGGCATCGCGTCGAGATCGAAGGGGCCAAAGATGTTGCAGAGCCGGGCCACGGCCACACGCGTCCCGAACGCGTCGCTGTGCGCGCGGGCGAACAGATCTGCGGCGATCTTCGACACTTCGTAGATCCCACGACCACGCAAGGCGGTCCCGAGCTCGGAGTAGGGCAGACCCTTCGAATCGCCGTAGACCTTGTCGGAGGAAACGTGAACGACCGAGGCGACCTCCTGCCCCGATCGGCGAAGCCCTTCGAGCAAGTGCAAGACTCCCATCGAACTCGATTCGATCGAACGAATTGGATCAACGATCGCGCGCTGAATGACCGACGCCGAAGCGGCGAAGTTGAACACATGGTCGAAGTTCGACCTCGCGAACAGCTCATCCAGGAAGCCCGCATCGGTGACATCACCGGTCTCGACCTGAATCTCTTGCCGCAGACCGGTCAGTCCCAACTGCGAGGCTCGCCCCTCCGAGGTGTCGATGTCCACGCCACAAACCGTGCACCCCGAATCCACGAGCACGCGGCTCACGTGACCGCCCAGAAAGCCGAACGCCCCGGTCACGAGAACCCTCCGACCAGCCAAGCGGCCTGCTGTCTCGCGGTCGATGGCCGCGCCTCGAGAGTCCGGCTCGCTCATGGCGTCACGCGCATCGCGCGTTGGTAGAGCGACTCGAATTGATCGACCATGCTCTCGGTCGTTCGGACCGCCTTCGCAGCATCCGAGATTCGCTGCCGCAGTTCGGGCTGAGAGCGGAGAGCCTCCAGCGCACGAGCGAGATCCTCAGCATCGCCGGGCTCCACCAGAACACCGGTCACTCCATCTTCGATCGCCTCAGCCATCGCGCCGATTCGAGACACCACGACCGGCACGCCGGCCAAGAACCCTTCTCGAATCGTGAGGCAAAACGTCTCGTACCACACGCCAGGCACAACCAGCACGTCCAGCTCGGCGAGGATGTCGGAGACCTGAGCGGGTTCGTAACGGCCGTGGAGCCGGATCCTGTGGGTGCCCTGATCCAGCTGTCGTAGCCGCTCTTCGTATCCCGAGTCGTTGTGCCAGCTCGAGATCGCTCCGTGGATGTCGAGCGACACCCGGTCTGCGGGCATCTGCTGAACCGCCTCAATCAGGACATGTGCACCCTTGGACGGGATCACCGATCCGATGTAGCCGACCCTCAGGTCTTCTCGCTGTCGATCGACCCTCCTCGTGTTCTGACGACCTTCGAGACCACAAGGAACAACCTCGATGTCCTCGCGCTCGACGCCCCAATCGAGATACATCGACCGCGTGTGTGCGGACGGCGTCGCCAACACGTCTACCTGTTGGAGCTGCTCCTTGATCCACCGGTCATAGTCGACCATGAGCTCGTAGCCAGATTCATCTCCGTCGATCAAGTGGGGCCAGAGCCGACGACAGCAGGATCCGCAAACTCGCCGATCGAAGGACGCGCACAACGTCAGATCGTCTTGAATCATCTGACCACGCGGACATCCGAGCCAGAAGTCCCAGAGGCTGAGGACGGTCGGCACGCCGCGCTCCTTCAACAAGGGAAGGATGCCGGTCGACAGACAGGTCAAGTGATGGACATGGGCCACGTCCGGAGCGTGGTCATCCAAGAACTCCGCAAACAGCTCATCGATTCGCGAGTTGCGGTAGAGCCATTCGAAGCTCGAGCAGTCGGAAAAATCGTTGCCGACCGAGTAGACGTCAGCACATCCCAACCGCCCCCAGTCGGTCTCATACAGTCCGAGCGACCCTTCGCGAGCGTGTCGGAAGATCGAGACATCGTGCCCCCGCGCGGTGAGGGACCGCGAGAGAGCCGAGACCATGACCTGCGTCCCCCCGACCGTGTCCGGGAGGGAGAACGAACTGATGTGGAGGACCTTCAATCGAGTGACTGCTGACGGTTTGGTTCGCGGTCCACGCCGATTCGATTGAGTTCTTCGCCGGTCAAGAAGACGGACCCGTACCCCTTGAGGCCCGCACGACTGAGCGGTGCGTAGGTCCATGGGAGCTGGCCGAGTGACTGCTCCATGACGTCCAGGCGCACTCCGAACGGACTCTCGTGCTGCACCGAGCGATCGAGTCGCTCACGCACGGACTCAATCGACGCCTGACCTCCGTCGAGTTCGCCCATGATGTCGCACCACGAGTCGAGTCGGTCGAGCATCTGCGAACAGTGCTCGACACCGGTGCAATGGCCCAGACCGGTGAAGATGTTTGCCGGATCGCGGTCGTAGAACTCCAGCTCTCGAGCGTCACCGGAACGCACTCGCCGAATCATCGGGATCAGGAGCTCTCGGATGCGGGCTGTGTCGGTCAAGGCCCAGAGCGCAAGCCAGGTTGCGAGCAGATCCGGCGAACGGGTCGCCTGGTAGCTGCCGTAGACGACTCGATCGTGGAACCGGAACAGGTTGTCGTTCAGGCGCTGAAGAGGCTCGAAACGGCTGACTTCGAACCGACGATCCTCGAACGCCGCAAGAATCGCAGGCACGGCCGCCGCGATCGCCTGAAACGTGTTGATGTTGCCGAACGAGTACAGGGCATCGACTGCAGCCGTCGCGTGAGTGGTCATCCAGAACCGGTCGCCGACACACTTCTGGCTACTGTACTGAAGCCGCTCGGTCTGGACCCAGGGCCGCACGGGCAGGGCATTCTCGAACTGCGCGGCGATCGAAGGAAAGCGCCCCAGGAACGCCGACCACTCTCTCTCCGGATCCGCGGTCTCCCTCGGGAAACGGCGGTTGTCGATGTTGAGCCCGACGCTGCACAGCCGGTTCGTCGATGCCGGATGGTTGTCGAAGGGAATGACCCACATCCACCCCCCATCGAAGAAGTGGTGGAGAGTGCCTTGGTGCCACGGCGAAAGCGTCCGGGGGACGCTCGTCACATCGTCGTACGGTGCCACCCCGGCCATGTGCGTGAACATGGTCCTGGAGTTCGTTCTCATCGACGGGACCGCGTCGCGCAGGTTCAGTGACCGAGCCACCGGCGACGCGATCCCGCTCGCATCGATCAGAAAGGCGCAGCTGAGAACCTCACCCGTCGACAGGTGAACTCGGACTCCATCAGGATCGAAGGACAGATTCTCGACACGCGCTCCGACCCGACCGTCGACTCCCCCGTTCAGCGCCGCGCGCCACATGAAGGCATCGACGTCCTGCCGGAAGTAGTGCGTCTCCCCGCCCCGTGGGTGGCTATGCAACTCCGAATCCGCTCCGGCGGCGCTGGCGATGACGGCCTGCCACGAGCGACTGGGCGCTGGCTCTCCTTCCCGGTGGTAGTGAAAGCCGAAGTTGTTCTTCACTCCCGAGCTCGCGGAAACGTCTCGGGCGACCGAGTCGTGCGTCACGAGGCTGAGAAGCTCGGGAACATCGAACCGGTCAGCGAGCAGCCGCAGCCACAAGGAAGCAGGCGTCGTCGACGACTCACCGATGGCGAACCTCGGGTGTCCTCGGTCATCGATCAGCAGGACTCTCAGCCCGTTACGGGCGAGACAGAGCCCCGTCACGGCGCCGGCGAGACCCGCTCCGAGGATGATCACATCATGGCCCTCAGACCACTTGCCGGACGACACAGACATCAGACGAGCACAGTCAGATGGCGCTGAGCGTCACACAGCAGCTCCTTCAGCGCCCAGGCTCACAGGTTCCTAGATCTTCCGCCGGAGGTCAATGCGGCACGCAGCACCCATTCTCGACCAGGATCCGATCGATTCGCGCGGCTCGTCGTGCTCCTGCATTCCTACGACGGTCCCGTGACGAGTAGACCTCGACGCCCTTCCTTTGGAAGTGCTGCACTGCTCGGGCGAGCCGTTGAAACTCGCCATTGAGACTGTGCCTAGAGGTCGAGGAACGTTCCCGGGGAAACCAGCAGGGAGTCCATGCAATGGCTCTGTTTCCCCCGACCTCCGATTTCGGCCATGCAGACTCTCCCCATCGTCGCAGCCTTCGCTCTGACCGCACTTCCGCTCGTAGCGCAGGAGAACCCCTTCGGTCCGATCCACGTCTCGATCCCTGAAGACGTCCACAACGTCGAGGTGTTCGCCGTCGGAGACTTCGATAGTGACGGCGACGCCGACGCGATCGCCCTGCGCGCTGGGCAGGATCAGGTGTGGATCAACGACGGACTGGGCGTCTTCACGGCCAACGGCTCCACGCACTGGCCCATCGAAAACGACACACCCACTGCAACGATCGTCGGCGACCTCGATGGCGATGGAGACCTGGACGTCTGGGTTGCGAACTTCCTCTCGACCGATGTGATCCTGCTGAACGGCGGCACGGGAACGTCCACGGCCGCAATGCCGCCAGCGATCAGCAACGACTCGGGATCCGTCGCAATGGCGGACGTCGATGTCGATGGTGATCTCGACGTCGTCCTGAGCCTCAGAGGTTCAGCGAAAGTGGTCTGCTTCAACGACGGAGCGGCGAACTCCGCAACCTCGAGTGGAGGGGTGTGCCCCGCGTCGGCAAACCTCTCCGCCTGGACCTCGATCGCCCGGCCCTCGGCGGCTACATGCTCGGAGCCAGTCTCGGTACGACGTTCACCCCCACCGCGTTCGGCTCTTTCCGACTGGATGCTGCGACGCTGCTCGGGACCTTTGCTAGCACGCTCGATGCCTCCGGGAACGCCACGGCCAGCTTCAACGTCCCGGCGCGACCGTCTCTGATCGGCACGACGATCTACTGGCAGGCACTGGTCGGAGGCTTGGACGCCTCGCTGACGAACCTCGAGGTCGCAACCCTGACCGGAGCCTGAGCCCGCAGAGTCCTCCTGGCTGGCTCGACGGCCAGGGCGACCCGACCGCACCGGCTGTGCGGAGTGCCGCATGCGTACGAGAGCGAGACGCTCGATTGGGCGTGCGCCTTGTCGCACCTCCACGGGAATGCGACGATCGCTGAGTCGTGGTCAATCGGGCCACCAACCCTCTCGTCAATCGCACCGTCGCAGCCATGTCTTCGTGGCTTGCGACCGCTACGGAACCGGCTGCTCGGCCGGAACCGCTCTCACTCATGAGATCCCACTGCCTCATGCTCTCGCTCGCGCTCGCCGCGATCGGAGCCTCTCGTGCACAGGCACAACAGGTCACGTTCCCGATCCAGCTGAACTACAACTTCAATGGGATCGTCCATGCCGGTGAAGACATGCTGCCGGACGACCCGAACGGGTATCGCTCGATCAGCGACCGCGGGCTGGACTTCACGGCGGGCGTTCACGCCGATCCACTGCTCGCGCCGTTCCAGCTCGTCACGACCCCTGGTTCGCTCGACATCGTTCACCTGGGCAACCGCAACACGGTCGATGGCGGCACCCGCGCTTTCGGCGCTGCACCAGATGGCGATGACATCGGTATCCAACCGAACTGGCTGACGAACCCGGACCAGACCGGACCGCAATCGACAGGCATCTCACCGAGCATTCCGATCGCCGGCCTCTCGACCCTCAACCTCCTCTACCAGATCAGCAATGGTGGCGGAACGTTCGACGTGATTGTCGCGCTAGGCTCCGGCAGCACGGTCACCGCGACTCTCTCCGGCCCGGACTGGTTCGGAGGTGTATTCCCCGGCACCGGCTCGACCGATAACGCCCTCGCGGACTCCAGCCTGTCGATCACCGAAGGCGTCATCGACCTCTCAGCCTTCGAGGGAGACTCGATCGTCGGCGTGACGTTCCAGAACTCGTCGAACCCCAACGCAGGGATCGCGATCCTCGCAGCCAACGCGTCGCTGTCCCTCCCGCCGGCGCGAGTGTTCCCAGTGGATCTCAACTACAACTTCAACGGCATCCTCCACGCCGGTGAAGCCATGCTCCCGGATGACCCGAACGGCTATCGGTCGATCAGTGACCGTGGACTCGACTTCTCCGCGGGAGTTCCCGCTGACCCCCTCCTCGACGACTTCGACCTCGTGGACCAGGCCGGAGCGCTCGACATCGTCCACATCGGCAACCGCAACACCGTCGACGGCGGCAACCGACCGTTCGACTTGGTGGCGGACGCTGACGCCTTCGGTATCCAGCCGACCTGGCTCCCTAACCCTGACCAGACCGGCCCACAGACGACGACGCTGAACCGCCAGATCCTCTTGGACGGTTCGTCGTTCATCGAAGTGCTGTTCCAGATCAGCAACGGAGGCGGTGCGATCGACATGCGCCTCGACTTCCAAGGTGGTAGCTCCACGACCTTCACACTGAGTGGTAGCGACTGGTTCGGTGGCTCCCTGCCCGGTGTCGGATCGACGGACTCGGGAGTTCCGAGTGCGAACCTGAACGCGGTCTCGCGCCGGATCGACCTCTCGCTCTTCACGACGAGCGTCTTGACCGCGATCACGTTCGAGAACCCGTCGAACCTGAACGCCGGCTACGCAATCCTGGGCGTCAACGTCGCTGGCTGCATCTCCTGCGCCAACGCGGGCTCGGTCACCAGCGCGCCGGGTGCTAGCGGAAGCGGACTCACCCTCTCGACCTCGAGCAACGGCAACGTCGGATGCGACTTCAGCTACGTGGCGACCGGCGCGACGCCCAACACACCGCTCGCGGTGTTCACGCTCGGCGTCGGTGGTCCCAGTCCCTTGCCACTGAGCTCGGTCTTCGCCCCGTGCACCGGAACCTTCCTAGTACCGAGCGCGATTACGCTCCCGGGCATCGTCGACCCGTTCGGTGTCTCCCAGGTGGAGATGAACTCGCCGCCGCGCATGGCGGTGTGCGGTGCCACGGTGACGGCCCAGTTCGTCGAGTTGATGGTCGCCCCCTGCCCGGTGCTCGTCAGCGATGCCGTGATCATCACCTTCGGCAACTGACCTGCCTCCGTTCTCGCCCAATCCCAATCGCTCGCCGATGAAGTCTCCAACCCTGCTGACGGTCGTCGCGTGCACGCTGCTGCACGCGGCGTCGACCGTGCACGCCCAGACCCTGCCCGACGGCGAGGTCGAGGCACTTCTCGAACCCGTGATACCAACCGGGCTCGGAGGCGTCGTCCTCCTGAACGTCCAGAACGCACGGTTCCAGTACATCCCGATCGACGTCGCGAGCCTGGGCGACGGACGCCACCTGATCCTGTCGATCTCTGGGCACATCCGCCTGCTGCGTGCCGATGACGCGCTCGCACCGGGAGCCTATCTCGACATGCGCGACCCCAACCGCATGCCGGTCGAGTTCGACTACACGGAGATCGGGAACATCTCGATCGTCGCCCACCCGGGCTTCCTCGACCCGGCCAGTCGCGGCTTCGGCAAGTTCTACACCCTGAACAGCGAGGAGCTGCTCGCCACCGAGACTCCTGACTTCGATGACGGCGTCTCATCCAGCTTCGACAACGTGGTCTACGAGTGGTCGATCATCGATCCGGCAGCGAACATCAACCAGGAGGCGTTCACGTTCCGAGGCGCCAACCCGACGATCACGAGGCGCGAAGTCCTGCGGTCTCGACGCCCCAGCATCATCCACACGATGGGCGACATGGCGTTCACGCCCGACGAGTACCTGTTGATCTCGAGTGGCGACGGGTCGTTCCCTTCCGCCGCCCCCGGATCCGGAACCCAGAGCGCGACTCAGGCCGCTCTCAACCCGCGTAGCATCTTCGGCACGATGCTGCGGATCGACCCGCTCGATCTTCCGGGCACCGATACCCGGCCTCAGGGAGCGAGTGGGGAGTATCGCATCCACCCGAGCAACTTCGGAGTTACGGACAGCGATCCACTGACACCGGGAGAGGTCATGCTCTACGGACTTCGTAGCCCGTTCCGGATCAGCGTCGATCAGCCGACGGGTGACATCTACATCGGAGACGTCGGCCAGAGCGATCGCGAGGAGATCGATCGCGTGGTCCTGGACGGATCGGGCGCGCCGATCGAGAACGGCCAAAGCGGCGTGAACTACGGCTGGGGTCGATTCGAGGGCACGCGATTCAACACGAACATCTCGAACGCGATCGGTGGCCGCCCTTTCTCCGAACCCCTGTACGAGCTCCTTCGAAGCACGACGCCGGTTGAAGCGACCAATATCGTCGGTGGCTTCGTCTACCGCGGATCCGACTTCCCCGAACTCGTCGGCAAGTACGTGTTCGCGGATACGGGCGAGAACGACGAAGGCGCTCCGAGCAACACGATCGACATCTACTACGGCGACCCGAACTCCACGAACGCCTCGACACGCGACGATGTCGAGCGCATGCAGCTCGTTCTGATGCCCGGCTTCGCGTTTCCGGACCGGATCTGGAGTCTGGCCGAGAGCGTGGACCAGGAGATTCTGGTGCTCGTCGGTCCGCGTCGCGGCGCCGACGCGTCCGCGCCCTTCCGCGACGATCCGACAGGTACCCCCGCCGGCCTCTACCGACTCGCCCCGACCTGCCCGTCGGGCCTCGGAGGTTCCGAGTGTGCGAGTGCCGGCCCATTCGGCACCGGATGCCCGGGCTCGAACGGCCTGATGGCCGAGCTCAGCAGCCCGCCGAGCAACCTCCCGATCCCCGGGAACCCGTGGACTCTGAACGTCGGCAACCTCTCGGCATCCAGCCAGGCGTTCCTCGCGCTGTCCTTCACTGCGGGCCCGCCACTCGACCTCGGTGCCGTCGGTGCCCCGAGCTGCCTGCTCCGAACGAACTCCCCCACGGTGCTGCCCCTGCCGCCGAGCGTCGGAGGCACGACGAGCATCAACCTCAACGTGCCCTCGGTCTCGTCGTTGGTCGGCCTGACCTCGACCGCACAGGCGATCGTGCAAGACCCGCCGGCGAACCAACTGGGGCTCGTCGTCAGCAACGCCCTCCTCGCGACCTTCGGCCTCCGCTGAGCGCCTACCTCCTCGAACTCGCAACCAGATGCTGCCCCTCGGAACACGAGCACTGCTCGCCACAGCGATCGCATTGACCGGAACGGCCGCTCTGCGCGCGCAGGTCACGCCGGTCCCGCTCAACTACAACTTCAACGGCATCGTTCACGCGGGTGAGGCCGGTCAACCGGATTCGGCGATCGGATTCCGCTCGATCAGTGACCGTGCCCTCGACTTCACCGCCGTTGGCCCGGTCGGCGCGGGCCTGGAGATCTTCGAGTTCATCGACCAGCCGAACACGCTCGACATCGTCCACCTCGGCAATCGGAACGCGGTCGACAACGGCAACCGCGCCTTCGATTCGTTCCCCGACGGAGACGCGATCGGCACTCAGCCGGTGTGGCTTCTGAGCCCGAACCAGAGTGCACCCCAGATCACGACTCTTCTGAATCCGATCCCGGTCGCAAACGCGACCAGCCTCGAGCTGGCCTTCCAGATCAGCAACGGTGGTGGCTCGTTCGACGTCACGGTCCGCACGACCACCGGCGGGATCCTGGTGAGCACGGTCTCCGGCCCGGATTGGTTCGGTGGCGGATTCCCGGGCACCGACAACACCGACACCGGGTCGCCCGGCCCGAGCCTGGTGATCACGCAGCGCTCGATCGACCTCAGTGCGCTGGCCTCCCAGGCGATCAACCGGATCGAGTTCTCGAACCGGAGCAACAGCAACGGCGGCTACGCGATCCTGGCTGCAACCGTCAACACGCCCCTCCCGGCGCGGCGCGTGAACCAGGTCGCGCTGAACTACAACTTCAACGGCATCGTCCACGCAGGAGAGTCCGGTTCTCCCGATGCCCCGAACGGATTCCGTTCGATCAGTGACCGCGCCCTCGACTTCACCGGTGGGATCCCGATCGATCCACTCCTCGAGGACTTCCAGCTCCAAGACGCTCCGAACCAACTCGACATCGTCCACCTCGGGAACCGCAACACGGTCGACGGAGGCAGCCGCGCCTTCGAGGTCGGCGCGGACGGTGATGCGATCGGGACGCAGCCGCTCTGGCTCACGGATCCGGATCAGAGCGTGCCGCAGGTCACCGACCTCCAGGCTCCAATCCTGCTCGACAGCTCGTCGACCGCGACCGTGCTGTTCCAGGTCAGCAACGGCGGTGGCGGGCTCGACGTCGTCTTCGACTTCGCGAGCGGCAACGCCACGATCCAGCGAGTGACCGGTGGCGATTGGTTCGGCGGCCCCTTCCCGGGCATGGGCAACATCGACGCCGGGACACCGAGCGCGTCCCTCAACATCGAGAGTCGAACGATCAACCTCTCGAACTACGCCGGCGAGGTCGTCACACGGGTCGCGTTCGCGAACGCGACCAATCCGGACGCCGGCTACGCCATCCTCGCGATGAACCTCTCCGGCTGCCTCGCCTGCGCGAACGACGTATCGCAGCAGGACCTCGGCGGCGGACTCGGCGGAATCGGACTGATCAACGAATCGGCCAACCTGGGTTGCGATCTCGTCTGGCTCGCGACCGGCCTGCTGCCGAACAGCTCGACCGGGTTCGTCGGCTTCGACCTCGCCCCGACGCCGGTCGCCTTCGACCTCAGCATGGTGTTCCCGGCCTGCACCGGCGGCACGCTCTGGACCAGCGGCGGGTTCTTCCTCCCACTCACGACCGACGGCCTCGGGTCGAGCCGGATCGAGATCCGCGGCCCACGCACGATGGCCGCCTGCGGAGCGATGCTGACCGCCCAGATCGCCGAACTCCGCGCAGGCCCCTGCCCACTCGTGCTGAGCAACGGCCTGCAAGTCACGATCGGGAACTAAGAGTTTCGATCGGCGGAGTCGGGCGGCTGGGACCATCCCGTAGGCCGCCCGCAAGAAGCACGGGGAGTATGACGCCCCGGACGCGCGTGAGTAAGATGCGAGGTGCTCCCCTGAATACCTCTTCGAATCATGCTCCGCCCCGCTCTCGTTCGAATCGTACCGCTCCTCGCGCTGCTGACCGGCACCGCCCTTGGCCAGACGACTGCGCCTCGTCAGCCAGGTCAGTTCACGACTGGGTTCAACGTGGGGTTCGCCGAGTGGCCGAACGTCATGTTCTTCTTCGATCTCAACGTTCTGAACCCGAACGGGATTACCCTGAGGAGCCTCAATCTCAGTCTGTCTCAAGGGCGCAATCAATCCGTGCCCGTGGAGATGGAGATCTATGTGGTCTCGGGGCCGAACGCGACGGCATTCGGCAACGAGTCGATCCAACCCGGGATGCCGTTTGCCACGGACCCATCTCTCTCTTGGCCAACGTCACCGACCGCCCGCTCCAGCTTCATCTCGGTCTCGGGTCAGACGACTCATGACACCGACGCACCCGCGGTGTTTGAGCATGGGATCTACCTTCCGCCGGGCCCGAACGCGTTCGCACTCTGGGTGCCGGAGCATCGATTCTCGATCACGAACCAGCCTCGGCCGACCGTCGGCAACGCGGACCTTGAAGTCATCGGAGGCACACGGGTTGGTGGACGGTTCGGGTCGGGGAACCCAACGGCCCGAACCGACGCTCATCAGAATCTGACCTTCGACTACTTCGGTGGGAACGTGCAGTTTGCGACGACCGAGCGCGTCGGCGAATCCTGCCCGGAGATCAACGACCCCTACTTCCTGTTCGAGCAGTTCGATGCAGGTGCGGCCGACCTCACGGGATCATCGTTAACGTTTTTCCCGACGGGCACCGGCTACGTCGTCACGCTAGGCCCAGATCAGACGATCGGAGGCACCGGTGCGATGACACTCCCCCGACTTAGGCACGGTGTGGGCGGAATCACGATCCCGATCACGCTCCCGTTCACGTTCAACGCCCTAGGCGTCAGCACGAATCAGATTCAGGTCGAGATGCACGGCGCGGTCCGACTAGGAGTTGGGAATCCCCCTTCTCTCAGCGGTCCGGCTCTGACCACCGCACCCGGCGGGATGTTCTCGGGTTCGCCCATCCTCAGTGCGGGTGGCAGGTTCTACCCCCCCTTGTCCGACCCCTTTCAGAACCTGCCAACCTTCGATGTCATCAACGGGGAAGCGGTCATCACCTGGGATAGCGTGACGGCCAACCGTGACTCCCCCAGCGTCCAGGACTCCGTACAGATCGTCCTCCGCCCCGATGGTTCGTTCACCTTCAACTACGCAGACCTGGACGCTCCGAACGAAACCCTCGTCGGTATCTCGAGTGGCACCTCGGCTCTGGCCAGAACGTTTCCAATCCTGATCGAACCGACGGACCTCTCGAGATTGACAACTCCGCTGGAAACCGGCTCACGTCAGATCAGTCCATGCCTGCTCGGCCAAGATCGTCCGGTACTCGGGTCGACCTTCCACATGCTGACGCAAGGTATCCGACCCGGTATCACCTCCACCGGGGCGATGATCGGTGGTTTCTCGAGCCCAGCGCTCAACCTGGATTCGGTCGGACTGCCCGGGTGCACTCTTAGAAGCTCTGGAGACTTTTCACTCCCGATTCTGGTCGGCGCGTCGAGCGCGATGACCTCGATCGCGATCCCGGACCTTCCTGGACTCGAGGGAGCCAGCCTCTTCCTCCAATCAATCTTGGTCGAACCCGCCCCCTCATCATCCGGCGTCGAGATCTTGCTCTCGAACGGGCTACGCGCAGACCTCGAGGCGTTCTGAGCAAGTGCCGGGCCTCACCGCTTCGCCATCAAGGCAGCGACGCCTAACGCAGCCCCGGACCGAGGTGCCGGTCAAAGTGCGCGATCAGCTTGCCGAGCAGGTAGCGCGCGTAGTGGTTCGGCCGGGTCCAGCCGTGGGTCGCGGCCGGCGCGAAGGCGAAGTCGAAGTCCTTCCCCTGCCGCATCAGCTCCTCGGCGAGGTCGACCACAGTCTTGAACGGCACGACCTGATCCTGCATCCCGTGGATCAGCAGGAGTGGATCCTCGAGGTTCCTCGCATATTGCCGAGCTCCTCGCTCGAAGAACTCCGGGTGCGTCTCTGGCCGACGCACGATCGCGACGTCGTCGCTGCCGAAGAAGACCGGATCCACGGCCGCAGCACAGGCGACGCCCGCGTCGAAGAGCCCGGGCTTCTTGAGTAGCGAGTAGATCGTCAGCGTGCCGCCGTAGCTGCTGCCCCAGATGCCGATGCGATCCGGGTCGACGAACGACTGGGACTCGAGGAATCGAACCGCGCTCTCGAGGTCCTCGAGATCCTTGCCGGCGAAGTCACCGAGGAAGTCCTCACGGAACTGCCGCCCGTAGCCGGTGCTTCCACGCACATCGACTTGCACGACCAGGTAGCCCTTCGAAACGAGGAGCTGCTGGAGGTTGGCGTAGAAGCCACCCCATCGGTTACGCACGGTGTTCGAGTAGACCGGCCCGAACAACACCGGATAGGCGAGGGTTTCGTCGAAGTCCGCCGGCACGAGCAGTCGCGCGTGCAGCGTGGTCTCGTCTACCAGACTCGGGAAGGTCAGATAACGAGCCTCCGCCCAACCGCGCGCCTCGAAGGAATCGGGCCGCGACCTGGTGATTCGTTGCTCGCCGAACTTCCCGACGAGGTCCAAGAGGTAGAGCTCGGTCGGGCTCTGGTCCGAACTCCGAAGGGTCGCCAGATGCGATCCGTCCGGCGACGGATAGGGCCGATTTTCCCCGGGCTCGGTCGTCAGTCGGACCGGAGCTTCTCCGTCCAGCCGGACGCGGAAGACCTGCCGTTCGTACGGACTCGGATCGTTGGCTTGGAAGAACACGTCGCCGGAGTCGGTGACCAGCGGCGGACTCGTCACATCGAAGCCCGGCTGGCTCAGCAGGCGAGGCTCACGATCTGACGCGCTGATCGCGTAGAGGCCGTAGCGATCCGCGAGATCTCCGAGGAAGACGACGTGCTCACCATCGCTGTGCCAGGCGGATCCCGCGCTCGTGTAGATCCGCGACGACCGCTGATCGTGCCAGAGCTCCGACAACTCGGCGGTCTCTGGATCGTAGACGTGGAGCCACCGGTCCTCAGCCGTGTCCGAGTCGCGATCGATCAACAGTCGACCACTGCTCGACCAGGAGAAGTCGACGATCCGTGTGCTGTCCACGTTCGGTAGGTCGAGCAGGGTCAACTCGAGGTTGTCGACATCGACGAGGCCAACGGTCCGCGCTTCGTTCGGCTCCCCAGGAG
Organism: Planctomycetota bacterium; assembly: GCA_039815565.1. GTDB lineage: Bacteria > Planctomycetota > UBA1135 > UBA1135 > UBA2386 > JBCBZB01. The sequence goes on from JBCBZB010000053.1 coordinate 19,190, forward strand.
ATCCACGCCGCACCAGGTTCGGATCGGTCTGATCACCGAGGTAGAACGGGAACGGCACGGCGCGGACCCCGCGACGGTCGACGTGGTGCACGGCGACCGTCTTGCTGTCCTTGGACCAGGCGTAGGTCGGCCCGCCCCAGATCCCTGGTCCGACTTCGACCTCCGGGCGGCGGTAGCGACCGAAGCGAACGTCGGAGATCGACCGAACGTAGACCGAGGTCGCCTGTCTCAGAACGCCGGTCTCCAGCTCGACGAGCCAGAGATCACCACGCATGCGCACCGAGGCAAACCGACCATCGGGAGAGACGGCGAGGTCCGAGGCGGGGTGCCGGAACTCGAACAGTCGCTCCGACCGGGATTGGTGATCGGTCTTCCAGAGTTCGTTTCCCCGCAGGTAGACGAGGTGGGCCCCGCTCGGCATCCAAGCGAACTCGCGCACGCCGGCCTCGCCCTCGTAGGGACTGGTCGCTCCTCGGTCTCCACCGCCGTTCGCAGTGATCGTCCGAATCTCCATCCGACCGGGCTTCTCGAGAGACTCGTCGAGGAACGCAAGGCGCGCGCCATCGGGCGACCAGGCCAGCGACGACGGGGAACGCCCGGTCAACGACGGACCGAACAGAAGCCGGTCCAAGGTGATCTCGGAAGTCGTCCGAATGGGATCGTCGACCTCCTCACCGGGAGAGGCACAACCGATCACAAACAGCCAGGCAGCACACAGGACGGCGACACGCATCGACCGCGTGGTACCCGACCGCTCGAACTGCCGTCAAGTCAACGCCGGTCGACGATCGGCACCTGCAGGGCAGCGAGTTGATCGGCGATCTCGTCGAGAGCCATCGGGGTCAGCAGATCGTCCGCGGTCCAGACCTCGGCCTGGCCGTCTTTCGAAGTCAGGTGGAGCTCCTGGCTGCCGTCCTCCCCGAGGAGTCGCACGACCGCCCGGTACTGATCCAGGCTGCGGAGCTGCATCTCGTACTCGAAACCCTGCCAGCTACAGGTCACGAATTGGTTGGCTCGAACGGTCGTCCCATCGACCCAGAACGTCGGAACGACTGCGACCGAAGCTCCGAGCGAAAGGAGCAGCGAGATTCCACCGGGAACCTTCGAGCGCACGGCGAACACGACCGCGAGCGCGACGAGGACCAGGAACAACCCGGTGGTCAGGAGTGTCAGCCACAGGGGATAGCCGAACTCCGTCACGCCTCCCGCACGGCGGACCTCGACGAAGGATTCGAACAGCCCGCTCACGGATCGGACCTACGCTTCACTCGCGAACCCGGGACGACATCCAGATGACCGTCGTCGAACCGGACCAGGCACTTCTCTCCGCCGTCGTAGTCGGCCGCGGCGATCAGCAGCTCACCTCCGACCCCGAACGCCTCGCAGGCCTCGGAGCCGGTCGCCTCGAGCCCCCGCCAATAGCGGACAAACGGATTGCGCTCCCACTCCTCCGCGACCGAAGTCGCCTCCATATGACCAGGTCGAATCACGGTCTCCTTCGGAAGCTGCATCAGGACGTCCATGATCGAGTGCTGCAGGTCCTCGGAGTTCGTGTGCGCCTGACCGCGAGTGCCACCCACCGACCCCTTGAACAAGGTGTCCCCGGTGTAGACCTCACAGTCGTTCACGAGGAACGACAATTGTCCCGACGTGTGGCCAGGCACGTGCAGCGCACGGATCCGCAGATCACCGCTCCGCACTTCCTCACGATCTCTGAGTTCCTGATCGATCGGGTGCCCGATCCGCTCGTAGTGGTCGCGCTCCGCAGCGTGCCCGCAGACCGGACAGCCGTAGCTCGACTTGTAGTCCTCGTTGTGCAGCGTGTGGTCGGGGTGGTGATGCGTGCAGAGCACGTGCGTGAGCTCGACCCGCCACTCCACGATCCGTTCGACGATCGGCTCCATCGGGCCACCCGTGTCGATCAGCACGGCATGACCTCCCAGCCGATCGGCGACCAGGTAGCTATTCGACAACCAGCTCGGGTCGCGCGTCGAGAAGACCAGTGGAGCGTCGTTCATCGACTCGAAGTCTCGGCCTCGGGAACTCAGCGATCAATTCGCAGGGAGCTTGACCGAGACGCCCGGCAGCAGGCGCTTCAGGTCCTCCTCGTCCCAACCGTTGAGCTCGGCGACCTCACGCCAGCGGCTCGTGGCTCCGAGCACTCGGCCGCAGAGGCCGCTCAGAGTCTCGCCGTCGCGGAGCGTCGCCGTCGTCACCGGCTTGGGCCGGAAGGGCTCGGGCTGCGGGACGACCGGAGCCTGAGCGCGCGGGAGACCCTGCACGGAACCACCTCGCGGGTCAGGACCGCCCAACCCCGAGCGACCCGCGCCAGACCGGCGGCCCCGCTCACCACCTCTCTGCGAGCGACTGGGCAGCGGTTCGAGTCCGAGTCGGGTGCGGAGCGGCGGAACGTCTCCACCCACTTCGAGAACAAACCGATCGGGTCCATCGAGGTCCTCCGCTCGAGTGACTTCCCCACAAGCTGGAACCGTCGAGAAGGCCCAGACCACCAGGGCGAGCAGGCCAAACCGCCCGAACCGAGCGGGAGTTCCCGCCACGTCGATCCCACCGCACATGCCCCGAGTTTCTCCTGAAGCCGATTCCATACAAGCCTGCAACCTCCGCCCCTTATTCGACGAACGGGATCCGCGATGGGGCTGCAGATCCTCTGGCTGAAACGAGACCTCCGCGTCGACGACCACCGAGCTCTGGCGCAGGCGATCGAACATGGGCCGGTGCTCGGGCTGTTCGTGTTCGAGGACGGCCTGATCGAGCACCACGACACCGACGCCGCGCATCTGGAGTGGCAGATCCAGAGCCTCCAAGAGTTGCGGGAGGCGTTCCGATCGCGCGGCTCGGAGATCCTGGTTCGCCGCGGCGAGATCTGTGAGGTCCTGCGCGACTTGCGCCGAGAGCTGTGCTTCGAGGCGATCCACGCGCACGAGGAGACCGGCAACCTCTGGACCTTCGCGCGAGACCGACGGGTCGCCGAGTTCTGCCGACGGGAAAACGTCGGATTGCACGAGACCTGGCAGTTTGGCGTCGTCCGCAAGCTCGAGACGCGCGACGGCTGGTCCAAGCTCTGGGATGCCCGCATGCGATCCAAGCCGATTCCGGCTCCCGACCGGATCCCGTCGCCCGAAGGCTTGGCCCCGGACCCGGGTGCGATCCCGAGCCTCGAGGACCTCGGAGTCGCCCCGACTCCGCGCACGCCGAGCCACTCGAAGGCAGACGTTCAGACACCCGGCGAGGCCGCTGGAGCCTTGACGCTCGAGTCCTTTCTGTCGACCCGCTCGGTCAACTACCGCGCCGACATGTCGACTCCAGTCGCCGGCTGGGAAGGCTGCTCCCGACTGAGTCCGCACCTCGCCTGGGGCAACCTGTCGATGCGGCGCATCCAGCACGAGACCCGAGCGCGATCGGCGGAGCTGAAGGCCCAGCGCGCGGACGGTCTCGACTTCCCTAAAACCTGGCTGCCGAGCCTCTCCAGCTTCCAGTCCCGGCTGCGTTGGCACTGCCACTTCATGCAGAAGCTCGAGGACCAGCCCGACCTCGAATCGGTCGAGATGAACCGGGCCTACGCCGGGATCCGCGACGACCTGCGTTCGAAGGAGACGCTCGAACGCTACCGATCCGGCCAGACCGGCTACCCGATGGTCGACGCCTGCATGCGTTGCCTCCACGAGACCGGTTGGGTGAACTTCCGCATGCGAGCGATGCTCGTCAGCTTCGGCACCCACCACCTCGGACAACCGTGGCAGGACATCGGCCGGATTCTCGCGCTGCTGTTCAACGACTTCGAGCCAGGCATCCACTACAGCCAGACCCAGATGCAGGCAGGCGTGACCGGGATCAACACGGTTCGGATCTACTCTCCGATCAAGCAGGTCACGGACCAGGATCCCGAAGGCGTGTTCCTCAAGCGCTGGGTCCCCGAACTCGAGGGCGTCGGGAAGAAGTTCCTGCCCGAACCCCACGAGATGTCGGAAGCGGAACAGTCGAACGCCGGCTGCCGGATCGGGACCGACTACCCCGAGCCGATCGTCGACCACAAGACTGCCTACAAGGCCGCGCGTGACCGGATCTGGGCCGTGAAGAAGACCGCCGAGGCCCGCGAGGAGAGTCAGCGGGTGTACGAGAAGCACGGCTCACGCAAGCGACCGATGCAGCGTTCGCGCAGCGGACCGAAGAGGGGCTGAAAAAGCTCACTCTCACGTTTCGGTCTCGGAAATGCCCGCGCTCTGGCAGGGCATGACCGATACCCAAACCGCCTGCCCCCCTCGCGAGCGAATCCAGAAGGCCTTCGAAGCCTGCCTCGGCGAGTTTTCCGATTCCCCGATCGTCCGCCGCATCGTCAGCGGTGAGTGCAGCGTCCAGGCCTACCAAGGCATCCTGACGCAGATCTTCTTCCAGACGCGCGAGAACCCGCAGCTCCAGGGCTTCGCGACGATGCGATTCCGCGGCAGTGAGCGGACGCAGGTCGGCACCTTCCTCGCTCACGCACGGAGCGAAGTCGGCCACGACGAGATGGCTCGGCAGGATCTCGCGACGCTCGGCTGCGACGTCGAAGACCTGCCCTCCGGAAACCCGCTCCCCGCAACCTCGGGACTGGTGTCCTTCGCGTTCCAGCAGGCGCTGTGCGAGCGACCGGCCGGCTACCTCGGCTACCTGTTCTTCCTCGAGTTCACTCCGACCGAGGCGGGCCAGCATTACCGCGAGGGCTTGCTCAAGGCTGGCATCCCGGCCGAGGCAATGACCTTCCTCGACGAGCACATCGGCATCGACCCGGCACACAACCGCTTGATGGAGGTCTACCTCGAAGAACTCCTTCTCAGCGACGCCGACGTCGAGCATTTCATCTTCTCCATGAAGACCACGGCCAAGCTCTACGAGCTGATGCTCGAGCAGGGCGCCGAAGTCGGATTCCAACCGCAGGGGTTCGGAAAGGAGCGTTCGTGACCACGATGACTCAGAAGCGCCCCGCGACGATCATCCGGACGCTGCGTCGTTCCGAGTCGATCCCCGAAGAGCTGGCGAGGTTCCGCTACCAGGTCACGGTGATCGACCGCGGCCTGACCGACCTACCCGGTGCGGACCATCAACACCGCGTCGTCGAGGACCGACTCGATGCACTCAGCCAGTTCCAGGTCGCCTACCAGGAAGGGAAGATCGTCGGCTGCGTACGTGGGACCTACGCTCGCGATCTCGAGATCGGCGACCCGTTGATCAAGCTCTACGGCGTCGATCGGGTCTCCGAACGCGAACGCCTCTCGAGCAGCCTGTCGACCCAACTGATGGTGACTGCCGATCGCCGAGGCATGATCCTCGCCGCCCGGCTCGTCACCGCGCTCTATCGGCAGAGCACACGAGACGGAATGGACTGGGACTTCCTCGACTGCAACCTGGAGCTCGAACCGTTCTTCCACCGCTTCGGCTACCGACGGTTCCTCGGCGTCATCGATCGCCCCGGATTCGGCAAGGTCGTCTCGATGGTGCTCCCGGCCGTGGACCGAGAGCGCATGGAAGCCCTGCGCTCACCCTTCCTTCCCCACACCCCCGACCGCGAGCAGCACTACGAGCAGATCGTGTGCGCGTCGTGAGTCAGCGGACCGGCCGAGCGCGACTCGGCACACCCTCATGTACTCGGTCGGGCTCCAGGCGTTCGTTCTTCATCACGACCGTGTGGGGTTCGACGCGACAGCCAGCTCCGAGGTCGGCGCCATACATCAGCACGGAACCCCGACGCGTCGAAGAGCCAGGCCGCAGGAAAACCGGCGCGGTCTTCAACACCCGGTCTTCGAACGTGTGCGCTTGGAACAACCCGTCGACGCAGGCCCCGTGCTCGAACCGCAACATGTCCGGATCGACGACGTGCGCGAAACCGCGACCGAGCGTCACCCTGGGACCGATGACGACGCCGAAGCTCCGAAGGAAGGTCTGGATCATCGGCGTGCCGTCGAGCTGAGAAAGTGGTCCGCGACCCAGGCGGGCCCAGAGCACATAGACGAAGTCCCAGCGGCAACACCACGACGACCACAGACCGTGCTGCGAGGCCTTCACGCGACCGAGGAGAAGCCACTTGGCTGCACAGACCACCGCGATCGCTGCCAATCCAGACAGAGCAGTCAGCGTCGGAATCGTCAGCCACCAGAACGAGGCCGGCACCTCGAAGATCGACGACAGGCTCTCTCCATCGATCGAGAGCGCCTTCTGCGCGTGCTCAGTAATCCGATCCTCGACCAAGTCCAACCACGCGAGACCGAAGAGTCCGACGAGTACCGGCAACAAGAAGCGCGAGGCCTCCCATGCGAAACGGTTCCAGTAGAGGAACGGCCCCGGGTCGTGAGTGAGAGCCCGGTCCGCATCGACCACCTCACGGTTCGGCAGCTCGAAGGGCGGATGCCCAAACCACGACGAATCCGCTCGGAGACGCGCTGCTCCAGCCACCGTGCACACGCCGACCAACACATCGTCGGGCACCGAGGTTGAGGGCTCTACGACTGCGTGGTTGCCGAGGAAGCTCCGCGATCCGATCGCGACCGGCGCGACTTCGACGACGCCATCACGCAGCACCGGACCACCGAAGTAGATGCCGTCCGCGAAGAAGCTGTCGCGACCGATCGAACACTGCTCCGGCAAGACGTCGGTGATCGTGGAAACCTCGCTGTTCTTGCCCAGTCGCATGCCACTGAGTCGCAGCCACCAGGGCCAGAACATCGTGCCGCTCAAGACTTCGCCCGCGCGCTCCAGCACACCAGTACGGATCCAGATCCACCAGTAGCGCGACCCGTAGCGCGAGAACACACCCTGCGGCACACGCTGGAAGAAGCGCATCCCGAGTCCGGAGACCAGCAACGAGATCGGCCCGGACAGCACGACCACGAGCCCGAGCGACACGAGACAACCCGGCCGAGCGAGCGGGTCGAACAGGAACTCCAGGAACGCGCGTTCCTCCCCCAGTCCGACCAAGAAGAGCGTCACCAGCAGGAGGAACGCCGTCGGCAAGCCGAGCACTGCTCGGACGAGCTCCTCGAGCAGAATCTGCGCCAGGCCATGTCGATACGGCGTCGCTCGCTCACGCGCGAGCGCCTCGGCATCATCCAGCTCGGGCCGGGGAGCGATCGTCCCGACCTCGGACGCCGGAACTCCATCCCAGACTTCTCCGTCGGGAACGCGCTCTCCCTTGCGCAGCGAACTGAGCGGCCGAAGCTCGGCGTCTGACCCGACCGACGCTCCACCCTCGACGCTCGCACGCACCGAGACCAGGCTGCGCGCCCCGACCGAGATCGGCGCGACTTCGAACCAGTGATCGACCAGCTGAACGGTCGAGAGGTTCGCGTCTTGCCCGATCACCGCATCATCCCCGATCTCGAGCAACTCGAAGGCGCCGGAGAACACATCGGCGCCGCGGTGAAGGTGCACGCGCTTCCCGACGCGCGCACCGAGGAGTCGTAGCCAGGTGGACTGGAACTCCGTCCCCGCGGTCAAACCGAAGGGCACCCACTGCAGCGTTCGCTGGACGATCCAGTGACGCAGATGCCACCACGACCAGGCGCGGTAGCGGCCCGGCCGATAGCACGGCATCAGGATCCGCTTGACCAGGAGCGCCAGGCTGAGCGCGAACGGAACCAGCAGTAGTCGCAGACCCTGTAGAAGGAATGGGGCGAGCACGAGCACCCCAAGCACTCCGAGGCGATGGGTCAACCAGGTCCCGAGCGTCGCGGCGAGGATCCAGGCAACGACCCCACCAGCACCGATCGCGAGCGATAGGTAGAGCGCCTGCGCCAACCCGACCAACAGCCGTGGTCGCCGTCCTGGAACATCGACTTGTTCCCGCTCCTCGTCCGACGATGCCCGCGTCGACTTCGATTCGGCGTCGATCGCCAACGCCAAAGCGGCTACCGAGCGGTGTTGATAGACATCGCGCACGGAGACCGACCGTGTCGCCTGATGGTCTCGCAGGATCGACACCCACTCCGCAGCGCGCACCGAGTCTCCTCCGAGTTCGAAGAAGTCCCGATCACAGTCGAGCTGCTCGCTCGGAACTCCGAGCAGCGGTGCGACGGACTCCGCGAGCACCCGCTCGGTCGGAGTCGCCGGTGCTCGACTGCGACCATCACTCGCCCACTCTGTCACACCGAGTTCCAGCTCGGGCAGTCCCGCGCGATCGATCTTCCCCTGGAGAGTCGAGGGCAACCGATCGAGCACGCCAACGCCCGACGGAACCATGTACGGAGGCAACTGCTTCGCCAGCTCGATCCGAAGGGACTCGGTCAACACCTGCTCCCGCCCCAGATCCGAACCCGCTGCGTAGCCATCCAGAGTGACGAAACCGACAAGCTGCGAGTCCCCTCCGACGGTCTGCAGCCGGCACACAGCCTCGCGGATTCCATCGAACGCCGCCATCTGCGCTTCGACCTCCTCGAGCTCGATCCGGTAGCCACGCAACTTCACCTGGCCGTCGGCTCGTCCGAAGCAAAGCAGCCGCCCATCGTCCAGACGGCGACCGAGATCCCCGGTCCGGTAGATCCGGCCGTGTTGCGGGTGCTCCGTAAATTTGTCCTCAGTCAGCTCAGGCCGATTGAGGTAGCCCCGCGCGAGGCCGGGTCCGCGAAAGCAGAGCTCCCCAACCTCGCCGACCGGAAGCTCGGCACCCGCTGGATCGAGGATCACGGCCTGATGCCCATCGACCGGTCTCCCGATCGTCACCGGCCGCCCCTGCAGGAGCCGATCGCGAGTCACCGTCACCGTGCATTCAGTCGGTCCGTAGCCGTTCTCGAATCGCGGACGCTCGGACCTGCCCCAGACTTCGAGCAGGCTATCGGGCACCGCCTCGCCACCGACATACACCAGATCGAGATCCGGCAGCTCGGTCTCCGGGTCGCGACAACCCATCGCCCGAAGCAGGGTCGGCGTCGGACAGAGAACAGTCGCACGCTGCTCGCGCAACCAGGCCACCAGGTCTGGCCCGAGGCGTGCGGTCTCATCGTCTGCGACGACGATCGCGCCGCCGACGGACCATGCGAGCCAGATCTCCTCGAGTGAGGAGTCGAACACCGGAGAAGAGCTCTGGACCGAACGCGTGTGTTCGTCGAGGCCGAAGTGCTGCCGGTCGCTCGCGACCAGATTGCAGATCGAGCGATGCTCGATCGCGACGCCCTTCGGCTGCCCGGTCGTGCCAGAGGTGTAAATGACGTAGGCGAGGTTCGAAGTCTCGACCGACGGGAGCGTCGCGTCGGACTCGCGCGTCGCCTCGGCAGCTTCCTCGAACAGAAGCACGTGACGATCTCCAGCGAGCGCTCGAACCCGACTCGCTCGCTCAGCGTCGGTGATCACGATCCGCGCGTCGGAGTCCTCCAGCAGAAACGAGATCCGTTCGTCCGGCAGTTGGTCGACGAGTGACAGGTAGGCCGCGCCAGCGCGAAGGACCCCTAGTTGGGCGACGTAGAGGCTGCCGTCTCTGCGAGGCAGGAAGATCGCAACCCGATCGTCCGGGCCCACCTCTCCACCGAGAACCTGAGCGATCGCTTGCGAGGCAGCTCGCGCCTCGTCGTAGGTCCAGAGCACCGCGGATCGGTCGCCCTCGCCGGGCGCCTCAATCGCAATCCGGTCCGGGAATCGCCGGGCCGACTGGAGGAACCAGTCGTGCAGGAGGTCGGGACTCGGATCCAAGGCGCGTCTCAGGCTCGGCGTTCGGGAGCTCTCGTCGCGGCATCTTGCGCGAGAACCCACGGCGACGCGAGGGCGAGACGCGACGTTCGCTGCTCGTCACTGAGCCAACGGAACCCCCGGATCTGACCGAGACACTCGGCCGCCCCACAGCCGCAGTCGAAGGGCTCGGCGAGTTCGAACTCGTTGACCGAGTAGTCGAATCGCAACTCGTCGCCTGGCCGAATCTCCGTGCTGGCGATCAGCATCCGCCCGACGATGTGAGTATTCGGCGCGCAGGAGTGGTTCAGGAAGCACCATGCGTAGCGCTCGAGCCGATCAGCGAAGGTCACGTCCTCGGGAAGGTCGATGTGGGCCGTCGCGCTGATCTGCACCGAGTCACGACTCGGCCGATCACGGAGCACCCCATCGAACGGAAACAGCGCCTCGCCGGGCTTGCTGTGGACGCGCGAGACGAGAGTCCAGCCGTTCTCTCCACGGGCAACGGCGGCGATCTGAGCGATCGGTGACGATTGGAGCTTGGTCATTGTGCGAGATCCCGAGTGGTCGTGCGGGAGGAGGGACGCCCTCCCGCGTCGGTGCTGCCCGTCCGCCAGAGCCTCGGGATTCGGCACGAATCCGATGTCCCAACGATGTCTCGGGTCCTGCACGTGCTCCGAACATCGGCTGATACACTCCGCGCCATGAAGCAACAGAGCCCCCGATCGAGGCTTTCGAGCGCTGTCGCCGTGGCGACCATCCTGCTGGGCACGGCGGCCCGAGCGCAGGAGCTTCCGCCCACGCCAACGCCGGTTCCGCTGCTCTGGCGCGTCGAGCCGCTCGACCAAAACCAGAAGCCGAGCTACCTCTTCGGCACGATCCACCTCGGCGACCGTCGTGCGACCAGCCTCGCACCACAGGTCACCGACGCGATCCTCGCCTCCGACGTCGTCTGGACCGAGTACCAGGAGCCGGAGAATTCCGACCAGTTGATCGCCGAATCGACGTTCCTGCCGGACGGTCAGTCCCTGATGGAGCTGGTCGGTGAGGACTACGCAGCGACCATTCGGGACCTGCTGGCCGAGACCGGGATGGAGTCGATGGGCCCGTTTCTGGATCGCATGCAGCCGATCCCTGCCTCGGTGATCCTCGGCTCGATCGAGCGTCCGGAGCTGCTGGGCGAAGACGGCGTCGATGACGTCGTCGAAGACCTCGGCATCGAGAACGACAAGGAGATCGGCGGCGTCGAGACCCTCGAAGAGCAGATCGCCGTCCTGACCTCGGTCGACTTAGACGCGGCGGTCCGCATGTTCAAGCGCAGCGTCGACGACCTGAGTTCGAGCCGCCGGAGCGGCGAGGGTGAGACCGAGCAGCTGATCGTCAGCTACCTTCGCGGGGACGAAGAGCAACAGCTCGCCGAGACCCTGGTCGGCCTTTCCCCCGAGGACCCCGAGCTAGTTCCGTTCGTCGACGCGTTGGTCTGGAATCGGAACCGCATCATGGCAAACCGGACCGCCGACTGGATCCGAGCCAACGAGGACCGCTCGCTGTTCCTCGCGGTCGGAGCCGCCCACCTCGGTGGCGAAGGCGGTGTGATTTCTCTGCTCGAGAAGAAAGGGTTCACGCTGACCCGAATTCCCGACGAGAAGACCCGCGCCCAACTGCGTGTCGAGTGGGCGCGGTGGGACCTCCAGGTCGCCGAGATCGAACTCGAGCGCTTGTCGCGGAACAGCAGCGGGCGCTGAGCGGAAACGAATCGACCGGATGCCGCCCCGCCGCCGAATCCTCGCGGTCACACCGTTCCTCCCGAGTCGCGCCTCCCGACATGGCGGCGGTCAACTCTGCCATGCCTTGCTCCACGCGCTCGCGGAACAAGCCGAAGTGCACTTGTGCGCACTGGCGACCAGCGCGGAGCTCGACCACGTCGCCGACCTGAGCCCAGCCCTCGCCTCGACGCGCGTCGTCGTTCGTCGCGCGAAGTCGACGCACGGTTCGTTCGCCTGGAAGCGCACGATGCTCCGGCGCTACGTCCGCGGGTTGAACGTGACGACAGCGAAGTACGGATCCGGAACGATGCGTCGCGTCGTCGAATCGGCGATCGCTCGCATCGAACCCGATGCGGTCTTGGCCGAACTCCTGCTGGCTGGCCGTTTCCTACCCCGACAAACGAACGCGCTCCGCGTCGTGACCGATCACGAGGCAGCGACCTACGTCCCCGCGAGGGTCCTGCCCTTGGGCCTCGGGATCGATCGTGATCGCCGCCTTTGGCGCAACATCGTGCAGTCGGTCACCGCTCGAGCGGAGGTTCTGCAGGCGCTGAACTCCGCCGATGCCGAGACCCTCTCGGAGCTCACCGGGCGAGAAGTGATCGTCCGCCACCCGGCCCTCGAACTCCCCGCCGAGCCGGTGAAGGCTCCCGACGGAGATCTGGCCGTAGGCTTTCTCGGCGATCACTCGCATGGGCCGAACCCCGAGGCCTCGCGATTCCTCGCCACCGAGGTGCTGCCGAGACTTCGGAAGCTGGAGCCGTCCGCTCTGCTCCGCATCGCCGGCCCGGGTTCTCAGGAAGCCCTCGCCGAGCTGAGCGATTCCGAGGGACTCGAACTTCTCGGCCCGATTCCTGACACAGCCTCGTTCTTCGCCGGAGTCCACAGCCTCGCGGCGCCGTTGTTTTCGGGCCTTGGCACCCGGATGAAGGTCCTCGACTCACTCCGCCACGGAGTGCCCGTGGTCTCGAACAATCTCGGCCTTCGGGGGATCGACGCCGGGGAACCCGCGGTGTTCTCGAGCCAAGACGCGGACGAGATTGCGAGCAACTGTGTGCGCCTGTTCCGCGATCAGGAGCTCGGGTCTCGAGCTCGCACGGCCGCGCGCGAGCACGCAGAGGCCCACCTCGATCCGAGCCGCGTTGCCGCAGCGCAGCTCCAGACGATCGAGATCGCGCTCGAGAGTCGAGACTGAGGGGCTGGATCCCGGACGCGCGCTCCCCGGTCGGGTACAACGTGCGCGCCGCCCCGAGTGCACCCGATCGATGCGCCCCTCTCTCAGCCTGATCCTCGCCGCGGCCGCCCTTCTCGCCGGAACCGTCCGGACGCAAGAAGTCCCGGCCTCCGTCCTGTTCTCCGTCGACACCTCGGACCTCGGGACGCTTCGTCGCGCAACCGCGTCGTTCTCGTGGACGACCAACGCGCCAATCGAAGAGTCGCTCGGTGTTCGCCTCGAACTCCGGGTCGATGGTACGACGGTCCTTCGGCGAGACCACTCGCCGCCAATCCCCACCACCGATTGGTCGACCGAGGAGCCGACGCGCTACGATCTCCCGCTGGTCTTCGCGATCGTCCCGGACATCGCTCTGGAAGCCAACGCGCTCGAGGTCTGGATCGGCTTCCTCGACCCCCGCAGTGGACGGGTTCGCTCGGCTTCGATGGGGCGCCGCGAACGCTCCGGCCTCGCCCGGATCGGTCGATTCGATTTCCCATTCGACGAGAGCGAACCGGACCAGGCCCTGGTCGACTCGGTGATCGACCAAGCGACGAACCTCGCGAAGGAAGACCCGGAAGCCGCGTGGTCGATGTGCGAGTCTCTGCTTCGCCGGACCGAGGACTATCGGCTGAAAGCGGATCTGCGGGATGCACTCGACGAGATCGGCCGTTTCGAACCGAAGGCGCTGACCTTTGAAGAACAGCAAATCGTTCGCGGTCGCATCAACGGCGAGTACCGCCGGTACCTGAGGTTGATCGCAGGCCGTCACTGGGACCGTGGTGACCTGTTCGCCGCACTGGTCCTACTCGATGAAATTGGCGGTACGCTGGCCGAGGAAGCCGGCAGCGCGGTTCTCGGTGCCCTGAACGAAGCCGATCGAGTCACCCGGGATCGCGACGACCTCGTCGAACGCATCTACTCGATGTCCGACGAGCAGGAACAGCGCTTCCGTGCACTCCGGGAAGAGTTCGAAGGGGACGACGACGGCCTCTTCGATCGCGCTCGGGACCTCGCGAAGAAGCCCGACGGACGTGCGATCGCACGACGGATCTTTGGCCTCCTTCGGAGTCAAGCCCGCTACCGAGAGGAGGCGACTGAAGCGAAGGAGCAGCTCGAGGAGTCGTGGATCAAGGACATCCCCAAGGACCAGATCGCGCTCGCCGACGAAGCGCGCGATCACCCGGCCTTCGCTCGAACGACGCACGTCGCTTCCCACCGCTTCGTCTTCATCGGCCCGAAGAAGCTCGTCGAAGGCATCCCCGACGACTCGAAGCGCCACTTCGACCTCGCCTACGTCTACCTGACCGATCTCTTCGGCCGTGTGCCCAACCCCGGCGGTGACCGTGTCACGGTCTACTACAAGGAGCTCTGGGACTTCGGCGGCGGAGTCGGCGGCGGCAAGATCATCGACATCGGGCGGGCGAATCCAGACTCGAAGAAAACCCGTGTCGACAACGGTCTGCTCTACCACGAGCTCACCCACTGCATCGACGACACGAACCCGATCTACCCGGGTTTCCGCGAGGGACTCGCCGACTTCGGCGCCGCCTTCGCCCTCCACGAGCTCGGACAGCGTGGCCCCGCTCGCGCCTCGATTGGCGCCGCTCGACGCGGATTCCTCCAGGACTACCTCGAGCGCGACCTCGAATACTGGCGCATCCCGAACTACGCACCGAGTGCAGGCTTCTTGCTGCACTTCATCACCGAGTATGGCAAGCGCGAGGGTGGTGGCTACGAGTGGCAGCGCTATCGGAAGTTCTTCCGCGACTTCCGCGACAGCCCGGTCAAGGACGCTCGCACACCCTACGTCGCCCGGTCCTTCGCCTACCACCTCGTGCAGGCCTTTGGCGAAGAGGCCTTCGGCGACCTGATCCGGTTCCGCTGGCCGCTGGTCCGCAGCGACCTGGAGTCGATCGCACTCGAGCAGGAGAGCCCGACCAAGCGCGCCGACCCGACGGAGTTCGAAGACTTCGAGGGTAGCCCCGTCACGCGCGATCTCACCGCCTACGAAGTCGCCCGCGATCCGGACCCGGACTCCGCGGAGGAAGAACTCGGCATCCTGCGGCACTGGCGCGTGATCGGTCCGTTCCGGATGGACGGCTCCGACCCCGATGCGTTCCGCTTCCCGCCCGAACACGAAGTCATCTACGAGAAAGACTACGTCTCAGGCGACACCCGTCCGCGATGGTTCGTCCCGGGTCGCAAGCCTGTCACTGTCGAGGACATGGGCTGGCACG
>JBCBZB010000107.1:0-12691 GCA_039815565.1 Planctomycetota bacterium
GCTCCAGGACATCGGACACCGGTTCGAGCCGCGCGCCTCCACGATCGGGCGCTGTCAGGCGATCCAGGTGCTCGACAGCGGCCTCCGGGTCGGAGCGGCCGACCGCCGCTCGGGTGGAGCGGCAGTGGCCTACTGATCACTCGCTCGGCGAGCTCTGCTCCCAGGAGGGGCGGATCTCGACAGATCCGCAAGCATGGTCAGCCGTCGCGCTGCTTGCGGCGCGTTTCGACCCAGGCCTCGAAGGAGTCCTTCGCAGCCAGGTAGGGGTTGTCACCCGTCAACGCGCGGTTGGCCCAATCGAACAGCGCCTTCACGTTCTTGCCGTTGCGATCCCGGTCGGCGTTCGACGGGGTCTCGCTCGGGTTCACGTTCCGCCATGGAACCACGATTCCGGCGATCATCTGCTCGGTGAAGTGCCGTGTTAGATCGTCGCCGTAGCGGACCTGGTCCGCATCGGAGAGGTCGAGCGTCCGCAGCTTGTTCAGGACCGCGAAGGTCCCGACCCAGTAATTGTCCGTCAGCCTCTTCTTGGCGTTGATGCCGGCGAAGCCGCCGAACTCGAGGTCTTCGACCCAGCCTTCGGCTTCCTCGCGGTCGTCGGCCGCGATCGACTCCGGCCAAGCGATCGCCTCGAGTTCCGTGCGCGGGTCGTACGGGTTCTCGACGGTCTCCTCGGTCGGAGTCGGATCTTCGCTCGGCTGCGCGTCGTTGCCTCCGGTGCTCGGGTCCTCCGAGGTCTCTTCAGCGTTGCCGTCGTTGGAACCGGCGCTCGGGTCCTCGGTGGGGGTCTGGTCCCCGGCGTTGGTCTCGCCACCCGTGGAGTCGTTGTTGCCCGCGCTCGAGTCGTTCGAGTTCGATTGACTTCCCGAGCCGTTGCTCTCCGAGTTGTCGGCGACCTGG
The DNA here is from genome assembly GCA_039815565.1 of Planctomycetota bacterium. Lineage (GTDB taxonomy): Bacteria > Planctomycetota > UBA1135 > UBA1135 > UBA2386 > JBCBZB01. Next base: position 901 of record JBCBZB010000107.1, read on the forward strand.
TTCTGACCGTCCCCGTTGTCGTTCGGATTCGGGTCGTTGTCACCTCCGAGAGCGACGATCAGCACGACGATCAGGACGACGGCTCCGAGGCCGCCGTAGATCATCATGTTGTTGTTCTTGGCCGGCTCTGCCTCACGGCTGCTTCGTCGGCTACCGCCGCCTGACGAGCGGCGAGCGCCGGCGCGGCCGCGCGGAGCTTCGTCCTCGTCCTCCGCAGCAGCGCGGCGAGAACCGGCGCGAGCGGTGGCCTTCTTGGCTCCGGCCTTTTTGGCGGTCGTCTTCTTCGACGCCCCACCGGCGGCGCGGGCTCCCGCGGGTTTGGCGGCCGCCGGTTTGGCAGCGGCGGGGCGGGCCTTGGCAGGCTGGGCTTGGACCTTTTGCGTCGCGCCGGCATTGCCGTCACGCTGCGCAGCGACATCGATCACCGAACCGCAGCTCTTGCACTTGGCGCGGTCTCCGGAAAAGGTCTCGGGGAGGCGGTACTTCGCACCGCAGTTCTGACAGACGATCTGCAACAGCGACATGGCGAGGGGTGCGCAGGGAGGCGCAACCCGGGATCCTAGCCGGCGGGTCGGGCCGAATCAGCAAGCGGCCGCCGGGAGACCTTCGAACGACGGTCGGTGGCCTTCGGTTCGGTCCCGCGCTCAACGGCGCCGAGCGCGGTCTCCGCGTCGCTCGGCCTCTTCGGCCGCTTCTTCCTCGAACGGATCCTCGTCGATTGCGTAGTCGAATTCGGTGCGCCAGCCCTGAGTGTCCCACCAGCCGAACCACTCGCGAAGCGTGATGTCCCGGTCCCGATCGGCAGCGGCTGCTTCGGCGCCGGTGCGCCCCATGACCGAGTTCGAGCTCGGGTCAAAGCCGAAACTCTGTCCGGTCAAGTCGCAAAGCACGGCGTCGATCGCCTTGAGCTTGCGGTTCACGTCGTCACTCGACGGCGTTTCCTTGGTGAGCTTGTGGATCGCGTTGAGGAGCCGGGGAATCGAAGGCTTGGCGATTTCGCGGAGGTTGAACGTCACCGGACCTGGACCAGCCGGATTCTCTTCGTCGAGCATTCGGTTGACCCATTGGTCGATCTTGCGGCGGTCCTCCGGGCTCGTGTCGTCGAGGTGTGCCATCGGACGAATCTCCGAGACGATCGCTTCGACCTCCTCCCCGCCGACGATTCGAGTCTCGGTCGTGGTCGGCCCGATCCTCGGCTTGTCGCCCGATCGGATCTCGACCGGAACGGCCGGTGCCTCTGGAACCGAGGTGACGCGCAGGCTCGTGGCGAGCGTCCGACCTTCGCGACGGACAAAGCCGACCTCGACCTTGCCGTTGCGGTGCACGTATCGCGCGCGAATCTCCGGCGCCTCTCGCACGTAGACTGAGATACTCACTTTGCCCTCGTCGGCGTTGGCCTCGGCCTCCGGAACGGCACCGCCGATCGGCTCGACATCGCGCAGGAACGCGAACCGCTCGGCGGCGGTCAGCTCGTCGAGCACCCGCTCGCGCCGATCCTGGGCCGAGCCATCGAGAGTGCCGAGTTCGAGGGAGCGACGCATCGCGCCTTCTTCCATCCGCGCGGCGATCCCGAGGCGATCGCCATTCGAAACCGCCTCGACCCACTTGATCATGTCCGCCACGCGCGGGTTGCGCTTGCCGGTTTCGATGACCTCCTGCTGTTCCGGTTGCGGCTGCGGCTTCGGTTCGCCACCTGACAGGACGAAGATCAGGCCGAGGATCACGACGGCGCCGATCGTCAGGTAGATGTAGGCGGAGTTGTCCTCCTTGCGGTGGTTCGCCGTCCGGCGCGCCTCGTTCGGAACGAACTCGAAGGCGCAGTGCGGGCACTCGATCCACTCGTCTCGCAGCTCGGCCGAAACCTTCATCGTCGTGCCGCAGTTGGGGCACGCGACCGGGGCGGAGGCCGCCTGGCGCGCGCGACTACGGGCACCAGCGCCAGAGGATCCCGCACTCCGTCCGGAGCGGCCGGATCCAGCGCGAGAGGAAGAGGAGGAGCGGCGACGGGATGCGGCCATGATTCGGTTCCGAGGGTGCGGAGCAGGCGACGCCGGACCGTATCCGGCCGGTGTGGCCTGTCAACGGCGCCGGCCCGGGGGAGGATCAGCACAAAGTGGCCTCGTCCGCGGCCCGATCTTCGACTACATCGGGATCGATGCAGCCCTTCCGCATGCAGACGACCTACGAACCCGCTGGGGATCAGCCGCAGGCGATCGAGGCCCTGACCAGCTGGCTCAGCTCGGGGCAGAAGCACCAGACGCTGCTGGGGGTCACCGGCTCGGGCAAGACCTTCACGATGGCGAAGATCGTGGAACGGCTCCAACGCCCGACCCTGGTGTTGGCACCCAACAAGACGCTCGCAGCCCAGCTGTACGCCGAGTTCCGAGAGTTCTTCCCCGACAACGCGGTCGAGTACTTCGTCTCCTACTACGACTACTACCAACCTGAGGCCTACGTCCCGAACACGGACACGTTCATCGAGAAGGACGCGACCATCAATCAGGCGATCGAGCGGATGCGCAACTCGGCGACGCGCTCCTTGATGGACCGTCGAGACGTGCTGATCGTCGCCTCGATCTCGTGCATCTACGGCCTCGGCTCACCGGAGAACTATCGAGAGCTCTCGCTGAAGGTTCACAAGGGAATGGAGATCTCTCGCGACTCGTTGTTGCGCGGACTCGCCCAGATCCAATACCGGAGGGACCATCATGACTTCGAGCGCGGTCGATTCCGAGCTCGCGGCGACGTGATCGAAGTCTTCCCGGTCTACGAGGAGCAGAACGCGCTGCGCTTCGAGATGTGGGGGGACGAAGTGGAAGCGATCTACTCGATCGATCCGCTGCGAGGGGAGATTCTGGAGGAGCTCGAGGAGACCGCCGTCTACCCGGTCAGCCACTACGTGGCCCCGCAAGACCGTCTGCTGGAGGCCTGCGCAGCGATCGAGGAGGAACTCGATGAGTCGCTTCAGGAACTCGACGGAAAGAAGAAGCTGCTCGAGAAGCAACGACTCGAACAGCGCACCCGGCACGACCTCGAAATGATGCGCGCGACCGGCATCTGCAACGGCATCGAGAACTACTCCCGACACCTCGACGGGCGGACCGAAGGGCAGCCACCGGCGACTCTGCTGCACTACTTCCCGGAGGACTTCATGATGATGATCGATGAGAGTCACGTCGCGGTGCCTCAAGCCGGCGGGATGTTTCGTGGCGATCGGGCTCGCAAGCAGACGCTCGTCAACTACGGGTTTCGACTCCCGTCCGCACTCGACAACCGTCCACTGACCTTCGACGAATTCGTTCAGCTTCAGGGACAGGTGGTCTACGTCTCCGCGACGCCGAACGATTACGAGCTCCAGAAGAGCGTGGACTACGTGACGGAGCTGGTCGTACGGCCCACGGGCCTGGTCGACCCGCCGGTTGAGATTCGTCCGGCGCAGGGGCAGGTGGATGACGTCCTCGGCGAAGTCCGGCTCCGGGTCGAACGCAAGGAGCGCGTGCTGATCACCACTCTCACCAAGCGGATGGCCGAGGAGCTGACGGACTACTTCCGGGACGTGGGCATCCGGGTCCGCTATCTGCACAGCGACATCGACAGCCTCGAGCGCACCGCGCTGATCCGCGATCTTCGTCTCGGTGTCTTCGACTGCCTGGTCGGCATCAACCTGCTGCGGGAGGGTCTCGACATTCCGGAGGTCACGTTGGTCGCGGTCCTGGATGCCGATCGAGAGGGGTACCTCCGGAGCAAGACGTCTCTGATCCAGACCTGTGGTCGAGCGGCGCGGAACGCCGAGGGTCGCGTGATTCTCTACGCGGACAAGACGACGGTCTCGATGCAGGGCGCCATCGACGAGATGGAGCGCCGCCGCACCAAGCAGATCGCTCACAACGAGGAGCACGACATCACGCCGACGACGATCAAGAAGGCTGTGCGCGAACTCCTGATCGTGGACGACGAGGATGAGGCGAAGCCGGTTCGTCGTGGCGAGAAGAAGAAGGGCCGCGGCAAAGCTGGTGCTTCGAAGGAAGCCGCGGTGTCTCCGACGCCGAAGCTCGACTCCGCCGAACTCGCCGAGCTGTTCGCGGACAAGCGGGCGCTCAACCAGCACCTCTCCCAGCTCCGGGAGAAGATGCTCGAAGCGGCCAAAGCCATGGAGTTCGAGCAGGCGGCTTCACTGCGGGACGAGATCTACCGCCTCGAGCGCTTGGATCTCGAGCTCCTCTGAGGGCGAGCCTCAGTCCTTGTTCGATGCGCTGCCGTTGATCTGCGCGTCGAGGGAGATGCGCCCAGGACCGGCCAGCAGAATCATCAGGTAGGGCAGTAGGTAGAGGATCGCGGGTTCCTTCGAACCACCTTCGCCGCCCATGAACATCGGGTCGTCCTTGTGGACGACGAGGATCGCGACCGCCATCGAGACGATGAGCGGCAAGACCGTGAATCGGGTTGCGAGCCCGAGGATCACCGCGGCGGCACAGAACACCTCCGAGAAGATCGTCAGGGACAGGTCGAAGGTCATTCCGAACCCGAAGAGGTCGGTGAACTGGGTCTTGAGCGTCTCCCAGTTCTCGAGCTTCGACAGGCCGTGGCCGAACAGCATCATGCCGCCGGCACCGGCGCGCAGGACGAAGAGGCCGAGGTCTTGTGCCCAGCCGGGAGCGGTCGTCGAGAATAGGAACTTCATCGGGATCGATCGGTTTCCCGGATCGAAGGGGATCCGCCCGCCCAGGTCGAGTCGGATCCCGAATCATCAAACTCCGATCAAGTCGCCGAGATCCGGGTGTGATCGGGCTCGCACGTCGCTCCGGGCGGCGGCTAGAGTCCCCGTCGATTCCGATGAAGATGACACCAACCGCTCGTCTCCTCGCCGTCGCGCTCCTCGGAGTGCAGGCCACTGCCTGGGCTCAGGATCCCGCCGCCGTCGCCCACGACGACACGATCCTGTCCCGGATCTCGTTTGGGTCCTGTGCTTTCGAGGATCGACCCCAGCCGATCTGGAATCGGGTCGTCGAGGAGGAACCCCAACTCTGGATCTGGGGGGGTGACAACATCTACATCGACCTCGATGCGCGGGGTGAGGCCAAGTACGCCGAGGAAACCGCGACCGCGGACGGGTTCCGCACTCGCACCGAGCGGAAGTACGCCAAGCTCTTTGCGCAGCCCGAGTATCAGGATCTGCTCGCGCGCGAGCCGTTCCTCCTAGCGACCTGGGACGACCACGACTTCGGTCTCAACGACGCGGGAGTGGAGTTTCGTTACAAGCAACTCGCCCAGGAGCTCTTCCTGAATGCCTGGGGAGTCCCAAAAGACTCTCCGCGCCGTCAGCGTGAGGGTGTCTATCACTGCGAGACCTTTGGTCCGGTCGGACAGCGGGTTCAGGTGCTGGTGCTCGACACCCGCTACCACCGATCGGCACTGCAGGAGTTTCGACGCACAGGCCGAGGGTTCCCGGGCTACCGGCCCGTCCGCGATCGCGAGCTGACGATGCTCGGTGAGGACCAATGGACTTGGCTCGAAGCCCGATTCCGTGAACCGGCCGACGTTCGACTCGTGGTGTCGTCGATCCAGTTCGTGTCCGAGGAGCACCGGTTCGAGAAGTGGGCCAACCTGCCCGCGGATCGTCAGCGGATGGTCCGACTGATCGAGGAGACCGGTGCAGAGGGGGTGGTCTTCCTGTCAGGAGACCGTCACCACGGCGAGCTCTCGCGGATGCATCGGGATGGGGACTACCCGCTCTACGACCTGACAGCGAGTGGACTGACACAGAGCAACCGACGCTCGAGATTCTCCCTCCCCGAGACCAACCGACACCGCGTCGGTTCGGTTGCCAACGGTCATCACTTCGGGGATCTCGACATCGACTGGAGTGAACCCGACCCACTGCTGCGGATGCGAATCGTCTACGCGTGGGGAGAGGTCCCGGTCGAGCAGACGATCCGCCTGAGTGAGCTGGGCCGACAGCCGGTTCCAGGTATCGCGGGGATCCCTGCGGAAGCCAGCACAACTTCGCCCACTGGTCCCGTGGAGCCGTCAAGGCGGGTGGATGGGTCGTTCAATGATTGGGATGTCGACGGTCCAATCGACGTGGACACCAGTCATGTCTACGTGCGATTCACGATGCCCGAGGAGTGCACGCTCCTCTCGGTCGATCAGACCATTCGCGTCGCCGTTGACCTCGACGGAAGCAACGGGACCGGCCAGACGGTCGAAGGCATCGACGGAGCGGATCTGCTCTTCGAGTTCAACCCATCGGTTCAGGGACGCGATGCGCGCAAGTATCGCTACCTGCCACGGGTCTTCACGCTGCCGGCCGGCTCGGAGCGGGGCGAGATCGACATCGAACAAACTGGTCTCCAATTCCAGCCCACGCATGCCTCGCGGAACTTCGAGCTCCGCTTCGCTGCGGATATGAGGAACGTCGCGACCGAGGTTCGCATGGCACAGGGCCGCAGCGCCGAGGTCGCGGTCACCATGCAGCGTCGTTCGGGCGGGGAGAAGACCGAGCTGTGTCGCGGTGAGGTCGTCGTTCCGGCCGACGAACTCAACTTCGATCCGCGGGCGGTGCAGTCCATCGACAAGGACCCGGAGTCGATCCGAGTGATGTCGTGGAACGTTCTGTGGGCCAGTCCTCAAGACGACGAACGGCGGGCCAAATTCTCTCGCGTCTTCCGTGCTCTGCAGCCGGACATCGTTCTGATTCAGGAGTGGGATCGCACGCGCTACTCCGAGGGCGAGCTCGCGGAATGGTTCCACGAGAACGTCGATTCGGAGGTCGAATGGTCGACCATGGTCACCGGGATCCAGGACTTCGGTCAGGGGACTGCGGTGGTGTCGCGGCACCCGTTCGCGGCCAAGGGCCCGGCGCACCTGCCGGTGGAAGCCGGTCGCTGGGACTTCCCGATGCGATTCGCCTCAGCGGTGATCGAGACTCCGCAGGGTCGAGTGCTCGCCGGATCGGCCCACCTCAAGGCCAGCGGATCCCTGGGTTCGGACGAGGACCAGCGCCGACTCGCGGAAGTGCGGGCCGCGAACTACCTGATCCGCGGAATGGCGGCTGCCAGCCAACCGGACCTGATCGTTCTCGGTGGGGACCTCAACATGAACGGCACGACCGAGGTCGCCCGACTGCTCTGGCGGGATCTGGATCTCGATCGGAGTCCGTTGATGAGGGCGCAGCCCTCGCAGCTTGGCGACCCGGCCTTGGTCTACACGTTTGGCAACGGCCCCTCGAAGGCCCGCTTCGACTTCCTCGGCTACAGCGACATCAACGCCGACGTCACCAAGACCTTCGTGTTCGATACCGAACTCTTGAGCGACGACGCACTTGCGCTCTACGGCGTCGAATCCCTCGATGCGCACGGTTCGGATCATCTGCCGGTCGTTCTCGATCTGCGCCCGAAGTCTCGGCGCGAACGCTGAGCTTCGTTTCTCCTGTTCGCAAGGGACCCGGGCGGCTGCCGCTCCTCGTGCGAGTGTGCGCGCACTCGCCCCACGCGAAGCCGAACGGGCTCTGATGTGGTGGGGCATCCCGTGCCCGCCGCTCTCCGAAGGCCGGGGAGGGCCCATCGTGGCGCTGCGCTGACGGCCGTCCTACAACGGTCCGTCTTGCGCCAGGAGATCGTCGACAAGGTCGCCGCGTTCCCGAACACGCCCGGGGTCTACCTGTTCACGCGGGCCGACGGGAAGGCGCTCTACGTCGGCAAAGCGACGAAGCTGCGGAATCGCGTCCGTAGCTACCTGAAGCCGGGAGGCGACGGGCGGCCGCTCCTCCGGTTCCTCGAGCGAGAGGCGCACGACGTCGAGTTCCTCGCGGTGTCGACCGAGCAGGAGGCCCTGCTTCTTGAGAACACGGTCATCAAGAAGCGAAAGCCGCTCTACAACGTCAAGCTCAAGGACGACAAGGCGTTCTTGATGCTCCGGCTCGATCGAGGCGTGGACTGGCCTTGGTTCTGGCTCGTGCGTAGACGGCGCGACGATGGTGCGGAGTACTTCGGCCCCTTCGCATCTGCCAAGTCGGTGCGTCGTACCCTGCAGCTCCTGCACAAAGTCGTACCCTTGCGCGATTGTCGTGATGGAGTCTTCCTGCATCGTTCGCGTCCGTGCATCAAGTTCGAGATCGGGCGTTGCCCGGCGCCCTGCGTCGGAAAGATCGACCGAGAGGACTACGACCGGTTGCTCGACGAGGCCTGCTCGATCCTCCGCGGCAAAGCACAGCCGGTTCTCAGGCGACTGCGAATCGAGATGGCGGAGGCATCGGAGCGTCTGGAGTTTGAACGCGCGCAGGTCCTCAAGGATCAGGTCGAGTCTCTCGAAAGGGTCGCCGAGGCCCAGTCCGTAGTCGACGAGGCCGGCGACCAGGACGTGTTCGGGCTGCACCGTGCCGCGGACGGAGATGTGATCGTGGCCGTCCTGATGTTCCGTCGCGGTCGACTCGAGTCCGCACGTCGGTTCGAATTGCCGACCGCGTTGCCCGACGAACTTCTATTGTCGGACCTGGTCACGCGGATCTACGACGGCGATCGGTTCATTCCTTCGGAGGTCCTCGTGAGCTGCGAACCCGCCGAAGTGGAGATGCTCGAGGATTGGTTGTCCGAGAAGCGCCGGGCCAAGGTCTCGGTGCGGACGCCACAGCGCGGGAAGAACCTGAAACACCTCCGCATGGCGGAGGACAACGCGCGACTCTCTCGAGAGGCCGCCAACCAGCAAGATCAGGATCGCAGTGCTGCTGCAGAGGATCTCGCGGAGCTTCTGGATCTCCAAGCTCCGCCGCAGCGGATTCATTGCATCGACGTCTCGACGACGCAGGGTCGGAACACCGTGGCGTCCCGGGTCTGCTTCGTCGATGGCCGCCCGTCGAAGGACGGATACCGACGCTTCGAGATCTCGGACGAGAACGCCGGCGACGACTTCTCCGCGATGACCGAGGCGGTCGGACGTTCGCTCAACCGATGTCGAGACTCCGTGGAGGACTTGCTCCCCGACCTGCTGATCATCGACGGCGGCCGCGGTCAGCTGTCTGCGGCGATGAAGGCCGTCGACGAGCTCGCGATGCGAGACGATCTGTTCGTCTGCGGGCTGGCGAAGGCGAAGCTGAAAGGGGTTGGAGTGATGCGCCAACGGTCCCAGGAACGCCTCGTCGTCGAAGGACGGGAGACGCCGATCTTCCTTGAGGACGACGCCCAAGTGCAGCACCTCGTCACGGCCGTCCGAGACGAGGCTCACCGGTTTGCCATCACCTACCACCGCAAGTTGCGTGGTCGGGTTGGATCCGAGCTCGACGCCATTCCGGGCATCGGTCCGACCAGACGTCGCAACCTGTTGCGGCATTTCGGGTCACTCGAAGGCCTCAAGCGTGCCGATGCGGACCAGGTCGCGGAGGTGCCAGGCATTCCGCGCGAACTCGCAGAACAAATCGTCGATCGCTTGGCCACCGACCGCAGCTGACGGATCAGCCGCGCGGGTGGAACTGCTCGTGGACGCGCTTGAGCCGCGCGCCGTCCACCTTCGTGTAGACCTGGGTCGTCGAGAGCGAGGCGTGTCCGAGGAGCTCCTGGACCGCGCGGAGATCCGCACCTCCGTGAACCAGGTGGGTGGCGAACGAGTGCCGGAGCGCGTGCGGGGAACAGGCCGCCGTAATGCCGGCGCGTTCTGCGGTCGCCTTGAGGATCTGCCAGATCCGCGTGCGATCGAGTGGTCGTCCGGTTCGAGACAAGAACACCCTGTCTGACGGAGTCGGTCGCTTGGCGGCGAGGACCGTCCGCATCCCGTCGATGTAGTTCGCCAGATGACCGAGGGCGCGCTGCGAGAGCGGAACGAGGCGCTGCTTGTTGCCCTTTCCGAGGACCCGCAACAGGCCGAGATCGCGACGAACGCCGTCGAGACGGAGATCGCAGACCTCGCTGGCCCGACACCCAGTCGCGTAGAGGCACTCCAGCAGGGCCCGGTCGCGGGGCGCGAAGTCGGAGTCCTCGGGGACCGACGACAACATCGCCTCGATGTCGGACTGGCTCAGCGCCTTCGGGAGACGGTCTTCGAGTTTGGCGCCCAGCAAGCCACGGGCGGGATCCTCGATCACCGCGCTCTCGGCTTCGAGAAATCGACCGAATCCGCGGATCGCGGCCATCGACCTCGCCACGGTCGCCGGAGCGTGATTCTGCCGCAGCGTCTTGAGGTGCTCACGGATGCTCCGCTGATCGGGGACCCGGCGAGGGGAGTCCTGATCGCCGAGGAGCTTGGAAAGGTCTCTCCGATACGCTTCCACGGTCTTTGGAGACAGTTGCAGCTCGAGGCCCAGATGGACCAGGAAGTCCGCCAGCAGCTCCTGTGCGTCAGGTCCCGAGGAGGACCGTCGAGTCGCTTGACCACCCACGTCGGCCAAGAGTATCGTCCGGCGCCCTCGAACGGGCCGGAACCGCCCGGAACCGTGCATCGAGGGCTTTCGGAAACGCCTCGAGAGGCGCGCTGACCAATATGCCCAAGCCCACGAAGACGGCCCTGGAGAAGTACCGAAAGATGCTCGAGACGCAGCTCGCAGCGCTCACCGGCGATGTGGGCTCGATGCGGGACGAAGCCCTCCGGGCGTCCGAGCAGGACTCGTCGGTCGACCACCTCGCCGACCAAGGCAGCGACAACTACGACCAGGCGTTCATGCTCGGTCTGATCGAGAACGAGGAGGAGACGATCCAGCTGATCCAGGAGGCCCTGGAGAGGATCGATGAGGACGGGGACGTGCCGTATGGCGCCTGTCCGCTGTGCCTCGAAGAGCATGAGGCCGGCAAGATGAAGAAGGCGGACACGTGGATCCCCAAGGAGCGGCTCGAATACGTTCCGTGGGCGAAATACTGCGTGCGCCACCAGGAAGAGGTCGAGCGGCGCGAATCCGCCTGAGCCAAACCAGCCTGGTGCGCCTGATCGCGCCTCGTCCCACCCGAACCGAGATCTCTGCCCTGTCCGACCCATCCCCAGGATCGTCGACTGCCGACCCCGCGCCCGCTCGATCGTCCGCCCCAGTCGCCCAGGTCGAACCGAATCTCGGAGGTTGGTTCCGGGGCAAGAAGTGGTTCTGGGTCCCGGTGCTCCCTCTGGTCGTTCTCGACCTCTGGACCAAGGCCTGGGCGTTCGCAGCGGTCGCCGAGCAGTCGCCGACGATTCGGAAGACAAACGGGATCACCTACCAAGAGCAGAGAATTCCGGTCGACTTCCTACCGGACCCCTTCGGATTCGCCCTCGTTCGCCTGCGGAACACCGGAACAGTCTGGGGCCTGGCCCAGGACAGCACGATCATCCTGATGGTGCTGCGCTGCATCGCGGTGCTCGCCCTGGTCTGGTTCGCCCGCAAGACCGAAGTCCGCCACCGGCTCCAGCAGCTGACCCTCGGCGGGATCCTCGCTGGGGCGCTCGGCAACCTCTACGACAACTTCTTCTGCTTGAACCGGGGGGTGCGGGACTTCTTGTACTTGTTCCGGCTGGACGAGGAGGGCGTGGAGCATGGGTTCCCGGCTTTCAACGCGGCGGATTCCTACATCACGGTTGGTGCGGTGTTGTTGCTGATTTCGATGTGGTTCCAGCCGGCCTCCAATCCGGCTCACAACCCGAACTGACCCCGGCCGGTGTTGTGACGCGATCCCATCGCCTCACGCCGCACGCGCCTCGGTCCACGGTTTCCCAGCGACCGACAGCGGATATCCGCTTCGCCGCCCGAAGTCTTGTCGCCATGACAGGACCTGCCACGGTCGAAGCCGTCGGGGTAGCCAGCCGGCCAGCTGTGCCGGGGATTCTTCGTCCCGGTTGAACC
>JBCBZB010000104.1:0-12928 GCA_039815565.1 Planctomycetota bacterium
CTTCTGAAGCTGCGTCCGTTCGTCGTCGGACAAGCTGATCGCCACGGCTACTCGCATCGTGCAGGCTAGTATGATAGCCCCGCCGCAGCCGGTCAGAATAGTTGCGCCTATTTCTGCTGCACTACACTAGCTCCTGAGGCATTCTCGCCTCTTCTGGGCTGCGCACCAAACCGGGGGAAGGTCAGTGACGATCGCTCGCATGCAGAAGGTCGGACCGCGCTGTTGGAAGAGGGAGTCCGGCTATCACCAGCAGTCTTGGGTCTAGAAAGCGTTCTTCCGGCTGAATCAGGCGTTCGGCGGAAGGTTGAGAGCTCGGGGTTTCGCGGCACAGAGGGTGGCAGCCGTTCTCTCGTGCCTGGTGCTGAACCGGTTCGTTGCGCTCGGAATGCCGAGCTCCTACTCGATTGGCGCGTAGATCTGCGATGTCCGCACGGCGATCCGTCGCTCTATCGATTCCTGCACCAACGCCCACGCAAGGGGAGGCTGGCTGGTCTCGAGTCGACGCCTCGCATCACCGGCCGGTCCTTCTCGGACTTTTGGTGTCCGGTTCTTGGAGCATCCTCGTCCTCCCTTCCAAGCCGGCCGTTCGCCAACCCCGCGAAGCCCTGGCCGGGTGACGTTTGCACGCGATCGCGACATTCGAAGTCTTGGATGCCCTTCATCCCTTCGAACCGCGTCTGTGTGCCTAACCAAGACGCAATGAGAACTCTAACAATACTCGCTGTCATCTTCGGTGGCGGCTTCCTCTACGCGATGGACTCGATGTCCTCGTCCCCCAAGCCTGTCGATGAGTGTGTCTGCAAGACGATCACCGGCGGAACGCTGCTCGACACCGATTGCTACAAGATCGTCATGGCGGAGACCGAGGTGATCTGTGAGGGCGATGTGCCGGTGTCCGTCAACCTCGGTGGCGTGACGGTCGAGCGCGTCGGCACCGGCTCTGGGTGCAAAGAGATCGGGTCGATCGACATCTACTCTGGCGAGGACAAGGACTGCAGTGGCGGTCTGGACGGCGACGGAGATATGAAGGACGGTATGCTCAACACCATGTCCGGTGGAGAAGAGACAATGGACTTCTCGACCCCGGTCAATGGTGACATGGGCATGGCTGGCCTCGGCAGCGTGTCGACCGGTTCCGGCACGGAGAGTGTCAAGGTCATCGCGTATCTCTCGGTCAAGGACACCGAGGGCATGGACATCTTCAATAAGAAGATCGAGCGGACCGCAACCAACTGAAGGACCCAAGACCATGAATCGCAATCCAATCGCAATCGCACTCTTGTCCGTTGCCACGGTCTGTAGTCTGGCATGGACCAGTTGGCCGACCGAAGACCGCAACTTCGGGCTCATCGACCTTGCCCAGCAGGGCCCCGGGTCCACTTCCACGACGGCTCCGCCAGTGGTGGGTTCGGGCACGCCGGTTCCGGTTCCGGTTCCGGGTCAGTACATCCACTCGAAGGATACCTACCTCGCCTACACCGACCTCACCCGTGGCAGCGTGGTGAGCCTTCACAAGATCACCACCGGGCAGTACATGCTGCTCGTGACGGCGACAATCCCTTCTCTCGACGAGCAGCAGAATCACGGCGCTCTGACCAACCCTCAGCGGTTGGAGAGGGTCGAGATGAGTGTAAGTGTGTTCGGTCGCGCCGCACCACTCGTGCTCAACCAGATCGGCAACGTTTGGACGACGATGCTGGACATCTCTCCGATTCAGCCGGGTGACACCGTGACTCTCGATATCGACATGTGGTACGAGGATGGCGGGGTGCCCGGATTCGGACCGCCGAACGACTCGACTTCGTTCGATATCGGAGCCTGATTTCAGAGGTGGCCGAGGTGCCGATCTAGGTGCCTCCGGCCGCTCGGTTCCCGGGTCAAAGGTCACCGAGTCGACGGTGGCCACCGCTCTAGCGGTCGGTCGCTGTGCTCGCAGGCTGTGGGGCGTGCTAGTTCGTTCTGTCCAGGACGACGGTCGGATCTCCGAGGGGCCTTCCGGGGAGCTGTCTGGTTCGAGGTCTGTCTCCTGATCCGGCAGCCTCGTCCGATCCGGAAACTCGGCCGAGCGCGTGCTACTGTCGGGGCGTGCCTCCGCTTGCTGCGCCGAGCCACGCCGTTTGTCCGCTCGTCCGAGTGAGGCCACACCACTGGCTGGGAGACGGCCAATAACTCGGAGGGTTCGAGTCGATTGGTGCCGTTGGGTCACTAGTGAACGGCTACGTAGCAGCCCGCCAAGTCGTTCGTGCTCGACGATCGGGCCCGAGTTGCCGGAATCCGTCGTGGTCGGCGCTGGAACGAGCTCGTTCCCGGTGCTCTGGTGCGGGCGATGTGTGGTGGTGCGCGACGTACGACTGGAGCACCCGTCGCAGGTGGCCTTCACCGAGCAGGGTCAGCCGGTCGAGGCTTGCCCATGTCTCCGTGGGGAATCAACGTGTCCAGGCTTGGCGTCCGAGCGTGATCGGTCGGCCGGAGGCAGGCCATGAATCGAGTCTACAGCAATCGGCACTTCCTCCGACTCCTCGCAGGGACGTCCATTGCCGCTCCGAGACGGCCTCTCGATCCTCGGGCAGCTATCGAGACCGCGGGGGCAGGGCTACCGTTCTCGAGTCCCAGGCGCATGCCTTGAGCACGTCTCTCTTCCTAGGAGCTGGACCATGACTGTCTCTCGCCTTCCAGCACTTGCTGCTGGATTCGCTCTCATTGCGGGTAGCGGCAACCAACTGAGCGCGCAGATTCCCTCTTGTGGCGATCTCAACCTCGAGCCGAACATCGGCGTTTCCCTCAACTCGGGTGACGACGTGCTCAGCACGAACTTGCCTCTGGGATTCCCGTTCACCTTCCCGGATGGCTCATCCACGAGTGTGATCGATGTTTCCTCAAACGGTCGAATCGCACCGGCCGGTGCCCTGCCTGGCCCAGGATCGGGTCCAGAGGGCGTCGATGTGTTCGGTGGAGCAACCTCGATCTGCCCGCTGTGGCAGGACCTGAAGTACACCGTTGGCGATGTGTTCTTCAACACCACGCCGACCAGCGCGATTATCACGTGGCAGGACGTCGATCCGAGTGGCGTTCTCGCGGGCGGGCAGCGATTCACGTTTCAGTTGATTCTGAACTCAGACAACACGTTTCGCTTCAACTACGACTCGCGGGCGGGGCTCTCGCTCTTCTTCTCTCTGCGGCTTGGCATCGTGGGGACCATCCGCGGCAACTCTGCCGTCGGACCGCCACCTCTAGATCTCTCCGCCTTCATCGATGGAGCCGGTGATTCTCTCATTCGTGCGGGGGTGTTTGAGACGTTTGGAACGACGACCAATAATCCAAACAACTTCGACCTCGGCGGGGTCACAGTCGACTTCGCACCGAACGGGATGGGCGGCTTCCTCGCTTCCACCGAGTGCGGTCGCAACATCGAGACTTCTGCGTCGTGCACCATCAAGAGCTCGGCGTTCAGATTCACTCCCACTCCGACGGGCAGCTACGACGTGACTCCGATCGTCTGTGCGTTCGACCAGAACCTCGGTGTAGACCTCGGACTCGGGACGGGCGGGGACTCTGTTCAACCGCTCCCGTTCCCATTCACTCTGCCGGGTGGCGTGACAGTGAACAGCCTGCAGGTGACGTCCTTTGGTCGCCTCATTGATCCGGCCGCGGGAACCTTGCCGCGCGCGCCAACATCGTTTGCTGGGGTCTTCTCCGATGGAGCTCAGATTGCTGCTGCCTGGGTCGAGCTCTTGCTCTCGGAGGGGGGCTCAGTGAACTTCCGCGCAGACGCCAACAGTGCCGTCATCACCTGGCTAGACGTTCCGCGTGCGATCGAAGGCCCCCTCACGTTCCAGGCTCAGCTGTTCCCGGATAGCTCTTTCAACCTGTGCTTCGGAGAGATCGCGTCGGCACAGAACCTGATCATCGGAGCGATTGATGGGGCGGGCGGCCCGATTCCGCCTGCCACCGATCTGTCTTCCGCGCCAATAACTGGCTCTACAGCGTCCAGCGTGTTCGAGCGTTTTGGGCCCTTCGTGGCCGGAAACATCGACGTTGCGCAGCCGATGAACACTGTGCCTCTCACCCCGCCTCAGGTGGGAGGAAGCCTCGACTTCGCCTTGGAGTGCATCCCGCCAGGCGCAACGAGCTCCGGGATTCTCATCGGGGTGAGTAACCCAAGCACAAACCTGGTGCCGACACTCGAGCTCGGCGTGTTCTCGTGCACTCTGAGCACGGACGGCCTGGGCTTCCTCCCGGTTACACCCCTGTCGAGTGGGGTCTCGACCGTGGTTTCGTTGCCTATCCCGAACAGCTTGGGGCTGATGGGCGTTTCGGTGTTCTCGCAGGGAGTGACGCTCGACCCGTCTCTGAACCCGCTTGGGTTCGGACTGGGCGGCGGTATCGAGAGTCGGATCGGGCGCTAGATTCGTCGGCTGTGGCCGGACGGCTGCTCGAAGCGGAGTGCCTCGACCCGTGTGTTGGCGCGTTTGCGCTGATCCCAGACCAGCGCAAACGCGACTCGAAGGCACACTTCTACGAGCGTTCTCAAAGAGACCGCGCGATGGGCTGCGCCGATCGCATCTCGTCAGAAACCGCCGCAGGCTTCGTCTTCATCAAAGCGCCGGAGAGCGAGGTTGGTGTGGTCGATGATTGCGTCCCCGAGGGACTCCCAGGGCGAGTTCATGATCAGCCTCCAGCGGGTGGGGTTGCCGGACTTCTTCCATGGCGTCTTCTTCTGCACGCACTCGCGTACGAGTTCGTTGTCGACGAGGCGCCAGCCGCCGGGGAACCAATTCGTCCATCGGACGAGCTCGCAGCATTCGTAGACGACTCGGACCCACAGCTGAGGGTTGTTGCGAGCATCCGCTTGAATCGTTCGCATGATTCCGACCGCAAGGTCTCCGACGCCCGGTGTCGAGAGGTTCCACCCGAAGTTGAACCCAGCGTCTGCGATGGCTCCTGCCGCACTCTCGGCTCCTCCGGCCGACAAGCCGGAGAGGCCGTCCGCCACTGCGCCAAGGACGAGGGCGTTCGAGATCGCGTCGAGATCCTTTGGGTCGAGAACAGACGACCCGAACTTGGCTTCGGTGTCAGGGGCTGCACAGCCCGTCCCTCGGATGTAGTTGCATTCCGATCGGCAGGTACTCTCGGTCGTCCTCGTCTCCAGGTCGCCGGCGACGAGAGAGAAGCCGTCGCCGAGAACGAATAGATTCGCGGCGATGGCTCGCACTCCGGTCTCCGTGAGGACAGAGCTCAAGTGCGTGTTCGCCGTTGCGAGGGTTGCGAGGAACGTCGCCTCTGTTGGGTCCGCGGCGATCGTCCGCAGTCCGGACAAGTCCTCTTGGCCCGTGACGTAGAAAGCGTCCATGAGCATGGGGTCAGCGAGTCGCAGCATTTCAGATGCGCCGAATCCGGAGTCCTGCGGGCGCGCGAGGGATGAGGTGATGTACGTCTGAAGCTCTTGAACGATCGGGTTGAAGTCCCGTCCTAGGATCCGGGTCAGCTCAGCGATTTGGTCCAGTGTCTCGGCGGGGTGAGGGCACGGGGCGTCAATCGGGTAGAGGTCGCTCGCCTTGAGCGTCTCGCTGGCGTGGCGCAGAGCTTCTTCCGCCTCTACCCAATCGGCTTCAGTCATCTGCAATCCTGCTTCCATGAGGAAGGCTGATGTTCGTTCGAGATGGTCGCAGAGATCGGAAAGTGACTGGTCATCGGCGCTCTGCCGCGCACGAACCACGAAGGAGTCCAGTCGAGCGGATGCGTCGGCGAGCGCGAAGCCGTAGGCCGGAACGTTCTCAACTGCGGGGATCCCGCTCGCGACGACCTCGGGGTTGAGGACATCCCTCAGGGTGTCTCCGGCCTGTCGGAATCCTTCGATGAGGACCGGAAGGCCGGGAATCGGTTCTTGGGCGTTCGCGTCTCGAGGGCTGCCGAGGGCCAGCGCCGAAGAGAGAACTGTGATTGCTAGGAGACTCTTGGACATCGTTTCGTTGCGAAGAGGGTGAAAGTGGTCCAAGCCCCGCGTAGGAGCTCGGCGCCGATTGGTGAAGGGCGCGCGCGAGCCTCGTGATGGCTCGGCGGCGCCTACAACGGCGAAGTCGGCATGGGCCCTTTGCAGAGAGATTGATCGTTCCCTCCGGTTGCCGTTCGGCATGTGGGTTCTTGGGCCCTGACTGCCGGGCGCTCGGGGTGGGCCTGGGCGCCCTGGTGTCGATTCCGTGGAGAGGTGCTTGCGAAGTTCCTCTGCACGGTTGCTTGGCCTTTCTCGCTGTGCTCGCACTCATCCTGATTCCCTGCCCGGGTCGCCTTGAGGCTGTGGAGAGTGGCGTTGAGCAGGCTTCTAGCCCGAGAGGAGGCCTTCGCAGTGAGGCGTCACTGGTCGGTCCGGCGCGATGCCTGGACTGTTGTCCTCGATTTCTTCGAACTTCCTCGGGTCTCCCGGCGACGTTCCTTTCCAGATGAGTGAGTTCGTCGCAGATCGCCCTTCGCCCTTGCGCTGGCTCGAACGTTTCGAGCGACGAGAAGGGCGTCGACTCCGAAGGTTGGCGTGGCAACTTCTCGGGCCGGACGGTGAGGACGCGACGCAGGAGGTCTACCAACGGCTGGCGAGCCTCGACGAATCGCTGGCCACTGCGGAGGACGTCAACGCATTCCTTTGGACTGCTGCTCGTCGCGACCTGATCGACATCCATCGCCGTCGCTGCCGTCGAGCAGTCGAATGCCCACTCGACGAGTCGATCGACGAGCGGGTTCTAGCGACGTATCGCGACAGCCCGTTCCAACGCGCGAGTGAAAACGAACGGCGCGAGCGCCTGCGGCAGGAGATCGCACGACTACCCGCGATCTATCGGGAAGTGCTGGTCCTCCGAGACTTTGAACAGCTCAGGTATCAAGAGATGTCGGAGCTCTTGGGCGTCCCCCTTGGAACCATCAAGTCGCGCGTAGCCGCAGCCACTGCCGAGCTCGCCCGAAAGCTACAGAACTGGAGACAATCGTGATCAACCGGACGCCAATTCAAGGACCTCTGACTCTTCAAGCGATTGCGGATGGCGAAGAAGACTTCGGCACCGCACTGGAGCCGGAGTCTGCGGTCGAGCTTGAGCTGCGACGAGCGATCGGGGCAGACACTCGGGCTCTACTGGGGCAACGACCTCTTCACCCCCTTCATCGAGCCTCGGCACCCTTGCTCGGTGCGGTCGCCGCAATCGCTGTCGTGGCCCTGGTCGCCACCTTCTCGAACAGTGCTCCGGATCCTGATTCGACGCCCGCGGGCGGTCGGCGGTTTCTTGTCAGCGATCTAGGCCTGCAGTTGGCGCTGCAAGTCGATGCGGAGGCTGTCTCTCATCCTTTTGAGCTCGTCCCCCTCCACTTCGAACTAGAGAGCAAGAGCGATCGGCGATTCGTCTTCCTGCCGAGAGAGCTCTGTGCGATCTCGCCCGAGCGAGCGGCGGACTTCTTCGTCGAGATGGGGCCACGAGGGGCGATTCCAGTGCGACTGACCTTCGAGGTGACTGACACGGACGGTTCCTTGTACTCGTCACCGAGAGGTCGAGAGTTCGAATCTGGAGATGGTGACACCGTGAGGCGTTTACTCAGCGCGTCCGCGAGCCGATTCGAGATGTTCTGGCCACCGTTGGTGGCTTCGGAGGGTCCGTTGGACTGGTCCTCGAGATACGAATCCCCAATCATGGAGGGAGAGAGCGCTCGCGAGTATCGGATGCCTGGAGAGCCCGAGGTTGACGATGGATCCGCTGGTACCGAGTACTTCCGTCCATCGGGCAACGGTGTCGTGCGGACTACAGTCCGAGTCGAAGGCTTGCCCGTCACGGAAGGGGCGTGGTGGGTAGATGTGCCGGATCTGACGCTGTCGTTTGGAGTCGAAGTCGACGCCGTATTCGGAGAGTGGAGCGAGCCCGTTGAAGGGTTGCGCGCGCGCATCGTGGCGGCGCCGTCGATGCCAGGTGACGGCCGAGTTCCACTCGCGCTCGAGCTCGAGAACCTCACGCAGAAGACGATGCACTACAACTTCGTTGGTCGAAGTGCGGTGCGTATCCCGCAGCCACAGCATTTTGAGTTCGTCCTCGACGGCGAGCCGCTTCGGCAACACGGTCAGTTGCCGATTCGGATCAGGGACGAGCTGTGCTTGGCGCCCCATGCTGCGGGGCTTCGGCGGACGCTGGGGGCAATCCTCTCGGATTGGCAATTGCCTTCCGATCTGTCGCAGCGAGGCTCCGTCGAGCTGGGGGCATTCTTCGAGTTCCGGGCCCTCACGCGAGGCAGCCCTGACTCTGGAGGGTGGACCGGACGCGTGGAGGCGCCATCCATTCGAGTTCGCGTCGACGACTGAGATGTCGGCGCAGGCTACGGAGTGCGCCCTGTCAGCTCTCTGCGCTACGAGCTGTGAGGTTCCAGAAGATTTTGCCATCTGTCAGGCCCACTCACTCGTCGCCTGCAGGCGACTCTCGAGCGCGCGGTCGAAGCGATCCGAGCGGGACAGATCTCGACCGATGAGGCTGGAGCACATGATCGCGCCGGCGTTGATCAGCGGGTTGTGCGGCAGGCCGGGTCGGTCCAGGGCGAGCTCGTAGAACCTGGCCCCGCTCGGTTCGAACCCGACGTGCTCGTGCAGCACGCTGTGGCCGTGGACCTCCAGAGCCGTCCGGTACTTGAGCGGCTTTCGGTACGACTGCACTCAGAACGACTGCGTGGCATCCCCTAAGCTCGTCCGCTGGCCCTCGGTTGTCGTCGTGGCTCAGTTTGTCCGAACGCTTCTTCCGCGACATCGCCAACAACGGGATCCGCCGAGGTGCGATCCCAAGCGTCAGCCACCTCAACGACGCCATCGATTCCTACATCGAACAGCACAACCTCGAGCCGACTCTGTTCAGCTGGGCAGCCTCCGCGAGGGACATCCTCGCCAAGGTCACCAGAGCTCGATCAGCCTCCGGGGTAATGGCGCATCTGTCTGATGCTCGACACTAGCTCATAGCGCGAGGTGCGGTGTCCACCAGCGCAAGCCAGCCGAGAAGGCTTGCGAACGCCAGGTTCTGTGCCGTCGGAACGATCATCGTCAATGGCTGCCCGAGTTCGACGAGCACGTAGCCCACGAGGTTCACGGCTCCGCTCAAGAGCGCGAAGACGGCCAAGAAGTGTCGTAGGTGGATGCGATCCGATCGTCGCCAGTCCGAGAGACCGAAGATCGCTGTTGGGAACAGGCCTGCTGCCCCAGCTCCGAGGGCCAGAGCTCCGTGAGGCAGAGGTAGATCGAAGAACAACTCGACGCAGAGCGTGACGACCAGGGCCGTAGACAGGATTCCGAGACCGCGGCACGCCCGAGCCATGCACGGTTCCGTCGCTGCGTGCCACCACAGTGGAAGCAGGGTGCCGCCGACCAAGAGTGTCGTAGCGCTCAGTAGCAAGGCCGAGCTGGTGGTGTTGTCGACGCCGTTCTCCGTCGTTCGCGTCAGGAGATGGCACACGAAGTTTCTTCGCGGGTCGAACGCCTGGCTGCCTGGAGCGAGCGAGCTCCAGCCGGGGTAACAAAGGATGGAGCCCAACCAGAGGGTGCCAACCAGGACTGGATTGGCTCGTCGGCTCGGAAGTCTTCTCTGCGCGGCGGGAGCCATGCGTGGTGCGTTCCTCGACGCGACCAATCGAATGGACCCCACGGAACGGGGGCGCTCCTGTTCAGAGCGCTTGCTGGCGACGGGCTCCTGATTCTAGTTCGTGTCCGCTCGATTTGTTGGGTTTCCTCTCGGAGGCGTCTCGATGACTTGTGGGGTTTCGAGTTGTTGGGCGATCTCGATCGGAAGGTGCGCGATTGCCTCAATCCATGCCGTGGGGCGCTGATCTCGCAGCGCGTTTCGTGCCTTGACCAGGTAGGTCAGGGAGTCGAGCGACCGCAGGTGCTCCGCGATCAGGCGTTCGAGCAGGCTGATTCGGGAGGCGAACTGATGAGCTCGGCGCACTTCGTCTTCCTTGCTCATACCGGCGTCCTCTAGACCGACTCCAATGGCGTTTCGTGGCGACCCTGCGCGATCGAGGAGTGATCGTCCGCGAGGCATAGGATCTCGCGGTCCTCTTCGCTCATGAGGTCCCCGTCGCGGTTTCGGACGAGCTGCACCTTCGGTCGGCGGATGAAGCCGGTGTGCTCGACGACCACGGCTATCTCTCCCGTCTCCAACTCGACCTCCGTGCCGAGCGGGTAGAGGCCCTGTGCGTGGATGAAGGCCTTCAGCAGGCCCGGCTCGAAGTGATCCCGCATTCCGAGCATTACCTGGTAGGCCTGCATCGGAGTCATGGCCGTCTTGTAGGGCCGGTTGGCGGTGAGGGCTTCGTAGACATCGCACAGCTTCACCATCTGGGCGAGGGCGCCGGGCACCGAGCTTCCGATGCTCCGCGGATAGCCGGAGCCGTCGGGCTTCCGGTGGTGGGCGAACGCGGCAACCACGACCCACGGGTCGGGACTGCTGAGCTCAAGAAGCATGTTCGCTCCCAGCTGTGCGTGCTTCTCAATCTCTTCTCGGTCTTCGGCCGACAGCTTCCCGGTCGCGTGCAGGAGTTCGAAGGGAACGCAGGCCTTTCCGACGTCGTGCAGCAAGGTCGCCGTGCCGAGTCGCAAAACTTCTTCCTCGGTCAGCCCGAGGAAGTGCCCGAAGTTCAGCGCGAGGATCGATGATCGGACCGAGTGTCCGAACGTGAACGCGTCGTACTGCTCGTAGCGTGCGACGTTCAGAGCCGCGATCGGGTCGCTGATCAGCAGTTGGAGCACCCGGTCTATGTCGTGGTGAACCGCATCCATGTCGGTTTCACGGCCGTGGCTGAGCTGAAGAGTGAACTCCTCAAGCTGTCCGAACACCGACTGATACACGGTGACTGGGATCTTCATCTGCGAGAGTCGGGCATCGCGTTCGCCGGCGGCGACGAAGGGTCCGAGGATCTCGGCAGACCGGACGCCCTTCCGCACCAGAAGTGTGCGCGCGTCCTCGAGTAGCAAGCGGTTGCGGCGGCCGAGTAGTGAGACCAGCGCGCTCAGTTCGTGAGAGTCGACGGAACGAGCGAAGCGGAGGCCTCCGGAGCCGATGTCGCGCAGGCGTTTCGCGACCCTCCCGACGCTGAGTGAGGCCCCGGCCAGTGGTTCTCCGTCGACGACCAGGAAGTCGTCGCAGAACGCGAGCTCGAGTGCGACTTCACCTGAGGCACCAAGGACTTCTTCGATCTTGTGTTCGAGTTCACAGATCGGTTCTAGCACCCGTGGATGCGTCGCTGGGTAGAGCGGCGCGTGGGCACAAGCGGTGGCAAGTGCGTCCACGAGTCCGAGGAGGCCCGGTGCGGCTTCGAGTCTTGCATCGAGTTCACACATCACTTGTCTCTCAAGAGCTTCCTCAGTTCCCGTCTCACGGCGCGCGACTCGCTACTCAGCTTGAACAGTCCACCGCTGTCGAGGCCTCTTAGAGTGTCACGCAGCGAGGAGTCTCGAAACTCGCCGGTATAGCGCACGAGGGCTACGCGACGTTGCTCGTCTTCGGCTGACGGGTCCGAAGTCTGGAAGTAGCAGTTCAGGTCGTAGGCTGCTGCGCGCACGAGGTCCTTCGCTCGTGCGGGGTCGAGAACCTGCCCGACGAACTTGCGCAGGTAGTTGCTCGAGATCGTTTCGGAGTCCGGTGCGAGGCGAATCCAGCGAGCACCGGTGCCGGAAGTCGTGACGCTTCGAAGGACCCGAATGAGCGGCTGCGTGAGCGTCGGATCGGATGCAGTGAGCTCAGAGATTGGGCCGAGCAGAGGCTTGAGCGGGGGCTCGAAGTGTTCAAGGACTGCATGCGCTCGATCAGGTCGGGCGACGAAGGCCACGGAGACCGCCAGGCGCAGAGCCTCCCTGGATGTTCCGGCACAGGTTTCGCAGAGTCGCTGGAGGAGGCTCAGCGCGGGAGACTCTCGTTCGCTCACCTGGTCGAGCAGAAAGCTGACGCCGAGTGGCAGCCGGGATGCGAGGACATCGACGGACAGAATGTGCCGTCGAAGCAACAGCCCGAGCACAGTCTCATCACCCCACAGGCGGGAGTAACCGTCGTCATCGAGGTGTGGGAGCGCCATCTGAAACATGGCGGCGACCTGCTCAATGAGCTTGGGTTCCTGCTTTTTGATCGATTGCTCTACTTGGGTACTCACGCCGCCTAGGGCGTTTGATCGTGTTCGTTGGTCCCGCGTGTGAGTGAAACAGGTGATCAGCGCGTCGATGGTCTCGAGATCTCCCACGAGATTCTCCGGGATCTCTGGGTCCGGCAGAACTTGGATGTCCGCGAAGAGTTGGTCGAAGTCGTCCAACGTGGATCCACCACGCTCAGGCTGCAACGGGATGGAGCAGGCCTTGTTGGATTCTTCAGCAATCTGATCAGCGCGTTGCGGGGTGACGGAGCGGTGGAAGAAGCCCCGGGCGATCTGGTCCAGGATCTGCGCCTGTTCCTGAGCGGCCTCGTCCAACCTGTCATGTCGTCCTGCGTGCTGCAGGAGAGTAAGCACGGTCTCCGCAGCCGTGGTGTCATCGATGACCCGCTCCGCGGGGAGCCTGTTCAGGAGCTCTTGCAGAAGGCTGTCCGCGGTGATCTCCGCGTGTGATTCGAGAGCGATCACGCTCGTCGCGTTCTCAATCGCTGCCTCGAAGTCCGCCGTCTTCAGCAGGAGCTCACGGACTCCGTTCCAGCGCTGGTCGAGGGCGCCGTCCACATCGGCGTCGAGGTTTGTCTCAGCATCGAAGCGATGGGCATCGAATCGACGTTCGATCACCGAGATGCTTTCGAGCTGCTGTGAGAGTGTGGCGAGGTCGGCCGCGCTATCGGGTCGCCGACGCGCAGCGAGGCATGCAGCCGCGAGCTCTGCGACTTCGGAGAGGTCGACCGGGGCCTGGAGACGCACACCCGCTAGTGGGATGTCGTCGAGAAGCTGTCGAAAC
>JBCBZB010000020.1:0-66933 GCA_039815565.1 Planctomycetota bacterium
TGCTTTTGTGGGGTCTTACTCTTGGTCTGTGAAAGATGTGAAGCTGTGATACGAGTCATAACTTATTGATTTTCAATACACCGGACGGCCTCGAGCGGCTCGCCCACCTCGCCTTCGTCCAGAACGACACGCTGCAGAACATCGGAGCTCGTCGTCTGTTCACGATCCTGGAGCTCTGCCTCGAAGACCTATCCTTCCGTGCCGCCGAGATGCGGGGCGAGAAGGTGATCGTGGACCGGGCGATGGTCGACGAACTCCTCGGAGACTCGGCGGACGACCCGGACCTGATCCGTTACAACCTGTAGAATCTGAGGCCCCGGGAAAACCCTCGACCTCAGACTGGCGCGGCACCCGACCGCACGCCGATGGATCGACCGGAAGCTCCGATGCCAACGAAGAGACGAATCCACCGCGCTGGTTCGCACACGAACCCCGCTCGAACTTTCTTCACCCCAACGGAACGGCGGATCGCCTCCGCCGTATCGGCGCCCCACCCCGGTCCCCGGAGGTATTGCCCGTGATCGAGATCACCAACGACCTAGTGCGCCAGGCTCAGGCCGGCGACCAGGATGCCGCTCGCCAGATCATCGAGCGTCTCCACCGTCCGATCATCGGCACGGTCTACCGGTTTCTCGGTTCACGATTCGCGAGCGAGGCTGAAGACATCGCACAAGACGTCTTCCTGAAGGTCTTCCGAGCGATCGACCGATTCGATCACGACCGCGGCGTCAAGTTCACGACCTGGGTCTACACCTTCGTCCGCAACCACTGCTTCGACATCCTGAAGAAGCGGCGGCTGCCGACCGTGTCGATGTCGCCGATCGATGAAGACGGGCCGAGAATCGAAACCGAGGATGAGTCGATGGCTCAACCTCGCGAAGAACTCGAGAACTCGGAACTCGGCCAGAAGATCGAGGAAGCACTGTCCGGTCTCGGAGCCGATCAACGTCTGGCCTTCGTTCTCCGTGAATACGAAGGACTCGATTACGGCTCGATCGCCCAGGTGATGGGCGTCTCCGAGGGGACCGTCAAGTCCCGACTCCACCGCGCCAAGGAAGCACTCCGCACCCGACTATCGCCCTATCTCCGGGCCGGAGCCTGATCGCCGCTCCAACCTCAGACATTCGATGACATCCGACGATCCCAACGCCGACCAGTTCGACGAGCTCAACGACGCTCGTTGGCCCGAGCTCGAAGCCGAGGATTCCCCGAGCGAAGGTCCAAGCCCGAGCGGCCCCCCGATTTCCGCCGACTTCGTCGAGCGCACGCTCGGCCGGGTTCTCGAAGATCGCGCACAGATCGACGAGGAAGCGGAGCGAGTCGACTCGTTCGAGTTCCCCCGGGGCTTCCTGCAGAACTACGAGGTCCCAGCGACGTCCCCGGGCTTCGTCCAGCGAACCCTCGACGCCCTGGCCGACGACGACGAGTTCTCGCAGTCCGCCGAGGACCGCGAACTGAGCCGGCTGCTTCGGGCATTCGGACCGGACTCGATCTCAGGTGGCTTCGTGGACCGCACCCTGGACGCCCTGCACGACGAGCAGGAAAAGCGCGACGACGAGGAGCCCCTGAGGTCCGCACTCCCCCACTACGAACTGCCGCCGGTCTCCGCCAACTTCGTCGACCGAACCCTCGAAACCGTGCTCGCCGACCGCGAGCAGGACGAAACCGAAGCCACCCCGTCGAACGTCCACTCGATGTGGTCGTGGCGCGGGGCAGCGCTGCGTCTCGCAGCTGCGGTCTTGGTGTCGGCCGGAATCGTGTTCTTCGCTTTCGACGACGACGACTTGCCAACGCAGACGCCCGGCGCGAACAACGACGTCGCCGAAGCACCGAGCGACCTCGATCTGCACCTCGCGACCAATCGCCTGGGCACGCAGCTCGAGGACGATGAAGAGATTCTGCGAGTCGAGACCGTCGATCCGTTGATCCTCATGATGCAGCAGGCCGCTCTGGCCCAGGCCCAACAGTCCCCGACCCGCAACCGATGATCGCCAGGCCCCGCCTCCACCCGACGGTCGCGTCCTCCGCGGCCACCTGGGGCACAACACTCGTGCTCACGCTGGCGTCGGTTCGTGCCCAGGAGACGGGGCCCGAGTCCCGCCCGTCGCTCGACGAGATGAAGATCCTGGCGGCCGCGCTCGACACGGCCTTCCAGGAACGAGAGACCGCGACTTTCCTCGCCAGCTTCGACACGATCCACGTCGGTCATCAGGAGACCATCCGCGAGCGACTCGACTCGACGTTCAAGTACGGGATCGACTGCACCCGTGAGTCGGTGGTCCTCGATCACTGGCCGGTCGGGAACCACACGATCGCCCACGTCGAAAGCGTTGTTCGCACGATCGGCTTCAAGGCGGAGACCGTCGAGCACTACCTCCTGGCGGCGCGTCACCGCCCCGAAGAAGGCGGACGGACCGCGCAGATCACCCTGCTTCTGCAGATCGCAGACGAGCTGCTGCCCGGAATCAGTCGCCCCTCCGCGGCAACCGACTTCTCGTCACGGTTCCAGTGCCCAGTCTGCAACTTCGACGTCGAGTGCGGTGACAACTGGCTCGCCGCTCCGGTCTGCCACGAACGCTACGGCGGGGTCGAAGCGATCTCGTTCCACTCCCTCGACCAGGACGTCAAGGTATTCGTCTCGGTGCATCTCCGAGACGAAGCGATCGATCCCCAGGAGCACCTCAGCAGCCTGGAACGATTCCAGGAACCGCCCGAGGTGACGCCCTGGCGGCCGACCTACTTCACCGAGACCGATGCGCCGCGCCAGCTCTCGGCCGCGCGCGCCCGCTTTTCACTCGACCAGACCAAGCGTCGCAACGAGGCCTACTTCGTCGCCTACGGACGTGTTGGCTACCTCCTCGAAGTCGAGGGCGCAGCGGCCGCGGTCAACGAGCAGATGGGCGAGGTCGAACGCCTGTTGTCGTCGTTCCGACTCGTGAACAACCAACTCGCGCCGGAACAGGTCGCGTCGGCGATCATGACCTATCGTCGCGCCGGCAAGGTGACCGCCTCGAACCTCTACGTGAACGAGGGACTCGGCGTGTCGATCCAGGGGCCGAACGAATGGAGCGCCGAACTCGAGACCGGAGGCCTCGTCTTCGATCTCCGGTTCCGGCATCCGACCGAGCGCTGCTTCGTCAGCGCGCGCGGCCTCGCCCCGCAGCGAGGACGCGATCGCTGGTCGACCGAGATGGCCGACTCGATGACCTCGCGTCTACTCATGGATGGCGAGCTCGAAGTCCTCGAGCAGACCGACTGGGTCGAGCGAGAAGACGCTCGCACCCGCGACTGCCGAATGCGGAATGGTGAAGGCCGGCTCATCGCTCTCCGCCTGGCGCTTCGCGACGACCTGCTCATCGTCCTCGAAGGCCACTGCGACGACCCCGAGCAGGTCCCGGACCTGATCGAGATCTTCGACTCCCTGAACTACTGAGCCGGGGAACGACGGACGCCGGTTCCTCGCGCACCGGCGTGTTCCGCTTCAGCCTCCTCCGCCTTGCGCCCCGCTCGGAGCTTCCCCGGGTGCCGGTGTGCCATCGCCTCCCGGCGGCGGCGACGGATCGACCGCCTCGATCGCCGTCTTCAGAGCCTGGAGTTCGGCCTCGACCTGCTGCGCCTTCTGACTCGCGACCGCTCGGAGCTGCTGAAGCTCGGTCTTGCGGGCGACCAGAGCGGCCTCTTCGGTTTGCATGCCCTGCTCCAGCACCTGGATCTCGGCGCGAAGCCTCTCCATTCGCTCCTCGCGGCCCGAGCGTTCGGCCTCCAGCGCCTGAAGGTCCGCGATGCTCCGCTCGACCGTGGCCCGCCGCTCCGACGCAGCGGCGAGGTCCTCCTCCGCCGCCTGGAGCCGGACCAGCACCGAATCGAGCTCCTGAAGCCGGCTAGCGAGATCCGCCCGCCCCCGCCCGAGGCGGATCTCGACCTTCCGCAGCTCGCCCTGGGTCGTCTCGATCGAACGCTCGGTCAGGGCCAGATCCCGCCGGAATTCGGAGAGTTGAGCGTCTCGCTCGGCGAGCTGCTGATCCGCACGCGCCTGCCGGATCGAGTTCCAACGTGGAGCTTCGCAGGAAGCCAGACATGCGATCAGCAGCACAGACGCTATTCTCCCGCACCCCATCCACCACGACCCCACCAACTCACACGACATGGAACGCACGCTCATCCTGTTCAAGCCGGACGCCCTGCAACGGGGTCTCTCCGGTCGCATTCTCCAGCGCTTCGAAGACAAGGGCCTGAAAATCGTCGGACTCAAGCTCATGAACATGAGCGAAGAGCTCGCCGCCAAGCACTACGAGGCGCACAAGGAGCGTCCATTCTACCCCGGACTGGTCCGCTTCATGACCAGCTCCCCGATCGTCGCGTTGGCCCTCGAGGGTATCGGTGCGATCACCGTGGCCCGAAAGATGATGGGCGCGACCTTCGGCTCCGACGCCGAGCCGGGCACGATCCGCGGCGACTTCGGCGTCAGCCGCTCGTTCAACCTGATCCACGGCTCCGACAGCCCCGAGGCTGCGGAGAAAGAACTGGGCCTCTTCTTTCCCGAAGGCCTGATCGAATACGACGCCGCGTCGTTCCAGTGGGCCTACGATCCGGTGGAGGAGCTTGGAAAGGCCGACGGAAACGGCTGACGCACCACGGTTTAGGGCGCTGCCCACCCCTTGACGGAAGCCTCCGGTGGCCCCACTTTGGCCCCAATGGAGAGGCTTCCACCCAATGTGAAGCGGCACGGGAACGGGTTCCGTGCCGTGATCCAGATCGCCGGCAAGCGGCACTACGGCCCCGTTGTGCCCACAATCGGGGAGGCCGAGGCTTACGTCCGCGCCTTCAAGGCAGCCAAGGTCCCGAACAAGGTCGCGACCCTCGAGTCGTCGCTCGAGCTCTTGGTCGAAGACCTGGAATCGATCGGCGTTCGCCCGGCGACGTTCGAGTTCTACGCCTCCCACCTGCAGGCGGTGATGGAGCACTTCGGCGCCGAGACGCCACTGCATCGGATCCGCCCCGAAGACGTCCGTCGCTTCATCCGGGCGAGCCAGCAAGCGGGCCTCGCCAGCGGCACGATCGTGAAGCGGGTGAACTGCCTTTCGCGGCTGATGAAGCTCGCTGTCCGAGAGAGCCTGATCCCATTCGACCCGACGGCCGGCATCCGTCGGCCGACCCTGCGCTCGAAGCGATTCTCGGCGCTCTCGCCTGATCGCGTTCTCGCGATAACGGAGCGGATCAGGACCTTCGAGACCGGGTTGCGCAGCGGCCCCACTCATCAGGAGCGGGACGCCGACCTGGTCCTCGTGGCGTTCTTCACCGGGATGCGTCGGTCGGAGCTCGCTCGCCTGCGGGTCCAGGACGTCGACCTCGAGCTCGGAGAGCTGCGCGTCGACGGGAAGACCGCCTCCCGCACCATCCCGATCGCGAAGCCTCTGCGCGCCATCCTCGAGCGCCAGATGACCGACAAGGCAGCCCGAGAGAACTTCCTCCCGAACGCCGAGGCAATCGCCCAGATCTTCATCCAGTGGCGGAAGCGCCTCGACTTGCCGGAGTTCTCCGCCCACATGCTGCGACACTCTTTTGCGTCGGCAGCGGCGGCTCAGGGAGTCACGCCCTACGTGCTTCGCGATCTGCTTGGCCATCGTCGTCTCGAACAGGTCTTGACCTACTTCCACTCTCAAGGCGACGCCGCGCGGAGCGCAGTCGACTCACTGCTGCCCGCGCCGTAGACGCCCGGAAGTCATCCTTCTTGGCGTCCTGGATGGGGTCGCCGGGCGTGCCGTCGAGCCACGCCAGATACTCCTCCTCGAACACGAGCCAGTCCCGAACCGGCTTGCGCACCGAGAGCCCTGCGGCCTGCACGCGGCTTAGAAGAGCCTCGCGCGTGCACTGCAGCTCTTCAGCGAGCTCGGCGATCTTGGCCCACTTGCCGCGCTTCACAGGCGACCCCCGGGATTCCCCCATGTCGTCAGATCTGACGTGCGCACTGATCGGCCGGGTTGCCGGTTCCTCGCTTGGGGCTCTGATGTCACTGGGAAGCCCTCCGGACGAGTCCGCGTTCTTGATCCAGCAACACCAGACCAGCCGCCAGCAACGCGTCGATCAGGCGGGCCCCCTCCCGATGAGTAAGGAGTTCCAGAGCGCTGGCAGCCTCGTTGAAGTCGATGACGCCCCGGCCCTGGAAGAGCTGGTCGATCAGGACCCTTGCGGGAAGACCCGTCAGGTCCGGGTGTCGATCGTGAATGGCGGCTGTCGGGTGCATCGGCGGTCTCCTTGGCCCGTGGGCGACCGATGGATGCTGCGATCGTTTTGCTTCGCTGTCAAAGCACGAATGGAAGCTTTTCGATCTTTTCAGAGAAAGTCCGCCCCATGTTTCTTCGCCTCTCGCTCTCTGAGGGGCAAGATTCCCGTGCGCTCGCTTCCCTCCGCTACCTGTCGACTTGAACGAATTCCGCTCGAAACTCGGGGGCCGACTGCGCCAGCTCAGAGAGGAAGCGGGGAAGACCCAGGCCGAGCTGGCGAAAATCATCGGCCGGACGAGCCTGACCGTTCGGCGCTGGGAGCAGGGCCTGCAAGTAGTCAACGCGGAGGACCTCACGCGGCTCTGCGACGAGTTCGACGTGACGTCGGATTGGCTGCTTCGCGGTTCCCACCACGTTCTCGACACCGCTCGCTTCGAGATGCTTACGGAGGCGAAGCAGGTGAACGACGAGTTCTACGAGTTGCACGCGGTGCTGAGCGCCCGACTGCATCGTCGAACGCGCCGCGTCACGCCGGACGAGCTAGCGAAACACATCGACGAGGTCGAAACTCGACGGCTAGGACTCGTGGAGCGCAGCAAGAGAGGGCGACGCGATGAGGCGAGAGAGACTGAGTAGACTGCTTAGGTCTGAATCAGAGCTACCCTCGGATGCCGTCGAACTGATCGGACCGATGCACGCACTGCATCGGGTGCTGGACCGCAAACTGTCCATCGTCCTCGCACTGGTGGTGGCCTTCGGCATGAACTCCTGCGAAGGCTCTCTGGTCCTCGAGTGGCTCGGCTTCGAGTCACGCGAGTTGTCGAGCAACGAAGCCAGGACCCAAGCTGAGGGAGCCCCTGACGGGGTTCGCCGAGAGTCCGCCGCAGTCAGACTCAAGAGGTCGGTCTACGACGACATCTCGGCCTTCGAGCGTGCGATCGAACTGGCTGAGACCCAGGGCCAGCGCCAGACGATTCGTTCGCTCCTTCGCAAGATAGGAGACCGGGTAGATCAGGCCCTCGAGGCTAGCTCGGTCGTTTCACCGCGAAGCCCTTATCCGGGGCCTGCTGAGACAGATCCTCAACCGTCCCAGAGTCAGCATCCGACGGGACGTTGACCTTCTTGCAGTTATCCGTCTTCGTCACCGTGACCGTCACGACATGCGTTCCCGTGGGCACGAGATCGAATGTGATGCGCAGCTCGACGGTATCGACGGTGCTCTGCACGAAGTCGTAGCAGACCTCCATCTGGTCGCCGGCCGTGGGTTCGTTCGGACTGATCGAGATGCTTGGCTGAGTCATGACTTCGATGCTATCGGCACTTCACAACCATTCGATTAGGGGAAACCGACCATGATCTACCGCTGGCCAGTAGTGCTGATCCTCGCCTTCACCGGCGCTTGCAACCAGGAGCGGTCAAGAACCGAGAACACGGGTTCCCAGGTCCTAGATCTAGAGACGGCGATCGAGCACGAGAAACAAGCTCGCCTTTCGACCCAAGCGGCCACAGACGCGCGCCTGGAAGAGCTGGAGGCTGCACTCGAGCGTGACAGACAGGGCAATCTATCCCTCCAAACGGCCACAGACGCACGCCTGGAAGAGCTCGAGAGTCGACCGCAGAGCCTGCGGGAGCTCATCTCAGCCAACCGCCAGCGAGCCGCTGAGGAGCCCGCTTCTGACGACCCGATTCTCGGCATGCCGGACGGAGCGTCAGCGGCACTCGAAGCGGTCGTCCTGTCGGACATCACCGTCGAGGACAACCGCGACGGGTTCCTTCGGCGCGTTTACGCAAAAGCCAACGCAACGAACCAGTCCGACCGACCGATCCGCCGCTTCGAGTTTTCCTACGACCTGTCCGAGCCAGGAAGAACAGTTCCGTGGGACGAAGGCGATGGAACAGGGCCGGGAAGCGGAGGCCTCGAGCCCGGAGAGACCCGAGAGATCTTCCTGTTCTCCACGAGCCCTTCCTCGGACGTCCCGGATGCCGAGACGCTGAACGTGACCGTGCGTATCACTGAGGTCACGTTCGCCGACTCGTAGGCTGCCCAAACCCGAGTCCCTACGTCGGACCCGACCGGACCGCGAGGCCCATGACCCGCAACCCCACCACCATCCAACTCGACGGCCTTCGCTTCATCGACGGCTTCCGGTTCGGCATGGGCTTCGTCACCGCCGTCGTCGTGTTCTCGATCGTGGTCGGGCTGATGATGCTGAGCGGTGTGGTGTCGATGCTCGGACTGTCGAGCTTGGCGAGCGACAAGGCCGAGACGCAGCAAGGTCAGCCGACGATTAGTCGGCCGAGGTGAGCTCGACTCCGGAGCAGGCGATTCGATGACTCACGACCCAAAGAAGTCACTGCGCAACTTGATGAAAGAGCGAAAGGTATCTTTCAGCGAGCTACGCAAGCGGGCTGGCAAGCGGCACCGACCAGATCGACCGGGCCAACAAGAGCGAATCGTTGAAGTCGGAACCGACGTTGGTTTCACCTGGAGCTCGCATGCGCTCCTGCGATACCACCAGCGCCTGGGCAACTACGATCCTACGGTCCAGAAAATCACGCCGGGCGAGGCGGATCGCCTGGCGAGACTAGATGCGCCTGGATCGTCGACTCGAGCTGAAATCAACGAAGCCCTCCGAAATCCGCCTCCAGACCTCCCAGATGAGGGTTTCGACGATGACACGGTGTTCCGAAGGTGGGTCAGGATTGAGGTTCGGGGTTCGACAGGCGTCCCTGTCCAAGTGAGACTAGCGGTCGAGGACCTTCGCCCTCAGGAGGCTCGGCGACTTATGGTCGAGGGCTTCTCTGGTCGAAAACCAGAGTGCGTTCTCGTCGTAATCACTATCTGCGAACCAGTTCTCCATGGTTGACCAACGAGACTTCCGGCCAGAAGACATCTGCGCACGGACCCTTACGGTGGGCCACTACTTCGACCAAACAGATATCGAAGTCGACGGTGGTCTGCTCAGAATGCCGAAGGCTCAGATTCTCTTCACTGCCTCGGTTGGTGGAACAGAGGCTGTAGTGATCTCAGCGATCGCGTTTCTTCGAAAGCGCAAGAAGGTTGTTGAAGAGATCCAGCTCCTGGACGGTGATGTGGCGGCCATCTACAACGACCTGGGCGGCGGCCGGGTCGAACTCGCTGAGCTGGAGTTCCTCGCGCCAATCGACCCCAAGAGTCGCGACGCGGCAGACTTGGCAGCGGCCGCGTTGGAAGCTGGCGACTACGAACTCGCTGCGCTAGTCGGGCAGACCATGATCTCTTGGTCCGCGTCACAGGGGTTATCTGACCTCATGGTGTCGCGAATGCGATTCAACGAAGATCAACCGCGACCTCGATCCGCGGCCCGCAACGGCCGACCCTTCGCTCGAGCCGCCGAGAACGCTCAGCTTCTCGAGCAACCGCGCACCGCCTGGTCCCCCCAGGCGATTGCCGTCTAGGCGAGCACCTTCGAGAGCGCCGCACGCACCACGCTCTGGACGAAGCGCCTCGACTCAGACCAGAACCGACTGGATCGCGTGCCCCATGATCCGCGAGGTCCAGCTCAGCGCAGCCTGCTCGACCGCACGCTTGGCGCGATGAGACAGGTTCTTGGTGATCGCCTTGAGAGCCTTGGCCTGGCGGTCAACGTTCTCGCCTAGAGCAGCCCGAGCTGCAACCTCGACGCCTTGGGCGATCGCTCTCGCAGCAATCTCACGATCCTCCTCGTCGAGCTGCGCGACTGCATCCGAAGCGAATCGCCTCAGCTCCTCGCCCGCCGAACCCACCACGGGAGCCGCATCAGCCTTCGCCGGCTTCGCGTCGGCTTGCTTCTGGTCCTTGGAATCAGTCATTGCGCTTCTCCTCTAGCAGGGCTTCTTCGGCCTCGATCCGCTTCTCCCACGTCCGAACGAGATCCAGCTCGCTCTGGACATCCGACGCGGTGAGCGAGGTGTCCGCCTGGACGTAGATCCGGTAGTTCGGCGCGATAGCGTCGAAGGTCGCGCGGTCTGCGTCGACGTAGGAAGCACGCGGGCTTTCGCACGCTGTGCCAAAGACGACCGCGGCGATGGCCGCAGCGATCACGAGCGGGGAACCCGCCTTCTTCACGTTCTGATTCATCAGTCTGCTCTTCTGTCTGTGCAGAGGCGCCCCACTGCTCGGGCCACCTCCTTCGTTTCTTCCACTAGTTCTTGGTGTCGCTCCGAGGATCGATCCTCATGCGTCTCGGAGGCTCTCCGCATGTCCTGCATCGACTTCACCAACGCCTCCAGCATCTTCAGTGTGCCGTCCACGAACCGCTTCCCGAGCCATCCGAAGACCAGCAACATCGCTCCGGGGTAACCGAACCTCTCCAGGAGGTTCGCCATCTCGTCCGTTGGCATCAGTCGAACCTCCTCCGACCCTTCACGTAGAGGAGCGATTGCCCCGCGGCCTGCGGAGCCCCGTCCATCCCGAGCACGAACTGCACGATCTCATTCGGTTGGATCGTGGACGACGCGTCAGGGGTGTGATCCCACGGTGTGTTGGCCACGAACTCGTCGCCGTTCGTTCCCGGCTCAGAGCCAGGCGTGAACAGGAACGCCGGCGTGGTCCAGTTGATGAGCTGCTTGGTCCACTGCTTCCCGTTGGCTGAGCCCGCTGTGCTGGTGAAGGGAACGACACCCGCACTCAGCACGTCATACTTGAACGGAAGCGGCGTCAGGAACGCTGCCAGAGCAGCCGCCCCCGCCCACTGTGCGACAGGGATCGTGAAGTCGTCGATCGGCTGCCAGACGCCGTTGATGTAGCGATAGCGGTAGCCGAACCCGGTGTGCCGACACACCTGGCCCTCGATCGGGTCAGCCGGGAAGTCGGGACCCGAGAACTCGGACCGCAGAGCGTCCGCCATGTTGGGCAGGTTCTGCGTGACCGCCGTCGGCAGGTCGGTCGAGAGTGTCGGTTTCTGGAAGTCTTGGACCATGTTCAGTTCACGACGCGTGCGTCGCCGATGATTCGCCGGACGTGGATCTGGAACTCAGGACTGCGCCGCCAGAGTTCGAGGCGGAGCCGCATGCCGCGAGCGTTGCGCCGCTGAGGCACGAAGGGTTCGAAGTCGCTCCAGGCTCCGCCAGCGTCACGCCACGACACGAAGATGTCGCAGCGAGTGTTCCGACCCGGCGTGACGCCCGGGGCGCCCACACGGCGCCTCAGGCTCTCGATGGATCGACCCGCGAAGTCAGAGATCCTCTCGAACACCGCGCCCGGCTGCGCGAGTGTGGGCTCCCTCGAGGCCGTGGTGCGCCAGCGCAGCTCCGGATCGTCGAGACGAACGCCCGCGAAGGCGGACACTGGGATCGACTGGATCTCGTCCCACTCGAAGTCGGCGAGCCACAGTCGCTCCTCCGTCTTCGCGAAGTCGTACGCCGTCAGCTCGTAGGAGCCCTGGAGCCCGTCGAGGATCAGGTGACCGCCGCTGACCCAACTCGTCCCGTCGTGTGTTCCGGCGTCCCCCGTCTCGAGGTCCTTGAAGGACCCCATCTCCGAGGCCGATCCGACGCCCGTCGGCACGACCTCCACCGAGCGCAGCGCTCCGTAGAGACCGCCCCGCATCTTCGGGCGCACCATGAAGCGATGCGCGAGCAACGGCGTCAGACGCTCGAGCTCGAGCACGTTGGCCTGTGTCACGGCCACCACGTTCGCGCCCGCCCAGTTCTGACCCCGGCGGACTTCGAAGTGCTCGATGTCCGTCAGGCCGCCCAGGTCCCAGCGCATCACCACGCGATCGCCGGCGATGGCCTGCAGGTTGAGCACGCCACGGAGTGAGGAGCGTGCGAACTCTGAGCTGCGGATCTCGGTAGGAGTGATCTGCTCCGCTGGCACGAACGCCCTGGACTCGGTCTCTACGGACACTCGGATCCGGGACACCGAACGAGGATCGAGCCCGACGACCTCGAGCTGCGCGTCCGACGACTCTCCGAGGAGCTGCGGCTCCCCGCGAGCCGAGTCGAGGAAAACCCGCGCCCGGCGACCGCTGAACGTGGCCGGCATCCGCCAGGACACGACCGAGACTCCCTTCTCGGCACCAGGGAACACCTTCACATCGGTGGCCTCTGGAGCGACCGATGAGACGGCGAGCGCAGTGCTCGCCACCGGGGCTCCCACCTGGATGAGCTTGTCCTTCGGATCCACGGGGTCGCCGAGCGGAACGACACCGCTGTGGTCGTTCGTAACGGCGTCGGCGTCGAACGCTTCCGGAGACCACAGGATGCACTCAGCCCTGCGAGACCCGTCGGCTTCCCGGCTGAGCTTCAGGATCTGATAATTCTCAACTCCGACGATGAGCCCCTTGGCCCCTACCTTGGCGACAATGACCACCGTTCCAGCCAGTAGGCCGGGCTCGGTTTCGGCTGGATCGATGTCGAGAACGTCGCCCGGAGCGTAGACACCTGCGGCCGATGCCAGATCCAGCTCGACCACGACCCCACCTGGCTGCACCCCCAGGATTCGATAGGTCTCGCCGTCTTCGAGCTCGACAGGCTTGTCGAGCCGGACGGTCCGCGCGTCGCTGTCTCCGAGGAGCTTGGCGCTGTAGGCCGCCTCTCCCAGGGGCGGCGGATCTTGATCGTGCAGGACCATGACCACGTCCCCGACTTGAAGGTGAGTCATCGCCGGCGGCAGCGTGAACTGGCACCGCTTGAACTGCAGCTTGTTGATCGCAAGCCGGTATAGGACCTCGCGCTCGACCTGGTCCTTGTCCGTGATTCCCCGGAGGTCGAGGGTCTCTTTCTGTGTTGCAGCCTCACGCAGAGCGAACGGGTCCTGCGAGCCAGCCGAGAAGTCTTCTCCGGAGACGAAGTCGATCTCGAAGTTCTGGTCGGCGTTGAGGAACTGACCGTCGAATTGGTTGGTCTTCTGAGACTCCGAGACGTAGCTCGCCTGGAAGTCGCTGCAGTTGTCCGTCGTGACCAGGTCAACGCGCTCACGTGCCGGCACGAAGTTCGTGCCGCGGCCGTGTGCGTCTCGATACTGATACAGAGGTCGGATGACTCGCCCCTCGAACACCGGCACCGCACGTCCCGCTCGGAAGATGCGAGCCAGCACGTCGAGCGCGCGCTCGGGTCGGTCCCAAACGTGCGCACATCGCATCAGGGGATCGCCTTCCTCGAGGGTCTGATCGCAGAAGTCCGCCCAGTCACGGAAGGCCTCCAGGTCGGGAACGAATCGGTGGCGGCGCAAGCCAAACACCGCGTCGATGAAGTCGAGAGCCTGCCAGGCCGGGTTCCGCCCCGGCGCGTGGGACCAGATCCCCGCGTAGGGACCGACCTGGGGCAACTCCCAGTGCCGGTCTTCGGACACCTCATCACTGACCGCTGATTCGAAAACGCGGACTCTCCGGCTCTTTACCGGTATCTGGAACTGCGGCTGCCCACCCGTGAGCAGTTCGCCCGCCGGAACGCGAAGCGCGAGGAGAGCCTCTCCCGGATAGGCGAGGCGCTGCTCCACGACCGCCTCGACCTCCGCCAGGACGGTTGAGTCGAGGATGAACTCTCCCTCGAGAGCGCGGCCCTCGGACTCCTGCGTCACCCGGCGGACCAAGACCTCGTAGCCGTCGCGGACTTCGCCCTCGGGCGTCGAGACGGCGAAGGCGAACCAGTGCGAGAACTCTCGCGGGCGTGCGAACCCAGGCTCGATGACCACCGGCAACGGAGACGAATAGGAGTCCGCACCACGCGGCCTCCACTGGACCGTGAACTCGACCCGCTCACCGAACTGCTCGGATGCCTCTTGCCGATAGAGACCGTTCGGAAGCTGGAAACGGACCCGGAGTAGAGTCGCGTCCGGATTGGGCACGACAAACTCCACGAGTTGCCCTGAGGTCTCGAGCTCACCGCCGATCTGGTTGGTCGATCGAGCGGCCTCGAATCCTGGGATCGGAGTCTGGATGTCAGAGCCGAGTCGAACTGAGAGGACCGCGCCGGCGCCCTGCTCGATTCCGTTGACCTTCACGCCCCTCGGAAACTCTGCTGTGTCGATCGTCAGACCGTTGCGGTCACGCGTTACCCCGCCAATGGACTCGAAGGGCCCCTCTCCAAGCGACAGCAAGACGGCGAGCTCCTCGCGGTCGTTCCCGTTCGGGTTGGTCGCGATGATCGTGCGATCGACCGAGATCGAAATGACCTGGCCACCCGTGTCGTGCTCGCCATACACGATCGCAACCGACTGACCGACTCCGTAGCTCGATTGAATGCCGAGGAACGACGCCACACTCGATGCATCGTCTCCTCTCTCGATCACGTCATCGGGAACTACGTCGATATCCTGACGGGCCGCGCGGATCGCGAGGATCGTCTGACGAACCGCCTGCCCGAGTTGGTCAATCCGATCGGGGTTGAACGTGCCGATCGGCAGGTTGAAGCCAGGCCCGCCGCCGAGCCCGAAGATCTTCGCGGCACCAGAGAGGATCTGCGTCGCACCAACGATCGCGCCGAAGACCATCTAGACGAGCCTCCTGAGGATGCCGGGGTGCGCGCCGTACTGCTGAGGGTGAAGACGAGGCAAGCCCCGGCTCACTTCTTCGTCGCCATGGAGAATGCAGTCCTCGAGCGTCTTCGCACACGTGGGGATCGGTCCGTCGTAGCCACATCGACCAAGCCGATAGGCGTGTCTGCAGCCGCCGCGCGAGTAGCGATCGACAGGCGTCTGAGAGTTCTCCAGGCCACCGGCAGTCAGCTCCAGAGTCACGGTGTCTCGGCCTACCGTTGGCGTGTCGATCGTCCACTCGGACCGATAAACGACGAGCCCAGCGTCGATCTCAGACTCGATCACCTGCTCCAGGACCGCAGGCATTCCGAGCAAGAACCCCTCGCGAAGCTTGCGCGACCAGAAGCGGTCGTAGTTCGGCAACGTGAGCTGCGTCTTCTGGATCGAACCGTCTGAGTTCGCAGGAAGAGACGCCCGCCTGAGATCGAGTGGATAGTAGAGCACTCCGTTCAGGGAGACGGGCTGGCTCACTCCGGCCACCGCCACCGTCGGGCTTGCGACCTCCGTCTGCTCAATCGTGAGCTGCCAGAACTCGAGAACCGGATCGTCACGGTGGTCCCGCTTCAGCTTCTCGAAGGTCCCCGGGTCAAGCGTGAGCGTCACGGCTGCACCTCCTCCTGAGTCCAGAGCACTTCGACGAGAGACAGCGAGACCCGCCGAATTCCCGCGACCGGATCGAGCACTTCTTCGCGGAACTCCTCGAGAACGACCCACGCTCGTGGTTCGTCATCGACCTCGGTCTGATGCTGGACGAGCGGAGACTCGAGGCCCTCAAGCCAAGAGCGGAACAGCTCGACCATCGGCCGCTTCAGCGTCCACTGGCGCTCGATCTGCCGACCGGGCTCCATGAACATCCCCCACGTCAGGGTTCGTCCGTCGTCCGTATCGAGGCGCCCGGAGACGTCCTGCATGTCCAACCGCAAGCCCTCGTCTGGGGCGTAAGGGAACTCAGGCAGGTTCGACGGCACCGGCACCGCGAACTCCGGATTCACGTAGACCGGCGGACCGGGCCGCGGCTCGATCTGCTCGAAGTCCGACGGAACTCCGGAGAAGAGATCGCAGGTCACGAAGCACAGTGCGTTGGACTGGAATCCTGAGCGCCAAGGAAGCGGGATCCTCACCGGGTCACCCGTCTGATCGTCGAAGACTCCTCGGGCTGTCACCGTCACCCCGCCGCGCCCCATGTCGAACACCGAGGTCTCGTAGATCGGTAGCGCGTCTCCGTCCGCGAGTGAGAGCACGAAGATCGGCTCGATCTGGATCGAGGTATCCAAGAGCGTCTCGTCCTGCAGGCGAAGGAACGTGGCGAAACTCAAGTGCCTCGTCGGGGAGACCTCGTTGCGAGGAGTCGCCCAGCACATGACGAGCTTTCTCGACGGCTCTGCGGAGACAGCCTCCACGTCGGCTC
This sequence comes from Planctomycetota bacterium, assembly GCA_039815565.1. GTDB lineage: Bacteria > Planctomycetota > UBA1135 > UBA1135 > UBA2386 > JBCBZB01. The sequence continues at coordinate 16,133 of JBCBZB010000020.1, forward strand.
GGTTGTCGATGTCGTCGTCGTTCGGTTGGCCTGGCACAGGCCCCCAAAGCGAGAACTCCTGCTGATCGGGAAACTGCGAGTTGCCGTTGTGACGACCGGGAGCGGTCAGCACGCGTCCATTGAGCGGGCGAACGTCGATCGCGAAGAGCGCGCCGGCGGCCGTGCTCGAACGGTTGCCGCCACCGACCACGTAGGCGTCGTAGCCTTCGAGTTGAGCTCGGTGCCCATCCTCGCCAGCGGGCACCTCCATGCCCGCCATGATCATGGTCGGCTCGACGCCTGGGATGCTGCTGCTGTTGTCCGGGAACTGGTTGCGGCCGCGAGTCCCAACCGGTCCAGAAGACTGCCGCACACCCGGACCGAGACCGTCGGCACTTCCAAACGGGTCACGGTGACGGAGATACGTCGCGAACCGAGCTGCGGTGTTCCCCGAGGCCACGAGTGAGGCACCCCAAGTGAGGAACAGCCGGTCTTCGGCGGGATCCGCATCCAGCTCTAGTGGCGGGAGAATCGAAGTTCCGAACGATGAGAACACACCGCCCGCCGCGTCGAACTGATCGAGCGTGGTCGGCAGGGGAAACGCGTAGTTGTCTGCCCAGTGCCAGGCGATTCCCTCCTCCGTCGCGCGAGTGAGGTTGATCGCGGTGATCGTGGCATTCTCGGTCGCCTGCCGAACGAACTGCAGGCCTGTCTGCTGAGACGGAAACGGGCCGTAGCCGATGCGGGTGCGCAGTGCCGTCCGGCCGCCGGCCACTAGCGTCGCGCGGATCATGAACGCCACCGACAAGCCGTCCCGCGAGCTGCCTGCGCCGTCCTGAGGGCGATCCTGAATCCAGCGCACGGACTGGTAGAAGCCACCGGGATACGTGCCTGTCGAGACTACGTCGAAGGCGCTCTCCGCGACAAGCGGGCTCGGCAACGGCTGCCCGGGAAGGTTGCGCCACTCCCACGCTCCCACGTTGCAGTGGAGGATGAACACGACCTCGTCCCCGGGCTCGCCGAGGATGTCGTGGTTCACCCCGATCGCCTCGCTCCAAGCAACGGAGCCTCGAGGCGCGGAACCTTGGTGGGAGCGCCGCTCGGCGCCGCGCTGCACGACGATGATCTGGCGCCTGGTCATCCGGCCGCCGCCCTCGCTGCCGCGCGTGCGTTGGAGTTCGTCGCGATCGCCTGCGCGACAAGCTGGCCGACCTGGTCACCCGATCTCGCCAGAGCGTCGACGACCTCCGAGGCGGACGCTGTGCTCTGGATAGGAGCCTGGACGGTGACTTGGATGTTCTGAGCCGTCGGGCCGCGGAAGCCTGGACCCGACCCGGCGAACGCGACTGCGCGGGCCGCCTGAGCGCCTCCCAGGCCGCCGGCGGGGTCACCAGCATTGGCGTTCAGTGCGGATAGTCCGGTGCTCGTCGTGGCCGGATCCGTGCCGGGAATCAGGGAAAGCAGTGCCGTGAGCGTCTGCACGACGATCAGTCGCACGATGACCCGCTGCAGCTCGAGCAAGATCAGCTTGCCGAGCTCGGCGAACGCGTCGCCCAGAGACTTCGTCCCGTTGATGACGTCGACGATGGCGTTCGTCAGCCCGTTCTCGATCGCTGAGCCGATGCGTTGGAACGCCTGAACACCCTGCGTCTGGATGTCGTTGAAGTCGCGGCGGAGCCGTTGGATGCCTTCCTTGGCTCCAGCGAAGAACTTGCCGAAGAAGCCCGGCCCACCACCCTCGGTGCTGCCCTCCTCGCTCTCACCGGACCCTCCGCCAGCCTCGGAGTTGGCCTGGTTGAACGCCGCGCGGAAGTTCTGGATAGCTCCGCCATCGATGGCGGCCTTGATCCGATCGAAGAATCCCGCGAGGTCATCGAGATCCGTGGACCCGAGGTCGACGACTCCGCCCTTGAGGCTCGAGACGGCAGCCTTCGCGGTGGTGATCGACGAGTGGAAGTTCTCGAAGCTCGAGTCCAGAGTCCCCGTCGACTGGTCGACAAAACCGGCGAACTCGAGCCCCTGCTGGACCAGACCCGTGATGTCCCCGAGCAGTGAAACGACGACCGTCGAGACCGCCAAGAAAGCGTCGACGATCGAAAACAGCAGGTCGCGAATTCGAGAGACGAGCGTCTCGATGGCCCCGAGGATGGTTGCCAGTCCCGAGACGACGAACGACGCGGCGACGAGCACCGCGCTTGCCACGCGCTGCAACAGTCGATCGAAGAACGCTCCCGGGCCTCCAGATTCCTCAATCCCGGCGAGCAACTTCGTCACTTGCCGACGCAGGAAGTTCAGTGCCGTGGTCAGGAACGGCTCGATGGCCGTGAACGCCTGTCTGAAGAGCTGCCGAATCGACTGCGTGAGCTCGTTCCACGAGCGAAGGAACCGGCCGGTCGCTCGTGGGAAGTCATCGTCGATGAGCAGGTGAAGCTCACGAGCTCGGTCGATCGACGCCTGGAACGCCTCGGGCCCCTTCTGGAGCCAGACCGACAACAGGTTCTCCGATCCGCCGATCAGATCCTCCGTGATGAGGACGAGTTCCTGCGGGCCGCCCTCGCGGAGGACACGTTGGAACCCAGCACTGATCTCCGGAAGGATGTCGACGACGTTGCGTAGGCGCCCCTCGGAATCGACGACTTCGACCCCCAGCTTCCGGAACTGACCGGCGTAGGTTTCGGCACCCTGCGCCGCGTCGTCCATTCGCTCTTGGACGGTCTTCAGACCCTCAACCAGAGTCTCTAGCTCGAAGCCGTTGGACTCCGCTGCGGCTTGCAGCAACGACAGGTCCTCGACGGAGGTGCCGAGCTTCTGCGACCAGATGTCGAGTTCTTTGCCCTGCTCCGCGATCGACCGAGTGAGGGTTCCAAACACCGCGCCGCTCACCAGTCCGACCAGAGCCGTGCGGAGGTTGAAGATCCGCTTCAGCGCGGCACCAATGCCCCTCCCGATCCCCTTGAACGCGCTGACGCCCACTCGACGCAAGGACCGAAACACACGCTGAACGCGCGTGAGCTTCCTCGAGAGTTCATCTCGAAGTCGGGCCTCGATTGTGAGTGAGGTTTCCACCGGGGGTCAGTTCTTGTTTGCCGCGTCGATCTCTCGCTTGTGATGCTGCGAGGTCAGCTTCCCGACGATGTTCATCGCCAGCTGGAAGTCCTTGGTTTGGTCACGAAGCTCACCGGCTGCTGGGAGGCGGCCGTGCTCTTGGGCGAACTGGGCGGCGTGCAGCGCTGCCAATGCGGACGGGTCAAGTCGACGACCAGGACACTCGCGTAGGACCCACTTGCCGGTTCCGTTGCAGACCGGGCAATCGTGGTCCTTGCGGAGGCACCGGGGGCAGAGCTCGAACTCGTAAGAGGCGTGCTCGCTTGGTCCGTCACACCCGTTGACTTGCCGTTCGATCTCACCGAAGTCCTCCGCACCGCACCGGTCGCACTCGAGCTCTTTCTGCTCGAGCTGCAGCGTGCACGCGATGATCAGTTTCCCGCGTCGCCCTCATCGTGTTGGTCCGCGACCTGGGCGATCACGAACTGCAGGCCGAGCTCCATGCGAACGCCGGCCGGAATGCGGCGGAGCAAGGACTCCTTCACAGCGGTCCGCTTACCTTTGAAGGTCGGGATGTGACGCTTCTCGGTTTCGAACTCGATCGGGCCGTTCTCGTCGCAGAAGTTGTCCCAGGACGCCAGACCGACTGCGAGCGCGTCGAGAATCGCACCCTCCTTCAGCCCCTTGCCTGAGACGTTCACACCAACCGTTTGCAGGAGGTCGGAGTCCTGGACACTCAGGCTCCGGAAGTGCCAGACCGTCTGCTTGTCCTCGTCGAGCTTGCGGTCGCACTCACAGACGTAGGGAGTGGTGTCCTCGGGATTGATCGCAAAGACCATGTCGTGATTCGTTCTCCGTGGTTCAGCGCGAGAAGATGAAGCACTCGTCGTCGCCGTCGATGCCTCGCGCCTTGATGTCTACCTGCACCTGAACGGTGCCCTCGTTGTCGTTGTCGCTCGGCGAGACGAGCTGACCACGCGGAATGACCATCCCGACGCGGTTGCCGATCTGGCTGCCGGCGGCGATGCGCATCAGCATCCAATCCGCGAACTCCTCGTGGTTCTCGACGGGCAGCGACGCAAAGACCGGTCGGTCGAACGTCGTCTGGGCCATCACGTCCCGATCGTTGACTCGGTACTCCGCTGTGCCTTCGTCAGCGTTCGAATCCGTGCCGCGCACCACCTGTCCATTCGTCTGGAAGTTGATGCTCGACATCCTCACAGGACGTCCATTGATCTCACCCGACCCCGCCGACCAGTTCGGAGGGATGTGGCGAGGGAAAGCAAGTCCGGTGGGCAGCGCAGCGCGCCCCGACTGCCCTGCGATTCCCGTGAACGAGAAGCTGATCTTCAGCGGCTCGCCCGCCTGCCCCTCAATCGTGAAGGATCCCCGGCTGCCAAGCGCCTTGCGACCGAACCGATCAACGATCTTCTGGAGCGACAGCGAGGGCGTCTCGCTCTGGAAGGGTTCCGGCGTCGCGGCGATCGTGGCGGAGAACGCTCCGAACCCGACGGATTGACCGGCTTCGATCCGGCCGAAGTCGACCCGCGCCTCAACAACTCCAGTTCCCGAGTCGAATCGGAGCACGCTCATGGCCGCATCAACCGATCCAAGCGTGTCGGTGTCGCGAACCTGAAGGGCTGCGCCTTCCCGAAGGTTCGGAGTCGCAACAGCTCCACCGGCTCCGTCGACCCAGTTCTCGAGCGTGAATTGGACGAGCTGCTCCGAGGTCGGGGCCCACACCCATCCGGACTCATCCACCAGGGCCGGGAACGTCAGAAGGTTGTTCGCGCTTCCGATGACCCCCTTCCCTGCAGCGAAGACGCCCTGGACGACGTGGCAGTAGAGGATCTCCGTCTGATCCCCGAATCCGGAGGCATTGCTGAACTGATAGTCCAGCACGAACGCGATCGGCATCTGAGCGTCCAACGTCGTGACACCCAGGAGCGCGCCTCCGACGGCTCGATGGAGGATCAGGTCCCCGATCTGAGGGCGCTGCGTCTGCCGCTGTCCGGCGATCTCGATGAGCTGCACCGTGATCTCGCTCGCGGCTCCGTTGAGGCCACGCACCACCCCTCTCAAACCGCTCGATTCCGCTTGGCCAGGCCGAATGATGGTTACCGCGTCACCGATAGCGGGCGCGGCCCCCAAGCCGAGATTGGCAGGAGCATCGTCGACGATCGAGTCTCCCCACCCCGCAGGATCGAACGCGACAGCGCCCTGAATCTGCTCTCCGCCCTGGAAGCGCTTTCCGACGTTGTCCGCAGTCGCGACGACGGGCATCCGCGTCATCGCCGTGCGCTTGAAGCCACAGGCCTGAACGAAGATGTCGAACTCCGGGACGCTGTCCGGATCGCTGTTGCCGCCTCCACGGAAGTCGAGCCCGAATCCCATCGGTCGCTCTCCGTGTCCCACAGGCGTCCGCTCGCGGCTCAGAGAGCCGGAGGCCGGACGGCGATCGATCTGGTTGCGATTCGTGCCCGTGCTCAAGTCGTCGTAAACGAGCACGGCGAGTTGGCCTCGGTCTTCTTCCGCCACCGCCGCGATGGCGTCGACGCCTTGCTGCTTCTCGACTGCAGCGAGCATGACCTTCTTCCGGGTCAGCATGGACATGGGATCACTCCGTTGGTTGCGGTGACGTGAGGGTGGTCCGAAGCACGACCGTGGTCGAACCGTTGATGTTGGTGACGTCGAAGCGCGGGGCGCGCTCGTAGACGACTTGCTCTGTCCGGTCGTGCGGCGCGGAGAGGCGCACAGAGAACGCTCGGTTCCGAAACTCTCGGTAGTGCCGATAGAGGGCGGCAATGAGCGACCGTTGCTTGTTCTCGAACGTCGCCGTCAGAAGCCCTGGCAGACCACGACGGGACAGCCCCGCTTCGAGGTCGTGGTAGTTCGCTGGCGTTCTCTGCACGCGCGACTGCAGCCCAGGACGGGCCGGATCTGAGCTGCGAAACATTGAGTCCCGCTGCGGCTCGATCGAGGTCGCTCGGTCAAAGATGCGCTCGACGATGGCCGTGCTCATTGGCCACCTCCGTGCACAACTCCGTCGTCGAACCGCGGCTCTCCGTAGGTCGTCGGGTTGTTCGCGTCCTGCCGTAGCTCGACCGAAACCCGGTGAACCGCCTTTGCGATCGCTGCCTGCTCGGCGCCATTCGGTGGCTGGACCTGCCAACCATCGATCTGGACGTCGATCGCGAGTCCCCCGAGTGAACGATCCGCGAGCAGACACTGTTCCACGTCCGTCGCAATCGCCTCGAGGAGGTCTGCGGCCGACTCTGCTTCAGGAGCGGCGGCGGCCATCGCGTCCGCCGCCTGCGGGTTCTCCATCGGATCGACGTTGTGGGCCTGCCCGAAGAAGTAGACGGTCCACGATGTGATGGCGAATTGGACGACAAGCACCTCGGTGCCGGTTGCCTGAGGCCGTGACGTAGACTGCCCATATTCGACCACGAGGCCGGACTGGAACTCCCCCATCGCGTAGAGGTTCGAGATCGGCAGTGCTTTCCTCACCGACTGCCCGGCGTCGGACCGATAGCCCGCGTCGGACCGGATCCCACGGAGCCGCTCGACAACGGCGTCGACAACTTGGCGCCTGCGACTAGGACCGCCCACTACGCACCTCCTTCCGCATGTCCTCGACAGCTCCCTGTAGAGCCTCGCGCATCGTTCGATCGCGGTAGCTCTCCAGCCCCGCCCACACATCTCGCACACCGAGCTGAGGCGGCACATAGACCTGCCTCCGAAGCAGATAGACCGTCTCCAGACGCGGCTTCTCTAGCCCCTCCGTGCCTGGACGCTTCCGAACCAAAACGGGGTTCGATCCGCTGCGAGTTCGACGCTGCCGAGTGAACAGCGGGTTCCGAGGATTCCTGCGGTTGTAGGCCGTCGGAGAGGATCCGATCTGCTGCCGGAACCGTTGCGAGGTCATGCGACGGAACTTGCCCGCCGGTATCGCCAGGAAGGGTCCTCGCTTCGGACGAACGATCCCGCCGAACTCGAGCAGGAGGCCAGCCGGCGACCGCATCGAGATCTTTCCGGAGATCGGTGTGTTCAGCCCTCGGCTCTTGAACGCCGCTCGGATCTGCGCTGCCGATCGCGCCTCCGGATCCACGAAGTAGTAGGCGACGCCACGCTTCGCGAGTCGCCTTGTCTTGGGCGTGAGCTGGGCGCGCCACTCCCGACCGTGTCGACCAAACCACCGGCCGAGCATGTTCCGAGCGTGGAACGCCACGATCTCGGGTGACTTGCTCCACATCCTCTCGAACGCGTCGAGGTTGGTGCGGAGCTCCATGAACCCGTCGTTGAACTCGAGCGACGTCATGCAACGAGAGTCACCTCCCAGTGCGACCGGTGAGACTCGGAGATGCCCGCCACACGCATGAGCGCAGGTCGCTCTCCCGGGTGGATCGGAACCCGAACTCGGTCAAGGCCTCGCTCGATCAACGTGATCTTGCCGTCCTTAGGAATGCACATGCGGATCTCGTGGATCGGCATGCTGCTCTCTCCCTCGAACAGGACCGGGATCCGCTCGATGTCCACGCTGAGCTCGGTCGGGTGGGCCAGATCTCCGCCGGGGTAGTACAGCGCGGTCTCGCCCGCGTCCGTCGCAGCAAGGGCTGCCAGGTCTCGCGAGAGCGCTTGCCACATGTCGAAGGGTTCCGAGGCCGCGGGTTGTGACACCTCCGCGACCTCTAGCTCCCCCCCGCAGCTATGGCCGTGCTGTCTCGGTGACCTCTCAGGAAACCGCTCGGGAGTGCGGCGACGACCCTTCTGCCCTTTCGAAGCGAAGCCTCTCCGGAGAAGTGGACGCCGTCCGAGTGGAACGGCAGGTCATCCACGTTCACGAGGTAGTTCGCGGGATCCCCGTCGAGGGTCTCCTGAGCGTCCCGGATGATCGCGATGTTGGTCTGATCGAACGGCCCGCTCGGGTTGGCTCTGGTCTTGACGATCGTGATTGGGATCACCTGCCCTTGCTCGGCGTCATCTCCGAGGAGTGCTCGGAGATCCACGAAGTGGGCCCGGGTGTTCGCGAGGTAGTTCCCCACGTTCATCGCAACCGCGTCCGACTCACCCTGCTCCCAGTAGATCAACTGCGTGTCGAGCTGACGCCTAAGGCTGGTCACCGCGTCCTCGCGCATCAGCGCCACGCCTTCCTCGAGCAGAGGCCAGATGGAGCGCAGCTCTCCCGCGGACGGCCCCATGGTGTAGGTCAGCCCCGGCGTGAGTCGCGACCAGACAGGCTTGTCCTGACCGTTGTCGACGATCGAGCTCGCAGCGACTCCGAGCTTCGCCATCGCGAACCCCTCCGGGAACACGTTCTTCAGCAGCTCGTGGACGAGGGTCACCTCAGGACCGAACTGCAGGGAGTTCGACCACTCCGGGTTGGGAGTCGAGTTCGCACCGACCAGCGGGTCGTAGTTGACGAACTTCTTCTGCGCCCAATCCCAGTTCCACACGTTCGGGTAGGGCACCCCGCCGTTGATCAGCGTGGAGTCCGCGTTGCCAGCGTCGGTGAGAATCGAATTGAGGGTGACGCCGGCGGCGTTGGACTGACCGCCGATGAACACCAACGGAAGAGCCTGAATCGTCCCAGGACTCGTTGTCCCTGCCGGCGCTCGCGAGAACGCCTCGGCCATTCGCTGACCGGCTTCGATCGTGCCTCGAGCGGTCAGCGACAGGTTGTCACTCCGGAGCTCGAGGCCGTCCGCGCTTACGACCCGGCCGGCGGCATCCAATCCCGCGACACCGTTCAGCTTCGCTCGGAGAATGTTGCCGATGTTCGCATCGACGGCGCCGTCGGCGATCGACTGAGCGGGCAGCCGCCACAAGAGCAGCGGAGCCGTCGCGGCGTCGGTGAAGCCTTGGGCAGTCAGGTCCGCTCGCAGATCGACGATGAACCCCGTCAGGTCGGCGTCGAACTGGACGGTGGGCGCGGTCTCGCCAGTTCCGTCCAACCCGGCTCCCAGTGCTTCGAGGTAACCGAAGCCAAGGGAGATCGAACCGACCTCGAACGTGTCGCCGGCCGATCCCACCGCAGCGATCCCCTGGATCGCCGTCATGAAGTCGGGGTAGAGATCCGCGCCGGTCTTCGACCAGTCACGCGCTCCCGTGAGCGTGCGAAGTGTTCCGTCGCCCGTGATCTTGAGGAGGACGTCGACGACGCCCGCCTCGGCGGACCGAACGATCCGGTAGAACTCGAAGTCCGGCCCCCAGGCGTTCTCCGCTGGGAGACCGGTCGTCGCCGCGCCGTTGTCGCGCAGGTTGGAGCGTTCGACCTGGTAGTCCTGCAGCGCCGCACCCCACACTCGGGTATCGGGCAGCGTGGGGTCTTCCCAGTCGTTCTCCGGACGGCCGCCATCGGCGAGCCACTGACGGGTATTCCCGTCTCCTCGGAACATGCTCTGCCCGAGCATCAGGTGCAGTCGATACGTGACCATCAGTCAGCTCCTCCGTCTCTCACAACGACTGCACGCCAGTCGCTTCGAAGTGGACCAGCACGCGGTTCCGCGTGGCGTCCGTCGCCTTCACGATCTTTCCGATCGGGTTGCCGACGATCGCGCCGCCCAGGCGGAACGTGTCGTCGTCCGAGGCCTCGACGGCACCCGCCGCAGATCCGTCGATGTTGTCGCCAAGCTCCAGCTCGACGTCGCCCTCGACGTAGACCTCGATCTCGACCTCACCATCGGCGAGATCAGTAGCGTCGATCTCGTCGACGGCGAAGCCGGTGAACCCCGTCGTGCCCGTGAGGGGCTCGACGAAGCCGTTCGCGTCCTTCGACAGGGCGGCGCCGCGGAAGATGCGGGCGCCTCCCTTCACCTTGAAGCCGACCTTGCGGCGAGAGGCGAGCACATACTTGCGCTCGACGTTTTCAATCAGTGCCATTGCTCAATCCCTCCGATCAGGTCAGAACCGTCTTGCAGGCGAACTCGAAGCGGCCAACGGCGGCCGCACACTCGCGCTTCGTTCCGAAGAAGTGCGCGTCGTTCGTGACGTAGAAGTCGGAGTCCTTCCCGAGGGTCTGGATCTCCATCAGCTCCTCCTGCCAGATGAACGGCTTCAGGGAGCCGTCAGTCCGGAAGGTGTAGAACTCGTTCGCCTTCAGGCGAGCGTTCTGGTGCATCGTGATCCCGAGACCAGCGCCCATCGCGGACCGGAGCGTGTTGGACACGGCGGCCGCCGTGAACTCGTCTCGGAGCGCGGCGATGGTCGCCTGGTAGAAGTGCACAGGGACCATGATGTCGAACCCGGTCGCCATGTCGTTCATGGGCTCGCCGGTGTCGTCCGTGAAGCCCATCATCTGCTGGACGGAGCTCAGGATCGCCTTCTGCATCTCTGCAGCCGTGGGATCCGCCGGATCATCCGCATTGAATCCGAGCAGGTTGTCGATCGTTCCCGACTCACCGATGACGTGGTCGTTCGCGAACATCGGCTTCTTGTCGTAGCCGATCGCGTTCTGCGTGATCAGGGACGTAACGAGCTGCTGAGGCAGGATCGCCGCCTTCTCCGCGAGCTCGTTGATTCGAGCGCGGACCTGACCGGTCTTGTCCTGGCGAAGCTCACGATCTGAAAACTGAAGACCGTTCTCGAACTTCTCGTTGACGACGTCGATCTCGTAGCCAGGGAGCTCCGTGGTCATCCGCTCACCGACCCAAGGTCGCATGGACGGTGAGTGACCGAGCCACGGGTACTTCTCCGCAGGCTGATCAGAGCGGAACATCGACGCGAGTCGGTTCACCCAAGACGCCTGAGTGCGCTCCTCGAGCCGGCGGTAGAACATGCCCCGCACACCGCGGAGCGAAAGAACAGTTGCTGCACCCATAGATCAGCGCCCTCCCTTCTTGTCGTGCTTCGCGAACGCGGCGTAGTCCGCGAACTCCGGGAAGTCCGCGCGGAGCGCCTTGGACTTCTTCCACTTGGCCTTGAGAGCCGACTTGTCGGATGACGGGAAGTCTTCGCCCTCGTCGTCCTCCTCCTCGTCGTCCTCGTCTTCATCCTCGTCGACCGCTTCCTTCGAGCCGTCGGTGTCCTCGCCCGACGCCTTCATGCGGTCATCGAGCTTCTGGCTGGACTCGCGGTGCGGGTCTTTCGCCAGGCGGTCGAGCGCCTCGTCGAGGTCCACGCCCTCAGCGATGAGGTCCGACGCCAGCTTGGTCTGCGACTTGGTGGCAGCCTTGAGGATGCGCTGAGCGCGCTTCGACTCCTCTTCTGCTCCCGCCTTGACGCCTTCCTCGTGCGCCTCTTTGCGCACGCCGTCCCGGATCTCGGCGACGAGTCCCGGGAACGCCTTCTCGAGCTCCGCGGCAGTCGCCGGGGCCGAGGCTTCGTTCTGTGTCTTGGTCATGTCAGTACTCGTCACCGGGCTGATCACCCGGGTTCCCATCTCGTCGCCCTGGAGCGCCTCCACGACGCCCTGGAACGAACGAACTCCATCGATCAGGCCGAGCTCCTCGGCCTTGGGCGCGAGGTGCACACGGCCGTCAGCGAGCTTGCGCACGTCGTCTGCCTCCATCCCTCGGCCTTCAGAGACCGCCTCGACGAACAGGTCGGTGAACTCGTCCACCGATGCCTGCACCTCGGCTCGGGTCTCCTTGCTGATCTCGACGCCCGGCACGAGCGCGCCCTTCTGACCGCCCGAAGACACGACGTCGACGCGCATGCCGGCCTTCTCGTGCGCCTTGCTCGAGTCGATCAACGTCCAGTAGACGCCGATCGATCCGATCTCACTGGTGTGGGTGGCGTAGACCTCGTCCGCCTGCACGCCGATCCAGAGCGCGGCGGACGCCATCAGGCCTTCGACGTGCGCGATGATCGGCTTCGCCCCGCGCGCATCGCGAATCGCCTGGGCGAGCTCGTCGATCCCGTCGGTCGACCCGCCAGGCGAGTCCATATCGAGCACGATCGCCGAGACGTTGGTGTCCTCGATTGCCTCTGCGAGCTTCGCGCGGATGGTCTCGACCGACGTGCCCATGTGGCTCATCTCGGCGAGCAACGAGGCACGCTTCGAGATGACGCCGTGAATCGGAACGACGGCGATGCCCTCGATTCCCGTGCGCTCCTGGCGCATCGCCTCACGCTGGCGTGCTGGCGACTCGGCAACGATCGCGGTGATCGCCTCACGATCCAGGCGCTCGCCGGAGGCATGTCGAACGAGGACCCTCTGGATCGCCTCGAACGTGCTGCGCTCGAGGGCCCAGCGCTTGCTCGCGAAGAACTCGAGGACGTTCATTCGTCGACCTCCTGCTCGAGACGTCTCGTCAGATCGTCACGGTCTGCCGGAGCGTCATCACCGGTCTCGTCGGTCGGCTCTGGCTGCTCGGGCTCAGTCGCCGGTGTGAGCTCCAGATCAGCCTCCCGTTCGGCCCACTCGCGCCGCTCACGGAGCACCTGCTCCGGATCGTGGCCACGCTGGCGAATAACCTCCTGCGGGCTCGTGATGCCAGCCGTGATCGCTTCGACGTCCGACTTCGTCTCCTTGGTCGGATCGATGTTGCCCAGGACCGGGTAGCTCCACATGGCCTCGAGCCACGGCTCTGGATCGATGTCGAGCCGCGCCCACGGTGCGTCCGGCAGGAGTTGGCCGTCGAGCCACGCCTCGTGCACGAGGAGGCGCCAGTAGGCCTCGCACAGCGGCATCAGGAGCTGCTGCTCACAGGCGACCGTGTGGCGGAAGGACTGCCACTCGGAGCGCATCGAGGAGTAGTTCGTGCCGCTCGTGTCGCCGAACGCCAGGGTGAACGGGACCTTGGTCGTGGAGGAGATCGTCCGGAGCATCCGAACCACGAACGGGTCGAAGAACGTCGACGGATGAGTCGCCCCACCGGTCTCGATCGTGTCGCCGTCGTTCAGAACATGGATCGACGCCGGCTCGAGACCGTTGGGGAACGCGCCCTCGTAGCGGTTCGGATCCTGCGAGTCCCCGAACCCACCCTGCATCGCGTTCGGATCTCCCGCGGTCCGGATGAACAGCGCGAATCGCGTCTGAAGCTCAGCCGCCAGCAAGGTCGAGTCCGCGTATTGCTCGACCTGGTCGATCATGTCGAGGACCGAGGTCAGGCGCGGGATGCCACGGCTCTGACCGACTCGATCCTGCCGCATGAGCTGGAGGATCTGAGGACGGCCACTGACCGTCCGCTTCCAAAGCCTGTAGTCCGTGGAGCGCGAGTGATCGAGTCGATCGCCAGGGTGCGACCTCAGCACGTAGTAGCCCGTGGGGGCGCCCCAGTCGTTGACCCTGACGCCCATCCGGACCTTCCGGTTCGCGGACTTCTCAGGCGGCGTGTCGACGCGCTCCGGATCGATCAGGTTGACCCGAGTCATCGTGCGCCCGAGATCGGGCCAGGCCCGGAGCGGGAACGTCGGGAAGATGTCTCCCCCGTCGAACATCGAGCGGTAGACGAGCCGCAGGAGGTTGCCCCAGCCTTGCTGGCGACCGGTCACGTCTGCGTGGCGAGAGACTCGCTTCCACAGCTCGTTGACCGCGTCCTGCCACTCCTTCGCCTGGGCCTCGGTGATACCGAGCCGCTCGTGATCGACCATCGACCGCGGACGGATGCCGTTCTCGCCGACGACGTGAGCGACCATCGTCTCGCGGATCGCGATCGCCAGCGGGTTGTTCAGGCCGGCGTCGCGTGAGCGGCGGCGCACTTCCTGAATCTCGCCCTCGATCTGGGCATCCGCATCCGCCTCGACCGGGTGCCAGCCGCCGTTGAAGCGGCTGGACTGGCCGGATCCGATGCTGGCCAGCCGCGGGGCCGCCTGGCGCCACAGCTTGCGGCGGATCGCCTTCTCGGGGCTGCGCGCCTCCGCGAGACTGTCGAAGACGCCGTTCAGAGCGCGCTGAACCAGCGACGGCTTCTTCGGCTGCGGGCGTCGCCGGACCGGCTTTCGGCTCGACTGACTCATCGACCGCGCCTCCGAGTGAGGTTCGGGCGAAGGGTGACGGGCCCGTTCAGACGGCGAAGCTCACCGCGCAGGTAGGCCGCGTGCTCGCGGAGCTCCTTCAGCGGCGTGTAGGTGAAGGACTTCGATCCCGTGCCGACGCTCTGCATGTGCCCGACCCCCTGCATGCGCGCCTTAATGGCGGCGCTCACGAGGTCGAGCTCTTCCTGCAGGTCTTGCCGGGATTGCGTCACGCGCGCAACCTGACCCGATTCCCGACCGATCTTGATGAGGGTGGCGCCGCAATAGCGGCGCTTTCGTCACGGGACGCCAGCGTCGTAGCGGACCTTCGCCGGGAGCTGGAGCACCCGCTGCTCGTGCGACTCGCCTGACGGGTAGATCCACGGCCAGGTGAAGCCATCGAAGAACGCGGGAGCCGACTCCAGATAGAGGGAGTTCGGCAGCGTGGAGACCGAGCTCTCAGGGTTCACGAACTGCGTCGAGGTCGCGTAGTCGAAGTCCAGGTGGCGGTGGAACCACTGACTCGCGAAGCCGTCAGGCCACAGCGGATACCTGGTGCCCCCATCCACGTGGTCGGCGCCCGGCTTCGAGCCGTTGTTCGGGTTCCAGGCGTTCGAGCCGATCAGATACACCCACTCGGGCCCGCCTGACAGCGGGCTGCGGCCCAGACCGGGCGTGAACAGGACCTCGCTCGGCGAGATCTCGGCGTTCGCTCCTGGCACCCACAGGACGTTCCCGATCGAGGTGACCTCCCAATTCCAGCCGTCGACGGAGATCGCCCGTTCGTAGGCGCTGGCGTAGCCGTTGCCGTTGCGACCGAAGCACCAGTTGCGGAACGCGACCTCCCAGCCGTTGTTGCCATGGGTCGAATCGATGGTGATGTTCGGCGTCTGGTTGCCCTCAAAGAGGTCCCAGTTGCAGAACGACGCGTGCGTCGAAATCGCGGCCTCCTGGAAGAAGCCGTCTTCCTGGTCGGGGATCACCGGTTGGCCATCCCTCGGAGGATCAGGAATCACCGCGTTGTCGACGAAGTTGTAGGCGATGACGTTCCCACCCTGAGTCGACTCGCAGACGATCGGCTTGTTCAGCGTGACGACGACGTTGTCTTCGACGAGGTTCTCGCTGCCTCCGACTACGATCCCGTAGCCGTTCGCACCCTGCACGTAGCTCGAGGACTCGTGGAAGTAGGAGTGCCGGATCTCGCAGCGATAGGCCTGCCCGTAGAGCTGCAGGTGCCGCCCAGACCACGGCTGCGCCTTCCCGTCGATCTCGATGTTGTCGACCCAGCAGAACGCCGCCTGGTTGATGAAGACGACCCGGTGACCGTTCTGACCGAAAGGATGGATCCGGAGGTCCTCGAGGCCTGCGTAGCGCAGCATCTCGCCCTGGCCACTCGCCAGGTAGACCTGCGGATCGTTGTAGTAGGTCGAGTGCAGCGGGGCCCCGTGCACGACGAGCTTGTCGTCGTAGATCTTCAGCGTGTTGCCAGTGATCTCGAGGATCTCGCACCGCTGCGAAATGTTCCGGCGCTCGGTGGAGTCCGGGAAGAGGTTCTGGACTCCACGCCCTTCGCTGTAGGGCTGTCGCTGATACCAGAGAGAGGTCAGGTAGCCGATGAAGCGGCCCGTTGGGCTTGGGATGTCTCGGAGGAAGTCGCCCTCGGCTGGGCCTCGAAACGAGCCGTCCGTCGCGTGGTCGATCGAGATCACGTCACCGACTGAGAGGCCCGTAGCGTCGGACACCACGATCTCCGTCGCGCCCTTGGCCTGCACACCCACACAGCTCACAGGAGTCGTCCAGAGGGTCCCCGAGCCTCCGGACAAGAAGATGAAGTTCCCCTCGAAGTTCTGGGCGAGAACGGTCTGCCGTGTCGCTCCGGCGAGAGTCCCACGCAGGATCACGTAGCTCGGCACGCTGAGACCAGGCGAGCCCACGTTGAACGTCCCGGCCCCGAGCTGCACGAAGCGGCGAGACGCTTTCGTGGCGGCCGTGCCGGCCGCATCGAGAGCCGACTGGATCTGAGTCCGGTCATCGCCGCCGGACGGCGTCAGGGTTGCTCCGTGCTGAATCGCTGGACCGACCCCGTTCGGAAAGGTGCCGGCGCTCGCGTCGTCTGGTGGCACACCGCCGTAGATCCCCGGGTTCCAGATCGTGCGCCTGTCTTCGGGGAGAATTGAGAGGTCGACCGGACCCGGAGGAAGCGGCGGCAGAGGCTCGAACACGAGCACTCGCACCGTGATCGAGTAGGTGCCGATGTTGTTCGTCTTGTTCTCGACCGTCACCGTGGCCGTGTGCGTGCCCGCCCCGAGTGCCGTGACGGCAGCCTGGTCGAGGCTGATACCGAGTTTGGCGACGCGACGCGTTCCGAGCCGGTAGTTGTCCGCCTCGAGCACATCGACCCCGTCGACCTCCGTCGACACCCAGGCGGCCGATCGCGCGATCCGCACGTCGACCGAGGCCGTCTCGCTCGCGTTGCGAATCCCGAAGTTGCGAGAGGTCGCATTCAGGGCGCCACCGACGGGCATGGAGGCCGCGAACTCTTCGGCTCCGACGCTCTGGACTCGGGCAGGATCCGGGTCGCCGGATCCGGACTTCAACAGAGCGCTCACATCGCCGGAGCCCAGCTCCGCGTCGTAGATGGCCAGCCGGTGCACCACGCCATTCCAGGGTCGATCCGAGCCGTCCTCGTTGCCCACCAGAAGACGGAACGTGTTGTTCCAATTGGACAGGGCGCCAGGGATCGTCGTGACGATGTCCGGGTCCTCGTTGACCCACACCCGCAGCTCACCGTCGTCGACGTTGAACGTGGCCACGATCTGCTGCAGGCCGAGCTCGACATCTCCCGCTCCACCGATCGCTTCCGGCTGCCCGGCGACCTGCGCGGTCGTCCGAACCCGAACGGAATACGTGTCGTCGGGAATCGAGCTGTAGCCGCCGTGCCCGAGCGTGAAGTTCCGGGCGCTGCTCCCCATAGACAGGGAGACCATCCGCGCGGGGCCGTCCTGAGTCGTATCGGTCTGCGTGACCCACAGAGCCACGCTGAACTCCCCGGACGTAACGATCGCGTCGGTGATCCTCGTGGCGGCGCCCACTGTCTCGAGACGCGCTCGATCGAGGGTCAGGAAACCCGGCCCCCACTCGACGCGCGACGCGTCTTGGATGGTCAGGTCGACGGCCGGTGAGACACCGGACGTGTCAGCGACGGTTGTGCCAGAGCCCTCATCGAACTCGTAGAGAGCGATCGGCACTGGTTGTGCAGTAGCGAGGCCACAGAGCGCAGCGATCGCGACCGCCACGCGCAGGAGTGTTGAAGACATCCCCGCAGGCTCGAAGCCATCGAGGTGTCGTAGGACCGTCTGTAGCCGCTACTGCGGCTGTTTCGCTACCCGCGAACTCGCCTGACCTGACTCGCGGGAGGCTGCCGACGGATCGCCGAGAACAGGAGGTCGCAGTCCATGCAGCGATGCGTCGTCACACGTCTGTGCGCCTTCCGGTTCAGATCGCGCCTCCGAGTGCTCCCGCAGTGAGGGCACGTGATGGGAGTCCACTCGGTGACCGGCTTCCGCTCGTCGCTCTCGCTGCTCACGTGTTCACCCTCCAAACGGCCTCCGTCGGTTGTTCCGCCCGCCTCGCCTCAGAGAACCCACCGGCCCACGACGCGCCGGTGCCTGCGCCTTGGGAGCGGCAGGTTTCGCTGCTGTCCGCTTCGGCGCCTGGGACGGCTTGGCCGGAGCCTCGTTCACACGCCAGCCACCCAGCGCCCAGGCAGCCGCCAGGGCGTAGTTCTCGCAGTCAAAGAAGTGGTTCGCCGCGCCCTCGGTCTTCGGCACCCAGCGCTCCTTGCCCTTGTCGTCGAGAACAAGCGTCTCGGCGTCCATGTGTTGCAGGTAGTTGTCGTCGATGTCCTTCGGGAGCTTCCAGATCTCGCGAGCCCTGAGGCTCGCCAGCTCGTTCTTGAACAAGTCGACGTGGAGGCTGAAGCGCTTGATGCCTCGCTTGACCGGACGTCCGTCCGGAAGCTTCTCGACGTTGTGGGCCACGATCATCTGGTTGATCTTCGTGTCGCCCCGAATCGGCCGCATCCGATTGCGGTAGCGGTGAGAGATCTTCAGGACGCGCGTCGTGTCGTAGCCGGAGTCGCAGAAGAGCATCCGCACCTGGTGCCCACCGAAGTCTCTCTGCAAGAGGTCTTCCACGATCGCCTCCAGGCTCGGACCGACGCCCCGGTCGATGAGCCACGACTCCAGCCCCTTCTTCCACCCTCGGACGACCCAGTGGCTCTCGTGCTTGCCGACGTCCACGCCGGCCGTCAGGACCTCGACGCCGTCCGGAACCTCGAGCATCGAGTAGTCGCTGCGCGCCGACTCCGCATCGATGTCGGGACGGTCGTCCACCGTGTCCATCCACGGAACGCCCAGGTCTGAGCGGAAGAACACGCCGAGCTTCGAGCGGTTCTTATGGGCCTTCAGAAAGCGCGACACGAAGTCCGCCATCGGACGGAACGGCGAGAGCAGACCAACGATGTGGTAGCCGCGAGAGCGAGCTGGACGCTCCACCTTCACCTTCCCGTCTTTCCCGACCTCAACACCGCCCGGAGCCCACACCCCCTTCGCGACCGCCTTGCGCTTCTGGACGTCGTCCCACTTCCCACCGCAGGACTCGCACTCGTACCAGACCTTCCCGTCGAGGTCGTTGGGATCACGCCCCTCGAACTTCACCTGAGTCCAGACGAGCTCCTGGTGGTGGCCACAGTGCGGGCAAGGCACCCGATAGGTCCGGCGATCGGTGCGGTCGTATTCAGGCGCGATGCCGTGGCGGTCCGTGGTGGCGCTGGAGACGGCGATGATCTTTCGGCGCCCGGCGAACGCGTTGGTCCGCTGCCGCGCTAGGTCGATCGGGTTGCCCTCCTGCTTGATGCTGTCTGGCCACTTGCCGATCTCGTCGAGGAGAACCACTCGGCAGGACTTCGACGCGAGGCCTGCGGGCGAGTTCGAGGCCGCGAGGAACAGCGTGCACGCACGGAACTTCCACGACTCGTGCGTCGGCTCGACGCCCCCGCACAGGGTCCGGATCCGTGGGCTCGCCTGCAGCATCGGGAGCAGTCGCGTGTCGGCGACCGTGCGGCAGTCCTGGTCTCGCGCGCAGACCATGAGCATGTCAGCCGGGTCCTCGTCGGCGATGTAGCCCGCGACGTTCTCGAGGAGACGTGACTTGCCGACCTGCGCCCCGGCCATCACGACGAGTTCCTCGACAGCAGGGTCTGCGGCCGCGTCCATGACTTCCCTGATGAAGGGCGTCGTGTCCGTTCGCCACGGCCCCGGCTTGGGGTCGGTCGCTGGAAGATGCCTGTGCCGGTCCGCCCACTCCGAAACACTCAGGCGCTCGGGCGGCCCGACCAAGTCTCGGAGGTATGACGGGAACGGCGAGGTCACTTGCGAGTCTTCCTCTTCTTCGCGGGCGCCTTGCGCTGCGGCTTCCGGCCGGACTTGGTCACGGCCTTCTCGCGCGACGCGATCAGGCGGTCGAACTCGCCCTGCGCGCACAGGCTCAGCACGTCATCGACGTGCCTGGTCAAGATGGCCTCCGCTTCGCCAGAGGTTGCGCCAGCTAGCTCGAGCGACGCTCCACGCGGGATGAGCAGGAGCGCGCGACGCCAACCGGCGACCACGTTCTCGAAGGTCGACTGCACGGTCTCTTTCGGGACGTGCCCCTCGACCTCCTTCTGATACTGCCGCTCCTTGATCTTCGCGTCCCACTCGGCCTTGTCCGCGTCCGCGATGCCGCGACGCTTGCGCGCCTCGGCTTCGGTCTCGTCGAGCACCTTCCGATTCGGACCGCCCACGTGCTCGGCGTGCCAAGCGGCGATCGACTCAAGTTGGTAGGGCCGCGACTGAAGCGCCGGACAACCCATCTTCTTCCAGCGACGAATCTGCCGCTCGTTCGTCTCGAAGAACTCGGCGACCTCGCGCATGCTCCGCGCGGGATCAGTCTGCTCCGACTCCGTGTCTCCAGCAGTCATGCCTTAGGTCAACTCGCCATCCGTCGCAAAACCGGTCTTTTGCTGTAGTTAGGAAGTTTCACGCAAAGAGCGAGCGCTAGCCACAACCCCATTGTGTTTGGAGCTGCGGAAGGACCCGCGACGTCGGTCGAGCGACGATCGCCGTTGAGCCTGGCCGGGTGCCCACTCACAATCGAGGTCATGGATGAAGGGACCAAGGATGGCGGAAGCGACATGGTCGCGTGGGTAGCGCTTGCGGTCGCAGTCGCACACATCGTCTGGCAGATGTGGCAGCACCATGCCCCGTCACGCGCGCGGATCATGCTCGGGTCAATGGTCCAACGGCGAGCTGGCGGTTGGACTGAGGGATTCGTCGTCGCGTGGGTCACCAACATCGGTCAGCGTCCCGCGATGATCGGAGAGCTTGAATGGCACATGGAGGACGGCAGCGTGGAACACCCCAGAACGCTCGGCACGGCCGCCGAGACATCCTCAGGTCAGATGCTCGATCGAGGCGAGCATCTGCGACGCAAGTTCGAGGTCAGCGATATTCAGACTCTTCATCAGCGCGGTATCCAATCCGTCGCGTTCACCGACCAGTGGCTTCGGACACACAAGCTGAAGGGGAGGACGCTTCGCAAGTACTTGGCGGACGGCCTCGCACAAGCGGAGGCCGCCAACGCAAGCACTCAATCACAAGACGGCGCCGGCTAAGTGCAGATCACTCATCCGCCGAATCGGCTGAGTCTTGAGCCACTCGATCGCACGCTCGACCTTCTCGAGGCGCGGATCACCTGAAGGCGCCAACGCCTTGAACACAGCGAACGCTGGAGCGCTCCAGTGGATCCACTCGCCAGGGTGGACTTTGGACGAGCCAAGCGACAACTCCTCAGGGCTGGCCCCGATCGTCACGCGATACGGCACCCACGGGCGATCGTCCTCGAAGAACAACGCATCAACGACCAGCTCAGAGGCTCTCAGCGCCGCTGTGTTGAACTCATCGTCGCCCGTTACCTTGCCGGCCTTCCAGAACGCGTAGGCCGCCTGAGCCTCCTCGTAGGGCGTGTAGGCCGGCGTCTCGGAGTGCGTGCGCGGGTCGTCTTCGACGCCCAGCGGGCCTTCCTGGCGCTCCTGCTGGAGCAGGGCCGCATCGCGACGCTTGCGCAGGTGTTCGATGATACGCTCAAGGTCTTCGCCACCCAGCATGTAGCCGGACACGAGCATGTTGATGCCTACACGACCCTCCGCTCGTCCGTTGCCTGACGAATCGAGCGCGTTCTGGATCTGGTGCAGGTCCATGCCCAGGTGCGAGCGCATGCACCACTCGATGGCCGGGTTGCCCGTCATGGCGTACGCCGCGAGAAGCGGCATGTCCGCGAAGTGCTGATCGTCGTGACCCTTGCGGCGGCGAATCACCGAGGTGCCAGGCGTCTGCTCGAGCTCGATCAGATCGAAGTCGTTGCCACGACCGGTGAAAGGTCGTCGGGACTTCGTACGTAGCCGAGCGCGAGGCCGGATTGGCTCCGCGAGTGTTCCCGGCTCCATGAAGTGCACCGGACGGTCGAACCAGTCCTGAGCGTTCAGAAGGAGCTTCTCAGCTAGCTCAGGCTTCGCATCCCCGAGCAGGTGAAGGAAGTAGGAGACTCCGAACGAGTTCTGAGTTCCCGGGTTGTGCGGATGCTGATCCGACACGTGAACGGGCAGACTCGCGAACTCCAGCGTGCTCTTCGCGCCAAGGACGAACTCTTCGCTCGGCTGTATCTGCTCTAGAACCGGAACCCCATCGAGCATCCAGTCGCTTGGCCAACGATGCGGCTGCCCGAAGAAGGGTCCGATCGATCCGGCGTCGATGGCCGCCCGAGTCGCTTCATCGAGCGGGACTTCGTCGCTGTCCTCGTTTCGGATCGTGCGTGACTGGCACAGAAGGGAGGCACTGAGCCATCCGACCGATGCCGTGTCCAATGGCACCGACCGACCGAGCAAACCCGACGCGTCGACGACCCCGTCACCAAGCGCCACTGGCTCGCCGAATTGCATCTTGAGCACGGGGTTCGGGTCCCGCTCAAGCCGATTGAACCCGCGATGTTGGCGGTCCTTCGTGAAGACGATGGCTTCGACCGGAACGATGGGTGAACGAGCTCGGATGTCGAGCCAGAGAACGACCCCATACTCGCCGTTCTCAAACTCCGCGCGGAAGCGGTTTTGAACGACGGACTGACCGTCATCGACGGTCTTGACCAACTGCAACGGCTTCTCGTCGATGGTGACTCGCGGGATCAGCTCGCGCACTTCGTCGGCAACGGCCGGATGCAGCCAGAACCCAGGAGTGGTCTTCTCAGCTTCCGTCTTCGGGCCTCGGAGCTCCATGTCCACGTGCTGCCGGCCACTCAGAGCGCCCTGCCCATCCAGAAGCTCCGCGAACGACTCGAGCACATAGATCGAGTTGTGCTCGCCAAGGTCACGCACCCTGTAGGCACGCACGCCACGCGGACCGATCAGCACCTCGGGGAAGCGCTTCGGTATCGCCACGGTCGCGAAGAAGTGACCCGTCATGGGCGCGTTGATGCGCACCTTGATGGACGGCACGTCTTCGAGCTTCGGTTCAACCGGCCGTGTCTTCGACTTGGTGTCGACCGGCGTCTCGGTCGCGCCCTCGGGCTTGGTATCGGCCTTGGTCTTGGCTGCTGTCTTCGTCTTCGTCGTCGTCTTGGTCATGGTCCCCCTCCCAGAGGCTCAGGTCATCGAGTGGCGTCGCGTTCTCAGCCGTCCGTTGTGGCTGGGCGCTTGAGAGCCACCGCGGCGTTCGCCCACATGCGCGCTTCGTCGAGCTTGGTCAGCGCGATCGACTTCTCGCGGCCGTCCGGCAGTGCCGAGTTGACCCACTGCGCCAGCTCCGTCGTCCTGGCGCGTACTGCCTGGTGCATGTCGATGTCGGAAGGGCCCTGCGGGGCGTGATGCGCATGGTCGTGCGCCAACTGCTCGTTCGTTCGGTTCATGGTCTCGATGCCCGGGTAACCGGGTCTAGTTGTCAAACTGCTGGAGCGGGTGCGTCCGTCACACCTTCCTCTTGATCAGGATCTCCGCGATCTGGTTGTCGTTCGTGTAGCCAATGCCCTCTAAGGCATCGCAGATCACGTCCACGAGGTTCTGGATGTCTCGCTTGCGGCCCGTCTTCGACGTGCCAGGCACGCACTGAGCGGGTCCGACGTCGCTGATCGTGATGTCGACCTCGTCGGTCGCGACGTCGTGCTCGATCAGCATGCTGACGTCGTGGTCGACGATCAGCGGCTTACCCATCCGGCCACGCGCCTCAATGGCGGCGGCTTGGATGTCCTGCTCGGAGTGACGCACCTTCTCGCTCTTGCGAGGGCGCCCAAACCCCGAGCGCATGTTGTTCTTCTTGCACACCGGGACGGGTGTGCGGAATCGGAGCTTCTTCATCCTCGTAGCTCCTCCCACAGCCACTTGCCCAGTGCGAACGACGCGACGGTCGATGCCAGCGTGTAGGCGAGCGCTTCTAGAGGGCTCATTCCGGCCCCTTCGGCTCCAGAGTGATCGTCGTCCGGCGTCCGTTCTTCAGCGCCTCGCGCAGGAAAGGATCCGCGCCCATTTCGTCGCGTTGTCGTCGTTGATCAGCGAGGAACGTCCGAGATATCACGACCTGGATCGCGAACGCAGTGAGCCAGCCCGCTAAGAGCCCGATTGAGAATCCCATCCAGTTCATTCCAGCCCCTCCGGCATCGTCATCCAGAGCGCGACATCGTCCAGCGGGATGCACTCCCCGTTGGTCCAACCCATGTCTTCGTCGAACCACGCCTCTCTCGGTTTGCTTCCTTGCGAGACGACGAGTAGGCCCTTCAGGGAATCGGCACCGGTGGGCAGCCGCTCGCCCACCGGGATCCAGCGGGGTTCTTTGCCCTTCGCCTCGGCCCAGTCCTCGCGAAGGAGGTCAGCGATCCCGCGCCAGTTATCCCGCTCGGCTTCGAGTTCGGCGGTGCGTTGCTTTGCAAACCACAAGACCTCCCCAGCGGAGAGTTCTCGTTGTCGGTCTTCTGACCAGACGACGCTCCCTGAAGCCCGTAGCCTCCTAAGCTCGTCACTCATTCCCCTCCCTCCCCGTCGATCTCGGCGAGGATTCGCCGGGCCGCGTGCATCATTCCGCGCACGAAGTCGTTGGGCTCACCACCCACCTCACGGTCCCACGTGCTGTATTCGACTGCTGTCGATCGCGCCCTCCGCAACTGGTCCTCGATGACGGGGAGGTTGGCTCGGCGCTCGGCTTCTTCTTCGGTTGGATAGCGCGGGAGTGCGGAAGCAACGGTGCAGTCGGGATCGCGGACCACGAACGAGCCGCGGACAGGAAGGCCGTGGAGCGTCCAATTGACCGGCCACGCCTCCGCCTTCCCGCATGGGGTCGAGTCACTCATCCCTTCTTCGCCTCCTCTTCGATTGCCGCAATGAGCTGATGCACTTCCTTCGCGGACAGATCCTCGATCGCCTTGCCCATGGTCTCCCGGCAGAACGACGAGACGTCGCTCGGTGGCCACTCAAGGTGAGTCCGCACCACATGGAGCGCCTCCAAGGCCTCCTCGAGTGACTGCTCACTCGTCGGCAACGGCTCTGTATCCCTCTGCTGGAACTCGAGGCCCCGCTTTCTGAGCCTCGCGCAGATCAGGCGCATCTCGTCTTCGGTCAGTGGCTCGTCCTTCGATGTCCGCCGACCGATCCATTCGTGGGCCTGCTTGGCGATGTCTGACCACGACTTGCCAGCCTCCCGCAGAGCCAACCGCAGCTCGTCGCTGGGAGACCTGGGCGCACCGACGAGCCATCTCTTCAGGATGTCCGCGACCTCTTGACCTGGCCGCTCGATCACCGCGCCGATTAGGTCGGGGCAGCGCGTCTTCTCGATTACCATCGTGTTGTCGAGGTCCATCAACGCCATGACGTCGAACTCGTATTCGATGCCCTGCCGCTGCACGGGAGCGAGGCCCACGCGTCGTGGCTCCTGCTTTCCGCGCTCGTTCGTCTCGACGACGTATTGCGTCTTGGTCCGAAGCGTTGCGAGCACGTGGCACGACGAGTTCGTGATCGCGTCGACCATCGCCCGGTGCCGAGGAGTGACCTCACCCCACGCGTTGAATCGGTTCTTGGACTTCGACTTCGCCGCGACCTGGTCGTTGATCTCCAGGGCTCCGCCCTTGCCGGTCCACTCGTGGGACAGCGAGTCGATCACGACGACGTCGTAGCCCTGCTCCTGCGCGGCTCGGATCGCTTCGATGTAGGTCTCGGGCGAGAAGCTCTCGAGCTCGAGGACGTCGAATTCGAACAGATCGGCGTACTTCGACGCGGACCCCCGCTCGGTGTCGATGACCGCCACTCGACCGCCCAGGCCGGTCGCGATCTTCAGCGCCGTCATGGTCTTGCCGGATCCCGACGGACCGGTCAGACACATGCGAAGACGCGAGTCTTCCTTGGTGGCCTTCTTGAACGTCAGGCTCACCGGTAGTCCTCCGGGTCGAGGCCCAGCGCTTCACACGCGGCTACGAGAGCGTTGTCGGGAGCGCCGCGGGAGATCTCCTCGGCGACGGAGCGCAGCGTGGATTCGAGATCCGAGAGCTGGTTGGCGACCAAGGGCGTGCGAGCGAAGGCCAGCGCCTCTCGCTCCGAATAGAACATGCTCTGGTTGTCGTACTCGTCTCGGACGTACCAGACCGGTTGAGACCGATCACGTATCGCCACTCGACTCGTCATCACGCGCCACGCGCCATCCACGGGTCGAACCCACTCGCCCTCCGGCAAGTCCTCGGGGAGCTTCATGCGCTTGCACCTTCTGCGTCGCTCCGGAGGGCTCGGTCGATCGCATCCCGACGGTTCACCACTCGCCAAGCCGCCTTGGCGAGCTGCTCGATCTCGTGCACTGTGACGCGAAGGCAGTTATCCCCGACCCGCACAGAGAGCGTTCCGTCGTAGTCAGCTTGGTTGAAGGTGACTACGGCCGAGTCGCCTGAGTCCATCTCGACCTTGGCCTGCACCTTCCACTCGCTGTGGACCGAGATGTTCTTGTCAGTGTTCGTTGTCATGCGTTGGCTTCCTTCTCCTCGAAGTGCTGCGCCGCCTGCGCCAGGAGGCCCAACACCTCGTGCTTGCAGCGCTTGGGGTCGTCGTTCCATGCGGACAGCAGGCGCGTCCCCGTCATGCGCTGGAGTTGCTTGTGCGCGACGCGGTAGTCCTCGCCGAGAACGCCTCCGTGAGGCACACCCGAGAACGCCGTCTGCAGCGCGGACACCAGGTCGTAACCGTGGTTGTGGAACTGCCCGATGTGCAGCCAGCCCTCGCGGTCGATGAGGCGCAGGGCTTCGCGGATCTTGGTCGAGATCACGACTCACCTCCCGGACAGTCCTCAGCCGCTTCCGCCTGGACGCGCAGCATGACCTCGAGCATGTCTCGAACGATCACCGCGTCGTCGCCCTGCTCGCAGACGACCATCACGCTGCCAGCAAAGCCGTCATCGGATCCTGCCTTGATGACGTGAGACGGGAAGATCGGTGGCTTGGAGATCTTCAACGGCCCCTCCCGAACTCTGTCCCTTGCCGAATCAACCGAGGACGAAGCTGGCTCGGGAGACGCCCTCGAGCGTGCTGAGCCGCGACTTCCTCTCGGAACTTCCGGACGTTCTTCAGAGTGCACCGAACCTCAGACTCCAAGCAGTGCATGAGATCCGCCGCATCGCTTCTGCTCTCGGCTCGAACGGGTCCGAGTTGACGCACGTAGCCCTTCTTGTCGACGACAACGGCCTCGTAGAGGTTGATTGGACGCTTCATCACACGCCCCCCAGGAACACAGCCGCGGCGAGCAGGATGAGGCTGACCACCGCGGCGGGCGCAGCAGCGAGCAGCTCCTTCCAGAGCGGGATCGGTTCGTCGGCGGAGTAGTTCACGCTCCACCTCCCGCGATCAGAAGGCGCGGCGGTTCGTTGTGTTCGATCGCATGCTGGATCTGAGACCCAAGCTGCTGATGCACGGTCTGGCCGCCCGGCAGAACCGTCCAAGCGAGGAACTCCTTCTCGATCGAAGAGATCCCCACCTCCACCGCCTCGAGCTTGGCCTTGATAACCAGCAGGAGCGCCCGCCACCGCGAGCGGCATGCTTGCTCCCAGGCCTTCTCAGCCGCATAACCCTGCCGGCGGTGACCACGGCTTGGCGTGTGGGTGAACTCTCGGTCGTGTCGATCGGGAAGCGGAAGCTCGAAGCGAATCGCACGGCTGCCGATCACGAAGCCGAGCGCGGCGACGCTGCCACTCCAACCGGATGCGAACTCGGTCGCACCATGTCGCGCGAGAAGCGTTTCGATCTCGGCTCGAGACCGCTCCACGCTCACAGAAGTGTCTTTCGCGTAGGTCATTGGTTTGCGGCCTCCCTGCGGCCCTGCGGTCCAGGTCGCGCCGAACGCGCGAACCTCGGGTTTCGAATCACGCGCCCTCTGCGGCGCTCGCCGAAGATCGGGCCGGGGTCGTCCGGCTCCGGTTCGGGTGGGTCGTTCTGGGCGGCCAGCTCGTCGGCGACGGCGGTGCGCCAGGTGCGCTCGGTGCGGAGCCAGGTCACGAGGTCGCGCGACTCGAAGCCGGCTCGAACCCGGGCTTGCTCAAGCACCTCGAGGTCGGCGAGCGTCCCGCCTGCCGCGCTGAAGCCGTCGGCCAGACCAGCGAGGTCCGAGTGACCCACGCCGTGGTCGAGGAGCCAGCCCTCGGCTCGGATGGACTCGGTCGTCCGCGGCTTGGGTGGCTCAGGGATCCTGGGCTCCCAGGCCTCGCGACCAGCGAGGATCCAGGTCACCGCGAGCGCTGGCGACGGCGCCGCTTCGAGCACGGCCACGAGCTCGGGCTCGGTCCCGCCGGCTTCGTCGAACGCTGGCCAGAGGTCGCTCGGAGCCTTGCCGATCCCGCTCCGACCGACGTGGGTCGCGAACCAGCTCGGGACGGGTTCGGGCTCCGCCTCAGGGACCTGACCCGAAACCCCGCCCCCCCCATCGTCCGAACGTACAATGGGGTGGGGTGTACTTGGGTTCTTGGGTTCGGGCGGTCGTGGGACCGCCTCTACGTGCACCGCGGACCGCCTCTGCGGCGGTTGAGCGACCGCCTCTCGTTCGGGCAGGGGCGGTTCGGGAGCCGCCTCTGAGGCGGTCGTGGGACCGCCTCTCCCGACCGCCTCTACAGTTGTAGGGGCGGTTGCAGCACCGCCCCTCGCGCCGGCGACGACACGCTCGACCGCCTCTACGGTGACGTCGGGAAAGAGCTGGATGCGGCTCGATCGACGACCCGCGCCCTTGCTCAGCACCCGAATCAGGCCGCGATCGACGAGCCGCGTGAGGGCCCGTTGGACCGTCCGGCGGTTGAGTCCCGACAGCTCGGTGATCGTGTCCTGAGACGGCCACGCAACGAGGTCCTCGTCGGCGTGGAACAGCAGGATCGTGACCACGGACAACTCGCCCGCCGACAGTGCACCGACCTTGGTCGACGCCAGCAGAGCCGCCAAACGGCGATGCGGATCGAGGCCACTCAAGCGGCACCCTCCAGTGGGTTCGGCTGCCCCAGACGCCGGCACGACTCAGCGAGCGCGCGGCGGCCGTAGAGGTTGATGTTCGACGCGTCGAGGATGACGTCGTGGCCCACGCGCTCGACCAGGCCACGGTCGCCAAGCGACTCGACGGTCTGGTTGTAGAACTCGATGCTCGAGTCCCGGACGGACCGCCACGACCGGTAGCCGCGGAACTCGATGCCATCGCGCGCGATCTCGATCAGGCAGCGCGCCATGCGATCGGTGAGGGGAGCCTTCACTCGGACTCCTCCTGCTGAGGGGTGCGGATCCAACCCCGGTTGCGGGCGAACACGATGCCACGCTCGGTGAGCGTGACCGACCCGTCCGTCATCCGGATCAGGCCCAGCGCGGTCAGGCTCAGAAGCGCTCCGACCGCGTGCCAGTGGCGCGCGTCACCGACCCGCTGCCACCGTGAGATGGTCCCGTGCTTGCGCTGCGCGAGCCCGAAGCGGGCCGCGTCGTTCAGCGCTGCGACCTGGTCGTCGGTCAGCTCCACGCCGCACCCCCCGTGAGAAAGGGTTGGCCGAGGCGCGCGCCGCCTACGTGAGGCGGCTTCGGGAAAAGGGAAGAAGGAGAGTCATGCGCGCCTCGGCCCACCGACGCCGACACGTCGGGCTCAGGAGTGCCGAATGCTGGCCGTGGCCAGCGGTAGAAGTGCGGCGCCGGCTCCCCCGGGATCGCTCGGCCCGCGCCGACGCCGCGAAGACCCCTCGCGCGCTCTGCTTCGCGCCGGGACCCCATGAACGAGCTCTTCCACTGGTGTCGCCCAGCGGAATGGCTCAGAATCTGCGTGACCGGAAGCCGCTTCGTGGCACAGAGTGCTTGGCCCCACGTCTTGGCCCCAATGGCCCCACTTTGCCCTCGGATCTGGCTCGCAGACCGACCGGCAACAACCTTCGAGAACCACCCGCAAACCTCGGATCTGCAAGCATTTAAGACCTGTGTTACGGCACCCCGAATATCGCCCGAAGACGGGCCTACGATCCGGTCGAGGAACTCGGCCAAGGCTGAGCCGCTGAGCGACCCGCGAAGAGCACCGGGTGGGTCGACCGAACGGTCGGCCACACCCCCGTCGGTTCCGGCCCTCTCCGTCTTCGAGCTCGCGCAGCTCGCGGCTGAACTGGACGAACAGCTTCGCGGCGCGAACGTCGCCTGGACCGCGATGCCGGCCGACCGGGACGACCTTCTGCTCGGACTCGAGCTCCCCGGTCAGAGCGAAGACGCGTCGAGTCGCCGAGTGCTGCAGATCGCACCAGGCGGTGCGCGCGCACGCGTCACCACAACGACGCGACGCTTCTCCAAACGAAGCCTGCAAACCGGCCCGCGCATCGATCGCTGCGACGAGCTCCTGGTCGGGAGACAGATCGATCAGATCGTCGCGGCCGACGGAGAGAAGCGCGTCCGTCTGACGTTGTCGAAATCCGCAACCGACGGAAGCGTCGCAATCGAAGTCGAGCTCTTCGGCCCTCGTGGCCTTTGGGCTCTGACCGATGCGTCGTCGCGTATCCTGCTCCTGTCCCGGCTCCCGAACCAGAAGCGTCGGACACTCCGGCCAGGTTCGACCTACGAGCCTCCGGCCCGGGCTCCGAAACCCACCGCCGAGGAGCCCACCGCGATCGACTCCGCCGAGCAGACGCCCCGCTTTGCCGCGCCGATCACAGTCGCTGTCGACGACGCCTACACGGAGCTCGACCGCCACGAGGAATCACGCTCCGAACTCGATCGCCTGATCCGCGCCACGCAGAGGCACCGCAAAAAGCTCGAAGGACGACGCCAGGGCTTTCAGCAGAAGCTCGAGGCTGCAGATCGAGCGGACGAAGTGCGGGCAACGGCCGACACGCTTCTCGCCTACAGCTCGCAGATCCAGCCCGGCGCTTCGGAGCTCGTCGCACCCCATCCGATCGAGCCCGACCGAGAACTGAGAATCCAACTCGACCCGCGCCTCCAGCCACACCAGCAAGCGGAGCGCCTCTACAAGGCCGCACGAAAGCACGCCCAAGGCGCCGAGGACACACAGCGTCGACTCCAGGATCTCGATCGACAGATCACCGCTCTCTCGGCCCTGCAAGACGTCCTCGAAGACGACCCGCCGCGCGTCGCCCCACTCCGGGAGCAGCTCGAAGAACTCGGTGTCGTCCCCCGCTCGGGCCCCGAGAAAGTCGGCCAGAAGGAGCAGAAGCTCCGCAAAGTCACGCAGGGCGAAAACTTCCGACGTTTCTGGTCCCGCGAGGGCCTACTGATCCTGGTGGGCCGCGACAACCGCCAGAACGACCGTCTCGCAACCCGCGTCGCGCGGGGCAACGACCTCTGGTTCCACGTCGGCCGTGGCTACGCGGGAAGTCATGTGGTCGTTCGTGTGCAGAAGGGCAAGTCCGCGAGCCTCGAGACCCTCCTCGACGCAGGCACCCTCGCGATCCACTTCTCCAAGGTCCGGGGTGCCGAACTCGAGGAAGTGGTCTACACGCAGGCGAAACACGTTCGCAAGCCGAAGGGCCTCCCAGCGGGTAAGGTCGTCCCCTCCCAGACCAAGACGCTTCGAATCCGTCACGAAGCCGACCGACTCGAACGCCTGCTCCGCTCCGACGCGGAGGGCGCCCCTCGATGACCGACAGTCCCAGCGACCCGAACCCCCGCGATCCAGACCCGGATCAGCCGCACCGCGACGACACCGGAGAGAGCCGGCACGCCCGCGACCCTGAGTCCAAGCGTCGGTCGCCGAGCGAAGATGCGCAGGACCCGCCCGAGGCGATGGACGAGGCGGAGTTCGCGAAGGCTGAGCAGGAGGTCTTGGCGGCCAGGGCTGCGTTCGAACAAGCGCCCGAGCAGATCACCGCCGCGAAGAAGCTCACCACATCCTCGATCGAACTCAGCGATCGGCTCTGCCAGTTCGGTCGGATCGCCGAGGCAGACGGCCTACTGACCGAGACCGAACGGCGTCTGTCGACGGTCTGGCAGCGCGCGTCGAGCGATGCGGATGACGAAGCGACCGCAGCTCTCCTCCAAGACGTGACCTGGCTCGCCGAGCTCGCGTTCCGACGAGCGCAGACGATTCGCGGACTGATCGATCAGTCGAACGCGCAACAACGGGTGGCGCCCGAAGTCATTCCGGACTCGATGCCACCGACGCCCGACCAGATAGCGTCCTGCTATGCCGTTGGAATTCGGGTGCTCGACAACGCCCTGCGAAGAACTCCGGACAGCGTCGACCTGATCCTGCGGCTGACGAACTTCCACGGCCAGCTCGCGCTCGCCCTCGATGAGATCGGAGAGGTCGACGCCGCCTTCCCTCATTACCGCCAGGCCTTGCTCCATGCCGAGCGCATGATCGAGCTCGCGCCAACGGACTCGAGCAAGCAGTCGATGCTCGCCCACGCGCACAATGCGATTGGGCAGCACTACGCGGAGACGGATCGACTCGACGATGCCCGGACACACCACCGTGAGTCGATGCGCATCAACGAGCGCCTCAGCGTCGCCGAACCGAAGGAGCCCTACTGGGCTTTCTGCCTCGCGACCGACCATGAGAACCTCGCGGATCTCGCACTTCGTTCGCACCAGGGCGAACAGCAGCTCGAACACGTGCGCCGTTGCGTCGAGCTCCGTCGAGCGGTCACTCTCGGACCCAACCCGCCGAAGGACTGGATCCTCCAGCGATTCGACGCCGAGCGCGCGCTGGTCGATGCACTCCAGGACTACGGCCTCGATCAGGACGCGTTCTCGCAGCTTCAACAGACCGTCGAGCAGCTTCGCGCGCACTTCGAAGCGCAACCACGTGACGGAGACCTCCTGTTCCGTCTCGCCGACGCCCTGCTGACCCACGGCTACGCACTCGAAGGGCGGAATCAATTCCGCGAAGCACTCGACTGCTACCAAGAAGCACTCAAGCTCGACCAACGCTTGATCGCCCGTCGGCCGGAGGAACCTCGCTGGCACGCGAACGCAGCGCACTGCCACCTCTGCGCAGCGATTGCGCTGATCCGACTCGGGGACCAGCGTTCGGCCAGCCGCCACATCGATCGAGGCCTGCAGACCCTGCGCGGA
This sequence comes from Planctomycetota bacterium, assembly GCA_039815565.1. Taxonomy (GTDB): domain Bacteria; phylum Planctomycetota; class UBA1135; order UBA1135; family UBA2386; genus JBCBZB01. The sequence goes on from JBCBZB010000020.1 coordinate 48,689, forward strand.
CAGCTCGCCCGTCGCCCGGACGATCGAGCTCTGTTGAGCGACCTGTCGCACTTCCACGCGGACCTGTCGTCGCTCCTGATGCGGCAGGACCAGTTGGTCGAAGCCCTCGAGCACCAGGCGCAGGTCCTCGAGATCGACCAGCGATTGGCCGAGCTCGACCCGCACAATCGCGAAACCCTCGCAAACCTCGCCCTCAGTCACGACACGATGGCGAACCTCTGCGAGCGAATGCAACGAACCGAGGACGCGCGACTCCATCGCCGCAGCGCCGTGCGGTGGGAAGAGCGCCTGGTCCAGAGTGACCCGGAGAGCGTCGAGTATCAGACGCGCCTCGCCCAAGCCTTGGTCAACCAGGCGAGTACGGATCTCGATGACCAGAGACTGAAGGAGGCCGAGCAGACTCTGAAGTCCGCTCGCGGACTCGTCCAACGACTGATGCGCCTGGTCCCCGAGGACCACCACCTGGTCGCCCTCGCAGCCCAGGTCGACCGAGTCAGTGGCGAAGTGTCGCGAGACCTAGGCGACCGGGCCGGCGCCAAGCAGAGCCTTCGTCAGGCGCGTGACCAGCTGCGGGAACTCGTCGAGCACAGTTCGGACCCGATCGTCTGGTATCCGGCGCACGCCGAGGCACTCGAAGCCCTGGCGGAACTCCTCCTGGATGCCGAGCGGCCTGAGCGACACGTGCGCGAGGTGGTCACTGACCTGACCCTGGCCGTCAAGCGACGTCGCGATCTCGCGACGGCACACCCAGGCGAGCCACAGCCACAGCGAGAGCTGGCGCACACCCTCGAGACGCTGGCCGATGCCCAGCAACTCGCCGGCGATCTGACCGCGGCGCAGAACGCTCGCAGCGAAGCCGCACGACTGTTCGACCAATTCGGCGAAGAACCGTGACCTCTACCTCCCTCGATCGACGCCCGCCTCACTGCCCAGTCTACGGACGCTGTGGTGGCTGTGATCGACTCGACCGGCCGATGTCAGCCCAGCTGGCGGAGAAGCGCGAGGCCCTCCTCACGGCGCTGCCCGAGAACGCGCGCAAGCTCGAGGTCGAGCTCGACCCCCCGCGTTCCACTCCGCTGCAGTTCCGCAACAAGCTTCTGCAACCGATCCGCGTCGGCGACGACGGCCGGGCGCAGACGGGTCTGTTCGCACGAGGAACCCAGGACCTGGTCACGATCGAGTCCTGCCACGTCCAGGACCCGAGTCTGACCCGCTTCGCGCGACGAGCCGAGGTCGCGATTCACAAGCTCGGCCTGCGTGCGTTCGACCCACAACGAAGCACCGGTCGACTCCGAGCGCTGTTCGCCCGCCTGGTGCCTGGGAGCCAGGAGCTCCTGCTCGGCTTCGTCACGACTCCCGGGGAGTTTGCCCCGGCCAAAGACCTCGCTCAGGCGTTGAAGGACTGCGCGACGGGCCTACGTGATGCACGTGGCCGACGCGTCGAACCGATCGGGGTCGTCCAGAACCTGAACGACACGACCGGCAACGCGCTGTTCGGAAACCGCGACCTCCCGCTTCTCGGTCGAGACCACCAGGTCGACCGGGTCGGAAAGCTCGGCACTGAGCGTGCACTGCGGATCCAAGTGTCGATGCGCAGCTTCTACCAAGTTCACCGCGGCGCCGACGCGATCCTGTTCCGACCGGCACTCGAGATGCTCGGCCCCCTCGCCGGCGCCCACGTGATCGATGGCTACGGTGGTGTCGGCACCTTCGGACTTCGAGCGCTCGTCGCCGGCGCCGAGAAGGTGACCCTCATCGAGAATGGCCCGACATCTTGCCGCGACGCCGAACAGAACCTTCGCCGCAACGGGCTCGAGGCGCGTGGCGAGGTCGTTCGTGAGAGCTTCGAATCGTTCGTCCCCCGCAACGCGGCCGACGTCTTGATCGTCGATCCTCCGCGGAAGGGCCTGGGACCCGAGGGGATCGCCGTGGTTCGGGCGATCGGTGCCGAACGCGTGCTGTACGTCTCGTGTTCGACGCGGTCGCTCGCCCGCGATCTCGCGGAACTCGGCCGAGACCACCGCATCCAACGGGTGCGACTCGTCGACTTGTTCCCGCACACCTCCCACCTCGAGAGCGCGATCGTTCTGCAGCGAGAGCGCTCTGCGGGCTGACCAAGGCCGCGCGACGTGCTCGAACCCAGACGACCGACCCCCGCTGCGGGCCGAAAGACGAAATCCGTTCGCCTCGAGGCCCAATCGACGGCGACCCTCCGTCGCACGAGGCGCCGCCAGCGCATCTCCCGTGCACCGACCGATCCAGCGACGCGGATCCGGGGACTCACCCGAGCCCGCGAAATCGTGTCCCGCGGCCTCTGGATCCTGGCGTTCGTCGCCACCCTGACGCTGCTCAGCCTCGGAATCTCCCAGCTGCTTGGCTGACCTCGGCACTCCGCCCCAGCGAATCCACTACCCGGGGTTTACGGCTCCCCGCCGGCGGGGTCGAATGTCGGGTCCCTCTGACCCCAGCCCGGCGCACCACGCCGGAAAAATCGATGGCCAACGTCTTCCCGGCGCTTCTCGCGAGTCCATGCCGCCGCCTCATCCCGACCCTCGTCGCGGTGGCGCTCTTCGCACTCCCCGGCTGCAGCACCCTCAGCGAAGAGGAGGAGGAGAAGCTCGACAACCACCGCCGAAACGCCCTCACCTACCTGCAGACCGAGGAGTTCCTCCGCGCAATCCAGCAGAGCGAGATGGGGCTCGAGATCGACGAGAACGACTACGCCCTACTCGCGACGCGAGCGCTCGCCCGCGGATACCTCGCCGGTGACGTCTACGGGCGACTCGTCGCTGCCGAGCCGTTGTTCGACGACGTCTACGGCCTCCGGAGCGCCAACGAACATCAGCCGCTGTTCTTGCTCGAGTACGCGAAAGTCAAGCAACGCGTCGCGGCCGAGCAACGGCGTCAGGCCGCTCGCGCCGCGGAGGAGTCCAACGACCCGACTCTCTCGAATGCGATCCGCTCGGAGAAGGCAGGTCGCGCGACGGCTCTGTCCGAAGAGTCTTCCTCTCGCAGCACCGCGGCGTCCGACGCGTTGCTGGTGCTGATCGAGCGCCAAGAACTCGTGCGAACCGCCAACCGCGTGCTGATGGCGATCGCAGCCGAGCGCGGCGACGGTCCGGGATCAATCGAGTACGCGACCAAGGCGATCGCGAGACTCGAGGAACAGAAGGCCTCCCTCCTGAACGACATCGAGAAAGATCTCGATCTCCGCCGCACGCTGCGCGCCCGCGAAGCACTCGAGGACCTGATCGTCGAAGAGAAGCTGATCCGTTCGCGCCTGTCGGCGATCTACTTCCAGCAGGAACTCTTTGCCGAGTCGGTCCAGCAACTCGACATCATTCTCGACCTCGATCCGAACCGCTCGTTCGACTACTTCAACCGCGCGAAGGCCCACCAGGCCCTCGGCAACCGCTCGAAGGCGGTCGACGACTACCAGAACTTCCTCAGCACGACCGATCTGCCGGCCAGCGACGACAAGGTGCGTCAGGCCTACGAGTACACGCAGATCCTGCCCTGAGCCAGCAGACCGAGCGTCCACGACGACGCGGCGCCCTTCGCAACTTGGAGACCGAGCCCGACAAGATCCAAGGCTTCACGCTTCCGAAGCTGGCTCGCCTCTGCAGCATGCGGGACTTCCGGCGGGTCTACCGCCACGGGCGCCGGGTTCACGGCGACCAACTCGTCGTCGTCGGTCTCGAGAACCGACAGGGACACCATCGAATCGGGCTCGCGGTCTCGAAGGATCACGGCCGCGCCGTGCGGCGCAACAAGATCAAACGTCTGGTCCGCGAGGCGTTCCGGCTGACCCGGCCGAACATGCCGGGGCACTTCGATCTGATCGTGATCCCGCGCCCCGATCACGAGGCACGTTACGTCCTCCCCGCGCTTCAGACCGAGTTGATGGAACTGGTCGTCGAACTCCAGGCTCGCCGGGACGAGAAGCCACGCCGACGACGCTCGGGCGGACGCCCCGGCAAGCGCTCATCCCGCGGAAAACGTTCCCGGCGCTCAGACGGAGAGCGATCCTGATGCTGCGGCTGCTGAACCGAACCCTGGCGACGTTGCTCGCCGTGCCGGTGATGCTCTACCAGCGCGTGATCTCGCCGTTCAAGCCGAAGACCTGCCGGTTCGTTCCGACTTGTTCGGAGTATGCGCGGGTCGCGCTCCTCCGCCACGGCCCGCTCCGCGGCTCGTACCTGGCCGCGCGACGCATCCTCCGCTGCCACCCCTTCACCGAACCGGGTGAAGATCCTGTTCCCGAACGCAGGCATCCAAAGGACACTTGCTGCTCGTGAACGACCCGGGAGTTGAGACGCAGCTGGTCCAGGTGAAGCGCATGGAGTGCCTGCGCGCGCTTGCTGTCGCCTGCCTCACCGCCCTCGCGTTCCTGGGTTCGGGGATCCGCACGGATCGTGCAGTCGTTCCGTTTCCGCCTGAGGCCTACGAGCCGATGCGGACCGAAGCCCTCGAGGCGGGGCGCATCGAACTCGACGAACTGCGCGGCGGTGAGCCCTCAGGCGGAGACAAGTATGGTCAATCGCTCGCCTGGGACCAGACGCTGCAGGAACGGCTGCGCGAGGGAGAGTTCCCGCGGTGGACCGACCGCATCGCCTCGGGCGCACCGTTCGTGCCCCAGATGGCGCAGCCCTACCAGCCCTGGAATCTGCTGCTCCTTCTGATCGACGCGCCCGGGCACTACGGGGTCTGGTGGCTCCTTCACTGCGCGCTGTTCGGGTTCGGGGCCTTCTGGTTCCTCCGCCGAGGTGGCGTTTCCGAACGGGGAGCACAGTTCGCGGTCGTACTCGCGGCCCTCGGATTGTGGACCCAGGCCCGCGTGCACCACAACGTGATTGTGACAGCCGCTCTGTCGGTCTGGCCCTTGCTCACGATCGCCCGATCTGCGGTCCTCCGCGGCCGGACCCGCAGACACGAGATCGGCCTGATCGGGGTCCTGCTGGGTTCGGCCTGGTCGACCGGCTTCGTGCCGGTTGCGTTGTTCACCTGCTACCTCGTGGGCGCCTACGCCCTCACTCTCGCGATCCGAGAACGCCACGTCCGCTCCCTTCTGGGACTCGGACTCGGCTGCGCCCTCGGTGGGCTGATCGCACTCGCCCAGATGGTGCCGGTCCTGGTAGCGGCGTCGCAATCGGCCCGCGCCGCGGAGGTCGATCCGCAGTGGTTCGTCGACCACTCGCTGCACTGGCGGCACCTACTCACGACCTTCTGGCCCGACTGGCTGCACGAGCGGGCGCCGAATCAGCTGCGGGTCAATTTCCCGGCCATCGAGTCACTGCCGCCACCCGAGCGATACTTCAACTCGACCGAGACCGCGTTCTCGCTCGGACTGCCAGCCGCACTGCTGGCACCGATGGCGTTCGTGAAACCTCGCTCCCGACTGTTCCGCGTCGAGACCTGGTTCTTCTTCTCGCTGACCGTGCTTTCGCTCGGCATTGCGATGGCGGTCTCCGGATTCTTCGAGTTCACCACGATCCTCCCGGGCGCCCGAACCGGGGACCTCCGGCGATTCTTGTTCCTCGTGCACGTCGGGTGGATCGTGCTCGCCGCGCAGGGCCTCGATCGACTGACTCGAGTGCCACACCGGTTCCTCTTCGTGTCGGCCGCAGCCCTCGCGGTGTGCCTCTGGTCCCTGGCTCGGTTCGTCATGGACTACGGTCCGTTCGGCGGGCTCGACGAGTTCGCCTCGGACTGGGGATCGCGACTCGCTCAGATCGAAGACTTCCGCGGCGAGCGCAGCGTGGAGAACGCAACCGCGTTCTTCACCGAACAACTTCGAGCGGCTCCGGACAGCCTCCGAGCCGAGCGCGACGGAATCCTGACGACCTTCCTGGTTCCAGCGATCGTCGCGTTGATCTGCGCGCTCACAAACTGGTTCCTGAACGGCCGGAGCCTTGCGGTCGCACTGATCGGGCTCAGCGTCGCGCAACTCTGGTTCGCCGGGCTCGGTTCCGTTCAGGCCCTGCCCGTCGAACGGGTGATGACTCCGCCGGCGATGCTCGCCCCGGTCTTCGAAGCCGAAGCGCGACGGAGCCCGATCGAGACCGCGCGGCTCACTCGACTCGAGAGCCCGACGGCACTTCCGGTCCCCACGCTCTACCCGCCGAACCTGGGTGCGCTCCACGGACTGCACGACCTCAGCGCCTACAACCCTCTGCCGCAGGGACGGATGGAACAGTTGTTCTTGGCGATCGAACCACCGAGCCCCTCGTCCAACGCTCAGGTCGCACAACATCAGCCGACCTTCGATGGCTCGGGCGTCCGAGGCTTCTTCGTTCCGGAGACACTGAACCACCCGATGCTCGACGTGTTGGGTGCACGCTTCGTTCTCAGTAGTCGCATCGACCTACCTCTTACGGAGACGCTGATCGACCGCACGCCCGAAGGCTCGCCAGCGACTCTCCGCCTCTACGAACGAACCACCACGCTTCCGCGCGTTACGTTCCTCGATCGGACCGAGGTCATCCCCGAGCAGGAACCTCGACTCGCAGCCCTCGGCGACCCGAATCGGGACCCGAGCCGAGTCGCGATTGTCGAAGTCGGAGTCGCGCTCGAGGGCGACGGAGAATCCGAGTTCGAAGTCGCGTTCCTGTCGGACGAACCGGAACGAATCGAACTCGACGTCACGGTGTCCGAGCGGGGCCTACTGCGCCTCGCCGATCCATGGGATGCCGGTTGGCGAGTCTCGGTCGATGGCGAAACCCAAGACCTCCTCGTCACCGACCACTACCTGCGCGGAGTCCGCCTCGAACCGGGGTCGCACCGGGTAGTGTTCTCCTACGACCAAAGCTGGGTCGTATGGCCTCCCCGCCTCAGCCTTCTGGCCCTCCTCGGGGCGGTCGTGCTGATCGTCGTCGGCCGACGCCGCCTCAGCGAAACCCCCACCTCGCCGACCATCGAAGCTTCCTCGACCCGATGACCGACGCCACGCAACCCGACGACGCCCCGAAGGCCCCGAGTCGTTGGGCGACCGCGATGTTCGCACCGCCGACGAAGACGCCGATGACCAAGCGGTCGATGTGGCTCGCGATCCTCGTGATCCTCGTCGCGCCAATGCTCTTGCTCGGCGAGTCGATGTTCGGCGACTCGGTGCTGTTCTCCTACGACACCGCACGGTTCCCGCCCAAGGTCCACGAACTCGATGACCAGACCTACGACGAGGTGGCCGTCTCTTCGGAGAACAACTACCTCGTCACTGAGATTCCGGCTGTCTTTGCACCGGAGCTCTCCTACGCGAAGGACGAACTGTCCGAGGGGCGCTTCCCCGGCTGGAATCCCTACGTCCGGTTCGGCAATCCGCTGTTCGCGAATGGACTGATCGCAATTCTGCATCCCAAGAACGCAGCCCTGCTGCTGGCCTGGGATCCGATTCGAGGCCTCGCCTGGGGCGCCTACGTGTCGGTCGTGTTTGCCGGACTCCTGACCTTCGGCCTGATGCGTCACCTCGGAGTCGGAGCGTTTGCCGCCTGCTTCGCTGCGATCGGGTTCGAACTCGGCGGAACGATGACTGCGAACATGCACTTCTACATGCGCATGGACGCGATCATCGCGATGCCGGGGATGGTCTGGGCGGTGCTGTGCCTGATGCGCTCTCGCGGACTCAAGAACCGCGCGCTGCCAGCCGCCGCGCTCTCGGTTCTGACCGCACTGACATGGCTGAGCGGGTTCCCGCCCTACGCGGTACTTCCGATGATTCTCTGCGGAGTGATCTCCGTGATCGGGCTCGCGCGGCTCTGGTTCACCGACCGAGCCGCCGTTCTCCCGACTGCCCTCTGGCTGCTGGGCGGCGTTTTCACCGGCACCGCACTGGCCTTCGCTCAGCTCGGGCCGATGTTCGCATTCTTCCCCGAGTCGAACCGTACCTTCACGCTCGCGAAGGGCTCGCTCTATGGCGACGCCTTCGGGATCTTCGGAATCCCGGCCCTGCTGTTCCCGGAGATGTATGGGACCCCGAAGGAGATCCTCGTCTCGGCCAGCAACCACCCGTTGATCTTCCTCTGGCAAGACCTCCGGGGCGTCGAGGACGCTCTACTCCTCCCGAACTACAACTTCGTCGAGTACACGATCTTCGCCGGCACGCTCTCGCTGCCTCTCGCAGCTCTCGGAGCGCTTTGGGGCCGTGGGCCTGCACGTGCGGTCACCGTCGTCTGCTCGGCGGTGTTCCTCCTGATGGCGTTGAGCCCGCGGCTCATGGAGTCCATCCCGCTCCTCGGAAGCACGCCGCCCTTCCGATTCGTGATGCCGCTGTGCCTCGCGATCCCGATCCTCGCGGGGCTCGGACTGCAGCAGATCGTCGATCACCGCCACCGGGCGTCGATCTACGGGATCGCGATCGCAAGCCTCGTCGTCGCCACCAGCGCCCTGACGATCGCGAAGGTCAGGCCACTCTCGGATCACGAGGGCATCGTCGAGAAGCTGCGGACTCGGGATTGGCCCGCCAACGTACTCCCCGGTGAAACGCCACTCACGAGGGAGATGGTGATCGCCAACCTGACCTCGGTTCACGGCCCGGCTGCGTTCCACCCGGTGATGGAGGAATACGAGCGACGGACCTACACCTCGCTCGAGCGGGGAGCGATCGGCTTCACGGCTGCGGCACTCCTTCTCGCGCTGGCCGCGTTCGACCGCGACAAGCGACGCCGCGTCGGCATCCTGTCCGCCGGCTTCGTCTTGACGACAGGCCAGCTGGTCTGGCTCGGTGAACAGTCGGTCGCACACCGACCCTACCCCCAGCTGGCCGGCGGAACGAAAGTCCACGACTTCCTGCACGAACGACAAGACGAGATCCGAGAACAGGGAGGACTCTTGATCGCTCGTGGTGCGAAGCCGAATCCGGTGAACAACCAACAGCCGTACCCGCACGCGCTCTACGCCAGCACGACCCTGCGTGATCGATTCCGCGATCTCAACGACTACGCCTTCGTCGACGGCAACTCGCACAAGATCTTCCACAAGCTGCTCCGACAACGACCGAACCAGCCGCTCGACGAGTTCATGTATCGGAACACTTGGCCGCGTGCGCTACCGGATGACGAACGCCTGGAACACCCGCTCTGGGACGCACTCGCGATCAACACCGTCCTTTCGGATCAGAAGCTCGATCACGCCGGCACACTCGCAACGGAACCCTTCGTCTACGAGCACGAGCTGGTGCACCGCGGCGGAAACTTCTACGTCTACGACCGGCCGAACGCCCTCCCGCGCGCTTTCATCTTCCACGAGCTCGAGACCTATCCGGACGAAGACGCCGCCCTCGAGGGAATCGCCTCGAAGGAGCTCGACCCGCGCCGCGCTGCACACGTCGTCGAAGAAGAAGCGACTCCGCTGAGGGACTTCCCGATCGAGCCACGTGGAGAATCGGACCGCGAAGTGCGCTTTGCCTCCGAGATCCCGCACGAGATCCGACTCGAAGTCGGCGACGGGCCGGCGGGCTTGCTCTACCTCGCCGACACCTACCTGAGTGGATGGACTGCGACGGTCGACGGCGAGGAGGTGCCGATCGTCCGCAGCCACGTCTGCATGCGAACGATCCCGGTGCCGGCCGGCGCCTGCGAAGTGGTTTTCTCCTACCGAGTCCCCGGCCTTCGGATCGGACTCGTGCTGACCGGCCTCGCGCTCTTGATCACGCTGTTCTGGACCGTCGCCGGGATCGTCGGGCGATTCCGGCGCTGACCCGCCGACGTCAGAGTTCGCACGACCGACTCGATCAGAGTCGGTGACGAATCAGATCACCTTCGACCAGGAAGACGACCGCCTCGCTGAGATTGGTCGCCAGATCGGCGATCCGCTCGAGCTGCTGCGAGCAGCTCAATAGGTTGAGGTATTGCGGAATCGAGTCGATGTCCTCCCGCATCTGTGCCTGCATCAGGGTCCACATCTCCCGGTTGCAGTCATCCACCTCGTCGTCGTCTGCACGCACTCGACGAGCCATGGCCGAGTCCTCGCGCATGAAGGCATCGAGCGCCGTGCGCAGCATGCGAGGCGCACAATCCATCATGGTCTTCAAAGGCGTCGGCACCACGAAGCCGGGACTCGCACAGAGCGACGCCGCCCGCTCGGCGATGTTGGTCGCCAGATCACCGATCCGCTCGAGATCGTGATTCAGATTGAGGACCGTGACCACGAAGCGGAGATCTCGAGCGACCGGATGGTGCAACGCGAGGATCCGCGTGCACTCCTTCTCGACCTCGAGTTCCTTCTGGTCGATCACATCGTCTTCTCGGTCGACCTGCTCAGCCACCTCGGGTCGCCGCTCACCGAGGGCCCAGAGCGCTTTGTGGACCGCTTGCTCGACGAGGGACCCCATGTCGAGCACGGTGCGCTTCAGGCTTGTCAGGTCTTGCTCGATCATTTTGGGGGAGCCGAGTTTAGCGCTCTCCGGAGCTCAGCAGCCGAATCGACTCCGAATGTTGTATGCAGATCTGATCAAGACGGGATCGCCGCCCTCAGTCGGCGGCGAGGACCACCCGGAACGTGGTCCCGATTCCCGGCTGCGACTCGACCGTGATTTCGCCCCCATGCGCAAGCACGACGTGGCGGACGATCGCGAGCCCGAGCCCGGTGCCACCGACCTCACGAGACCGCGCCTTATCGACGCGATAGAAGCGCTGGAAGATTCGGGACTGGTGCTTCGGTTCGATCCCGATGCCGTCGTCCGCAACCTCCAGAACAGCCTGGCCGTCGTCCACCCGGAGCTTGATCCAAACCCGACCGCCAGCCGACGTGTATTTGATCGCGTTGTCGACCAGGTTGTTCACGACGAGACGCAGGGACTCCAGCTCCCCGCGAACGTGCGCAGCCTGACCCGGTAGATCGAGATCCAGCTCGATCCCTTTCGACTCGGCTGGCCCCTGCAGCGCGGCGACCGATTCGCGGACTGGTGCCCGTAGATCGAGAGAAACCATGTCGCCCAAGGCCGATTCGGATTCGACACGGGATAGCGACAGGAGGTCGGTGACGAGCGACGACAGTCGCATCGACTGGTCTCGGATACTGACCAGAAAGCGTGTGCGCACCTCCGGCTCCATCTCGGAGTCCTCGAGAATCGTCTCGACCCGGCCTCGAATCGCGGCGATCGGTGTCTTCAATTCGTGGGAGACGTTTCCGACGAAGTCGCGACGGATCGCCTCGAGCCGTCGAAGTTCGGAGACGTCGTGCAGCACGAGAACGGCACCACCGACACCACCACTCGCTCGTTCGAGCGGCGAAGCGCGCATCTCGACGTAGCGGTCCCGGGGAGGCTGGACGATCCGCAACTCCCGAACCTGCTCCTGTCCGGACTTGAGTGCCTGCGACAGAATGTCTGCGACTTCTCGAACGCGCGTGACCTCCCAGATCGGGCGGCCGTTCACGGCAGCGGACTGAGCGCCGAGAATTCGCGCCGCGGCTCCGTTCATCCGAACCACGCGCTCTGCCGGATCCACCGCGATCACACCTTCGATCATCGCACCGAGGATCGCGACCAGTCGGTTGCGGTCGGTCGCGATCGTATCGACGCGGACCTGACCTTCGACCGACAGTTCTCCGAGCGCACTCGCCAAGGGCCGCAGCGGCGCGCGGACTTGCAGTGGACGCAGTTCCGTGAACTCTCCCCGTGCCATCAATCGCACGGCACCACGAAGGCGCTCCAACGACCGATCCATCCCGCGCGCGAACCAGGCCACGATCGCCAGGAGCGCGAACAACGAGGGCCAGAAGACCGCAAACCACAGATCTTCGAGGGCGTCCGGCCTGATCGGAATCGCCGACAGCGGGACCTCGGCGAAAAGCACGTAGTCGATCGAGTCACGACCGCCGGAGGGCTGAGCCCAGGAGTAGCCCTCGACGTCGATCAGCGAGAGGAGTCCACGATGAAGGGACTTGGAGCCGGTCAAGGACCGGAGCACCTCCATCCGTCCAGCGATTGATTCTCCCGACGCGTCCTCGGAATCAGCACGAATCTCACCGTCCGAAGCCAGCACGGCCACGCGAAGATCTCGATCCTGCAACCACTTCCGGAGCGGTGTTTCGAAGACGGTGTCGATGGACTCGCCGGCGGCGACCTTGCGGAGACGCTCGGCGCCGTTCGACAGCTCGACGAACGAACATGCGTCTTCGAGGACCCGCTGCGCGGACTGCTCGCTCAGTCGATCGACCCGCTGCCCAACCCGGTAGGCGCCGTATCCGGTAACCCCCAGTAGGAGGACGGACACCCAGAAGCAGAGCTTCCAGAGGAAGCGGGATCGACGCATCAGTCGCTCACCGAGTCACTGAATCGATATCCGACGCCGCGGACAGTCTCGATCCGGTGACGCACGCTGCCGAGCTTCTTCCGCAGCGCACCCACGTGGACATCGATGTTGCGGTCGAGGACGACCGCGTCCTCACCGATCACTCGACTGAGCAGGTGATCGCGCGTAAAGACGCGGCCCGGGTGACAGGCCAGGAAGTGCAGGAGCCGAAGTTCCGTCGCCGTGAGCCGGATTCTCTCTCCGTCGACCGACACCTCGTGCCGAGACACGTCGACCATCAGTCCGCCCGAGACGATCCGCTCGTCGGCAGCCTCGTCGGTCCGCATCGGGCCTCGGCGCAGCACGGCGGCGACGCGCGCGGCGAGTTCCTTCGGCGAGAACGGCTTGGGAACGTAGTCGTCTGCCCCAACGCCGAGCCCGAGCACGATGTCCGCCTCTTCGCCTTTCGCAGTCACCATGATGACCGGGATGTGACGAGTGACGTCGTCTCGCTTGATACGCCGACAGATCTCAAGACCGTCGAGCCCCGGAAGCATCAAGTCCAGGATCACGAGGTCGGGCGCATCGCGGCGCACGGCCTCGAGTCCCTCCTCACCATCGCGGAACGCACGGACGCGATAGCCCTCGCGCGCGAGGTTGTATTCGATCACTTCGAGGATGTCGGTTTCGTCTTCGACGACGACGATCTTCTCACGCTTCATGGCGGGATCGGAACGCGCTAAAATCGCTCCGAGAGGCAGATTAAGAGGTTGTGAAGGGAACGATCCGTCAGGGCTTCCAACCCGCCCCTTGCGGGACCCGGCCGGGCGCGCGAACATACCGAAGCCGGGCGGGTCTTCCCCTGCTTTCTAGAGCTCGGGGGCGATCGGCATCGACCGGACACTGTCACGGTCTGAGTGGCGTGCCGAGGACTCCAGGAGGCCTCGTTAAAAACCTGGAAACACCCTTAGTTGCCGAACCGCAACTGTCCCTCGCTGCCTGAAAAGTGCAGTGACGTGAGTCCGCCTTCGTCTGCGCGACGGGCTCACGCTACACAGCAGACTGGCCCAGCACGGATGCTCTGCCCGTGCCCGGCGAGACAACAGCCGAGCTGGCCTGAGCGGATCCTGGTCGTCGGAGCCGTGATGGTGAGATCAAACGACGCCCTACGCACGTAGAAGCTCAGTTCGGGGTGTCACGGGACGCGGGTTCGATTCCCGCCGCCTCCATCTCTCGCAGATGGGATCGCGACCCGCCCGGCACACTCTTGACCCCGAGGGTCATTCATCGCCCATAGCCCTCCTCGCAGCCTTCTTCGAGGTTCTGACGGCTTGGCCCTTGGATGCCCGTGGTTGCCTCGTTTTGCCCCCTCAGTGCAGGAGCTGTTGGCAAGTGTGTTGGCAAGGCCGTCGGCAGATCCGACCCCTCGGATGCCTTCCATGCTCGGCAGAGACGCGACTGCGTCGCCCAGGTCCGTGCCTTCGATCTTCGCGGAGACCTCCATGGTCTGCACGATCGTGCGGTGCCCGAGGATCTGCATCGCGACGCGCGGGTGGATCCGGTTTCGGGGGGCAGGTCAAAGCACGATCACGAACGGCGGCGCCTTGTTTCAAACCGATGGCTTGAGCTCAAGACTCAGCCGCCAAGCCCCAACGCCTCGAGCTCCGACCCGAGGATCTGCTCACATCGCGCCTGCAGCTCTTGCGACAACTCGGATCGCCAACGCGAGCCCGTCCGCGAACTGCTCGTGCGGTGACCGGCGAAGCGTGAGCTGTCGGCGAGGACGCGCCCGGCGTCCAGACGCACGCCAAGGAACTCGCCGAGCTGGTGGGCGACCTCAGGAAGGTCTTCGACCATCTCGTCGAAGCGGACGATGCAAGAAGTGTCGCTCGTCGTCTGCAACTCGAGGAGCAGACGCAGTCGGTCACGCATCTCGACGAAGAATCGCTCAGCGTGCTCGACCATCGTCTCGCCTTCGCGCACGCCGAAGTCGAGCGAGCCGCGCTTCTGGTTGAACGACCAGATCGAGAGCAAGACGTCCCGAGGGTCTCTCAACAGGTACAGGCGCCGGTGAGGGACCTCCAATTCCGAGAGGCTCTCCGCCGACCAGAGTGAGGCCTTCTCGGCATGGAAGCGGGCGGCACCGCAGGGTGCGTAGTCCGGTCCACGAACGGCGCGCTCGGAGAATGCCCGCCACGCGCTCTCGAACGCCGGTCGCCACAGCCCTTCGGCCACCGCCCCCGGCCATCGGAACGTCGACGGCTCGCTCCGGTTTCCGAGCGTCGGCGCATCGAAGAACTCCCGCGGACGATCCGAGTCGGCGGTCATCGCTCCTTCCGCGCCGATCGACTGCGCCCAACGCAGGAGATAGCTCAGGTGACGAACCTCGAACGGAGGCTCGCGTCGGAACCCGATCTCGTCGCTGGTCGCAAGCAGCTGCATCAGCAGCGTCGAACCACTTCGCCCCGACATCAGCACGAGGAGTGGCTCCAGAGTCGAACCGGCCTCAGACCTCATAGCCGAACTCCTTGAGTGAGTCGCCGAACAGGGATCCGATCGCCTCGACCACGGTGGGCGGCAGGCCCTCGACGCTCGGGCTGCCCGAGCCGACCAGAGCGGGCGACTCCCCACCTTCGAGCCAACTCCGAAGGCTCGAGGCGACCCGCTCTGCATCCTGCACGCAGTCCTCTACCCGAACGACGACGATTCCGTTCTCACGTCGCTGCTCGACCAGGGACGACAGCTGCTGCGGAACGAACGCTTCCTGAGTCTGTTCGACGAGCGACCAGGCCGAGGCGGGATCCCCGAGCCAGGCCGGAACACGTCCCGCACGAACCCGACTCCTCCAGAGACGGGCGGCAATCGAACGAGGGTCCTCGACCACGACGAGTTGACGTGACTCGAGGCCGGCGCCGCCCAGCACACCTGACAACCAAAGCGGCGCCGACTCAGCGTAGAACGATTTCCCACCGGACAGCCTGGCGCCGAGTTCGTTCCAGAGTTCCCGAAGAACCACCCGCCAGAGCGGATCCGCTTCGGGCCCGAACTCCTCCACCGAACCCGGGAACCCGGCGACCGCGAGAGATCCTGGCTGCCCTTCGCGCGGCAGCTCCAAGATCGATTGGACATCGAATGCCGACTCACTCGAGCCCGACGCGCCGAGCGCCGCGACATGACGAAGGGTCCAGGCCAGCGGACGCGGATCTCCGATCTGGTCCGCGAGGTGGGCGACCACGCCGGTGTGTTCCAACACGCGAAAGACCGGGCCGAGGGAGGAGCCGGTCAGCCACGGAACCACTGCGATCGGAGTCGGCCCAGACACGACCTCCGACGCTAGCAGCCCCGACCCGCCCCAGCAACGCGGGCGAGGCTCGCCGTCCCCGTTCGGAACGCGCTCGTCGGGTTCCCTCGCACCGAGGCGCTCTACCGGTCTGCGAACGAACCCGAGGCCCGCTTCCAGAACTCCGCCACCCGCTCCAGCGCTCGATCGAGGATCGACCCCTGCGGATAGCGACCGGTCTCCGTGTCGAGCGAGCCCGCCGGCACGCCGGTGAAGAGCTCCAGCGCCTCCTCGATTCGCGAGACGGCATACACGCGAAACTTGCCCTCACGACACGCCTCGACGACGTCCGGTCGCAGCACGAGGTTGCGCAGGTTGGCCTTCGGAAGAAGGCAGCCCTGGGTCCCCGTCAGCCCCTGGTCTAGGCAGCAATCGAAGAAGCCTTCGATTTTCTCCGACGCGGCTCCGATCGCCTGAACGTTGCCGACCTGATCGATCGCGCCGGTCATCGCGAGATCCTGACGCAACGGGACACCGGTAAGGGCCGAAAGCAGACAGCACATCTCCGCGCCCGAAGCGGAGTCGCCGTCGATCCCTCCGTAGCTCTGCTCGAAGGCGATCGAAGCCGAGAACGCGAGCGGGTGATCGGTCGGCAGCAGGCGTCGCAGCAGGCCACCGAGGATGTGGAAGCCCTTCGTGTGGATCGAACCGGAGAGCGCAGCCTCCCCTTCGATGTTGATCACCCCATCGGTGCCTGCGCCGACCGTCGCCGTGAGCCGACTCGGGAAGCCGAAGGTCAACTGGCCGGTGCTCAGCACCGCGAGTCCGTTCACTTGCCCTACGGCCTTGCCCTGCACCTGCACATTCACGTTGCCGTCCGCGATCCGCTCGCGGAATCGACGAGCCGGCATGTCAGCACGCCGGCGCGCGCGCAGGATTGCTCGTCGAACGTGATCCCCCTCGACGGCCGCTCCCTCTTCACGCTTGCAGAGGTAGGCCGCTTCTCGGGCGAGATCCGTCAAGCGACCGAAACGCGCGGTGAGACGATCGTTTCGACCCGCGATCCGCGCGCCGTGCTCCGCCAGGACGGCAACGCCACTCGCTGCGAACGGCAGGGTCTTCTCGTCGCGGGAGAGGCGAGCGAGAAAGCGCGCATAGTCGCCAATGCTCTGATCCGAACTCGGCAGCTCGTCCTCGAAGTCGGCGAGCACCTTGAACAGGTTGCGGAAGTCCGGGTCGTTCTGATCGAGCAAGTAGTAGGCGCCCGGCTCGCCGATCAACACGACCTTGAGGGACACCGGGATCGGTTCGGGCTGCAGACCAGCAGCCCCCATTCGAGCACTCACTGCCGATGGGCTGATCTCCAGGAGCCCTGAACGAAGCGTTCGCACGAGCGCGCGCCAGGCGCCTGGCTCACTCAGGAGATCCCTGGCCTCGAGAACGAGGTAACCACCGTTCGCCTGCAGAATCGAGCCACCGACGATCATCAGGTGGTCGGAGACGACCTCCCCCCCGCGCAAGATCTTGCGCTCGATCGTGCCGACGAGGTTCTGCTCGGACGGCGCGCTCTCAATGACGATCGGCGGCTGGTCGGTCGGGCACGAGTGCAGCAGATGCGCCTGGTAGCGCCGCCAGAAGCTGGCCTCGAGGTCATCAGGAGGAACGCCACGCTCCGCGAGATCTTCAACGCAGGCGTCGAGGAACTCGGCCACCGCCGGCTGAGTGAACTCCCGCCGGATCGAATGCGTCGCCGCGGTCAGGAGATCGCGGATCTCCTGCTGCACGAGCTCCTGCATCGCGGTTTGCCGCTCGAGCTGTGCCTCCTCGAGTTTGAGACCGAGCTCCTGCACCTGGCGACCGTAGGCGTCAACCCGCTTTCGGATCGACTCGAGGTCCTCGTCCGACAGCTCCCCCTTCTCTCGGAGTTCCTGGAGTCGCTCCGGAGGGGCCGGCTGACCGCCGAGGACCGGGAGCAGAACCGTGCGCATCGAATCCCCAGCGGGAACCGAGAACAGCGCGAGACCGTTGTCCGCGAGCTCTTTCTCGAACGGCCCTCGGATCGCAGCAATCTTCTTCTCGAAGTTCTGACCGAGAGTTTCGGTGCGCTGCCGGAACGCATCCCCTCGCATCGCAGCCGCCAGATCCTTCGATGCGTATGACACCCAGTCGTCCATCTTCTTGACGAAACGGCGTCCAGTACAAGGCCGTAGCTGAAGCAGCCGCGGTCGCGCGCCATTCGAGAAATTGCGCACGTAGACGAGGTCGGCGGAACGGTCGCGCTCAGGCTGCAGGTCTTCGAGAAGGCGCTGAACCAGCGTGATCCGGCCCGTGCCGGCGGAGCCACGGACGAACACGTTCTGCCCCGGCGCGAAGTGATCGAGGCCATAGCTCAGGCTCTCAGCGGCCTCGGCCTGGCCTACGAACTCGACGAGCGGCTCGACGTCGTCCGTCGTCGCAAAGCCGAGCCTCTCTGGATCACAGATAAAGCGAAGCTGGTCGGCGGGAACTCGGAGCGAGGATTCGAGGTTGGTCATCACAAGGGAGGGCGAAGCGAGACGTGAATCCTAGTGGGAACCGCGTCACGAACCTTCTGAACTGACCTGAAACCGTCGTGCGGTTATCCGAAATTGACAATATTGTTGCTATTAAAGAGGCCAGTGGGAACCTTGACCAGGTGAGTCAAATTCGCCGCCTAGCATCACCTGATTTTGCCATCTACTCTGGGGATGATTCCCTAA
>JBCBZB010000042.1:0-41765 GCA_039815565.1 Planctomycetota bacterium
AGTTGATGAACCGCTCGTCGATCGCTTTCATGTTCGGCGCCTGGAACGCGGTGTGGAACGTAGTGACCCCAGCGTCTCCGAGGATGCGGTGGAACTGCGCGGCGAAAGTCGAATCGCGATCTAGCACGAGAAAGCTCTTCCGACGCAGCACCCCGTCCTCGAGGTCGGCGAGGTCGGCGAGGTCGCGGGCGAATTGGGCCATGAAAGCCGCGTCGGATCGTGTCGTGCAGCCGGTGATCTCGACCGCGCGCGTCGCGTGGTCGATCACGAAGAGGATGTAGTGGGTCACTAGGCCGCGCTTCGTCCAGACCTCAGCGGTGAAGTAGTCCGTCGCGGCGATCGTGTCCTCTTGTGCTCTGAAGAACCTGCGCCAGGAAGTCGCCCGTCTGCCGGAAGGCGGGACTCCGTGATCCTTCAGGGTCTTCGCGATCGCCGGCCGAGCGAACCCGTGTCCGAGCTTCTTCAGCTTGCCCTGGATCCGGCAGTAGCCCCAGCGCAGATTGTCCCCGGCCGTGCATTCGATCGGGGCGCGAATCTCCTGCATCAGCCCGATCCTTCCGACGCGATGACTGGGTTACGTGGACTGGAGCGAGATCAGGCGCCGATGCCAACGCAGGATGGTGTCATGCGTGACAATGGTGGCAACACCGCTGAGGAGAAGTCGTCCGAGCCGTTGGCCCGTCGCCGCCAGGCGGCGACATTGATCATCGGTCAGCCGGAGCCTGCGTCCGCCGCGTTGCGCCTTCAGGAAGCGGTTCTCCTCGATCGAATAGGCGGCCGCGTCGGCTTGTTGGCGGTTGATCCAGCCGCCGAACGTCGCGAGAAGGAGGGGGCGGGAAGAGGTCGGCGATCACGGGGGATGATGCGCGCTCTTCTTGGTCGTCGTAACCTGTTGTAAGTCCGTGCGATGGAGGATTCGGGCAGGACGGGCATGGCCGAGCGATGCGACGCTGCCACTCTGGCGGCCGCGTTCGGTTTCACGTGATCAGCTACCTCTTCACTGACAACGGGTGCAGCAAGGTTCTCGAATACCTGTCGCAGCCGACGCTTGAGGGCCTGTGGGCAGGCGGCCCGGGACGCCAATTGACGGCGAATAGCACGCATTGGTGTCAAACCGGTTCTATCACGTCGATGCTGCGGGCACCGTGCATCGTGGCAACGCCGAGTCGTGGGCACAGCGGACCGAGCCCGAATCGAATGGGGTGCGCTCGCTGTTTGCCGGATTCGAGGCGCAGAAGCTCGCAAAAAGGAAGCGAGGGCCGGCTCGACGCCGAGCCCGAAGAAGTCCTGCGTGCGCTGGGGTCCGTGAAGTAGATGGGGTAGGTTGGTAGCCGCACCATCGGAGCGGTCGAGTGTCGATCGGGTTGCCGCTCTGGCGTTTGGGGTGTTGCGGGCGTCGTTGCCCCGCCGACTCATAGTCTCGTGACCTGCTTGTTCATCAGTGTTTC
The DNA here is from genome assembly GCA_039815565.1 of Planctomycetota bacterium. GTDB lineage: Bacteria > Planctomycetota > UBA1135 > UBA1135 > UBA2386 > JBCBZB01. The sequence goes on from JBCBZB010000042.1 coordinate 1,449, forward strand.
CGACATCGAATTGCACTACGCGATTGCGTTGAAGGAGTGGTTGGTCAACGAGGGGCTCTTTCTGTCCGAGGATGTCTTCGTGCACCGGGACTTGGACACGATGCCGCGTGCGGGGAGCGCTTGGGAAGCGAAGCTGACCAAGGACATCGCGCAGTGCGGTGCGATGATTCTCCTGGTCTCCGAGAACTGGAAGAACTCTGAGTGGTGTCGACGCGAGCACCATCTCGCCAAGTGCGAGGGGAAGCATCTGTTTCGGGTGGACCTGGAGCCCATCGAAGATGACGACGACCTCGCGGAGCTCCGCAGCCGCAGTCAGTTCGTAGAGGCGTTCAAGGGGGTGCAGGTCAGCCTTCCTCCGATTCGCAACCCGCCCGAGCCATCGACTCGGTCGGGCCCAGTTCGTCTTGGCGAACATGCTCTGCTCAGTCTCAAGTCCGGAATTGCAGAGCAGGGTATCTTGCCCTCCGGATTCACGATCCCCGAGGACGTCAAGGGTTGGTACAATCTCCGCATCCCGTACCCGGGTCTGGCGGCGCTCGAAGAAGAAGACGCTGCCGTGTTCTTCGGCAGGGAAGCGGACTTTGTTCGAACACGCGAGTTGCTGCGGAAGATCCGCGATGGCGAAAGCGATTCCTTTCTCGCGATCCTGGGAGCGTCGGGAGCAGGCAAGTCGTCGTTCTTGCGGGCGGGGGTTTGCCCGCGGCTCAAGAAGGATCCTCGGCGCTGGGAGTGTTTGTCGACCGTGCGCCACGGTCGGGACGGCTTGAGAGAAGGTGTCCTCCGGGGGAGCGAGGGGCTGGTCGCGGCGCTGGAAGCGTCGTTTCGCCGTCGTGACGCCGCGCGCGATCGTGCGTGGATTCGCAGCCGCCTGCAGGATCCACAGTCGTTCCTCGCGCTCTTGGAAGAACTCGCCGAGGAAGCCAGAAGTTTCGAGGGTTCTGTGCCGGCGATCGTCTTGCCGCTGGATCAGGCCGAAGAGCTGTTTCTAAAGAAGTCGGAGCAGGTGGCGCAGTTTCTCGAGCTGCTGCGTGCCGCAGTCCAGGCCAAGCGCCTCATCACAGTGGCGACGATCCGCACGGACGCCTACGAGCGGCTTCAGTCTGAACCACTTCTGTCGGGGATTCACAAGTCTCCTCAGAGCCTGGATCCGATTGCCGAGGGCGAGCTGGGTGAAATCATCGACGGCCCTGCGCGAGTGTTGCACCAGGCCACGGGCAGATCGCCGCTGTTTCACCCGCTCGTTCGCGAGCGGCTGCTCGCGCAGGCTCAGGGTCAAAAGGACGCGCTGCCGCTGTTGGCGGTCACGCTCAAGCGGCTGATGGCGGAGCACCTATCCCAGCGCGAGATTGGGTTGGACGAACTGGAAGACTCGGGAGACATGGTCTCCACGATCGAGCAGGAGGCCAACGACGCAGCGATTAAGGCTGATATCTCCGGCGGTTCGGCCGGGCTTCGTCGAGTCGTGTCGCGCGTGTTTCTTCCTCTGCTGGTCGTTGTCGATCCGGAGAATGGAGCGGTGCGAAAGCAGCGCTGCTTGTACGACGAGATTCCCGACGAGGGGCGGCGTCTGGTCGAGATCTTCGTGGATCGTCGGCTTCTAGTGTCGCGGGGTGGAGAGGAAGAAGAGCGCACGATCGAAGTCACCCACGAAGCGGTCTTTCGCACGTGGACATTGTTGAAACGACTGATCGAGGAAGAAGCCGCTGCGCTGATCTTGTTTTCCACGGTGATTCGCTCGTCCAAGGAGTGGGAGGCGGCGGAAGCGACACGCAGGGACGAGTTCCTCAATCACCGCGGATCGAGACTCGCCGAAGCGGAGCAGCTGATCCCGCGTGGGCCAGAGTGGGCCGCACGTCTTGGCGAGGCGAGCGGCTACCTGGCGGCATGCCGACAGAAGCAGAGGCTTGACCTTAAGTCGATCGAAGACCGCGAACGCCGAATCTCGTCGCAGACCCAGATGCTCTTCGCGCGCGAGGCGCTGGCGGCGAATGATGCCGGGGACCCGAATCGCGCAGCCAGGGCCGCTGTAATGGGCTGGCCGACGGCCCAGGAGCGAGAGCGCAACATTCGAGTCGAGCCAACGCTCGAGGCGCAGCTCGTGCGAGCGCTGAGTGCCGGCGTGACTCCGCGGCGATGTGAGGGGCACTCCGGGCGCGTCGTCGACGTCTGCTTTTCACCCAACGGCGACACGGTGGTGTCAAGTGGCGAAGATGGGCTGGTTCTGGTGTGGGATACAGCGTCCCTGGAGGTTGTGCGCCAGTACGTTCACGGCGCCAGGGTCAACCGAAGCATGTTCCGTCGCGATGGTCGCGCCCTGCTTACCTGCTCGGATGACGGTGCACTGCGGGTCTTTCGTGATCGCGACGAGCCCGACGCGTGCGTGAAGGTGGGCCGACCAGTGGAAACCCTCGCATACCACGGCGCGGCTGGAGCCGCCCTTATCGGAGTCGCAGACGGCCGAGTCCTCCGCTGGCATCTCTCCAACTCCGAGGAGCCCGTTCTGCTGCTTACCCTCGAAGGTCGAGTCACGGACGTGCAAATCGCGGACTGTGGTCTTGCGGTAGCCTCGTCGGATTCGGGTGAGATCGCGGTGTTCGACCCGGATCGAGGTGAGGTCATGGCGCGCGAGAAGGCCCGTGCTGGCGTGCGCGGACTGGCGTTGATCGACAGTAACGTGCCCATCGCCTTGTTGGGTGAGGCCCACGCCCGTCCCGGGATCGCTCTTCTTGGTCGCGAGCGAGTACTGCCGACCACTGCGTGGGAGGCGGGAGCGGTTGTCTCAGTGATCGTCAACGCTGACGGCCGCCGCGCGGTGACTGCGTCGGGTGGGTTTCTCTCCGACGCGACCGCACGCATCTGGGACGTCGCCACGGGAGTCGAGGTGATGTGCATGCGGCACGCCGCTGGGGTGAATCGCGCGGTGTTTGATCCGAGTGGTGCCGCGGTGGCCACGGCGCACGACGCGGGAGACTGGCTTCTCTGGGATACCTCTTGGTGCGGTGCTCCCGGATTGGTTGAGCAACGGCTCTTTGATCGGCTGCGCATCGACCGGCCCGATGTTATCGACTGGACGGTTCGGGACGAGGATCGCGAGGCCCTGGCGCGGTTCTCGCGGCTCCCCACAGCGGGTCGATCCGTCTGGGAAGAGCGTGCGATCGAGTTGGGCGAGGATTGCGATGGCTGATTCCCTACCCGGTCGCGTGGTACTTCGGGGGCGGAAGATCGTCGCCGCGGTCCTCCGGTATCCTCCCGTCTCCGACTATGTGGATTTGGATCGCGCTGTCGCGGGGACGCCGTCCGCGGTTGCTGAGGAGGGGGGCGATCCCGGTGTGATCAGCTTTGGGGTTCAGGTGGAGATTCTGCGGCGCGCCATGCGACGGGAGGGTGTCGAGGTCATCTTCCGCCCTGTTCGATTGGATCACTTGGAGAGTGTGTTTGAGGCTCCGATCGGTGCGGACTGCATGTTTCCGATCTTTCCCTCGCCCGATCGAAACGAAACCGGAGTGGTTGTGGGCAAGACGCACCGGGTTGGCTTGAGTGCGATTGCGCGCCGAGAGCACGGGGGGATCAAGACCGAGCAGGAACTGCTCGACCGAAAGCGCCGCATCGTGGTGACGACCGGGGAAATCGGACACGAATACCTGAGAGGGAAGATCAAGGAAGGCCTCGTCGATGAAGGACAAGTTTCCGAACTGAAGGCCCAATCCCTCACGGACATGATGATCTTGGTCCGCGAGAAGATCGTGGACGTCGCAATTTGCGATTCGCTGACTTGCTATCGGTTCCTCAAGATGGCGCCCGAGGGCAACCAGTTGATCGGCTTGTTCTTGGGCGACCCGATCGATGAATTCGAAGCTGGGTTCTTCACCCCCCGGAATGACGACGAATTCGGGTTGTGGCTGGATCGCTCGGTGTTGGTCGAACTTGCCGAGTCTTGGGTTGCCGACTACGAGCGCCGAGAGTTCGGCGGCGTGGAGGGTGTCATCAGGAGGGTGCTTGGGTGAGTCTGGTCACGATTCCCCCGATCAGCTCGACCATGACGTGAATCGGGTGAGTGCGAGATCGAAAGTCCTCGCTGTGTAGCAAGCCACATCGCTCTCCACCCGGCACGAAGAAGTGCAGGATCGCGGGGCATCCGGACGGATAGTTGGTTGGATCGGCCCAGGGCAGGTCAAACTCGCCGGCCCACGCCGTTTCGTCGCGAAAGCGCGCTGCAGCCGAATCAACGCGGTATCCCGCTCTCCGCGCCTCCGTCGCAGCGAGCTCCGCCAACGCGGAATCATTGATCACCGGTGGAGCTTCGAGTTCCCAGGTCGCACCCAGACGCTTCAGCACAGACTTAAAAGTCTCCAGTGTCTTAGTACCGACGACGCGGCTGATGCCGCGCGCGTAGGCCACTGGAGCGAGTGAGTTGAGCTCGCACGGTGCCGTATTGACTTGCGATACCGTGACCAGGCCGTACTCGGACGGGTCGGTTGCCGCCAGGTCTGCGAAGCGTCGGTTGAGCTCGTCGCAAGACACCAAGAAGCTCGTGATGGCGTCGAGTGGATTCGTTCCCTGCCAGGGAAGCGCGGCGTGAGCCGGTTGGCCCCGTGCGTCGAAGGAAAATCGGTAGGCCGCTGCCGTCGCGGTTCCAGAGGTAATGCGGACCGTGTCCTGAGGGAGCGATGTGTCGATGTGGGCTGAGATCAACCTAGGAAGCTCCGAGTAGATCCCGAGATCCCGGAGGTACTGGCCGCCACCAAAGCCGCGAGGGTGGGTGAAGCCGTCTGCCTTGTTGCCCGGGCCCTCCTCGGCGGGCTGAAAGATGAGGCACGTTCTGTTGATCGTGTCGGGCTGGCGGACGGCGAGTTGGCTTGCCAGCGTGAGCACGGCGGCCATGTTCACGGCGTGGCCGCAGGTGTGCACGTGGCGGTCGCGCGCGTGGGTGACGGCATCGAGGTCGCAGCGAATTGCGGCCGCAGCGTCCGTGACAGGGCCAAAGATGACGTGCGTTTGGTGGCGTTGCTGCCCTGACTGGGGGTGCATGATCCACCCTCGGCTCTGCAGGTAGTCCGAGACGAAGGCCGTAGTCGCCACCTCTTGGTACGACGGTTCGGCAAGTTGCTCGAGTGTTCGAATGAGTTCCTCGGGTGAAAGCTTCGGCAGGGTGCGAACTGGCTGTCCGCTTGTCACGCGCGTGCGCTGGTCTGTGATCCACGAGTCCCAGTCGACCTGAGCAGTTCGTCGGTATCGTGCTGAGTAGAAAGATGCGTGTTCGGTTCCCGTGGGTGCCTCCAGGCGCGAGAGTGTATCACCGGGCGCGAGCAGGAATCGTGTCGGAGCAGGCCGAGCTGCGTGGCACAGGGTCGGTGGAGTCGGGCGATCCAGTTTGGGCGACGTCCGTTGCATCGATCTTTGCAATGACGTTCTCGGGCGCCGCGACCGGCACGGCGGGGGTGAATCTGTGTGAGGCCTCAACAGCGGAGGGCCAGCTGTAGTCGCTGCTGATGAAGAGCGACGTCCTGTCCAGAGAATCAGCTGCGTCCGGTTCGCCAGTCGAGCGGCCGTCGTCTTGCTCTGCGGGCCATCTTGATCGTCATTATTCCGCGGAGTGTGTGCACACCGGTGATTCGCATGTGGGGATAAACGCGGACGGTCCGGGGCGGTAGGGGCCGTCAGGCCACGCGCGAGAGCTACGAAGCAGTCCGCCGAGCTGCGTCTTGACCGGCGGCGACGGAGCCGGTTCGCCCGTCTTGGTCGATTCCTGGTCGCGACGCTCGCCGTGCCCTAGTGGCTTACGAAGAGCGTCGCGCTCCTTCTAACTGTTGAGACTTCTGCAACGCCCACGGGTCGAAAGGCTCGTGGGCGTCTGCTTGTACGGTTGGGTCGTTAGAAGGCCGGGTGACGCCGGTTGTGGCGGCGGGTGCTTGACCGATGCTCCAGCGGCGTGGTCTCCGGGCTAGCGGACGGAGGGCGGCATCGAGGCGGATGATGCGCGGCTCCGCCTGCCGTCGTAACGCGTTCTGAGGCCGTGCGATCAAGTTTTCGGGCAGGGGTGATAGGCCGCGAACGCGCACGGGAGGAGGCCCGAGTCGCTCAGCTCCAGCGCGACAGCAGCGATCGTGCCGTTACCCGGATGTCGCCATCGGGATCCGACTCCGCGATCTGCTGAACGCGCTCCCGCATCGAAGCGCTGGGCTGACCGCGCATCGTTCCGAGCGTGATCAGCGCGGCGCGGCGCACCGAGGCGTCCTCATCGAAGAGGTGGCGCTCGGTGACGGAGATTCCACGCCGCATCGAACGAATCGCCCGCGGATCTCCGAGGTGGCCTCGTAGCTCTCGGAGGGCAGCCGAACGGACACTGGGATCCACCGCGGTTTCCGCGACTTCGATCACGGCGTCGGCGCCGGTCGCTCCGCGGCCGCGCAGGCCGATGAGAGCGACTTCCCGCGAAGTCGGATCTGAGTCGCTTCTCGCAACGGCGGCTAGCTGTCGTCCGAAGGCCTCGGATGCCACGAAGGGCAAGACCTGGGCGAGCTCACGCTGCACATCTCCATCCTCGAGTTCTCGGATCTCCTCGTAGAACAGATCGGCCGACGCTCGGTCACGATCCACGCGACGGATCAAGCGGCTTCGAACCGCACGGTAGCGGGTGCGGATGCGTTCGAACTCGGCGATGGTCTCCGGAGACTCCGGGTCGCGGCCCCGCTTCGCTTCGACCAGATCGGTGGCAAGATCGACGCAGAGGTCAACTTCATCGAGGAACGCTTCGAGGGCTGCGGCCTGCTCCGCTTGTGCTGCTCGTCTGGCGGACTCCCGCCGCTCTTCGTGCTGAAGGCGGCCGGAGTCGGCTTGGCGGGCAGTAGAGTGCTGGGCCCGTCTCGTCCCCGGTCGCGTGGCAACCGAGGATGAGAGGGGGGCGTTGGCCGGGGCCGTTCCCTGAGGCGGCGGCCAGGCGAAGAACGCCAGGCCGCTGACACCCAGGAAGAGGGCTCCGATCACGACTCTGAAGGACTCTCTCATCGGATGAAGAGATCGAGTTCGTACTGCGAAAGCACGCCTTCGGGAATCGTTCCGTTGGCGATCTGGACGAAGTAGGTGCCTGCCTCGCTCACGGTGAAGTCGATCATCGGATCACCGCCCGGGAGGCTGCCGGCGTTCTCGACGAGAGGGGTCGTTCCGTCCGGAGCAATCAGGCGCAGCGTGACTCCGCTGCCCTCGAGTGTGCCGCCACCAGGAGCCATTCGGCCGGCGGCTTGAACGCGATCGCCGATTCCTAGCATCACCGAATAGGTGTCGGCGTCCACGCCGCCACCGAAGTCGCCCTGAATCGTCGCGATCGACGCGACGATAGTCTGCGCGTTGGCCGTCGTGTTGTTCGGCTCGGCTTCCGATGTCGGTGCTCCCGCAACCGGGAAGGTCCGGACGAAGCGGTGAGCTAGGCTGGTTCCATCCGTGCTGCTGAGCCCCGTGCCCATGACGACCCGCACCGATTGACGAGCTGGCCAGTCGGCCGTTGGCGTGAACGTCACGTCGTTGCCATCGACGGCGAATGAGCCGCCGACAGGGCCTCCGTTGCTCGTGATAGAGATCGCGCTGGTTGTCGTCGAGTCGACCGGTCGGCCGAAGACCATTCGCAGTGGCGTCGTGCCCGAGATCGGACGTGCACCAGTCTGGAGTTCAACTTGCGGATCGAAGCCAGCGAACAGAAGCGGGATCTCGCTGTCGATCGCGTCGAGAGTGCCGACCCGGCCGGCTCCTGGACCTCCGAATACGCCCATGTTGTTTCGACTGCCATCGGTGTCGTTGTAGTCGGCCGACGGATCGCCGGCGTTGATCGCCGGGCTGACCGGCGCAAGCGTGAAGAACGTGTTCGGATCGAGAATGCTGTTCTGGCGCGTAAAGCCCGCGAACGACGACTCCATCGAGCCGAGACCGATGCTCGTTTCCTCCTCGCTGACCCCGAATAGGGAGTAGAGACCCAGAGTCTCCTCCGGGATGTCGAACTCGAAGTTGCCGAACGCGATGTTGTTCAGCACGTAGACCGGTGACGTCAGCGAAACGTCTGCACCGCCGATGTTCGAGCCGATAGCCACATCTCCCGAGCCCTGGCCGGTGAATGCGACCGTGTTGTTGATCATCTCGCCCACGTCGACCGAGCCCTCCAGGCGAATGCCTTCGCCGGAGCCGGCAACGAGGTTGTTCGTCAGGCGCACGTCGAACCCGCTGACATCGGCCGATGTAGACAGGCTGATGCCGTTCTCCGCGTCGTCACCTCCGCCCAGAACGAGGTTTCGATGCACGAGGATCGACCAGTCACCGTGGCTGGAGTCGAACTCGAAGACGTCGCCTTCGTTCGCGCGACCGGTCTCGTTGTGAGCGAAGATCGCGAACCCCCGAGGGTCACCGTCCATATTGTTGCTGACTTCAATGGGGTCGCGGTTCGACTGCGCGAGGTTGTTGACCACATGGTAGAAGAGTTCGGTGCCGGCACCCGCCATGCCGGAGGTTTCCAGATTGAGCACCTCCGCATCCTCGTTGCCGATCATGCGGTTGCCTTCGATCCGGATGTCAACGAGCGCGTCGTCGATGCTCATGCCTTCGAGAACGATGTCCAGCGTTTGGCGCTCCCCGTTGAGAGCGTTCTGCTCGACGAGCAGCGAGTTCGTGGGCGAGCTCGGCACCAGGTTCAGTTCGATCTGCTCTCCGGTCGAGTCCGGGCTGCGGAAGGTGTTTCGAAGGAAGCGCAGGTTCCAGTCGAAGCTGTCGTCCGCCTGACTGGTGGTCATCGTTGCGAACTCGTTGTAGTCGAGGTCGATTCCCTCATCGTCGAGTTCAATCGCGGTGTTGTCGTAGGCCGCAAAATTCATCGAGCCGCCACGAGAGGCGTTCTGGTCCAACTCCACGAATCCATCGGCGCTGCCGACATCGTTCCGACGAATGGTCGCCGAGAAGTCGACCATGTCCTGGGAAAAGGTCGCAGTGTTCGGGAACGACGGGTCGATCTCGAAGAACTCGCTGTCGCACTGAAGGCCGACTGAGTCTTCGAGGACGAGATCCCAATCAGCCTGGGTGGCAGGCGTCACGCCGTCGAAGTTGTGCGCCTCGCTGTTCAGTTGGATCACCGTGTTCCGAGCCATGTGGACATCGACGTTGCTCGCGCGCACGAACTCGTTGTCGCTGTCGTTGTCGGGCAGGAACCGGAAGTCGAAACCGTGGCTGTCGACTGCGGCGATGAAGTTGTCCTCGACCGTGATCGCGATAGAGGAGCCATGCTCACCGAAGTCGTTGATCTCGAACGCCTCGGAATTGAGGCCCTGCATGCGGTTGTTGCAGATGTTCAGCGTCACCGAACCGGTCTGACCCGGGGCCTGGGGCTCCAGACTTACCTGGAAGCCGTTCCCGTCGACCGACTGGAAGTCATTCGCGTCGAAGTGCAGGAGCAGATCGACGCCGTCCAAGATCTCCCCCGAAGAGGTCGAGAGGAACGTGCTGTCGATTGCTGCCGCGCGGTTGCCCGACACCGCGATGCGCTCGAAAGCTCCGGTTAGCTCGACTCCTTCGGTGAGGTCCTCGAACGTGTTTCCGACGATGTCGACCGACTGCGACTCGGTTGCTGGCACGCCCGTAACGAGCGGGAATCCGTCCACTAGAATCGGAGTGCCGCTGGCACCTCCCTCGGCCAGCATGGGCGGCTCGCTCATCTCGAACGAGCAGTCTTCGATTACGACGTTTCCGGGGTTCGCGTGGAGGCCCACCGAGAGAAGGTCGAGATCCACAAGCACGCCGGCGATGAAGCTTCGGCGCATCATGTTTCGGAAGTCGACGACTCCGACCTGGGGGAAAACGGGTGTCAGGCCGGCGCCGTCGATCCGCGTGATGGAGCTGCCGTAGTTGTCGAGCAGCGAATCCGCCGTTGCAGTGTCGGTAATCGCTCCTGGTGCGAAGCTGCCGTAGATCGCGACGCTGGAGCCGGGTTCGCCGACAGTCGTCGTTCCGACCAGTTCGTTGTAGTCACCGCCGCCGACGAGCACGATGCCACCCGATCCGGGGAGAGCATCGAGAGCGGCTTGGACGGAACTGAAGGGGTTGCCCGGATCGCCGAGGTCCGGCGCCATGCTGCCGTCAGTCGTCACGAATGCGACCGACGAGCTCGGGCGGGGCACGCAGGAGACCTCGACCTGGTTCGTGTCCGTCGCTCCGTCGCTGTCGCGCGCGCGTACGACGAAGAACACTTCCTGGTCTTCGTCGATCGCCGAGGTCTGTGCTGAAGAGATCTCGACCCGAGTTGCCCCAGCGGCGGTCGTCAGGAGCGGGGTCCCGAAGTCTTGCCCTCCCGCCGTGGAGCTGGCGAACACGTCGTAGACGATCTGCGACGATAGGTCCGCGTCGTCCTGCGCTGCTGTCCAGGCCAGGAGCACCAGCTCGCCGCCGGCCGTGATCGCGGCATTGGCACCACGGAAGAACGGGCTGACGTTCGCGGGGGCTGTCGTCGAGCCGGAAGAGGATCCTCCGCTGCTGCACGAGGGGAGGAAGAGAAGGCCTGTCGCGGCCAAGAGGAGAGATATCCGAAGCATGGGGCGTTCCAAGGAAGAGTGGATGCGCTACGCCGTAATATGCTATACGCCCGAGCGAGTTTGTTTAGCTTTTAGCGATCCCATGGGGAGAACCGTGCGACGGAGTCCTGGGGGAGGGCGCCCTGTCTGAGAACTCGGCCGCGTCCGTTTCGCCAGTTGAGCGGGCGTCGGCCTGCTCTGCGGGCGATCGCGGGCGTCACCTTCCGGCCGAGTGTGTGCACACCGTTGGCTCCGAGGTAGGCATGACCACAGCGAGTTCGTGACGGGCAGGGCCGTCAGGCCACGGGCGAGAAACTGCGAAGCAGTCCGCCGAGCCGCTGGTGTTCGACGATCGCGTTCATGTTCGGCGCCTAGAACGCGGTTCGGATCGCGGTCACCCCGGCGTCTCCGAGGGTTCGGTGGAACTGCGCGGTGAACTTCGAATCGTGATCGAGCACCAGGAAACTCTTCCGACGTAGGGCGCCGTCCTTGAGGTCGGTGAGGTTTCGACCGATCTGCGCCATGGCCGCTCGGCCGGGTCGCGTCGTACAGCCGACGATCTCGACCGCGCGCGTCGCGTGGTCGATCACGACGAGGATGTAATGCGTGACCAGGCCGGGCTTCGTCCAGACCTCGGCGGTGAAGAAGTCGGCGGCGGCATTGATCATCGGACAGGCGAAGCCTGCGTCCGACCAGCTGACCCGTCCGCACGCGGTTCTCCTCGATCGAGTAGGCGAGCGCGTCAGCTGGGTGGCGGTTGACCCCGCCGCCGAAGGTCACGAGGAGGAGGCGGAGCGGGAATAGGCCGGGCATCTTGGAGATGACGCCTGTGTTCGTCTGTCCTCGTCACGTGTTGGCGGGCCGGACGCTCGAGTTCTCCGGGAAGGCGCGAGTGACTTCGCTAATTCACTCCCTACTCGATGTGATCGTCCTCGAGGCGATGGTCGAGCAGGTCTTCGATCGACGAGTGCATTTCGATATGGAACCATCTCTTGAATGCGCTGAGAGAGCGGTCCTTCGGCCATGCCGATTCATCGGTGTGCCAGGCGTGTAGTTCACGCTCGAACACCTCTTCGTAGACGAGCTTCAGCGCGGATCGTGCCTGCGAGTCATCTTCGAAGTCCGGGATCAGATACACGGTCTGCTCTCCGTTCGGGTCGGGCACGAGGCCGGAGTCATCAAGTGAGCGGGCCCAGTCAATGAATGGCCTTGCCGGGCGGGCGACGAGTGCGGCGCGATTGATCATGGCGAGGGCGTCTCGCGGTCGGGCGTGTCGAGTGGGTGAGTCCTCACAGCCGACTTCTCGCCGAATCGGATTACTTCGTCAGGACGATTCGAAAGCCGTCGAGGAACGCCTCTCGTTCACCGCAGAATCCGAGCCGCTGCTCTCAGCAGGCGGCGAGGGCGACGTCAGGGGCCTCGTCGATGCTATCGATGCGCTTGAACATGGGAGATCACCTCGTCGATCAAGGCCTACCAGCCTTCGCCGGCATCCTGATGAATAACTCAGTCGCGAGCCCCCATCAGCTCGCGGTCATTGGGGGAAAGCGCCGGCAGATCTTAGCATTGCCCGCTCTTGGAAGATTGGTCACACGTGGCGAACAGCTTCAGCGCGGCCAGGAGCCCGCGGCCGGCGAGGGCGACCCGAGTGCGGCGAGGTGCTGTTCCGGGAATCCGGATCAGGTATCCAGGAACGGATTACCGAGCTTTACAGGCTGGATAGTCAGGCCTGGTTTCGAGAGTTCGGAACGGACTGGCTTCCTCCTCGGTTCGCAGCGAGGCTCCACCTGACGGCGCCCAGACGGTCAGGCGCGTCCGGCTGTGCAGGGAGAAACCGAGCCCGAGCCTGTCGTCCGGTGCAGGGCCGGTCGGTTCTCGCGTCTTGGTCGCCACCTTGCCGCGACGCTCACCGTGCCCTCGTGGGTCACGAAGCGCGTCACTCGCTCCAGCTGTTGAGACTCGCGGGCGTTTGCTTGTTCGGTTGGGTCGTGAGTGGGCCGGGTGGGGCCGCTTGTGTCGACCGGTGGGTGACCGAGGCTTCGGCGACGTGGCCCCGGGGTCAGCGGCCGGAGAGCGCGATCCCGGCCCGGGCACTCTCGATCTCTCAGAGCGTGCTCGGGGATCTGAGCCTGAGCCGGAGAATCGTCGGGCGAGTGAGGTGCTAGTCGCGCGGTGGCGTGTGGGGGTCTCTCACCGACGCTGGGCCGCGGGCTGGCACGCCTGGACGGGTGGGGTCGACTCCAGCCTCCGCTCTCGCCTGAGATGTCTGGACAACCTTGAAGCCGGCGGGCTTAGACGTGTCGACTCCCTGCGGCTCGGCTGACAGGGTTCAAGGATGCAGCACGGTGATCGACGTCCGGGAGAGAGGGTCGATTCCACTGGTAAGTCGCCCTAGCGGTCCTGATCCAGCTCGCCCCGCAACCTTGCGATCGCTGCGTCAACTGCTGCCGCCGGCTCCTCCCGCTGCCAGGCTTCGTAGTAGCGCAGTGCGACCTCTCGCGCTGTGCGCAGCGTCTTGTCGAAGGTTTCTTCGGCGGCCTCGCCACGAGGCGCGGTTTGCATCGCCGCGAGCAGCTCCTCGAGTTCGGCCACGTGCTCGGAGAAGTTGTCCTGCATTCCACGGCTTGCCGCGATGCGCAGGCGCGTGTTTGGCTCGCGGTAGTCGCCGTCCCAATCCTCCACGCGCAGTTCGAGGACCTCGAGCAGCGCCTCTTCGGCGCGGTCCGGATGGCCGGCCTTGAGCAGCTGGTTGCCTAGCACGTAGAGGGTGCTCGGAACGCTGATCGTCTGCTTCTTCCGCGCGATCGCGAGCGAGCGGCGAAGAAGTTCCTCGCCGCGGTCCGGGTCGCCGGCGGCAAAGCCTGCCTCACCGGTGACGCGCAGTGCGTAGAGCGTTTGTGGGTGCTCCGGGCCGAACGCCTGTTCGAGAGGTCCGATCACCTCGTATAGGGCGTCGCGGGCGTCCTCGAACCGCTCAAGTCCGAGAAGAGCGCCGCCGACGTTGAGCTTCGAGTTGAGCGTGAACGGGTGGTTTTCGCCGAGCACGATCGCTTGCTTCGCGTGCACGTCGCGGAACACCGCGAGTGCCTCTTCCGTCCGCTGCAGGTTCTGCAGGACGGTGCCGTAGTTGCCTCGCGCGAAGAGCGTGTTTTGGTGGTCGTCTCCGTACGTCTGCCGGTTGTGCTCGACGACCTGCTCGAACAATGGCAGAGCCTCCTCAAAGTTGCCCTGGCGCTGGAGGGCGACCGCGAGGCTGTTCTTTGCCAGCTGCGTGTTGACGTGGTCTGGCCCCACCAGCTCGGTGCTTTCCTCGATTGCGACGCGCAGCGTCGCCACCGCTTCGTCGTAGCGCCCCTGCGCGCTCCATGTCGCGGCCAGCTGCGTGCGAATGATGACCCCGACCAGCTCCAGGCGCCCGAGCCTCTCCACTTCCTCGAGGGCTTCTGTCAGGCAAGCCTCGGCTTCGTCGAGCTCGCCCCGCATCTTTGCGGTGATGCCCCGATTCAACAGGCGCTCGATCAGCTGCTTGCCAGTCTCGCCACGCTCGCGCGCTTGCTCAAGCTGCCGTTCGCTGTGGGCGGATGCGGCCTCGAAGTCGCCGCGACTCGAGGCCGCACGCACGAGCGCGCTCGCAAGCCGCTCCCTGTCGGAGATCGCGCCCTTGTGTTCAGTGAAGGCCTCAAGTTCGGTCCGCAGCAGGAGCTCTGCTTCGTCGACTTTGTCGCTGTCCATCAGGAAGAGCGACAGCACCAGGGCCGCGTCCGCCACCTGCTGGCTCGCGACACCAAACGCGCGGCGCGCGTCTTCGATTAAGCCGTCGAGCGCGGGCTCGGCACCGCGTAGCGTGTTTCGTCGGCGGAGGACCTCGATCAACCCGAGACGGTCGGTGACCACTCGCTGGTGATGGTCGGGGAGGTGTCCGCGGCTGATAGCGAGCGATTCTCGCGCCAGCGCCTCCGCCTCCTCGAGCTTGTTTGACTGAAGCAGCGCATTCAGCAAGCCCGTGCGAGCGAACCAGATCATCCGATCCTCGACGTCGAGCTTGGTCGACATTAGCTCGATCGCGGTACGGAAGTTTTCGGCGGCGCCCTCGTATTCGACGCGGCCGAGTAGTGCCATGCCGAGGGAGTAGTGCGCCTGGCCGACGGCGGCTGGGTCCGCGCCGGTCTGCTTCGAACGCGCGATGATCGTGCGCGCATACGGCTCGGCGGCCTCGGGTTGTCCCAGCACACACAGCAGCACCGCGATCGACGATCGCAGCGTCAAAGCGAGGTCGCTGTCGCCCTGGCCGTTTTCTTCGAGCAGCTCCAATGCTTGCTCACTGATCGTCAGCGATCGCGAGTAGTTGCGAAGAGCGTTGAGCGTGACGCCCGCACCGTTGAGCAGGCGAGCCTTCGCGGAGACATCGCTGGCGTTCCAGTCGTCGATGGCGTTGAGGGTTGGGTCGACGATCGCGCGCTCGAGAGACGCGATTCCGACATCCGTGAAGTTGATGCCCGCCAGAGCCGCGCGGAGAGCCTCGCGTTGCTCCGGGGGCGTCTCCCGCTCGAGGATCTCGCGGAGCTGCTCTCCGGCCGTCTGCGGCGACATCTCCGCGAGTCGTGCTTCGTGGAAGTTCAGCATCGACCGAAACCGCTGGTTCTTTTGGACGACAGCCGCTTCGGCCGTCTCGGCCGCCTGGCGGGCGTCCCGCTCGTTCGCCAACGCCTGCGACTTCTCCCGATTGGCCTGTTCGAGTTTGGTATTGGCCTGCGCGAGCTCGTCGTTGGCCGCCGACAGCTTGTCGTTGGCTTGGTTCGCCTGCCACCAGCCGACGCCGGTGCCGACCGCACCGGCGATGAACAGGATCAGGATCGCGGCGGCCGACAGCACGGCGGCGCGACGTCGCGCGAGGAACTTGCGCAGCCGGTAGGTTCGACTCGGCGGCGCGGCTGAGACCGCTTCGCCATCCAGGAACCGATGAACGTCGGCGGCGAACTCGTTGGCGGTTTCGTAGCGGCGGCGTCGGTCCTTCTCGAGCGCCTTCATCACGATCCAGTCGATCTCGCCGCGCAGCCGCAACCGCAGAGCCGAAGCGTCGGCCATCCGATCGCGCGCGATCGTGGCGGCCTGCTCGCCGAGTGTGGATATCCGCGTCGACGGCTTGGCCGGCTCGTCTTCTCGAATCGTGCGCAGCAGCTCCTGGAACCCGCGATCGAGCACCTCCGTGACCTCGAACGGCTTGGTCCCGGTCAGCAGTTCGTATAGCAGCACGCCGAGCGAATAGACGTCCGCGCGGGTGTCGATGTCGAGCCCGGACATCTCAGCCTGTTCTGGCGCCATGTACTCCGGCGTACCGATCATGTTGCCGTAACGCGTGAACATCGTCTTCTGCGTCAGCTCGGCCGACGTCGCCTTAGCGATTCCGAAGTCGATCACCTTCGGCACCGGCTCGCCGTCGTGCAGCGTGACCATCACGTTGCTCGGCTTGATGTCCCGGTGGATCACACCCTTTTGGTGTGCGTGCTGGATCGCCTCGCACACCCTGGCGAACAGGTCGAGTCGCTCCCGCAGCCCGATCCGAGCCTGGTCGCAGTAATCCGTGATCGGCACGCCTCGCACCAACTCCATGACGAAGTAGGGGCGACCCTGCGCGGTCGCGCCGCCGTCCAGCACGCGAGCGATGTTCGGGTGGTCCATCAACGCAAGCGCCTGCCGCTCCGCCTCGAACCGGACGACAACCTCCTTGGTGTCCATGCCGAGCTTGATGATCTTGAGCGCGACCTGGCGGCGCACCGGCTCGACCTGCTCGGCCATCCAGACGGTGCCCATGCCGCCCTCGCCGATCGCCTGCAGCAGCTTGTATCGATCGATGATCGTGTCGGGAGCCTCGCCTGGCACTTCGCTGGGCTTGGACGCCTTGCTCGGGGACACGCGAGAGTCGTCGAACTCGGCGCGTGCTCGCTCGATCGGATCCTGGTCTGGTTCGGTCATGGTGCTCGAGATCCAGGCGTGCGTTCGGCCCGCTACTCACGCAGATTCTCGCGGAAAATCACCACTTTCGCGAAAGGCATCTCCGACCGTGCCGCGACCAGACGAAGCGAGGGTGCGGCTGGTCCCGCTCGGTGGTCTGATTCGCGGAGGATCGACTCGGATCGGCGGAGGTGCCCCCGAGCGGCTAGTCTGCTCATTCCATGCACGACTCGGACGAACGCGTCGCCAGGGCGATCGCGGGCAACCCGGACGCCCTCGAAGCGCTTCTGCGAGCGCACGAACCCACTGTCCGCGCGCGGCTACAGATCGCGCCGAAGTGGGTGCGCAGCATCGACGTAGACGACGTGCTCCAGGTCGCTTGGCTGGAGGCCTACCTGCGGATTCAGGGACTGCGGTCGGCCAGCGAAGCCTCGTTCGTCGCGTGGTTGAGCCGGATCGCCGAGAACAATCTGATCGACGCGGTCCGGTCGCTGGAGAGCGGTCGGAGGCCGGACGCGAACTGCCGGGTGACCCATATCGCGAGCGGCGAGTCGGCCCGCACCCTGTTGCAGCAGGTAGCTGGCGACGACGCGACCGCCGGCAGTCATGCCTCGCTGACCGAAGAGGTCACGCGCCTGCGCGCCGCCATTGCTCGGATGCCCGTGAGCTACCGACAGGTCGTCGAGCTGATGGACTTGGAGCAGCTGACGGTCGACGAGGTCGCGGCCAAGATGAGCCGCAGCCCCGGAGCGGTGCACATGTTGCGCGCGCGTGCGCACGACCGCCTTGCCGAGCTGCTGCGCGAGCGCGCTTGAAGAAGGCAGTCATGGGCTCATTCCACGTTCCGCCCTGGAAGCGGATCTTCGGGAAAGCGGACCTGCGTCGGCTCTGCGACGCGACGGCGAGCGAATTGGGCTCTGCCTGTGCTCGGCTGGCTCGTGGAGAGTCCGACGGAATGAACCGCACCTGAGGGATTGAGATCGCGGACGCTTTCGGGGGGGGCGGGCTGAAGGAGCCCGCGCGGGTGCGTGGTCGACTCATCGCGCTCCTGCTCGAGGCGAGGGGGACTGAGAATCCGTCGACACGAATCCGTCGGGTTCGGCCACCAGGAGAGCCAGTCTTCGGACCCCAATCCCGCCCTTACCGACCTCGAGACCGATCGAATGCACGATCCCGCCAAGCCGATCCGCGAGAGCTACGCGCTGACTGCTGAAGAAGCTGCCTCGGCGCTCGCTGCGACCGTGGTTCGTGCGCAGATGTCTTCTGTCGAGGAGACTCGCATCGGCCGCTTGGAGCGCAGGACGGAAGGTGTCGATGACTGGGGCCTCCGGATCCTCGTGGCCGGTGCGCCGATGGCTCTAGGAATCTACCTGCTCGTCAAGACCAGCTGGCACCAGCTCGGCCTGGCCTTGATCGGTCTCAGCGGGGTGGCCTACTTCCTCGTGGTCGCGTTTCAGCGCGTCCGGAATCGGGTGGACAAGGCGGTCGACGGAGCGGTCGATCCGATGATCGCGCGTTCGAGCCGCGGTGGGTTGAAGAAGGCGATTGAGACTGGTGCGGCTCGCGTTCTCCATGGGAATCTCGAGGCGAGATTCGAAGGCAGGGCTCTCGTGGTTTCCGGTGGGGGACAGACGTTCGAACTCGCCGACACCGACGCTGCCTGGTTGGCCGACGCAGGTCCGCACCTGGTGGTCGGCGACAAGGTCCCCGAGCTCCGATCGCAAGTCGGTTCCTACGTGGTGCTGTCAGCCGGAGGCTCCGTGGCCTCAGCGATTCGCGCAGCAAGAGCAGTCGCTCGCTGATCGTCACGCGTTCTCGGACCGTTCGGATGCTCTGAGCGTCTGCCACGCCGCGATAGCGTGGATCCCAGCGGCTCGAGTCCTGGAGCGCACTTGGGGCTACCCCGGGGGATCCCATCGCGGACCCGTTAGACCCCTTCGACCGCCACTCCGTTCGAGGTCGCGTAGAGTCCGTTGTCGGCTTCGAGGTCTACAACAATTACTTGGCCGAGCACGCTCACTCCGGAGAAGGCCATCGGCCAACAGACTTCGAGTTCGAAGTCCGAACCGGCGAGTGGTGCGGCGAAGAAGACCGTGGAGGTCGGTGAGAGCGACGAGGCCACGCCCGGGAGAGCGCCGAGCGGAGTCATGTCGGAGGGGAACAGCTCCAACACGATGCCGAAGAGGCTGCCGTTGAAGTCGCCCTCGGGAGTGACGGCACGGAACGTGACCAGGTCTCCTCCGGTCGCCGCGACGGTCGGAGTGTCTGCGAAGAAGCCGGTGGTCGCGATTCCCGAGGCCGCGTCGCACGGCACGTTGGGTGTATTGATTCGGACGAGGAGATCGAGGTCTTCGTCCGTGCCCGCGAAGGGGTTCGGGGTCACGAGTTCTCGAATGCGGTTGAGGATCGTCTGCTGCACGCGCTCGTCGCAGTCGATACTCGTGTGGGTGACGCTTGTGTCGTCGAAGAGGACCTCGACGTTGATGTTGCGGTCTGCTCCGTTGATTTGCGTCGATCCCTCCGGTTCGAAGAGGCCCGTGCTGATCTGGTGGTAGGAGAGCACTTGTGCGATCGAGGTCGGAGCCGTCGGAGTCGACATCCCGAGTGGGTTCGATTGGGACACGAAGTCGAGCGGGATGCACAGCACAGGCGAGACGCCGGCCGGTTCGAGGAGATTCTCGGTCAGGAGGAAGGTCCCTTCCGCTCCGAAGCTGTGCCCGACGAGCACGACCTGCGCGCTGCTTCCGCCGTTGGCCTGAACGAAGTTGGCTGCGCCGCTCAGGTCGTTGAAGGTGAAGACCTGGGAGGCGAAGCCCGACTGAGAACCGAAAGCTGTCTGGAGCCTCGTGTTCAGAATCGCGAGGCCTGGGTTCGAACCCGGCAAGAAGCCGGTCATCAGAACCACCACGAGATTCGGCGCGGGTCCGCCCCCTTGCTGGGCTCTCAGCGGAGCGCGGAGAGAGAGCAGCGAGAGGACCGCGCAGACGGAGAGAAGCGAGGGACGCAGGGTCTTCATCGAGGGCATGAGGGGGACTCGGCGCCCATGATGACATGGGGGCGGGGTGGGCACCGGGTGCGGATCGGATTCGGCTCGGGGCCGTGCTTTCGGAACGAAACGCCGATCCTCTCGACGGCGCGTTCTGGCTCCCGGCCCGGGTGAGGGCTCTCCCTGGTTTCTGGCCTCGTTCCGTGTTGGTCGTGGCGGCAACTCGCTGGCCGAAGGTGGCGAGAGCGGCTCTAGGGAGCTGATGCCGTCGTTTCGGCGACAGAGCGTCGGAACGCGCACAACCGTAGCTCTGCGCGATGCTTACGGCCGTGGCGACGAAAGACCAACATCGAGAGGGGCCAGTTTCCGCTGTCTCCGAGCGCTCTGCGGGCCTGGATGGGGCAGAAGGCCGCTCGAATCACTCCGCGCCCGCTCGCGACGACTGCTGCCTCTGTCCTCGGGTGCACACCCGCCTCCGCCTGCCCCCTCGCCAGACTGCTTTCGGCTGCTTAAGATGTGCGGCAGATCTTGAGTTACCAATCCTTCAGCCCTGTCGCCGCCGCGCGCGTCACTTGCAGTGCCGCGCCGTGCTCCCCGTTGTTCTCCGCATCCGACTGTGTCCGAGCCGAGGGGGCCCTCCGATGAGAGGCCAGCGTCGAGGCGGCGGTGGTGGTGCTTCCGGTTCCACCAAGGAAGAAGGCATCGAGGTCGAGGGTACGATCCTTCAGGCTCTCGGAGCCGGACGGTTCCGCGTCCAGGTCGACAACACCGACCATGAGCCGATCTGCAAGGCTGCCGGCAAGATGTCGCGCTTCCGGATCAAGCTCACTCAGGGCGATCGGGTGCGCGTCGAGTTGTCGCCCTACGACCTGACGCGCGGGCGCATCACCTACCGCCTCTAGTCGATCGACCGCGATGGCCCCAGCTGCGGGGCCAAGTCGAGCGTTCGCGTTCGAGAGCGTGGTCTGCGCGTGCGTTTTCGTGCCGAGGCGCCGAACGACCGGGTCGCGAGGGGTAGAACCACGCCGAGTCGGCTCGCCGTCATCGTGTTGGCCTCCGACTCCAGTTCAGGCTCGTAGCCGCTACGACCGGCCATCTCCCAATCGGATCTGGGACGGCCCGTCCTGTCCTTTCGGCTCGAGGGTCGCCCGCGCTACGCAGCGCCAGTCTTCACGGCGCGCTCGACCACTTTCCCGAGCGTCAGGCCCTGCACCAGGATCGAGAACACGACCACGATGTAGGTCGCGGTCAGCAGCAGAGGTCGATACTCCGAATCGGGGAGCGACAGGACGAGTGCGACCGAGATTCCGCCGCGGATACCACCCCAGGTCAGCACGTTCTTGGTTCCGGGTAGGAACTCGCGGAGCTTGCTGAGCGAGGCCATCGCGATCGAAACAGCGAGGTAGCGTGCTCCGAGTGCCAGCGGGATCGCGGCGAGGCCGTAGATCCAGTGCCCTTCCCCAGCCCAGTCGATCACGAACAGTTCGAGGCCGATCAGCAGGAACAGAACGGCATTCAGCAGTTCGTCGAGCAGGTGCCAGAACTTCGTCACGTAGAGCTGGCTCGTCTCGCCCATGCCTTCGGGGAGGCCCTTGTGGCCGATGAAGAGTCCGGCCACGACGACGGCGATCGGGCCGCTCATGTGGAGCGCCATCGCGAGTGAGTAGCTGCCCATCACCAGGGCCAAAGTGAGCAGGCACTCGAGGCTGTAGTCGTCGACTGAGCGCGTGGCTCGCCACACGAGCCAGGCCGCGACCAGACCGAGCGCGGCGCCGCCTCCGGCTTCGATCAAGAACAGCTCGGCGACCTCGAGGAACCCCATTTCGCCGCCGTGGGCCGCGGCGGGGAAGGCCATCGCGGAGACGATCAGGAACACCACCACGCCGACGCCGTCGTTGAACAGGCTCTCGCCGGCGATCTTCGTCTCCAGACTGTGAGGCGCCTTCGCGTTCTTGAGCACACCGAGCACCGCGACCGGGTCGGTCGGGCTGATCAGCGCGCCGAAGCACAGAGCGACGAGGAACGGCACACCGGTCAGAAGATGGAAGCCCAGGCCGATGACGAAGGTGCAGATCAGGACACCGAAGGTCGCGAGCAGGGCGATGATGAACTTCTGCTCCTTCAGCGCTCGGAACTCGACGTGCAGCGCGCCGGCGAAGAGCAGGAAGCCGAGCATTCCCTCCATCAGGGTGCTCTCGAACTCGAGGCCTTCGACCGCGTCCTGCATGACGGAGCCGATGCCGAGGCTCGGGACGGCCAGGTCGACGATCTTGACGACGACTGAAACTGCGAGGGTCACGACCAAGAGGCCGATCGCGTTCGGCAGCTTCAGTAGCCGTTCGTTGACCAGTCCGAAAACGGCGGCGAGGCAGACCAGGACGGCTGCGACGTCGATCACGGGGAAGGTCGAGGCGGCGGCGAGCATGGGTGCGGTTCCTAGGCCGTGAGTCTTCGAACGCTAGAGTCGTTGGCGAGGTTAGTAACCGGCCGCGTGCCCGTCCTTGCGCGACTCGGAGGCCGCGGCGTAGACCTTCCTCGCGACGTCGAACAAGACCGCCTGGTAGCCACCGAACCCGCCGGCCTGACGCTCGACGTCGTGGCCGAGCGCTCGGAGCGCTTCGACGGTCTCGTCGGAGAAGGCTGATTCGAGGAAGACCTTGCCGCCGTCGGTCATGGTCGAACCGGTCGGTTGCGAGCTGCCCTCATGTCGGATTCGGGCGGCGTCGCCGGCTTCCTGCAGATTCATCCCGAAGTCGATCATGTTGACCAGGATCTGCACATGGCCCTGCGGCTGCATCGCTCCGCCCATGACGCCAAAGCTCAGCCAGGGTGCTCCGTCCTTCGTCACGAACGCTGGGATGATCGTGTGAAACGGGCGCTTGCCGGGGGCGTAGGTGTTCGCGCGATCCGCAGCGAGGTCGAAGAGCTCGCCGCGGTTCTGAAGTCCAAAGCCGAGCGTCGGAGGGCAGACGCCGGAGCCGAGGCCGCGGAAGTTGCTCTGGATCAGGCTGACCATTGTGCCGTCCTTGTCCGCGACCGTGAGGTAGATCGTGTCGCCCTTCTCGATTCGCGGGTCGCCTGCGGGTAGCTGCTGGCTGGCGCGCTCCGGGTCGAACAGCTCGCGGCGTTCGTCCGCGTAGGCCTTCGAGATCAGGGTCTCGACCGGCACCTCGGCGAACGCCATGTCCGCGTAGTACTTCGCGCGGTCCTCGT
Source organism: Planctomycetota bacterium (assembly GCA_039815565.1). Classification (GTDB taxonomy): domain Bacteria; phylum Planctomycetota; class UBA1135; order UBA1135; family UBA2386; genus JBCBZB01. The sequence continues at coordinate 24,138 of JBCBZB010000042.1, forward strand.
AGACGATCTTCTTGGTCTCGACGAAGAGGTGAGTCCATTCGGCGCTTCCCGGCCCCATGGCAGCGACATCGAACGGTTCGATCAGGTTGAGGATCTGCAGCGCCGCGATGCCCTGGCCGTTCGGCGGGAGTTCCCAGACGTCGTATCCGCGGTAATTGGTCGAGACCGGCTCGATCCACTCGCTCGTGTGCGCGGCCAGATCCTCGGCGCTGAGGAACCCTCCGTTGTCCTGCACGAACGAAGCCAGCTGCTCGGCGATCGAGCCGCGATAGAACTCGTCACGGCCCTCCGCACCGCGCTCGGCCATGCTGCGAAGCGTTTGCGCGAGCGCCTCGTTCCGGAACACATCTCCCTCTTGCGGAGGGCGGCCCCAGGGGAGGAAGACTTCGCGGAAGCCGGGCTGATCCTGGCGGTCCGCGACGCCACGGCGCCAATACTCCGCGATGGTCTGAGGAACGGGTACGCCCTCGTCCGCGTAGCGGATCGCGGGCTCGAGCACGCGCTCCATCGGTAGTCTCCCAAATCTCTCGTGGAGTGTGTACCAGCCGTCGACACACCCGGGGACCGAGACCGGAAGCGGGCCGTACTTCGGAATCTCGTCGTAGCCGTTGTCGAGGAACCACTGACGAGTGAGTCCTCGCGGAGAGCGTCCGCTGGCGTTCAGGCCGTGGAGCCTCTCCTCCTCGCCATCCCAAACGATCGCGAACAGGTCACCGCCGATGCCGCAGCCCGTCGGTTCGCAGACTCCGAGGGTCGCGTTGGCCGCGATTGCTGCATCGATGGCGCTGCCACCCTGCCTGAGAACATCGATCGCGACCTGGGTGGCCAGCGGGTGACTCGTTGCTGCAACACCGTTCTTGGCCCAGACGGTCGAGCGCGTCGCGTGCGGCCTCCCGGTGATGCGATCCTGAGTCGTGGCTGTGCACGACAAGGCGAGCGCAGAGAGCAAGACGGCGAGGCGGTGGCTGTTCATCGTCGACGGCGGGTGGCGTGGTTGAACGGATGCGGGCGTTCTCGGAGCTCGGGCACGGTGGGGAGGCTCAGCGGTCGGCTCGTAGCGCCGCGCGCTTGTCGTCACCCAGGGACTTGGTCCAAGAGCCGTAGATCGGGTTGGGCAGGACGAACCAACGCTCGCCGAACAGCGTCGAGTAGAGCTGGCGCGAGCTCTCGCGTTCGACCGCCGAGGCCGAGCGCGATCCGGGCAAGAAGTCCCCGAGATCATCTCCCGCGAGCATCAGGATGTGATGTGACTTCGCGATGTGGGCCCGGCGATTGCGCTTCTCGATGCCATCCTGATCGATCTCCTCGCGCATCAGCAGCTGGTCGAGGGACACCGGGAATCCACAGCGCTCCAGGTTGTCCCGTGTCGCCACCTCGAGGCCCTTGTCTCGATTGGTGACGTAGAAGACCGTGATGCCGAGAGTCGTCGCTCGGCGGACGAATTCGAGGGCGCCCGGAATAGGCTCGGCTTTGCGCTCCTCGACCCAGGCCGTCCAGCTCTCGAGTTCGTAGCTCGAGTCGTCCTCGATCAGCCGGGCGTTGTAGGGGGAGTTGTCGAGCATCGTCTCGTCGACATCGACGATGATCGCTGGTGGCAGCTGCTCGAACTCCGAGCCAATCTGTTCGATGGCGGCCGTTCGACTCTCGTCGGCAAGTGCCAGGTCGAGCGCTCGCGTCGCGGTCGCAAAGGTCTGCTCGCAGAGCGCGCGGTATTCGGCCGATCGCTGAACCCAGAGAACGGCGTTCAGGTCATCGGATGCTTGTGGACGTTCGACCGGCGCGATCGTCAGTGCCGTCGGGATCAGAGCGCCGGCCACCAAGGCCAGCCAGGAGCGCGACAGCGGAGTCCTCGTCAGCTTCATGCTGCGAGCCTAGCAGGGAGGCTCGGCACTTTGCCGCCCGGAACCGTCAGCGACTGCCGTCGATCGGCTCTAGGGCGATCTCGCCGAACTTCACGTGGATGTCGTGGACGAGCCGGAGGCCGACTTGTCCCTCCGTGGCGAGGGTCGGGCTGGTGGTGCGGTGCACTTCGACACCGTTGATGAGGAAGCTCAGCTCGCCTCCACCGACCTCCACGCTCAGGCGGTTCCGCGTCACGCCCTGCGGATCCTCTGCGGACAGGGCCTCGTGCTCGGTCCAGCTGACAAGGTCCTCGGTCTCGTCACCGCGGCGGCTCTTGATCAAGAACTTCTGGTCGCTCCGAACGAGGAAGTAGGTGTAGCGCTGCCCTTCGCCGTGGACGTCCTGTCCCCCGAAGGTCAGTCCGGCGCCATGTGGGTGCTCGCCCGAGTCGAGGTGAGTCACATCGACTGACAGGCGGTAGGCCCCAGAAGTCCGAAGATCGGGGTGCCAGAGGCAGGCGTTCGGGCCCGGCTTGGCCTCCAGACCGTCGTCGTGCAGGACAAACCGCGTGGCTTCGGAGCCGTCGTCGAACGCGTCGATCCGGACCGACCATCCGGCGGCGACGGCCGACCGCGAGGCGGCATCGAGTTCGCTGCCGCAGCTGGCGGCGGTGAGCATCAACACTCCGGCAAGTAGACCGCAGATCTTCATCTTGTTGTTGCGGGCGGCTTCCTGGTGCGAGAGTGGTCGACTCACCCGAACGAGAAGCGTAGCGAGTAGGCGGAGTCAGCGGGGGGCGTCGGTCGTCCGGCTCGCAGGAATGTGTCGCAGGCCCGTCTCGATCGAGACAGCCTGCGAGGGGCGTCTGGGTCAACGACTTCGCCAGGCTTCAGCGAGTCTCCGACCCAGCTCGAGCTTGGCGGATCGATCTAAGTGCAGGCGGTCGTAGAGATCGTCTTCGAGGTCCAGTGTCTCGATGTAGCTCATGCGCGGATCCTGTGATGAGGCCTCGCGCTGCCGCTTGCGGCGGTCAGCACCGCGGAGAGCAAGAGGCTCAGCGACCATGACTTCCGACGCATGGCCCCAGACCGTGTCAGTCCGGTCCACGCGTCCATTGCCTTCGGCTTATCGAGGCTCCCACTCGAAGCGGATCGGAAGCGCGATGATGCCGAGGCCGCGGAGCGGATTGACCGTGAAGCGCGCGTTCATGTAGATCGTATCGCCGTTCTCGAGCTCGGCGACTGGGAAAGGGTTCGACCTACCCCAGTCCATCTTGACGTAGAGGCTCGCGGTGCCGGCGGGGATCTCCACTTCAACGGTACCGCCGGCGGAGACCACTCCGATTCTCTTCCGGTCGGCCATGATCTTGGCCTTCCGGATGACTCCGTAGCGTCCTCTGTTGCGGATGACGGTGATCGTCTTCACGTCAGTCGGCAGTCTTCAGCTCTTGACGTTCTTCTCGTAGAGCGTGATCCAGTCTTCGACGCTCATCTTGCTCACGAGCTCTCCGATCAACTCGAAAGGGATGATCTCGATCTTCTTGAAACGGATGCAGCTCTTACCCATGTCGAGCTTGGTCGAGACGTGCTTCGGGTATTCCTTCTCGAACCACTTCATCAGCTTTGCATCGGCGTAGATCCCCATGTGGTAGAGGGCGACGAATCCCTTCTGGGAGGCGAAGCTGAGGAACGGGAGCGGAAGCTCCGGCGTGCAGTGGTATCCGCCCGGGTACTTCGAGTGTGGGACGACGTAGGACGGCATCCCGTAGTTGATCGTCTCCTTGAATCCCTTGGGGAGGTTCTTCCGGATCACGGTGCGGAGCTTCTTGACGGCCGCCTTCCGGTCGTCGGGGAGCGAGTCGATGTAGGCGGGGACGGTGGTTGCTGCTGCGGGCATGGTGCGACCGTTCAGGGTTGGGGAGTCGGGGCGCTGGTCTCGGACCCGAGGCCCCCGAGATCGAGCTCCACGGACTCTACGCTTCAGGCGGTCCCAGGCGCCATCTCCGGGTCATCAGTAGCGATTCCAGGGAATCGGGTTCACCCAGTGGAATCCTCCTCGGAGTAGTTGGAACTCTTTGAGGTCGCGCTCCCCGAGGACGACATGGAGCCCGTGGCCGCGGAACTCTCCATCCAGGCTCATGACTCCGTTCGCTACGTCGATCGAGAGGTTGCCCGTGGAAGTCACTTGGATCGTCGGGCGTCTGTCCTCGGTGAGTTCCCAGCGGAAGCAGTCGATGCGACCCGTCGGGAGAGTCACCAGAAGAGTCCCGTCTTTGCGGAACTCGAGTGTGGTGAATCGAGCCGGGGCTGGTTGTCGCCGCGGGGTGAATCGGTCTCCGAGAATGTCCCGGCGCTCGACCGTCCACCGGCCGAGCCATGGGCGGAGCGGCTCATCGAGTGAGTCACTCAAAACGGGCTCCGTGGGATCTATTCCCCCGCCTGGCGGAGTCGCTCGGGTCAGTGTCCAGCGAAGGCTCGGTTCGCGGTTCTCCTGGGCGATGGTCGAACTCTTGTCGCCGATGTCCGCGAGGAAGCGCCAGGCGAACTGCCCGGTCAGCAGCAGTTGGTCTCCCACGATCTCGAGCTCCCAATCCGAGGACGACTTGAGCGTTACAGATCCATCGTCACCGTAGCTGAGGGTCTGCCCCATCCGAGTGCCATCCTGCCGATGAATCGAGCAGCGTTCGCCGCGGTCGATGACCAAGTGCTTCCAAGTGCCGACGTCTGTGGCCAACAGGGCGTTTCCTTGTCCGTCGATCTGGAAGTCTTGGACGTCCCAGATTCCGTAGTGTCGAGGAAGGTCGTCGTAGCCGTCGATCCACTCGAGTCGACGCCGAACTCCGGGGACCACGAAGGACGCGATCAAGAGCGCCTTCAATCCGGAACCGGTCCAAGGGAAGTGGGGGTATCGCGTCTCCCTCGAGACGGTCGGACGATTCCACCAGAGGACGCAGAGAAGGCGTCGAACATCCGGTGCTGCGATCGCCAGCGAGGCGAGCAGCAGGTGTGATGAGTAGAGCTTGACTGGAACGTCGAAGCAGAAGTTCATCGCGACGACGTTCGCCATCACACCGGCCGCCATCAGAGCTCCGAGGGTGGCAGTCCGTCGAAAGATCAGAAGTGCGCCTGCGAGGACTTCGCCGGCTCCACCGAAGATGGTGTACATCTCCGAGCTGCTCATCGCCGACCAGAGCACGTTCATCGGGGAGCTGTCACCGTAGGGGGCGAGCAATCGGTCGAGCCTGAGCCACGGCGGGAACTGAGTCGGCAGTACCTTCGACAGTCCGTAACTCAGCATCGCGGTCGCGACGTAGAAGCGCAGCGCGATCAGGAGCCAGGCTCGGAGTCTTGAGTCCTTGCCACCAGAACGAGAGAGCCGACACCAGGTGGCCGTCAGCAGGGCCGCTGTGACCAGGTGGAGGAGTAGTCGGATGTACGAGTACAGCGGATCTCCGCTGCCGTACGGTCGGTCGAGCACATAGTCGACTCCGAAGACATGCTCCGCGGTTGAATCGACGACAGCTCTCTCTTGGCGCGTGTACCAGACGTTGTAGTCCGCGATTGCGCGATCGATGACCTCGGTCGCCGTGATCCAATCGAGTTTCTCCTCCGCGTCGAACACCGCCGCGATCCTCGATGGGGTGGGGATCAGGCCGAGCGGGAACGGGTGCGAGTAGAGGAGGAAGTACGCGAACCCGAACCAGAACAGGATCCGGCGCATACGCGAGCGGAACTCCTGGTCCGACGAATGCTGCGGTTGGTCCGCCAAGGCCCGAGTGTCAGGCAAGTTGTGAGAGTCGGTTGGGCTCGGTTCGGGTAGAGGGCGTCATGCGCCCTGCTTGGGAGCAGCGGCTTCCTCTGCTGCTCGTCTGAACCACGCTGTTACCTGCTCGCGGTAAGGAGTCCCGTAGAGCTTCTCGAACTCCTGTGTCTTCGGGTGCTCCTGGTTCTCCAGTTCTTTCAGCCGTTCTTGAACGTAGTCCGGCGTCAGTGGGGTCTTGCAGCGAACCTCGATGCACTCGCGCCAGCCTTCGTACGATGAGGGGATGATAGGTTTCTCGGTCATTGGGTCTCCTGGCACTCTTCGCATTGTCCGAAGAGCATGATTGCGTGACCGCTCACCGCGAAGTGAGACGGTGCGATGTCCTCGATGCCCTCCACGCATCCTGCGACCGAGAATGCTCGGTCACACGCTTCGCACAGGAAGTGGTGGTGGTGCTGTTGTCCGGTTGAACCGAACCGCGTGTGCCCACCGGGAAACTCCGTCGGTTCAACGGTTCCCGAATCGACCTCGGCCTTCAGGATGCGGTAGACCGTTGCGAGGCCGATGCGAGCGCGTGCTCGTCGGAGCTGATCCCAAATCTCGGCTGCGGAGAGCGGGCCCGGGGCCTTGCGGATGACTTCGAGGAGTTGTTCTCGATTGCTTGAGGTCATCGGCGACACCTTCCGGAGAGCGCGACGGCCCTCCATTCAACGCTCTGTCCTACCACTCCGGGGCGTGAATGAGAATAGATTCTCATTTCTCACGAGCCTAGCGTGGTGGCGCTCGAGCGAATCCGTTCTCTCGCCACTTGTCGGGTGTGCTCCCGGCTCACGATGTCCCAACGACAGTCTCTCGATGACCTCGCCCCAACCCATTCGACCCGGTGATCGCCGGCTCCCCGTGACCGTGCTCTCGGGGTTCCTCGGTGCCGGGAAGACCACGCTGCTGAATCAGATCCTCAACAATCGTGAGGGTCTCAAGGTCGCGGTCATCGTGAACGACATGAGCGAGGTCAACATCGACGCGTCGCTGGTCGAGCGCGGCGGTGCGGCGTTGTCGAGAACGGAGGAAACGCTCATCGAGATGTCGAACGGCTGCATCTGTTGCACGCTTCGCGACGACCTGCTGGAAGAAGTGGCTCGGCTCGCCAACGAACGCCGGTTCGACTACCTGCTGATCGAGTCCACGGGGATCTCTGAACCGATTCCTGTCGCCCAAACGTTCACGGTCGCAGACGAGAACGGAGTCAGCCTCGGCCTGATGGCCCGCCTCGACACAATGGTGACGGTCGTGGACGCGAAGAACTTCCTGCGTGACTACAAAGCCTCCGAAGCTCTGCAGGATCGCGGTCAGTCGATCGGCGAGCAGGATACCCGGACGGTCACCAACCTGTTGATCGATCAGGTCGAGTTCGCGGATGTTCTCGTGCTCAACAAGCTCGATCTGGTGACGGAGGCTCAGGAACGAGAAGTCTCGAGTGTTCTGAGGGCTCTGAACCCGGGCGCTAGGCTTCTCGGGGCCACCCGCGGAGAGGTGCCGCTGCGAGAGGTTCTGGAGACGCGTCTCTTCGACTACCAGAAGGCCGCGAGCTCTGCCGGTTGGATCCGTGAACTTCAGGGTGAACACACCCCGGAGACCGAGGAGTACGGGATCTCCAGCTTCAGCTACCGGACATCGCATCCGTTCGATGCGGAGAGGATGTGTGCATTCCTGCAGGGCGCCAGCAACTTCGATGGCGTGCTCCGATCCAAGGGCTTCTTCTGGGTCGCGTCGGATCACCGCGTCGCCTACGAGTGGGCTCAGGCTGGAGGTGTCGGGGATGTGAAGCCGGCGGGGATGTGGTCGGCAGCGATGCCGCGGGATCAATGGGAGCAGCCTGAGGGTCAGCGTCCAGATCAGCATCCGAACTGGCACCCTCGGTTTGGCGACCGTGCCCAGCAACTGGTCTTCATCGGTCAGGGCATGAACGAGGAGCGGATCCGCGCCCGTCTGGATGCCTGCTTGCTCGAGGAAGGGCTGCTCGAGTCCGACTGGGATGTCTGGTCTGCGCTCCCGAATCCGTTCCCGGTGCCTCAGTTCGCGGTCGATCCCAACTGAGCTGGTGAGGTGGTGATCTGTCGAGCAGGGGGCCGTGCTGCGTCGAGCGATCGATGGCTGAACTTGCTCCGACGGAACGACGTGAGTAGGTAGGCGCACCTGGTCGCTCGAGCGGAGACGTAGGTTGACCCTTCGGCGTCCGCTCCGTTGAGGTCCAGGTGTCATGGCGCAGTTCACATCTCTTGCCCTACTCGTGGGGTTCTTCTCAGTCGCGCTGGTCTCCTGTGCCAGTCCTGTCCGCTCGGGTCATGAATCGGCCACTCGTCGCCCCAACGTCGTCTTGGTCATGGCGGACGATCTCGGACTCGGGGACATCGCTCCCACGAATCCGGACTGTCGGATCGCGACTCCCGATCTCGATCGGCTGGCGGCGGAAGGACTGACCTTTCTGGACGCGCACTCCTCGAGTGCCGTCTGCACGCCGACTCGCTACGGCTTGCTGACCGGTCGCTACAACTGGCGAAGCCGACTCGCGCGCGGCGTCCTCAATGGCCAGAGTGAACACCTGATCCCAGCCGATCGCCCGACCCTGGGTCACCTGATGCGAGACGCGGGCTACTCGACTGCGATGATCGGGAAGTGGCACCTCGGATGGGACTGGACGCGGACCGAGGACGGAGCCATCGACTTCACCGCTCCGGTCCAGAACGGTCCGGACATCAACGGTTTCGATCGCTACTTCGCCCACGCGGCCTCCCTCGACATGCCTCCCTACGTCTGGGTGGACACCGGGCGGATCACTGCGGTGCCAGACCGTGAGGAAGGGGTGACGTCCGATGAGGATCGATACGGGTGGTATCGCAAGGGTCCGGTCGGTGCGGACTTCGAGATCGAACGGGTCCTGCCGCGGCTCTTCGACGAGGCGACGTCCTACGTCGAGGAACGTGGCGCGCAGGATGGGAGCGAACCGTTCTTCCTCTATCTGGCTCTGCCAGCACCGCACACTCCGATCGTGCCGATCGAGCCTTTCGCGGGTAGGAGCGGGCTGAACCCGTACGCGGACTTCGTCCAGCAGGTCGACCACCACATGGGAGAGTTGCTGTCGGCGCTGGACTCTGCGGGCTTCGCCGAGGACACGATCGTGATCTTCACGAGCGACAACGGCTGTTCACCGCAGGCAAACTTCCCGCTGCTCCGTGAGGCGGGGCATGATCCGAGTGCTGGGTTTCGAGGCCACAAGGCGGACCTCTATGAGGGAGGCCACCGGGTTCCGCTGCTCGTGAAGTGGCCGGGACGTATCGCGGGCGGTCGGACCACGACTTCGATCGCTTGCTTGACCGACATCTACGCCACGCTGTCGGATGTCGTGGGGCAGGGGCGCGAGGCTGTCGGTGGTGAAGACTCGCACAGTTGGTTGCCACTCTTCGAGGGCGAACCGTCGAACAGCCGGGCGACCTTGATCAGTCACTCGGTCAACGGACAGTTCGCGTTCCGCCGCGGGCGCTGGAAGCTCCTCTTCGCGCACGGCAGCGGTGGCTGGAGCGCGCCACGGGAGAAGGCTGCCAAGGAGCAAGGGCTTCCACCGCTCCAGCTCTACGACCTCGTCGAGGATCCGGCGGAGACGAAGAACGTCGCTGCGGACAACCCGGAGTTGGTCGACGAGCTGTTGCGAGACTTGGACTCGGAGGTGCGGCGTGGTCGGAGTACCTCCGGTGCCGAAGTCTCGAACGATCGTGAGGTCGTCTTTCTGCCCGACGGCGTGGCCTCGAGATCTCGGTGACCATCCTTGGCGGATGAGCCTCGTCGTCGCTCGATGCTCGCTTGAGCGGCCTAGACTCAGCCTCCAACCAACGGCGAATCGCCCGAGCGAACGTTCACCAACACCTCACGCGGCTCGGAGGAGCCTTCGCGGCGCAAGAGCAGGCGCCACTCCGCGGGGCGCACGCCGTTGAGGATCAGGCGATCCTTGTCGGTGCCGTAGGTCCAGGCGCCGAACCAGTCCTCGTCGGCGTTCTCCCGGTAGGCGGCGTCGACGGTCCATCCGCCGTCCCATCCCGCAGGACGGAGGACGGTGATCGTCGCTGCGGGTGGAAGCTGCAAGGAGATTTGCTGGACCTGATCGAAGGTCGCGGGGATGCGTGTCCTGAATGCCGGGAGACTGCCGGACGCATTCTCTCGCGCGATGGACAGATCCAACGTGTCGATGTCCGAGGGCACCGGGATCTCGGCCCGGAAGAAGCCCGGCGAAGTACGCGTCGGGCGCGTGTCGTCCTGGGGATTGCCTCTGCTGGTCTCGGAGCTCCAAGCGAGGTTCAGACCGCCGAGGAACGGTTGGCCGTTCGCGTCGAGGACGTCGAGCACGACGGTCATGTTCGGCATCGAGGAGGGAATCTCGCCGTCTTCGGTCGAAGCGGTCACGAGGACATCGACTTCGGCGCGTCGTTCGGTGCCGGAGACAAAGATCGGGTTCGAGCGCCACTCATTCGAGCCGGTCATGGTGGTCAGCGTGCCGAAGAAGGTGACTCGGCTCAGGTCCATCGACTCGAGATCGGGCCACAGGTCGTAGTCGATCGCGAAGGAGACTCCGCTTCGGCCCTTCCCGACCCATTGGCCGGTCTTTTCGACCGTGCCGTCGGTGCGTTCGACCTCGACGTTGAAAGTGGCCGAGGCCTTCACCGGCTCGCCGGTCCGCGCATCGATCGCACGGACGATGACGCCGAAGGTCGGTTCGGCGACCCACTCGACGAAGCCCGTGCGTCCCGGGAAGGCTCCGGGCCCGACGATCTGCCAGTCGGGGTCTAGGCTTCTCGCCACGAGGTCCATCTCCGGTGGGACCGCGTCGAACACGATCGATCCATCCGCTTCCGTTCGACCGGTCGTGGTCTGGAATTCCGCATCGCGCACATCGCGCTGGCGTCGCTCGACCCTCAGTGCCACCGAACTCAAGCTGACGTGGGAAACGGCGGCGTTGCGTGGGTGGATCCGCAGGTTCAGATCCTGAACCGGTCGCCCGCTACGATCGACGACACGACCTTCGAGTCGAACCCCGGCTTGCAAGACGATCGGGTAAGGCGCGACCTGGACTTCGCTCATCGCTCGCTCGAGCTCCGAGGGTTCGACGATCGATCGCAGCCACCCGTCCGCGGTCGCGATCACACCCAGTTCGGCGCGACCGGTAACGCGAGATCGATCGATGCGGATCACTCCGTCGTCATCCGCGGAACCGGCCGTCAACACGTTGAGCGGGTCGTCAGCGGCTACCAGTTCGATCCTGGCGGCGGGAATTGCTCGCCCTCGGCGATCACTGACCCGACAGACGAAGATCGATGGAGCGAAGCGATTCTCGTCACGAGTCGTTCGAGACGGGCTCCGGGAAGCTGTGGGCTCACGCCGTGTGGCTAGCGAAGCGGTCTGGGTGGTTCGGGCCGGGGCGGAGCCGGGTTCGGGGATGGTCGAGCTCGAAGCCGCGACTCGGGGAACGTCGTTCGAGTCGGACGCCGGCTCCGGCGGCGTCTCGGTCCAGTAGAACCAGGCGGTGAACGCGGACAGCGCGATCACCGCGACGGAAGAAACGGTCAGTGTCTTCATCGAGATCCAAGAAGCGGCGAGAACTCCTGCGGCCCCACTGGCAGTTCCGGCCGCCGCGAGGCCGGTGGTTCCGTGTGGTGCACGCGCCAGGGGGATTAACAGGACGCTCCATTGAGACCAGTCGCGACCGTCGCGGGACAGATGCGCACGAAGTCGGTCGAGACCCTTCCGGATCCTCCAACGCACCGTGTCCTCCGGTCGACCGTCGGCACGTGCGATCTCGGCGACTGAGCGGCCGTCGAGGAAGTGTGCGAGTAGGGTCGTCCGGAACGGCTCGTCGAGTTCCCGTGCAGCACGGACCACGGCCTCTGCGACCTCAGCTCGTTCGACGAGCTCGGTCGAGTCGGGCAGTTGCTCATCCTGCGCGGCTGCGGCTTCACGTCGGAGACGTGCGGCCTCTCGGCGCCGGCCCCGGGATGCGAGGCGACGTGCGACCGTGCTGAGCCAGGCTCGTTCGGAGTCGAACGTGCCGCCGGATCGTGAAGCCGCGAGGAGAGTGTCCTGGACCAGGTCCTCCGCTGCATTCGGCTCGCGGACCAACGCGGCCGCCAGACGTCGCAGCCAGGCGAGGTCGGGTTCGGGCAGTCGGTCGGTTTGCGAAGAGTCTTGCATGGGCGTCCATCACCCTAGTTCCCGCCGAGCAGCGGAACGCGAACGCAAAATCAGGATCGAGTGACGGCGGGGACCACGGCTCCGCCGGCGCGGCCCGGAACGCCCATGAGAGTGAGATCGAGGCTCAATCGAGTCTTGCTGGTTCGGAGTGATTCCTGAAACGCCCGATGCACGCGTTCGTTCAGCAAGTGCTGACGAGAGTCAGTGACTGCAAGTGACGCTCTGTCGGCTCGGTGTGAGTTCTCCTCACACCCGGTGAGAGGCAGGCCGGCCTCTGACCGCTTTCCAGCGGACAGTTCGCTGGAAGCGGATCTCGAAGTCGAAGAACGGCCTGCCCCGCTCGTCCGGGTGGGGAGTGTGTGCGCCGGGCTGGTGGAAGCGACCGTCCAACCCTTCATCCGGAGCCAATCCATGCGCCTTCTCTTCGCACTTTGCACCTGCCTTCCCCTTTGTGCCCAATCGTTCCCCACGGCGAGGCCGACGAATCTGCGTAGCTTCTCGGGGCCTACCGAGAGCACCGTCGCGGTCGCCGACTTCGACAACGACGGTGATCTCGACCTCGCGACGGGTTTCGACCTCGGACTCAACAACGGTTTCGGAGACTTCCATGTCACGCCGCTTCCGGTGTCGTCCGCCGAGAGGATCACCCAGTTCGTCGCTGCGTTCGACTATGAGGGCGATGGCGACCAGGACCTGCTTCTCGGTGGTCTCCAGAGCCTGGGGGTCGCTGTCCTGCTGCTGAACGACGGATCCGCGGGATTCACGAACAGTTCCGGTCTCTTGCCGGTCGAGCTCACGAACACACTGGTCGAACTCGATGGTGTGTATCGGGGGCATCCCGACGGACGAGTGCGACTGATCTCCCGATCGCTGTTCCCCGGGCCGGGTCTCAACCATCCGCGATTCGTCGTGGATCCGACCGTTCCTTCGATCCAGATCGAGGGCTACGGGTTCCGAGGCTTCGCTGCTCCGGTCGGTCGCCACCTCGGAGGCACGACCTTCACCGAGTTCACGGACCAGACGCCGCTCTTCAGTGACTTTCAGCTCGAGGGTCTGCCGAGTTCTCCGATCCCGACCGGGTTCGCCGTTCCGACACCGCCACCGTTCGATCTCTTCAGTGCCCGGACGGTGGATCTAGGCGCCGACGGTCTGGACGAGACGGTGGTGTCGGTGCCGGGCGGTCTGGCGGTGCTCGCCGCGAGCCCGGCTCCGCTCTCCGCGAACGGCACGATGCTGACGCTGCCGATCCCGGGAACCACGTCGCCGCGCTTCTTCATGGGGAACTGGGACGCCTCGGGCAGGCAGTCCGCCCTCGTGGCGGGGGAGTACTTCCTCCCCAATCTCGACGGTCTCTCGGCCGCCGGCATGCGGCGGGTCTTGTTCCCACCGCGTGTTGAGCTCGGAGCGGTTTGCGACATCGACGGCGACGGTGACGACGATCTCATCGTCGCGGCGCCGAGCCCGCTCGGTGGAGGAAGCAACAGTGTCGACATCGTCGAGAACCGTCGGCGAGCACTCGTCGCACCTCGAATCATCGAGCAGGGCGGCGCTCTGACCATCGACCTCGTGCGGGAGGGGCCGCTGCCCGCGGACATCTCCCAGGCGATCGTGGTGGCCGGGTTCGAGGCGGCTGCCGTCTCCACGCCGTTCGGAACGTTGCGGGTCAATCTCGCTCCGGTGTCTTCGGTGCCCGCAGTCTTCGGCCCGTTCGCCATCAACGACTTCCAGCGGATCACCCTACCGATCGCCGACGATCCGTCCGTGGTGGGGCTAGAGATCTACGCGCAGGCCTTGATGTCCGAGCCAGCACTCGGCTTCACTCGCCTTACGAACGCGACCCGGTCGGTGGTCGTCCCGCGGCTCCCCTGAGTGGGGAATTGCGGGGAGGTTCGAGTGGCCTTCGGCGTTGCGATACGCTCGACGGCGGGATCGGACGGATCGGATCCCGTCCTCCCCAACCTCTGGTCCGCCCGGCGCCTCCTCGAACGAAGCACGTGAAACTCTCCCGACTCATCCTCTCCGTCTTCGTCGCTGCTGCTCCGACCGTGCCTGCGGTCGCGCAGGAGCCTCGTCCCATCCGCGAGCCGTCCATCGAGTTCCGGGACGCGGACGGTCAGATCGTCTACCGCCTTGCCCAGAGCGATGCGTCGGACGCCGACTCGATGCAGCGAGCGCTTTGGATAGCGCAGCTCTTCGAGCGATTCGCCAGCCGCTCGGACGAAGAGGGGATGGCAAGAATGCAGAACCGCTGGGCTGGACTGCGAGGGGGGACGGGCCCCTCGATGGGTGTCCCGGCCGGCTCCGCGATCGTCGCGCCGGCGGCTCGCGCCACCGAGGGTGACTACGTGCTCAAGGGCGACTTCTCGGCGGTCTTCGCGAGTGGCACCTTCGTGATGTTCGGCCGGGAAGGGTCGGGTGCCTCGAGCGGTGGGGCAACGATGGGCGGGACGACGATGGGTGGGGCGACGATGGGTGGGGCAACGATGGGGGCGGCGACGACGAGTGCTTCGGGCGGCGGAGCCTCGGATTCCGAGGGGCCTGCGCGTGTCCCGGGTGAGATCGCGCGCGCCGAGCTCGTCGAGGGGCGGTTCACACTGACGGGCGAGATCGGTGAGGTCCAACAGGTCTACTTCTACGTCCTCGACGCGATCACTCACGGAGGCGCCCGCATGGCTCCGACCAAGGGGCAGGGATTCATCCTCGAGCCTGGTGAGCTCGGGCTGACGATGGACGACAACCACAAGCCGTCCATGGCCGGCGGCTACTTCAACGACGCGGTCTACGGCACCTGGAAGGACACACGGGCCTACCTGGAGCTCCAGGCGCTGCTGTCCCTCGCCTACCGCCGGGTCGAGGGGGAGAGCGAGTCTGACCGGGACCGGTTCTTCGCGATCGGATCCGCGGTGCAGAACGCCCTTCTCGACACCGAGACCGCGGGTCGGAGGCAGACGGCGCTCAACCACCCGGATCTGCTCGTGCGTCAGCTCGTTCTCGAGACGACCTGGCTTGGTGGCGACTGGATGCTGGACGCCGCGCGCGGCATCGTCGCGCTCGACCCTGAGAATGCCTACGCGAACGCCTTCGTCGAGCGGGCCGAGGCTCGCGCGGACCAGCGGGGCCGAAGCCGCGAAGCGGGTGCCATCGGTTCTCGTTGCCTGCCGTTCGCCGCCGAGTCGCTCGCGGGCGATAAGACGTCCTTGAGCGAAGTCTGTCAGCAGAACCGCTACGTGTTGCTCGAGTTCTGGGCCTCGTGGTGCGGGCCGTGCCGTGCCGAGGTCCCGCACATCAAGCAGGCCTACGCTCGCTTCCAAGACCAGGGATTCGAAGTCTTCGGCTACACGCTCGACGATGATCGTTCGGCCTGGGCGAAGGCGTCGGAGGAAGAAGCCTTGCCGTGGATCAACACCGGCTTCGGGGCGAAGAGCGATCCGGTTCTTCTCTACGGTGTCTCCGGGGTGCCGGCGAACTACCTGATCGACGGAGAGACCGGCCGCGTCGTGGCGCGCAACCTGCGCGGAGATGCTCTCGAGGAGAAACTCGAGATGCTCCTCGACGGACAGGGTCGCTGAGCTAGATCTTCTGCGCTGGGTTCGGCGCGCGTCGACCGGAGGTAACCGTCCGTCGGCTGCAGGGACTGCTCTTGGGGCCTGCTAGACTTCCGTCCCAGGCGAGCCTCTGCCCTGGTGTCGAGGGTCCGTGTTCCGGACCGATCTCGCCAGTTCTCCCGCCCTGGCGGCAAATTCTGGAATCCGCGTGATGCCCGGAGGCCACCCGCATCTTGGGGGCAACTCTCAGAAGGAAACCCCGAAGAAACCCATGATCTGCAACACCTCTCAAGTGAAGTCTCTGGGCCTTGCGGCCTTGGTAGCGGGCTCCGTTGCCCTGCCGGCCTCCGCGCAGTCGGTCGCACTGTCCAAGTCGACGAATTCCAACCCCAGTCATGTGACGCTGACGGTTACCTACACGCCGGCTCCCGGTGAAACCGTCAACGGCCGCGTGCGTCTGGTGCCGATGCTGGCACTCGATGACGAAGTCATGGTGCAGGGGAAGGTCACACAAGAGATCGCCAACAATGCGGCCGCTCTCAACCAGCTGATCTTCCAAGAGTTCCTGGTGGACGACCTGGACGCGGCATCAATTCGTGCGCAATTGATGGCGCAAGGAGCCTTGTTGACACCGTCCACTCCGTCCGAAGGAATGCCGATCAAGAGCGCCGTACTGTTGGATTACCTGAGTCTGTTCGGCGCCGGTCCGGCCACAGGCGCAGGTTCGAGTCCATTCGAGCAGATCAAGAATGATGTCCTCGAGCTGCCCCCCTCCCCGAACGCCAGCGGGGACTACGTCTTGGACTGGGCTCCGGATGGTGGAAGTTGGGGGCTCGGAGGGATCGATTGGAGCTCCGCACAAGTTGCTAACTCGAACGAGATTGATCTCGATGATCTTGCTCGCTTGCTCGCTGCTCAAACTGCCGGGACGCTTGCAACGACTGCGCTCGCTCGCCAAGACAGCAAGATCGAAGACCTCATCAAGAAGCACCTGGAGGACCTAGCCAACCTAGTGATCAGGGTGTTCGCCATCGTGGTCTCAGAAGACAGCGGGAGCTGGGAATTCGTTGCGTCTGAGCCACTCGACCTTGACGTCATCCTTCCGGGCGATGGAGGACTCTCGTCGGCCGAGCAGCAGGTCGCGATGTATCGACTCCCCGCCACGACTGGGGCTTGGTTCTACCCCTCGATGGAAGGCCACTACTTTGACGTTGAACTCGCTCAGGTGTCACCCGGGGTCTACCCGTCGTTCAATGGCGGATACTTTGAGGGCGTGTTTACCGACATCACCGCGACGCAGTTCGATTTTACCTACGCGGAGTACTTCGACGTGGACTCGACGAACGGCGTGATTCGAGTTCACCAGCCTCAGAACGTTGAGTTCGGAGACTTTTCGATTCGCTGGTATTCGGCTGTCGGGGCGACGCCGATCGTGCTCGAACTCGCCCAAGCCGAGGAGGAACCTTCGACGCCGCTGACGGTTGCTCAGTATCTCAAGGTGCCGTCCTGGTGGGTGATCTGGCCCTTCTGAGCCAATCGGACTCTCGGGTGCGCGTCGGCCTCATCCAGACGAGTCGGCGATCGCTCGTGGGTGGCACGATGGGCGAGCTCGCCCCGCGGCGCCGAGGGCATTCACTTCCGAGCCCATGAGCTCGCCTACTCACGATTCTGGGCAGCTGGTCGAGGAACTCCTCGGCCGATGGTTCGACGCGATCGAGGCAGGGGAGCCGATCTCCCTCGACGATCTCTGCGCCGAACATCCCGAGCTTCGGCCGCGCATTGAGCGGCTCGTCGAGCTCGAGAGCGAGGTGCTCGGGCACCATGCGAGTCCTGAGAATCGCGGAGGGCCTCGGCCGGTCCCGGCGGAGCGCATCGGAGACTTCGTGCTCCATCGCTGGATCGGTGGCGGTGGCATGGGCGATGTCTACGTCGCGACGCAGGAGCCTCTGGGGCGACCGGTTGCGCTGAAGGTCCTGCGGCAGCACCTCGCGGGGAGCCCTACGCGGCGCGAGCGATTCCGCCGCGAGGCCCGCATCACGGCGTCGCTCGAGCACCCGAACATCGTTCCGGTCTTCGAGGCGGGAGAGGCCGATGGTTTCCTCTTCCTCGCGATGCGACTGCTCAAGGGCCAGACGCTGAGTGAGCGGACGACGCCCTGGAAGCCTCGAGAGTTGGCGGCGGCCGTCCTCCCGGTCGCTCGGGCTCTTCAGGTCGCGCAATGACCTGCCAATGCCAGGGGAAT